>CANAAV010000004.1 GCA_947346365.1 uncultured Flavonifractor sp.
TCCAGCCACTTCAGAAACTCCTCGGCACCGGGCCGGGTGATATTCTCACGGTAGATTTCCAGGAACTTTTCTTTCATGATTTACCTCCTTCCAAAATTTTCTTGACCGCCCGAAGCTGGGAGAGGGTGTAGCGGTCGATTTTATCCCATCCAGCGGCCGTCCGCACCCACGTTTTCAGCTCCTCACGCTCAATGTAGTCGTCCACCGCCTTGCGGGACTGGAAAAGGAGCCTGGGCGTACCACAATCCATACGCTCAATGAGGTATGGCCTGCTCGCAGAAGTTTCCTCAAACTGCTCTCCCCAATTCCCGGCGATGGTAACGTATTTGCGGCCGACTTTTTCGACCCGCACTTCCGAAACGCTATATTTATCTCTCATTATGCCGTAACCGTCGCCCATGGCGTAGGCGGTCTGGCCGACCGTAAAATCCTTAATCGTCATGCCCTACATCCTCATTCCCACGGGAAATCCCTGACCATGCCAGCCTCTCCCATGATGGGGATGAGACTGTCCTTCATAAATACCGGAACGGAGAGCGCCTGGGCATCTTCAACAAGCGGTTCTATCCACTCTTTCTTCGGCTGGTGGTACTTACTCCCAGGTCCGGTCATGGCCCCAATGATGACCCATCCAACTTTCTTGACCGGACAATCTCCGGCCGGCTGGAACGCTTCCATCATCGGCTCAATGCTGGCAAATGTGTTGTGGCGGTCGCTCCACCAGAATTGGGTAGTAGGTGTAGGTATAGACGAGCCGTACCAGAAATTGTCCTTCTCCGGCAGCTTCCCGGCCTCTGCCAGTTTCATATACCTGCCCGGATTCTTGGTCAGGAACAGGTAACGGTGCTGAGGGGACAGAAGACAGGATTTCATCACCTCCTCAATCCACTCATCCGGCACCCACTCGCCGAACAGGTCGGCCATGCTGCACACGAAGATGTTCTGGCCCCTGCGCTGGTACGGCTCGCCCAGCCGGTAGCGGTGAAATGTGGGGTCGAAGCCATAGGGATACGGGTCAACGCTGTAATTGGGTTTAAGCATCGGCTTGCCAAGGAAGTGATTACCTCCATCCTCATCCCCGCCACCAAATCTGGTTGCTACCCGGCGGGCATAGCAGTATTCGCACCCATGGAGGCAACCAGTGACGGGGTTCCAGGTCATGTCACACCACTCAATTTTGGTACTGTTCATGCCAGCACCTCCACAATCAGGATAGCAGACATGAACACCACGGAGATGAGGAACAGAGCAACACAATCCGGGCGGCGCCGGATAGGTTTGATGCCTAGCGAACCAGCCACCGTCTGCATATCCTTATTTTTGCGGGTCCCATCATCGAAAATGATGTCCATGGCCGCAAACAGGGCGACAAGCAACATTACCACGAAAAATGCTGTCTTCATCGTTAGACCTCCTCGCCCGGCTCTTCATACGGGTAGTCCTTCGGGACATCCTCGATGGGTTCCACGGGCTCCTCGTCAGCGGTCCACACCGGGGAATGGAGCTCGAACAGGGTCTCGTCGCACTCCTCGCAGATGATGGAGATGGTGTCCGGGTTGCCTTCCACCTTGCCAGATGCCTTACAAACCAGCCTGTGACCGACGTGGGAGCTCAGGATTTCGCCGGAACAGTACAGGGTGGTATGAGGGTTAGCCGAGGTGAGGATGACCTTGTTGGCCTCCGTACGCACCGTGTAGTTGCCCATGGCCTCCAGCACCTTCATGGGGGTGCCATCGAAATTCAGGAGCCAGTAGAAGGTGTCCCACCGCTCCTTGAGCTCCTCACTCTCCTGGCTTCCGTCCTCGGGCTCCTCCTGCGGAGCCGGGAGAGCAGCGGCGCCGGCCGGGAGCGCCGGGGGATCATCGACGACGGTGTACTCAGCATCCACGACGGCCCCGGAACCTTCGCTGGGCTGGTCGAACAAGGTGGTCTGGCCGTTGTCGATGGGCCGTATGACATACTGGCAGAGCTCCTTGTCCCAGACCAGCTCCATGGAGCCGCCCAGAGAGCCGCTCTTCTTATCCTTGACCTGCATGACGGTACTGATTTCGTGCTTGAACGTGGGCTTCACGATGTCCCGCATGGCATCGTAGCCGTTGGCCTGGAAGTCACGGACCTGATCCTTCTCCAGCATCACACCCACTTTAATGGTGATTGTGGCATCCTCCACCTTCAGGTCCTCCATCTTGGTGAGGGTCTGGCGGAGCATGGAGTCGTAGTCGGACTTCAGGGCGTTGAAGGTGTCTCCGTTCAGGGACAGCGGGTAGATGTTCTGAGCTGCCATAATCTTTTCCTCCTATGTGTTGTTCTTGATGTACTCGTTGCGGCAATCCTCGCCGCAGAAGTCGTGCCACTCTCCGAACACCTGGGCCGATTTCCAGCCCATGCCGAAGAGCTTCTTCTGGAACGATTTGAAGTCCGGGTATCCATCGTCGAAGGGGTACTCCTCCTTCCGGCCGCACCGGTCGCACTTGCAGACGATGGTGCCCTCCCCGTGGATGACACCCCAGGATACATCCTTCATGACGCCTCACCTCCACATTCCATGATGGTGACGACCACACGGGGCCGGTCACTGTAAAACTTCCGAACCTGGGCGTCCACAATCTGGGAGTCATCCCGGTAGGCGATCTTGTTCAGAGCGTCACAGATGACCTTGCCGATGTTGTCGAAGTCGGGCTTCTTCGTGGGGCGGATTTTGTGGTCAAGCATGGCCTGACGCTTCTTCTTGCTGACGGACCTCGGAATGGAGTAGTAGGCGATTACCCTGACATCCAGCATGGCGTCATCCGGGAACCGGAGCTCGTGGGTCTGGCGGCGGTACTCGGTCTTGACCAAATTCTCATACAGGACCGTCTCTTCCGGCGTCCTGGGCTTTGCGTGGCCGCAGACGGTGGAGAACCTGGGACGCCCCTTCCCCTGTGGCTCTCCGAGGATGCAGAAGTTAGCCCTCATCCGTCCCGGCTCCCTTCTTCGGGGTGTCGGCGTCCGGGTTCCGATCGTACTCCAGGAAGTAATCGTAGCTCTTGCCGGTGCCCCGGCGCTGGGAGCCCTGCCGGACCGTGTACTTGTTCTTGACCAGGATGGAGGCAACGGCCAGCCGGTCGGCCTCCAGTCCGATGTAAATTCTATCCATCGTTTCCCTCCAAAAATTTCTTCATTTCCGTGAGACTGCGGGCTGCATCATCCTTGCGCCAGGAACCGCCGGCAAATTCCATGGGGAGCATCTTCGAGAGCCGGTCATAAATCCTTGCGTACCGGGTGCTGTTGGGCTCCCGTATCTCCTGGATGGTCATGTTCGTGGTGATGATGAGGGGCAGCTTGGCCCGATACCTGCTGTCGATGATGTTGTAGACGTGCTCCTGTGCGAAGTCCGTATCCCGCTCAGCCCCCAGGTCGTCGATGATAAGCAACTTCGCCCGGTTCAGGTTGGCAATCAGGCGCTCGTTGTCGTTACCGAAGGTCTGCATGGAGCTCAGCAGCTTGATGAAGGATGTCATCACCACCGGGACCCCACGGGACAGAAGGTGATTGGCGATACAGGCCGCCGCAAAGGTCTTCCCGGTCCCCACATCTCCATAGAAGATGAGCCCCTGGTTCTTCTCCACCATCTTGTCGAAGTGCTCCGCATACCGGCGGCACAGCTTCAGGTTGTAGGCGTTGGCCTGATCCACCCGGAAGTTCTGGAAGGTAGCTTCCTCGAACCGGGGGCTCATCAGGCTCTCCTTCCTGAGACGTTGGACGACCTCCATCTCCTTGCGCTTGAGCTCCGCCGCTTCCTCAGCTTCGACGGCCTTACGGCGGCACTCGCACATGACGGGGAACCGCTCCGTTCTGCCCCGGCCTAGACCTTCCGGGAGCTTGACCTCACACTGTTTTCTGGTGTGGCATTTCCCGCAGCACAGGAACCCCTCTTCGTCAAAGTAGTCACCCTCCACCTTGGCGTTCTCCCTGGCCGCCGCTTCGATGACGGGGGACAGCAGACCAAAATTAAGCCTCTCCACGTCTGAAATTCCTCCATTCTTCCGGGACCGGGGAGCCATCATGACCAGATGCCGAGGTTTCTGACGGTTTCGGCCTGATGAGGGTCGGGGACTCCTCCTTGATGCGCTTGACCACCCAGTTCAGGATAGCCAGATAGTCGCTCTTGTACGGCTTACCGGTGGCCCCCTTGTAGTTGTTCAGGATTTCGACCATACGCTTGGCCGCCTCCTGCCCATACTCGCTGACGAGCTTGCCGTACTCCTCCTCCGTCATGCTGACGAAATCGCCGTATTTCTTCTTCTCCGGTTTCGGCTTCGTCGCCTTCTTGGACTTATCCCTGGGCTCTTCCGCCCGTTCCTCCTCAGAGGACGGGGGAGGAACGGGCGGAGGCGGGGCAGGTGGGGACGGCGGGGGGAGCCCAGCCGCTTCCTTCTCTGCTTCCCTGGCCCGACGCTTTCTGGCCGTATCCTTCTCCCTCTTGTCGATGAAGCGGTAGTACATCTCCTGCCATTCATCCCAGTCGTGCAGATACAGGTGGCCGTCGAGCTCATCTATCCAGCCGGACTCGACCATGCTGTCAACCACCTTGGACGGCTTCACTCCGTCCGAGAGACCGGAACCGGCGGAAATGACATCAGCTATGTCCCGCCTGTCTGCCTCCAGGATCATTCCGTTCCTTTCGGCGTTATCAACCCCCCAGGCCCATACGGAGAAGAGCGTACCGGCGGCCTCGTTTCTGGAGAGCCCGGATGACCGCATGAACTTTCGGAGCTTCGGGTGCGTCAGGAGCTCCCGGTACATACTTATCCACACCATTCGTATCACCTGCCTTTACGGGGGGCGGAGGACCCGCCCCCCCTGAGTTGTTCACTGGTCCTGGCCGGAGCCGGGGCCTTCCTCGCTGCCGGGGGTGTCGTCCGAGAGGTTCTCGATGGTCTCGTTGAGCCGGTCCATGACCTGGTTGTAGACGCTGGTGGTCATGCCCTTGGTGCTGTTGAGGCCGAACTCGCTGATGATGCTTCTGACCACATCATTGACAACATCGGCGTCGAAGTGGTTGCGGGCCAGCTCGAACAGGGCCTCACGCTGCTTGACAGAGATAACGGGGTCTTCCGGGGGAGGCTCCGGCGCAGGGGGCTCCCCGTCCTCCACCACGGTGTACTCAGCCGGGATTGCCCCGGACGCCAGCATCTCATCCTCAGAGTACAGGCCCTCGTAGTCGTTCGGGAAGGCGTCCCGCAAACACTGGCTGACGGCGACCTTCTCAATCATGGTGGCGGGCTTAACCTTCCAGTTGGCTTGGCCGCTGCTGTACTCCTCCAGGGCCACCTCCCGGTAGAACTCCTCATCGACATCGGACCCGGCCCGCCGGCGGAACACCCGGCACCAGCCGCCGATGAGGGTCTCGTTCAGAACCTTATACAGGCAACAGCCTTCCTTCTGGATGACCTTGCCATCCCGGACGATGACGATGCCACTCTTCTTGCCCCGGTATTCGGGGTTGCGGTCCGCCCGGCGGAGATAGGCGTGCTTGCCCACGACAATCTGGGCCGGCTTGGTGTTGTCGTACTTGATGAGGTACACCTCGCCGTTCTCCAGGGGGTCCAGGCGCTTGGCCTGACAGGTGCGGAGGAACAAGGCCACCTCCTGCTGGGTGATGTTGCCGTTGCCCCTGGCGCAATACTTGATGACGGTCTCGGCATCCAATTCAACCGGGATGCCGGAGATGGACTGATACTCCACCTTGCTGAGCTCTTTGGACATTTTCACGACCTCCTAACGCTCATCTTCACGGTTTCCTTGTAGGTGACGCCGGGGATTTTGATGGTGCCCTTGCTGGCCCGGACGAGGCGCATGATGGCCCCGTTGTCCACAGGCCGGATGACGGTTCCGGCGGCATCCACCGGGACCTTGGACTCGTCGATGCTGACGATCTCCCAATCCTTGCTGGAGCTGACACCCTTTACCTTCTTGGCCGGGGAGGTGGGAACGGCGACGGTGGCGCTGTCGATGATTTCCGCCTCTTCCATGGCGGCGGCAGCCTCCTCCACCCTGCCCTGGTTCTCCAGCTCGATGGCCTCGGCCATCCGGCGGTCGGCCTCCTCCTTGGCCGCTTTCCGGGCCCGCTCCTCAGCCTCCTTGCGCTTGCGCTCCTGTTCGGCGAGGTATCCGCCCGCAGCCTTCTTGATGACGGACTCAGCCCTGGTCAGGGGCTCCAGCATCATCTTCTCCCGGTCACAGACCTCCTTGTGGGCCTTGTGAGCGGCGTCCTTGATGGGCTTGAAGAAATCCTTGACCTTTCCGGCCTGATCCTTCAGCACCTTCAGGAACTCAGCGGCGTCCTGGTACTCCTCGTCGTTCGTGACCACCAGGGCGTCCGCCCGGACCTCCAGGTCGATGGTCTGCGTCTTCAGGGCGCTCTCGTCGATGACCGCCGGGTTCTCGATGACGGACATGACCTTCTCGTTGACGTTTTCTGCCATATTCACTCCTCCTACTTATTGCTGTACTTTGCGATGAAACCGGACACATTCAGCAGAGAGGTAAACACCCTCCAGCACTCCGCCCTCGGGGGAAAATCGGTGTGCCGCCGGTAGGTGCCATCCTTCTTGAGCTGGATGATGACCCGGTTCTGGTACTTGACCCCGTGGCTCTCCTGAGCCCGGTCATATGCTTCGAGCTGCACACCGCAGAGCATGGGCGAGAACGACGCCGTGGTCTTGAAGTCGGCCAGGGTGTCCACGCCTTTCTCGGAGCAGCTCATGTCTACCGTCCCGGCATACAGCAGGGACCGGTTGTACGTCCTGGTCTCGGTAGCGTAGGGTTTCACTTCAAAATCCTTGGCCCAGGCCCGGAACGCCTCGAAGTACCCTTCCAGCTCCGGCTCGATGTCGATGACGCCGTACTTGGAATAGAGGTCGATGGCGCTGTGGACCGCAGAGCCCCGGTCGGCGGCTTGACCCAGGACCTTGGCGTCGATACCGCCGTAGTACGCTTGCGAGAGCGGTTTCATCAGTGTTGTCACGCTGGGGATGATGAGACCATCCAGCCGGTAGGTGTGGCTGTCCTCCTCAAAGGTCAACTCCGGGAGCTGCGGGATATTCAGTCCCATTGGTCCACCTCCGCAACGCTCTTCATGGCCCCGAACTGGTCCAGAAGGATGTCCACGGCCTTATCCTCGAAGCAGTCATCGTGGTAATACTCTCCGTCCAGCTTGTAGTAGTCGTCGCCGGACACGATGCTCTCGCCGCACACCTTACAGGTGTAGATCGCCGGCGGGTCCGGGGCGTTAGGACACCGGCTGAGACACGGGACATGGCCGCAGATTGAGCACATCGTTCATCGCTCCTCTCCAGTTGATTTTCTCACGCATAACGTGGTCCCTGAGCTCGTTCTCAAAGAGCAGGGGCAGGTAGTCCATGTCCTTCCCGATGTAGCTCAGCTTGTTGATGCTGTACTTCAGAACATCATAGACCACAGCGGGGTCGAACTTCCGGCCGGTCCTGAGCTCTGCGGTTTCGATGGCCTTCACCAGCTCCGCCTTCAGTTTCTCATCCATCGTTCATCACCTCCAATCCTTCCAGGATTTCTACCACTGACCGGCTGTAAGCCGTACTGTAAACGCCTTCCGCCCAGAGCTTCTTGGCTCCAGACGGGCCGCAGTTGTAGCTCATCAGGATTTGGTGGACATCCTCGTACCCATTGAACTGGGCCAGCATATAAACGCCGGCGAGGATGTTCTGCTGGGGGTCGAACCAGTCAGTGATGCCCAGCGCCCCTTCCAGCCACTCGTGGTTCCCGCCGTTAATCTGCATGATGCCGTAGTCGTTGGTGGCGCTGACGGCATCCGACCGGAACTCGGACTCCTTCTTCATGATGGCGATGACCAGGGGGTAGCTCACTCCGTATTCCTCACATACATCCTGCGTGTAATGCTGGAGCTCTTCGGAGAGCTGGATGTCGTAGAGCACATACCGGCTCTCGACCACCGGCTCTTCACTGGCCGGTTCCATCGGTGGAGGGGTCTGGACAGGCTGATGGGTGGATACCGGCGGCGGTTCCGGCGGAAGCTCGGCGCCCACGGTGTCGAACCAGACGGCCCTTGCGTACATGACGATGACGGGGACGCCCGCCGCATATGTAACTGCCGATACGATTGCGGCTGCCCATGCCGAGCGCCTACGGCGTCGTCTTACCGTCCTGCGGTTTCTGGTCGCCATTCCTACGTTTTCGTAGGTTCTGGTCATGACAAACACCCCTTCCCTGACGGAGTGGTTACGAAGATGGAGATGTCCAGCTTCGGCATATTCCTCATGGCCTCCATGAGCTCCGCCGGACTGGTGATGCCGTACTCCTTCTCCAGGATGTTTTGCAGCATCTTTATCTTCATGGCCTTCTCCTTACTGTCCATCTTGGCCCTCCCCGTGGGGACGGAGACACTTCTCATACACCAGCTCCAGGGCCTTGATGCGGTTGGCGGCCTGTCGGAGCGTACTCAGGATGGACTCCATGCTCTCTCGCTCATCCTCGTCTATCCGGCCATCTTCTACGATGTCCACCAGCTCATCCGTAATCTTCGGAAGGTTGCGGATCGCTGACAGGAGTTGAAGTGTTGCCGCCTCGATCTCCTTTACCTCCAGGGGCTCCACCGTCTGGCACCCAATGGGGCACATCCGGGCGCAGTAGTGATTGCACAGCTCGGGGGCGTTGTAGCAGTCTGCCAGGATGAGGATTTCTTCCGGGTACGGGGTAATGGTCCCAAGCTCTATGTAAGCGATCCTCGTTCTGTCCAGGCCGGTGACTTCTGCGGCCCCTTCCCTGGAGCTGAGCTTGTCATTCCACTTTGCCGCCTCCATTCGTGCTTTGTAGAACACGTTGTCTGCGGCTTTCGTCGCCATTTTAGGCATATATCATTTCACCTCTTCCTGGTATAATTACGATAATGAAGTTTCGTGTGAAACATCCTGCGAAAACGTAGGAGCGGGGCAAAAAAATATCACCCAAGCCCCGCAGCCTCTTCGGGCTGGGAGCTCTCTTCCTCGCCAAACGCCTGTTCATACGTCATGCCAGTGACTTTCAGGATTTTGTCGATGGTGGGCTTGTTCGGTTTGTGGACGCCATTCATCCAGCGGGATACCGATGCCTGGGGAGCTCCGATGAGCTCGGCCAGCTTTGCGTAGGTGCAGCGGTTCTCATAGAGCCACTGGGCGATACCAGGATACACACACCGGTTCCTCATACCTTCCAGACTCCAGGTCTTGCCCTCGATGGGCGGTACGATCTGCCGTATCCATTCCAGCGATACCTCGAAGTGGTCCGCAATCGACTGGAGGGTGGCTCCTTCCAGCCTCATGCGGTATGCCTCAACCTTCTGGTCAATAGTCATTCATGACCCTCCTCTTCTCTGTCGTTCCTGCGGTGCAGGTTTGGGTTGGATGATGGTATCTTAACATACCGAAACGAAGTTGTCAATCAAAAATTCCCAAGTTCGTAAATATGCTTGATAATAGCGTAGTCTTCGGGTACAATCTTTACAGAAACGGAAGGTGATTTTCATGGACATCGACTTCTCCAAGGTGCTGCGGGAGAATATGCGGGACATCATGAAGCAGAAGGGCTTTACTCAACAATGGCTCTCTGTCCAGACCGACATACCGGACGCTACCATCTCCCGGTACTTGACCGGGGTCCACAACCCGAAAATCGAGTACGTCGCAAGGATGGCCGCCGCCATGGGGGTATCGGTGGACTATATGCTGGGGCTATCGACCTCCTCCATCCCGGACCAGCCCCCGTCTCCTGAGATACGGGCCCTCATCGCCGGGTATGAGCGGGCTGACCCTCATACGAAGAAGATGATATGGATGCAGCTCGACCTCGTTCTTACGGACGAAGAAAAAGCATTGGCTCCGAGGCAGTCGAACGAGCAGAAGTCCGAGGCCGTATAAAGCGCAAAACCGGCAACGTGACCATCGTAGATTTCGGGGGAAAATGACAAAGGGCCCTGCCTTCGGGCAGGGCCTAAACTGTTATATATTCTGTTTTCTTATTGTTTGGTTATGGTTATGGTCTGGTTACACCGGAAAATCACAGGAATGTCGCCGGATTGTCCGGCAGACGTTTCTCAAATGGGGAGATTTTATGGCAGCACAACAACTTCGCTTCGGCGCAGCATATATCCGAGTATCGACTGACGAACAGACGGAGCTTTCGCCGGAAAGCCAGTTGGAGGAAATCAGGAAATACGCCCAGCGTGAGGGCATCCTCATACTCGAAGACCAGATCTACATAGACGCCGGAATATCCGGCAAGAAGGCGGACCGCCGGCCGGAGTTCATGCGGATGATTGCGACCGCAAAAGAGAGGGAGTGTCCCTTCTCTGTCATCCTGCTCTGGAAATACTCCCGCTTTGCCAGGAATCAGGAAGAGAGCATCTTCTACAAATCCATCCTGCGCTCCAAGTGCGGCATCGACGTGGTGAGCGTGACCGAGCCGCTGATCGCCGGCCCCTTCGGCTCCCTCATAGAGCGCATCATCGAGTGGATGGACGAATTCTACTCCATCCGCCTGAGCCAGGAGGTGAAGCGGAGCATGAAGGTCAACGCCGAGCGTGGCCGGCTCCAGTCAAATCCATCTTTTGGCTATCGGGTGGAGGAGGGCGTCCTCGTTCCCGTCGAGGAAGAGGCGACCCACATCCGCCGCATCTTTGATGACTTCCTGGCCGGCAAGGGTATCTACGCCATCGCAAGGGAGCTAAATGCCATGGGCGTCCGCACCCACCGGGGGAATCCGTTTGAAAATCGAACCATCGAGTACATCATTCGGAACCCGGTCTATATCGGCAAACTGCGCTGGAACCCGGCAGGTCGTACCAGACGTGACTTTTTCAACGAGAACATCATCTTGGCCGATGGGGAGCATGAGCCTCTCATCAGCACAGAAACGTGGGATGCTGCCCAGCGCCAACTGGATGAAGTCAAAGCCCGCTGGGGGTACAAGGCCCGTCCGACCAGCGAGCTGAAGGGCTGGACCTCCGGTATCGTCCGTTGCGCCGATTGCGGTGCCACACTCATCTTTTCCCAGCCCCATTTCTACAAGTGCAACAACTATGCCCGCGGCCGGTGTAGACACTCCCAGCATATCCGGGCCGATGCCCTGGAGGATGCCATCATCGCACGTCTCAAGACGGATGCCGGGAGCACTTCCCCCCTGTCCTGCAATATCATCTACACGAACGCAAGCGGCGGGCATGAACTGACACGCCTCGAAACTACTGTGAGACAGCTCCGTGTAAAGCGGGGCCGCCTTCAGGAGGCATACCTTGCCGGCGTCCTCAGCCTGGAGGACTTCTCTGTTGCGAAAAAGGACATTGAGGCCGCTATCGTTCAGGCCGAGGCCGAACTGGACGATCTGAAGGCAAAGTCCGACGGCGAGGTTGTGGAGCACCGCCTCCAGGACGCCATTGCCCACGCCCTGGAAACCCTGCAATCCACTGGGGCCTCTCTGGAGGAAAAGAACAATGCCGCCCGATCTGTAATCGAAAACTGCACGTTCGACAAATCCACCTACACCCTATCCGTCACTTATCGGGTCATCATTTAGCCCATTTTTCGTAGTCTGATGGTGTACGGGGGACCAGACGGAGAGCTGGGAGCCTCTCTACGCTATCTGAGCCAGCGGTATGCCATGCCCTATCCGGAGCTCAAAGGGTTGCTGACTGATATCGGCACCGAGGAACTTGGACATTTGGAAATGATTGGCGCCATTGTACACCAGCTGACGCGGAATCTGAGCGATGAACAGGCCCGGACAGCGGGGTTTGCCCAGTACTTTGTGGATCACACCACAGGGGTCTACCCCACCGCAGCCTCTGGTTTCCCTTGGAGCGCCGCTTCGATTGGCGTAAAAGGCGATGTTATCTGTGATCTTACAGAAGATATGGCAGCAGAGCAAAAGGCCCGCGTTACCTATGACAATATCCTGCGTCTATCTGACGACCCGGATGTTAACGATGTAATCCGTTTCCTGCGGGAACGGGAAATTGTGCATTTCCAGCGTTTCGGCGAAGCGGTACGTCTGGCGAAAGAACGCATGGATCAGAAAAATGTCTACTTCACCAACCCAGTTATGGATAAATAAGGCGTTGCAACAGCAAAGCAAATTCGAATCCCACCCTAAATACCCCCTCATCCCTGGGGGCCGGAAATATCTCTAAAGAGCCTACGGACTGCGCCCAATTATTCCCATACCACATAATCCCCCTGTGCCGGGAGATCATCCTGCACAGGGGGGTGTCCTTTTCTCAAATTCATTTTACGGCTCGAGAAGCGTCAAAAATTCCTTCTCAGTGAGTACGGGAACGCCCAGCTCCTGGGCTTTTCGGAGCTTTGAACCCGCTGCTTCCCCCGCCACCACATAGCTGGTCTTTGAGGAAACCGAGCCGGACACCTTGCCGCCCAGGCTCTCAACTTTAGCCTTTGCCTCGTCGCGCGTAAAGCTCGCCAAAGTTCCAGTGAGCACAAAAGTTTTTCCAGCCAATTGATCCCCTGCCGGGGCCTCCCGGCTCTCCAGATTCACGCCCGCTTCCCGCAAAGTATCAATCAGATGCCTGCTCTGGTCGTTTTCGAACCAGTTCAAAAGGCTTCTGGCCGTAATGCCTCCAATGTCAGGAATGGCCGTCAGCTGTTCCTCTGAGGCTGCCATCAGCCCATCCAGGTTTTCAAAGTGAGCGCTGAGTACCTTAGCGGCCTTCTGCCCCACCTGACGGATACCAAATGCAAAGAGCAGCCGGGAAAAATCGTTTTCTTTTGAGCGTTCAATTGCAGACAAAAGATTTTCGGCAGATTTTTTCCCCATCCGCTCTAGGGCTGCCACCGCTTTCAGCTCCAGATGATATAGATCTCCAGGCCCTTTGACCAATCCAGCGCCAACCAGGCTTTCCACCACTGCGGGCCCCAGTCCCTCTATGTCCATAGCGTCCCTGGAAGCAAAATGGACCAAATGCCGCAAGCGCTGGGCGGGGCACTCCGCACCAGTACAGCGAACGTGGGCGCCATCCTCATCTCGAACCACCGGCGCTCCACACACCGGACAAAATCGGGGCAGCTGATAGGGCTGCGTGCCCTCTGGGCGGCGCTGTGACAGCACTTCTACAATCTCCGGGATAATCTCCCCCGCTTTTTGAACCAGCACAGTGTCTCCAATACGGATATCCTTTTCTGAAATGAAATCCTGATTATGCAGCGTAGCGCTGGTGACCGTGGTTCCGGCTAGGCGTACCGGCTCTACAACGGCCTTGGGCGTCAGCACTCCTGTGCGGCCTACCTGGACCACGATGTCTTTTACCTTGGTGGGTTTTTGTTCCGGCGGATACTTGAAAGCAGCGGCCCACCTAGGAAATTTCGCCGTGCTTCCCAGCACTGTACGTCCTGCAAGGCTATTAACCTTTACAACAGCTCCGTCAATATCGAAGCTGTATGCCTCCCGGTCTTCTCCTATAGCCGCAATGAGCCTAGCCGCCGCCTGTATGCTTTTACAGGTGTAATGTGGAATCACTTTAAACCTCTGCTGTTCCAAATATTCCAGGGTTTCCAAGTGGGTCTGAAAGGTTTTTCCTTCTATCCACTGAATGTTAAACACACAGATGTCCAGCCCACGAGAGGCCGCAACCTTCGGGTCTAATTGCCGCATGGAGCCCGCTGCCGCATTGCGTGGATTGGCAAACAGCGGCTCGCCGTTAAGCTCCCGCTCCTGATTCAACCGATGGAAGCTTTTCTTCGGCATAAACACCTCTCCGCGGACAATGAGCCTGGGCAGGATATCCGGCAGATGGAGCGGAATCGAAGGGATTGTGCGCAGGTTTTCTGTGACATCCTCCCCTATCTGCCCGTCACCTCGGGTTGCGCCGCGGACGAATCTCCCCTTTTCATATTCCAGCGCCACGGACAGTCCATCTACCTTAGGTTCTACGTCATACTCTGCGTCTTCCCCCAACACCTCCCGTACCCGCTGATCGAACTCCTCCAGTTCCCGGACTGAGAAAACATCCTGAAGGCTCTCCAGCGGCACCCGATGCACCACCTCTTGAAACCCCTCCGCCACTTTCCCGCCTACTCGTTGGGTCGGAGAATCCGGAGTTACCCATTCCGGGTGGGCAGCCTCCAGCTCCTCCAAACGGCGCAGCTTATAATCAAAATCGTAGTCGGACATGGAAGGGTTGTCCCGCACATAATACTCATAGTTGGCCTGCTCCAATTCCCGGCGCAGGGCTTCAATCTCCAGGCGTTCCTCCACAAGAGTCCTCCACCTTTACACATTTAAATTTTTCTGCCGCTGCCGGCACAAACCGCCGCACCAGCAGGTAGAGCCAGTAACCGCATACCGCGCCCAAGGTATTGAGAATCACATCGTCAATATCTGTAAAGCGCATCACAAAATACTGTCCGGCCTCTACAAAAAGTGAAGTTCCGCCCCCCACCAGTGCCGAACGCCGCCAACTCTCCCCCCGCCACAGCAGGGCTGGGAAAAAGCCTAGCGGAACAAAAACCGCCAGATTTCCCAGGAAGTTAATCACAGTAAATAGACCTCCGCCCTGGGTTAGATCCTGCCAGTAGTCCACGAACATCCGAAATGGGATGAAATTTACATTGCTCATCCAGCTGGGCCGCTCCGTAAGCAGGAGGACGTCTCCCCATACGCCCCCCTGCTGCCGGACCATGTACACCGGACATAGGGTAACGGCCAGCACGCCGAATAAGCACATAATAAACAGGATGAGCCCGGTTTCCCGTAACAAATTTGAGCGCAGCCCCATAGCGTTCAGGGCTCTTCTGCGATAGGGCTGAAAACAGGAGAACACGATAGCGGCAGGAACCGCCGCAACCAGCATCTCTTTTAAATATTTTAAAATGACATACATGTCCTTGCCCGTTTCCTCTCTCCTAGGATATAGAAGCGAGAGAGGATTTATCCTTGTTCTTTCTTATCTTTCAAGGGGCGCTTTCTGAAAGTTCCAAATAGGCACCGGGCACCTGGCCCACAATGACCGTCTCCGCCGCACAGACCTGGGCGTCCACCACGGTCTCCTCAACGCCTCCGGGTAAAAGCAGGCTTACCTTTACCGATACCTCCAGCATTACTCGGTGGAGCGTCTGGTTAATCCCTGCGGAGAGGAATACGTTGTGAAAAGCCGCGTCCGGCGCCGCCACTGACAATATCTCTACTTGCAGCCCCGGTCCCCAGCCGGAGAGCCAAGAAAAGCCCGTCAGATTTCCCAAAGGGATCTCCAGTTCCCTGCTGTCCAGGGATTCCACCCGATCCATGACCCTCCCCAAAATATCTGTCCGCAGGCGGTTAAGCCTGAGCGTGTCTGCAGTCATCGCCGTTACATAACCGCTGCTGTCGGTTTTGATGTGGATGATTTCATCATAGGAGATATCCCCCTCCGCCAGGGCGTTTTCCACAGCGCCGTCAATGGCAGCGGTGACCGCGTTTCGTACCGCTGTCTCCGCCAGGGTCTTTATTAAAGGCTGCACACCCGCCTCAACGGCCTGAATCAGTAGCAGCGCCAATCCAACTCCAACCAACCCCGGAACGAGAACCATAATATAAGTTCGTTCCCTCCGTCTGCCACGCCGACGGAGCAGCCGGGGCCAAAACCGCCGCGCTCTGCCCGTAGTACTCACCTCCATGGTGAGATACTATGCGCCGGAGGGATTGTCTTACACCTGCAAAAGCGATTCCACCGCCAGCATAACGCCTGTTTTGCCGGACTCGTAGGTTAACCCCCCTTGCAGGTAAGCGGTATAGGGTTCCCGCATGGGAGCGTCACAAGACAGTTCAATGGAAGCCCCCTGAATGAAAGCTCCGGCAGCCATAATCACCGGGCAGTCGTAGCCTGGCATATCCCATGGCTCTGGGGTCACATAGGAATCCACAGGAGCGCCCAACTGAATGCCCTGTACAAAGCGCTTGAGCGGCTCCGGCCCACCAAAGTGAATCATCTGAATGATATCATGGCGCACGGCGTTTGAAGCAGGCTCTGTCTTGTACCCCAGCTGTTCCAGCATTTTTGCCGCGAAAACAGCGGTTTTTACCGCCTGCGCGGTGACGTGAGGGGCCAAGAAAAGTCCCTGGTAGAGGCTGCGGCTGCTCCCCAGCGTGGCGCCGCACTCACGGCCGATCCCCGGCGTAGTCAGCCGCATCGCGGCCCCCTCCACCAGGTCATGCCGTCCGGCGATATAGCCGCCGGCGGGGGCCAGCCCGCCGCCGGGGTTCTTGATGAGAGAGCCTACTACCAGGTCCGCGCCCACCTGAGTGGGTTCTGCCGTCTCAACAAATTCGCCATAGCAGTTGTCTACCAAAATAGCGGCGCTGGGGTTGTGCTCCCGCACCACCCGGCACAGCGCGCCGATCTCCTCTACTGACAAAGAAGCGCGGGTGGCATATCCCCTGGAGCGCTGAATCAGTACCGCCCGCACCCTGGAGTCGGCAACCGCCTGGGCCAGCCCGCGGAGATCCGGCGCATTGTTAACCAGCTCCACCTGGCGGTATTCCACGCCATAGTCCTTCAGGGAACCAGGGCCCTTGTCCACCACGCCGATGGCCCCCAGCAGTGTGTCATAGGGGGCCCCCACAGCGGAGACCAGCACATCGCCGGGCCTCAGCGCCCCAAAGAGGGCACAGGCAATGGCGTGGGTACCATTGACAAATTGAATCCGTACAAGAGCCGCCTCTGCGCCAAAAATGTCCGCGTAGATCTCATCCAGCTTGTCCCGGCCCAAATCGTCATAGCCATATCCGGTGGTTCCGGCAAAGTAGCTCTCCGCCACCCGGTGCTTTTGAAAGGCCGAGAGAACCTTTTGCGTGTTCTCCTCCGCAATGGCGTCAATCGCCTCAAACTGTTCCCGCAACCCGGCCTGCGCCTGTCTCGCCAGGGTGAGGACCCTGTCGCTTATCTGTAACGTCATTTTACTTGCTCATCCTTGTCTCTTTCGATATTTCGGCCTGTTCCATGCCAGCTGTGCGGAAAAGCGGTTTTGCCCTCACCTGAGGCTGGCGTCCTGGGCAAATGCCGCTGCCAGGGCGGCGCAGGCCTCTACATCCCGCCGGTCCACCATCTCCATGGGAGAGTGGGTATAGCGGCAGGGAATGGAGATTCCGCCGGTAGCTACGCCGCGGCGCGTCTGGTGTATGGCTCCCGCGTCGGTACCGCCAAAACGGATCACATCCCGCTGGAAAAGAATTCTATGTTCTTTTGCCAGCACCTCCAACCGGGAGACAACCGCCGGATGACAGATGACCGACTGATCCATAACCTTAATAGCGGCGCCCCGTCCAGCGGCGCTGCTGCCTTGATGGGGAGGCTCCGGTATATCGTCGGAGTGCGTTACATCAATGGCTATTCCATAATCCGGGTCAATTCCGTACGCGGCGGTACGGGCCCCCCTTAGGCCCAGTTCCTCCTGAACCGTAAAGACAAAATATAAATCATTGGGAGTATCCTTGATCTGTGCCATAGCCATCAGCTGTACCACGCAGGCAATCCGGTCATCCATATAGGGGGAGAACATGCGCTCTCCGGCATAAAAAGACGGCGTATCGTAGACGGCGGTGTCGCCAATCTGTACCTGGGCCTCCGCCTGCGCCCGATCCTGCGCCCCAATATCTAAATAGAGATCTGCCGCCGTACGTTTTTGGGGTTCTTCTCCGGATTTTCTCTGCCCTTCCTGCGCTACAACGCCCCGGGTCCCGTTTTTAAAGCGCACCGGGGTTCCGGGCAGATCGTTAGCGGGCAGGCCGCCCAGCTGCCCGAAGCGTAAAAACCCCTTTTCGTCAATGTGGGTGACAATAAAGCCGATGGAATCCATGTGGGCTGCAAACATCACCTTGGGTCCATCGCCCCTCTTATGGCAGATCAGGTTGCCCAGCGTGTCGATTGTACACACATCCACATAGGGAGCGGCCAGCTCCTTCAATTTTGCGGCTACCCCGGATTCATCTCCAGAGGGGCCGTGGCAGGCATTAACAGCCTGCAAAGTCTCTAAAATCTCCATAGTTCCTCCCCTATCTCTCTGCTAAACCGGCGATGAAGAGCCGTGCCAGCCGCAGCATATCCTCTATATCCCGTACCGCAGCAACACTGGATGGAGCATGCAGATAGCGCACCGCCGCCGAAAGCACCAGCGTGCGCACGCCTGTCTTCGTCCGCTGGACTGCCGCGGCATCATTGCCGCCGGCTAGATAGTGCTTGGTCTGCCAGGGAATCTTGTGGGTTTGGGCTAGAGTACGCATCTGCTCATACAGTCCGCGGTCCGCCGCTGATCCGTTGTCCATATACAGGATGACAGGCCCCTTTCCCGGAGAACAGACCTGCTTGTGCTCCGGCACACCTGCCAGGTCGGCGGGCGTGGTGGTCTCTAACACCAGCGCTATCTCCGGCGTTACAGAAAACGCTGCGGCAAAGGCTCCGCGCGTACCGACCTCCTCTTGCGCCGTGAACGCAAAGGTTACGTCCATGGACAGCTCCTCTTTCAGCAGCTCCAGCATCACGGCGCAGCCAATCCGGTCATCCAGGGCTTTTGCTTTTAAAAAGCCGTCTCCAAATTCCACCACGTCGCTGTCAAACACAGCGCAGTCTCCCAAGTGTACCAGAGCTCCGGCAGACTGCTTATCTTCCGCGCCGATGTCGATATAAAATTCTTCCAGCTTGGGTATCGTCTTCTCCTCCTCATCGGAGACCAAGTGATAGGCCTTCAGTCCAATTACACCCGGCAAGCCGTGCACTCCAACCTTCACCCGCTTGCCAATAAGCACCCGGCGGTCGATGCCGCCTACGGCGCTGAATTTCAGATACCCCTCGTCCGTAACAGCGCGGACAATCAATCCTACCTCATCCATATGGGCTGCCAGGAGGAGCCGGTTCCCGGTGGACTTCTTCCCTTTTTTGAATACAATTAAATTGCCCAGAGCATCGGTGCGAATGCTGTCGGCATAGGGTTCCGCTTTAGAGCGAATATACGCCCGCACAGGCTCTTCAAAGCTGGACACGCCCGGCAGCAAACACAGCTCTTTCACAGTTTCTAGCACGGCGTTTCCGCCTCCTCTCCCAGGTTGCGGACAAATGCCGCCAAAAGCTGTGCCGTATGCTCCATGTCCTCCAGGTTCAGCACTTCAACTGGACTATGCATATACTTCAACGGCACGGATACCACTGAAGTTGCAATTCCCTCCCGGCTGATCTGCATGGGCCATCCGTTGGTGCCGGTGTGCCCCGCCATAACCTCTAGCTGGTAGTCCAGTTCCAGCTCTTCCGCCTTGGCAATCATGCGCCGGGTCATCCATGTGGTCATATTGGGCCCCACGCCGATGGCTGGCCCGCCCCCTACCGGAAATGTGCGGTCCTTTTGTCCATCCGGAGTCGCGCCGTGGGTCACGTCTACCGCCACACACCAGTCCGGGTTGATGGCGAACGCTGCCGTCTTTGCGCCTAAACAGGTAAACTCCTCGCTGACACTGCCCACAAGATACAGATCCACATCCAAGGCGGCAGGCTGAGTGAGCTCTGCCACCCGGAGCAGCGTGACAAAGCAGGAGCGGTCGTCCATGGCCTTACCGCAGAGCTGCTTGTCCCCCAAAGAGATGCAGCCGCCCCGAAACACCATAGGCGTGCCGATGGGAACTGCTTTTTCCGCCTGCTTTTGGCTCATGCCGATATCCACCATCAGTTCAGAGATGGGAACGGACATCTTACTGTCCCCCGCCTTTTGGACGTGGGGAGGAAGGCAGGCTACTACACCGAATATAGGAGGCTGTGTGAGGATGGTAAGCTCCCGGTCCGGAAGCATCCGAGGGTCCACGCCTCCGATCGTCCGAAAGCGCAGAAAACCCTCTTCAATTCCCACCACCATCAGCCCAATTTCATCAATGTGCGCATCCAACAGCAGCCGTTTTGCGTTGGGCTTTCCACACCGGCGCACGCCGATGACGTTTCCGCTGCGGTCTATGGACACCTCGTCCATCAGGGGCCGAAGCAGCTCCGCCGCCACCTGCGCCGCCGGTCCTTCAAAGCCAGACGGCGCGGCTTGGGCGCTGAGACGCTCCAGCGCATTTCTCATATCCAAATCAGTTTCACTCCTTTTCAGGGTCTTCTATTCCAGCTCATAGATGATTTTTTTAAAGGCCCCGCCCCGTTCCATAAAATTTTTGAACTTATCAAAAGAGGCGCAAGCCGGAGATAGGAGCACCACATCCCCCGCCGACGCCGCCCGATGGGCGGCCAGCACCGCTTGCGAAAAATCCTCAATGGTCTCAATTGGAAGCTCTTCCGCCTGATATCCCGCAGCGGACTCTACGGCAGCACGGATTTGAGGCGCGGTATCTCCTGTCAGGAATAACGCCTTTACATGCGCTTGTATTTCAGGGCCAAGCACATCAAAGGGAATATGCTTGTCATACCCACCGGCAATCAGAATCACCTTTTGATGAAAAGACCGCAGTCCGGCAATCGTCCGAGATGGGCTGGAGGCAATAGAATCATTATAGTACCGCACTCCGTTGAGGGTACGTACCAATTCAATGCGGTGTTCCACTCCGGCAAATTTTCCGGCAAAGCGCCGGATCACGCTGTCAGGCACTAAGCCCTCCACAGCGGCAAGCGCCGCCATATAATTTTCTATGTTATGGACGCCGGGCAGAAGGATGTCTTCTATGGGAAGCACCTTTCGGCAACCCCAGGCGCCGGCGCTCCATATGGCCTGGTCCTTTTGGAATACGCCCCGGTCCAGGACCTGACGGCGGCTGAATGGAGTTACTTCTCCAGCCGCTGCCTCTGAGAAGCCCCGGGTAATCTCATTATCCCAGTTGAGTACCACCCGGTCACCGGGACCCTGATGAGAAAAAATGTTCCGTTTTGCCTGGATATACTCCTCCATAGATTTATGCACGTCCAAATGGTTTGGAGCCAAATTGGTGACCACCGCAATGTGGGGGCTTTGATCCATCGTCATCAGCTGAAAAGAGGACAGCTCCAGCACAGCGACATCCTCCGGCTCCATTCCCCCCACCTCAGGCAACAGGGGTCTGCCAATATTGCCGCCCACATAGACATTTCGCCCCGCGGCCTTCAAAAGCTCTGCAATGATGGTGGTGGTGGTGGTCTTCCCATCGCTGCCAGTAACCGCGATAATGGGACAGGGACAGACCTGAAAAAACACCTCCATTTCAGAGGTGAGCGCGCTTCCCCGCGCCACGGCCCTTGCCAGCTGGGGCAGGTCGGGCCTCATCCCAGGCGTACGAAAAATGACGTCCTGATCTAGGCCGTCCAAATAACCTTCCCCCAGCCGCAGCTGTGCGCCTAGGCTCTCCAATTCCTCTGCCAGCCCCGCAAAACTCCCCTTAGGGCGCTTATCGCACGCGGTTACCTCAACGCCGGCACGCAGAAGCATGCGAATCAACGGTGTGTTGGAGATACCGATTCCCAGCACCGCCACCCGTTTTCCTTTCAAACCAGATAGATAATTCTGTATGGTGGAACACATAGAAGTTCCTCCCTCTTTCAAAAATCACAAAGCCTCGTTTGAAGCATGGAGCCAGTAACCTGCCCGTGCCCTATCCGGACAGAAATCGAACCCGTCCTTTTTCAAACAAGGCCTAAAACCCAGCTTAGAACATTATATCCTATTCCATAGCAAATTTCAATTGAAAGGCAAAGAAGCCTCCTTTAAAAATCTTGCGCATACTGTATAGACTAAATGGTACCTGCAGCCGAGTGCCCAAGCATAGAAAGCACAAATTTAACAAAAAGAGAGGGAACAAAACGCGGTTTTGTTCCCTTCTCTGCTGCCGGTATTGCTAAATCTGCTCTTGCTGCCTCAGCGTGCCGTCTTGACGTGCTCAAAGGTAACACCCGCCACATGGACGTTGACCCCTTCCACCGCCAGGCCGCTGGTGTTTTCAATGGCATTGAACACCGCGTTCTGCACCTCTTTGGCCACATCAATAATCGTGTAACCGTATTTCACCAGCACAGACACGTCAATCCGAACGCTCTCCTCCAGCACCGTAATGTGGATGCCCTTAGACAGGTTCTTCCTGCCGCCCAGCAGTTCGGCAATGTCGGTACCCAGGTTCGCGGACAGACTGCCGACCCCCTCCACCTCTAGAGCGGCGGCGGCGGCAATCACCGCCAGAACCTCCTCTGATATATGGACATTTCCCAGCTCATCAGGGCGGGATAAATATTCCTTCCCATCGGCCATAAACGGTCACGCTCCTTTTCATGATACGGATGATATGTATCATTGTATCACAAATCCGAAAAATTACAACTGATTTTTCACCGGAGAACCCTGACACCCCGGGCATGCTTTACGGCTGAGCTTCAATAATCTTGATCTGGCTGGCGGCGCAGCCGGTCTCTCCGGTGACAATCTCCGTAATCCGGGCCACATCTGCGTCGGTGAGTCCCTCCTCCGTGGCTGAAACCACCACGCTGACGCTCTCGTCACTGATGAACGCCACACAGTCGCTGTATCCCTTGGCGGTGACCAAATTTTCAATCTGGGCTTCCGATACTGTGACGCTGGCCAGCGTCTGAATGGCCTGGCTGCTTTCATTCTTCATGGCCTCATCCATGCTCTCGTCCGCCATGGCCTCCTGCAAAATCGCAAGGGCGCTGTCCCTGGCCTGCTGGCGGTTAAGCCGGGCGGAGGCAAAATATCCGGTTCCGCCTGTCCCTGCGTCCTCTGCTGGGGCGGGAGAGCCGGGGGTTCCCTCCGGGGCGGGCTGAGCGGTCTGTTCGGGATTTCCCGCCAGGAGGGGGTCAGAGGTCTGGCCGTTGACCATAGCCGCCTCTCCCAGCGTCTTGCCCGCATCTGCAGCGCCGCCTTCCTGCTGATAGGACCAGTTCAAATATACCGCCGCACACACAAACAATACAATTGCCCCTACCACTGCGTTTCGTTTCCAAAGTTTCATCTGAAAATCACTCACTTTCCTTTACAAACTGATATTCTATCCGCGCCCAGCCCTGTCAGGGCGGAGACCGCTTCCACAATTTGCAGCCGCACCGTGGGAACGCCTCCCCCGGAGCATACCACAAGCGCCCCCTGATATTGGGGCGAAAGCTGTTGGATTGCCAAAGGTTCCTGGGTTCCAGACCCTTTAGAGACAACTACCGTGGTAAGGCTGGACTCCAGGTCTTCCCCCCTCTGCGTGCTCCTGCCGTCCTGGGCCAGGACTTGACGGGCGGTACTCTGAACAGTCAGGATCACTTTCACCTCCCCCGCGCCCTCTACCTGGGATAGGGCGTCTTCTAATTTTCGCTCCAGGTCCTCCACCTGGAACTCACCGGCGAAAGGGGCGGAAAGCGGCGCCGTCTGCATCTCTTCCCGCTCGAAGGACGGCAGCAGCAGCAGTACGGCTCCCGCTGCAATAACCAGCAGCACAAATTTGTACCGCTCAAATACGGTGCGCACTCCCCCGAGCCCGCTGCCCAAGGCTTTTTTATTCATGCCCCGTCCCCGCTTTCGTAATCTTCTTCCGCTACATAGAACTGCCTGTGCTCCGGTATGGCAAAGTCCGACTCAATACGCTGGGTGAGGGCAGCGCGCTCCTCCCCATCCAGCGCTCCCCACACCGTCACCGTCCATGGGATAGGCCACTCCCCGCTCTCATCAGCCTCCACCGCCACAGTGCAGGACAGCCCCATGGCATCCGCCTTGTCCACAATATATGCAGCGGAGCGCTCCTCTATGATGGTTTTCATCAGCACGCGGTTTTCCTCTTCTAGTGTTCTCCCATAGCTGCCCAGATTCAGCTGGTAGTCCGTCAGCACGCGGGTGAGCGCCGCGCCGTCTACCGATGCGATGGGCTTGACCACTGCCACCAGCAGCATCAGTCCCCCAGTGAATTTTCCAATCCGTTTTACCGCACCCGGCGGAGACAGCGCCTGCGCCACCGCCGCCACCATCGCCGCGCAGGTGATGCCCACCAGCCACTGCCGCAGAAGCTCCAGCATATTCCCTCTCCCCCTATCCGGTCACCGCCGTAATGGCGGACACCATAGAAATTAGCAGCAGCAGAGCGCAGGAGCCGGTCATTCCCAGCACCAAGCCGAAAGCGCCTCCAATGCTGTCAATCAACTCCGCCACCCGCCCGCCAGACACTGTAGCGCTCAAAGCCGCCGTGAGTTTATAGGATAGATAGTGGATCCCCAGCTGCAAAAAAGGTGCAAGGCACATACATACTACCACCAGCATCCCAAAGATTCCCACCGCGTTTTTTAGCAATCCTGCCCCGGCCAGCACGGTCTCCGCCGCATCGGAGAGAATGCCCCCAACCACCGGAACCAGCCCAGACATGGCCAGCTTTGCCGCCTTGACGGTCATGGCGTCGGCGCTCCCGGCGATGACGCCGCTGACTGTCAGGTAGCCTACAAACAAAAGCAGTACCGCCGTTAAAATAGAGGTCACTCCCCATTTGAGCACCCCCGCAATGCGCTTGAGCCCCTCGTTTCCTAACGCGGCGTAGGCCACACAGGAGGCGATATAGGCATAGGTCAGGGGCACCAGCAGCCGGGCGGTCAGAGTCATAAGCACATCGGAGAAGAGCATGGTAGCCACCTGGCGGGCCACCGCCCCGCCGGGAGAACCAGAGGCCGCCGCCGCCGCCGTGACCGTGGGCAGCAATGCCTTAGAAAAGTGCTCCATAGCGTCCAGCGCCTCCCGCCCCATGCCGATCAAGGAATTGGCGTCCGCCACTGCGATGGCTGTCACCGCTAGGGCTCCCACCAGAGAAACCGTATCCAACTCCACGCCGATGCCGGATTGGCCGGCGCCCTCCGCCACACCGCAGAAAAGTACCACTACCAGCAGCAGCACTCCGCTGCGCAGGGCTTTATGGACTACGCCCATGAGCTGGCCGCTGCCAGTATCTAAAATGTAGCGCACCCCGTCGTCCAGATCAATTCCCTCTTCCCAGTCTATCTCTTGAAAATATCCGCCTGCCGCGTCTTCCAATCTCTCTAAAGCCAGTGCCTGCGACTGGGCATGGCGCACATCCGCCCCCCGGGCCGGACACAAACAGGCCAGCAGCGCCAGCGCCGCCGCACCGGTAAATAATTGTCTTTTCATTGGTATTCCTCCCCTACAGCAATCCAATCACGGTTTCAAGAACTGCCTGTAAAAGCGGCACCGCTGTAAAAAGAGCCGCCGCCGCACCGGCTGTCTCTGCAAAAGCGGCAATTCCGCCTTCTCCTGCATCCCGGCATACTTCGGCGGTAATCCGGGTGAGAAGTGCAACGCCTACGGTCTTAATCACGGGAGCCACTACCGCCGGGGACAGGCCCGCCGCCGCAGACAGCTGATCCATCAGCCCCCGAGCGCTCTCTATCGCCTCCAAAGTCAGGGCCAGCAGGGCCGCGCCCGCCGCCAGGGAGAGTACCAACGCCACCTCTGGAGCGTGTTTTTTTACCACCACCGCGCAGATGGCCCCTGTCACCGCTATAGCGGCTATCTTTCCAATCTCTATCATGTCTTACAGTCCAAACAGCGTCTTCACCAGCGCGAAAAGCTCGCTGATTTCCTGTACCACCATCATCAGCACCACTACCAGCCCCGCCAGAGTAGTCATGGTGGCCTGTTCATCCCGTCCGGAGCGAGAGAGCACTTGATTGAGCACCGAAACGAGAATGCCGATAGCGGCAATTCTGAAAATCAAATCCACGTCCATATGTTTCCTCTCCCTATTTACACAAGCAGGATCACCAGTACCGCCCCGGCGGCGGTCCCCGCCACGCGGTAGACCCGGCCCAGGCGGTCTCTCTCTTCTCCGGCATCCCGCAAAAGCCGCTCCAAAGCGCTCTGCGTCAAGGCCAGAGCTTTCTGCTGCCCCTCGCTGTCATAGCGGCCCAGAATATCTCCCAGACCAGCTAAAACGGCCCGTTCCCCCTCGCCCAGGTATAAAAGCTCCAAGCCCTCCCGCCAAAGCTGGCCCAGCGAGACCTCTCCGAGACGGTCCAATCCCTCCCGGCAGTGGGCAAACAGCTCATCCACCGGAGGGTCTGTTTGAGCAGCCAGACGTTCCAGCAGCTCTGGCATTGGGGTGAGGCGGAAGGAAATCTCCCGTTCCAAAAGCTCCAAGCCGCCCAGCAGGGCCCGCAGCGTGCTGACCCGCCGGTCCAGCCGCCCGGAAGCCAAAAAACCCAGCGCCGTCGCGCCGCCCGCCAGCAGCAGACTCCCCATAAATTTCAGCATGGCCTGTCCTCCAACTTGGCGACGGCATACCGGCGCACGCCGTCCTCCAGCCGGATCGTCACCACCCGCCCAAACATCCCAGACTCCAGCAGCCGGCGGTATAGGGAACGCCGGCGCAAATCCTCCAGCCCCGCGGCGTGAGCGGTGCACAGCAGCGCCACGCCGCAGTTGGCGGCATTTTCCAGGGCGGCCGCATCCTCCGGGGCAGTAATTTCGTCGGCGCAGAGCACCTGGGGATTCATCCCCCGCAGGAGCATCATCAATCCCACGCTTTTAGGACAGCCGTCTATGACGTCGGTCTGCCGGCCAATGTCAAACTGGGGCACGCCGTTGTACATGGCCGCCAGCTCCCCCCGCTCGTCCGCTACCCCCACCCGCAGGGCAGGCCGGGCAGAACCGTCGGACAAAAGCCGCACCAAATCCCGCAGCAGCGTGGTTTTCCCCCACCCCGGCGGAGAGAGAATCAGGGTGTCCGCAAAGCGCCGCCCGGCCCACAGCCTGTCCAAAACAGGCGCCGCCGCCCCTGGGGCCGCACGGGCCACCCGCAGGGCCAGAGAGGAGATCTGCCGCAGGTTGCACACCGCCCCGTCCTTTATCACTCCGCTGCCGCAGATGCCGATGCGGTGCCCCCCCCGCACGGTAAAAAACCCACCGCGCACCTGGGACAGCGCCGTATGGGCGGAGGCCTGTGTAGCAATCTCCAGCACCAGGGCCAGGTCCTGGGGCCGGACTGGAGCATGCAGTCCCGGGACCCCCCGCTCGCCCTCCGGCAGCACCAGGGCCGGAGGACGTCCGGCCCGCAGGCGGATCTCTTCCACTTTGGCCTGAACGGCCGTGTCCAGCCGCTCCATAGGCCCCCGCATTGCCACGGGCAGCAGCGCCGCCGCCTGACGGAACCGGCAGGCATCGCCCTGTATCATACGCCTCACATCCTTTGTGTTCTCTTATGGGCTATACCTATGAACGCTCGTCCCGCTTTATGACACCGCGCCAAAAGAGAGGGCGCCGCAAAACTGCGGCGCCCTCTCTTTGATTGACCGTCTGCCCTGCCGGGCCCTTCTACTGGGGAATTACTCCTCAGGCTCACGAAAAGTAAAGGCATACACGCCCGGTTTTTCTCTGTTTTCGCTCACATCCGCCTCGCCGTACTCCACAAAATCCACACTTTCTTCAAACATCGGCAAGTCGTTCAAGTCAAATTTGTCCGGGTCAAACAGCATACCCCCGCTCAGAAAAACTTTGTCTACATCCGCTTCCTGCTCCCCGGTGATGGAGCACTGATACAGCACGTTGCCCGCTCCGTCGGTAAAAACCTCCACAGTAAACTCCTCGCCGCCGGCGGCGACGGTTCCGCCTTTGGCCCATTCCTCGGTAACGTCCCGGTCCTCCCCGCCTTTTTCACGGAGCATAACCCGTCCATCCTCTGTCAAATAGGCTCCCGCATTTCTACCCAGATTTACAGAGCTTACCGCATCCTCCGGCAGGTCCTCTCCGGTTGTAAGCTCTGTCCAAACGGTAGCGTCAAAATCACTGGTCTGAAATACCTCCTGACGGACCTCCTGAACGCCGAACACGGTCTGAATGCTCCGGAAGAAGGCGCCGCCGGTAGCGGCGTCGGCGGCAAAGGCGCTGCACACCATTACCGCCAAGCAGATCGCCGCCGCGATCATAGGACGCAGGGATTTCAAATGTTTGTGTTCACTCATGGCTAAAATCTCCTTTTCCACGCGCTCAGAGGCGTGGAGCTTTTCAAACGTCTTTTTGAACAATTCCCGCTCGTCCATTTTCTTCACACCTCTCTAGCGCTTGTCTCAGGCACGCCCTGCCCCGTGAAAGCCGGGTAGTAACGGTGGAAACCCTGCTGCCTATCATCTGGGCAATCTGGGACGCCGAGTAGTCCTCATAGTAGTGCATGTACAGCACAATCCGGTATTTGGCCGGCAGGCTCATCAAAGCCCGGTAAAGCCTGCTCTCTTCCGGCTCCAGGTCATACTGCGCCAACTGTGCCTGATCCAGCTCCACCGTGTTGGCGAGAAAGGCGCGATAGGGGGAGCAGAGCCAGCGCTTGCTCTCGTTGATTGCCACCCGGATCAGCCAATTCCGGATGTGCTCCTCACTTTCAAACACCTTGTTGCTTTTATAGCAGCGAATCAGAACGTTTTGCGTGATATCGTCTGCGTCGGCGCGGTTTTTGCAGTAGTTCAGTGCGATGCGGAAGATGCTGTCCTTATAGCGCTCCGCTACCGCCTGGAACATCTGTGCGTCCATGTACTCACCACCTTTGCTCTCCTTTTCCAGGGGGCGTTTGTGCCTTCACCAGGAATACCCGTGAAAAAGTAAAAATGTCTCAGCTCCGCTAAAAAATTTCGGTCCGGCCTGCCCATAAAGCAGTCCGGACCGAATGCCGTATTTCTTTACTCTTGGGGCGGCCGTTCTTCTTCCGCAGTGTTTTCCGGCTGCGCAGCCTCTTCTCGGGCAGTGTCCGCCTCCTGCTCCGCCGATTCCTCCAGATGGGTGAGCACCTGGGATAAATCCTCCCTGCTCCGCAGGGAGGCGATCAGCTCGCCGACCTCCTCCTGCGGCGTGCCCGGCGCAAGGGCATATTCCTCCGTATAATCCCCGGCAGCAGAATGCTCCTCCTTCATCCGCCGAACCCATTCCCGGCAGGCCTCATCTCCCTCCAGATAGACCAGAGCCGTACGCTGAGGCTTTTCCCGCATCCGGATTTGGTTTACGTACAGCGCGTCCAAGCCATGCTTCCGGAAAAACAGCTCCACCACAAGCAGCACGATGGCAATGGCCGCAGTAACCCCGCCGAACAGCTGAGATACCCGGATGGGAGTGTGAAAGAGATACAGGCTGTCGGTGCGCATCCCCTCAATAAAAGCGCGGCCCACGCCATACCAGGCGAAGTAGCTTAAAAACATCTGTCCGTCAAATTTCTGCCATTTTTTTGAAATCCACCACAGCGCCAGCAGCCCAAGCAGATTCCATGCAGATTCATAGAGGAAGGTGGGGTGTACCTCCACATACTGCATGGTCCCGTCCACAAGCTCGTAAATACCCATGCGCCAGGGCAGGTCTGTGGGGCCGCCGTAGCACTCGATATTCACAAAATTACCCCAGCGGCCCACCGCCTGACCAATCAGCAGGCCAAATACGCCCAGGTCCGCAAAGGCCAGAAATTTGATTTTCCGCACCCTGCAAAAAACCAGCAGAGTCAGCACCGAGGCGATAACGCCGCCATAGATGGCCAGCCCGCCGTCCCAGATGCGCACCATTTTGCCGAAATCCAATCCGCCGTCTTCCCCGCGGAACAAATCCAGGTAAAACACGATGTAGTACAGCCGCGCCCCGATGATTGCCAGGGGCACGGCAAAAAAAAGCATGTCTACAATATCGTCCTGCTGAATACCGAACTCATGGGCCCGACGGGAGCAGTAGAGCACCGCCAGCAGGAATCCGGCGGCAATGATGATGCCGTACCAATACACCGGCCAGCTTCCAATTTGGAAGGCTACCCGATTCAACTGAAATTCCAGTCCCAGGCCGGGAAACGCCACTGTGCCCATTACGCCCCCTCCTTCGGCGCTACCACGGCCAGAGCACACCGCTCCGGCGTGACCGTGCGTCGGATATAATCCTCCACATGACGGCGTTCGATTTTCTCGAACACCTGAGGAAAGGTCAGATATTCATACCCGGCAAAGTGGCCTTGGGCCAGCTCAATGCACAGATTTTCAAAGGAGTTGAGGGAGCGGACCTTGGTCCCATAGCTCCCCTTTTTCAAACGGTCAAACAAGCGTTCGTCAACACCCTCTCCTGCTATGCGCTCTGCCTCCTCCAGCACCGCTCCGCGCACGGCGGCAGGGTCCCGGCTTTCTCCTCCAGCTACCAGCAAGGCACAGCCTGGATAGTGCTCCACACCATAGCCGAAATTTTTATTGATAAGGCCTTCCTTGTACAGCCTGGCATACAGCGGCGAGGAACTGCCCAGCAGCGACTCACACGCCAGCTCGCCCAGCAGCTGGAGATACAGCCGCTGCTCCCCTTCAGGGGCGGGGTCCACCTTAAAGCCCAGCTGGAAAATCGGCGTAGAGACCTCCATGCGCAGTTCCTTTTCAGGCGCGGCGGCGCGGCCCGTCTCCACCCCGCCATAGTCACGCTGGATGTGCCCGCCGGGCTGCTTGGGCAGAATCCTCTCCGCAATTTCAAACACCCGTTCCACTTCCACATCTCCCGCCACTGTGAGGACCATGTTAGAGGGGGTATAAAAGGCCTTATAGCAGTCATAGAGGGTGTCCGCAGTGATATGGGAAATGGATTCCTGGGTGCCCGCGATCGGGACCCGGATAGGGTGGTGATCGAACAGAGATTCCATCAAGGCGTAGAACACCTGATTGTCCGGATCGTCCTCCACCATGCGGATCTCCTGTCCAATGATACCCTGTTCCTTATCCACGCTCTCCTGAGTGAAATAGGGTACCGAGACAAAGGACAGCAAAACCTCTAAATTCTCATAGAACTTCTCCGTGCTCTCAAAATAGTAGCCCGTCATGGCGGAGCTGGTGAAGGCGTTGGGAGACGCCCCGTTGGCGGCTAAAATTTGTAGGGCGTTGCCGTCCTCAGTATCGAACATTTTATGCTCCAGGAAATGGGCCACCCCCGCCGGGGTGTCCTTCCATTGACCGTCCAGACGGAATTTCATGTCCATGCCGCCGTAATTGGTGGCAAAAAATGCGTAGCTCTTCTGAAAGCCGGGCTTTGGGTCCACGTAAATATGCAGGCCGTTTCCCAGCTGGGCATGGGTGACGCTCTCCCCCACGCGGGGATATGCTCTGCGTTCCATCCGGCTCACTCCTTTCCCTTCAGAAAATATATAGTATCCAATTTTAACTTTTGGGCGGCGGCGGCAGCCTGTTCCCGGGTCACCCGCTCCACTCGTCGGGCAAGCTCCTCCGGCGGCTCGTCCAAGCCGGCGGCAGCCTGCCCCAGCCAATAGTCCTCCAGCCGGCCCTGGCTGTCCAGGGTAGTCATCAGAGTGCTCACCACCGAGCGCCGCGCCCACTCCAACTCTTCATCGCTGAATTTCCCCGCCTGGCAGGCGGCTAGCTGGGCCATAATTTCCTCTTTCGCCTGCTCCACCTTGCCGAACTCCACACCGGAGGACACCAGCATAATATCCTTATATTTCATCAGACCTGAACTGGCATAGTAGCACAGGGACAATCGCTCTCGGACATTCATAAAGAGCTTAGAGGTCGTGGTGCCGCCATAAATGGCATTCGCCAGCGCCAAAGCCGGATAATCCTCATCCCAGGCGTCGCAGTCCGTGCGCAAGCCCATCGCCAGTTTCCCCTGGGTTACGTCCAGGTTCTCCTCCACCACCCGGGGCGCTGAGGGGGCGGGGTGCTTCACCGGACGGACGGGAATCCCCCTCTCTCCGCTCCGCGGCAGCTCCGCCAGGGCGGTGGACATAGCGGAACGCACCCGATCCTCTCCGGCGCTGCCACAGTAGTAGAGCTCCACTGGAGCTTTTGCCAGAATGGCCCGGTAGCGCTCCCACAGGGCGCAGCCGGTGATAGAGGCGGCGCTGGCCTCGCTACCCAGCTTATCCACGCCGAAGGGCTCTCCGGCGCACATTTCCTCTACCACCCGCATCTGGGCGTACTGACGCTTTTCGTTGACTTGAGCGCGGATGCGGTCGATCAGGTTGCAGCGCTCTCCTTCCACATACTCCGGCAGAAATCCGCCGTTCTCCCTGTAGGGGCGCAGGACCAGCTCTCCCAGCAGGGCCGCCGCCCCTTCCAGCAGGGGCTCCCCCTCCAGAGTATAGGCGTCGTCCAAAAAGCTGCCCACAAAGCCCACACACTGGGTTTCCCCTTTTTTACGCACCATGGGCTCCAGAGAGCCGCCATAGAGCCGGTCCAGGGCGGCGGACAGGCTCTCCATATCGGGATGCTCCTGGGTACCCCGGCGGAGCACCGACGGGACCAGCGCATTCAAAGAGGCTTTTTCCTCCTCCAGAGGCAGAAGGAACTGCAGGCCCAGCACGCAGGATTTAAATTTGTTGGTATGCACCGCCGTCAAATGGACGCCGGGAAGCAGTTGGGTTCTGGTGACTTCCATCAGTGATGTTTCAGTCCTTTCCTTAAGTTCTGTCGAAAGGTATTATACAACAGTTTGCCCGGTTTGGCACCTACAAATCGCAGAATTATCGTTTTTATTCTATCCATTGCTTTTTTGTGAAATCATGGTATGTTCCAAGTGAACTTCTTATTGAAATTGGTCAATTCTTCTCAAAGTGTAGCTGCTGTGAACAAACGCCGCGCCAAAAGGCCCTACCGCAGCTATTCTCGCCGTGCGGCAGCGGATCCCTTCCAAATTCCCTTGTGTCTGCCGCGCATGTCATCAAAGAAAACAAATTCATACCTGCTTTACGCCCAAGGACGCGAACGCTGTAAGACTGTTCCGACAATCTGAAGGCCCCGCCGCACAAATAGCGCAGCGGGGCCCGTACCGTTACATGACCGCGATCTCCAGAGTATGCTCTCCCTCCAGGCGTTCCAGTTCTACTCCCTCCTGAACCGGTTTTCCGTCCAAGAGGGCCTTCTTTTTTCCGCCTCGCTTTACTTCCACCCGCACAAAGGCCCGCTGCGTCCGCCACAGGGCGGTAAAGCCCGGCCAATCCGCCGGAAGGGACGGCTCCACGAACAACCGCCCCGCCCGCAGGCGGAAGCCCAGCAGCTCCTCCATCGCGGCGCGGTAAAACCATCCCGCCGCCCCGGTGTACCAGCTCCATCCTCCCCGGCCCAGGTGCGCGGGGTTGGCATATACGTCGGCGCAGAGCACATAGGGCTCCGCCCGGTAGATTTCCGGATCCTTCCGCTCCGGCAGAAGAGCGGCCAGGATGTCCCGTCCCTCCTCCGGCATATCCAGCCGGAAGCAGGCCAGCGCCAGCCACACCGCGCCGTGGGTGTACTGTCCGCCGTTTTCCCGGACCCCAGGAACGTACCCGCTGATATAGCCCGGGTCCCGCTCGCCCCCGTCAAAGGGCGGGTCAAAGAGCTTAACCACCCCGGCGGCACGGTCAAACAGGCGCTCCACAGCCGAGCGCACCGCCCTGCGGGCCTTTTCCCAGTCCCCGCCCGGAGCCAGGGCCGCCCAGCTCTGAGCGATAGAGTCAATCTGACATTGAGCGCTCTCATGACTTCCCAGGGGAGTGCCGTCATCGTAATAGCCCCGCAGAAACCACGCCCCGTCCCAGGCGGCGTCAGCGGCCTGGGACAGCTTTTGCGCCGCCTCCCGGCAGCGCCGGGCCCGCTCTTCCTCCCCCATCTGCGCGCAAACCGAGGCAAAGCGCTCCAGCGTCAGGCTGGCAAACCAACTCAGCCAGGTGCTTTCTCCCCGGCCACCGGCCCCCACCCGATCCATACCGTCGTTCCAGTCCCCGCTCCCTATCAGAGCAAGTCCATGCTCTCCGGTTCCCCGGGCCAGAAAACACTCTACTGCCCGGCAGGCATGACGGTAGACACTGTCCATTTCCTGGGAAATCCTGGGCTGCTCATACCGCTCTTTTTCCTCCGCGCGCAAAGGCGGCGCCTCCAAGAACGGAACCTGCTCCTCTAAAATTTCCCAATCGCCGCGCCGCTCCAGATAATCGCACAGCACATAGGGCAGCCACAGCAGATCATCGCTGATGCAGGTGCGCACTCCCTTGCCCGCCTGGTTCTCCTCCTCCGGGATGGGATCATGCCACCAGTGCTGTACGTCTCCCTCCCGAAACTGATGGGCACAGCAGCGCAAAATCTGTTCCCTTGCCAGAGCTCCGTCTGTGAGCAGCAGTGCGCTCACATCTTGAAGCTGGTCCCGGAAACCATAGGCTCCGCCGTTTTGATAGCGGGAGGTCCGTCCCAGCAGGCGGCAGGCTATCACCTGATAGAGGCACCAGCCGTTTAAATAGCGGTCGAGCGCTGGATCCGGCGTGTGGACCTTAAGCGCAGACACCTGCCGGTTCCAGTACATCACTGTACGGTTAAGCCATTTACGCACCTCCTGAGGGGGAGAGAGCTCCTGCTCCTGCTCCAGTCCCGGACCGGTGCACAGGGCGGCAGTGCCGTCCAAACTGTAAAGGTATTCCCCCTTTCCATCTATTCGGTACAGGAGCCTACACGGCTCGCCGTCCCACTCTATCAGTAAAACGCGCACATCCCGGCCAATGGGGACAAAAGCGGTGGTAACCGCCCGGCACTCACCCCAGGATTTCTCCCAACGGGCAAAGCCGGGACCATAGGTGACGCGGCAGGACAGGCCGTCTCCATCTGCAAAGAGGGAGCGCCGTTCCTCCCCCCGCACCAGGAACAGCCGCTCTGGGCCGCCCACCGCCAGAGGGTCGTTCTTCCACTCGGTCAAGGAGTTCTCCCTCGCGTTGCCCTGCCAGAGATGCCCGCAGCCGGTCTCATCCACCATCCAGCCCATACAGCCGTTGGTAAGCATTTGGCTCCACCCCACCGGTGGGAGGCGTCCATCGCAGGAAAAAGAGAAGGTCCCGTCCGCACCCCACTCCCAAATGGGGGTTCCCGCTTTGAGTGTAAAGTTAAAATGCCTTTCATCTCTTGCCGGTTTGGAATACGCGGGCCAGGGCTGGTTCAGCACTGCCGCCGCCCCCTCCAGGAGTTCCGCTGCCGGACCGGTTACGTGCACGCCGCCCCTCGCCCCCAGCTTGTGGTCCCAATGGATTTCTTTCAACGCTTCCAGCAGCTTCCCATAGGAAGGGCGGCGGTAATCGCCTCCCTCGTCCAGCAAAAAAACAAGATCAAAAGCCCAGCCTAATTGCGTAAGCAGCTTATGGCAGCCCAGCCAGAACAGCGCTTTCTCGGTCTCCTCCTCCCCTTTCAGCGGCAGAGCCGCCACGGGCAGGTCGCCAGATATGCCGTAAGGCCAAAACCGCCGCTGGTCAAATTTAGGGCGCGGAGGCTGAAATACTAGAGCACTCAATAGCTCGAACGCTTGTAAAGTATTTTTACTATCCAACTTGCAGCTGGAAATCAGATGCTCTAACAGCCGGTTTTCCCCATGCCGCTCCCCATACAGCACACGGCGGGCGGCCCCGACCGTCTCCTCCGCACCCTGCCCGGCTGCCATGGCCAGACGAATCGTCAGGCTCTCCCCCTTCTTCAGCGCAACGGGAAAGCGCAGCAGCAGGCAGGGATCCAGCACTGCTCCGGCACTGCTCTGGGCCGGGTGGGACAGAGCCTGCCGCAGGGCCCTGAGCCCCCCGCGTCCCAGCGCGGTCTCCCGGCTGGTGTCAAAAAAGGCGCGGGCCCCATCCCAGGCGACCGCCAGCGCGGCCCGGCCCTCTTCCGGCCGCCGGGGGCGGCGGGTAAAAAGCACGCCGTCCCCCGTAAAAGCGCTCTCTAAAAAAAGCTTGGAAAATGCGGGGTGGGCCAGATAGTCTACCCGCTTTGCCAGCACCGGCTCCAGATAGCATACCAGCTCTCCCCGCAAGGGCGCCTCCCCCCGCCAGCGCAGGGTAATCTCCCGCAGCTGCGCATTCTCCCCCTCGGGTACCCGGAGGGTCTGGGCAAAGGAGAGCCTCCCCCGCTCCAGGGACCAGGCCGCCCCGCTGTCAAAATGGGCCCGCTGGGGCTGCAAAAAGACCAGCTCATCCGGAGTGCTCAGCCAAAAAGACAAGCCCCGGCCGGTGGTCAGGGCGGTGGAGCCCATGCGGGTCCAGCTCCAGCCGTCGGCGGCGCATAGGACGCTGTAAGTCCCATTGGACACCAGGTGACAGGCCGCCCGCCCTTCTCCTGTCCACAGGCATTCCCGTGCAAAAGTTTCCCCCGCAAACCGTTTGGGTTTTTCCGGCACCTCCTGCAGGGCGTTTTTCAGCACCGCCGCCCCTACCGGAACTTTCTCTTGGAGCAGCTCCCGAAAGGCGCCCATGGAGCAGTCCCGCATGAAGCGCACCTGCATGATATTGTTATTTAGCGCGTTGTCTACCGCTACCAGGCTCATGCCCAAGTGGTGAGACATAAACGTGCGTACTGGCTGGAATCCCCCCTCCCTGGTCTGCCGGGCCGGGGTGAAGTCCACAGCCTCGTACAATCCGTATCTCCCCTGCACTCCCAGGTCTCGCAGGCGGCGCAGATTCCGTCCGGCACTGGAGGGCGCCAGCAGCAGCGCCAAAAAAGAGGCGTAGGGGGCCACCACCAGCTCGCTGTCCAATCCCCGCTTGAGACCCAGACGCTGCACCCCGTGGGCTTTGTATTGATAGCTCAGGCCTGGGTCAAACCCGTAGAAGCAGGACTCCGAAATACCCCATGGGACATGCGCTTTGGCCCCCCGCCTCTTTTGGCAGTCCAGGCAGAAGGCCAGGGATTCATACATTAGGCTGTTGGGCTCCACCGGCAGGAGCAGATTGGGCATAAAATACTCAAACATGGTCCCCGTCCAGGAGGCCATTCCCCGGAAATCCCCTTCTCCCACCAGCATCCGGCTCAGCCGCCGCCAATGGCGGGGGGACACCTCTCCCCGCGCTACTGCAATATAGCTGGTCTGCCGTGCCTCGCTGGCCATCAGGTCATACCAGCCCTGGGTATACTCCCCCCGCCCGGCGTCCCATCCGATATAAAACAGCCGCCGGTCTTTATCATACAGCCGGGAAAATCCCATCTCGTCCGCCAGGGTCTCCGCCCGCCGGGCCAGAGTGTCTCTGCCCCACTCGTACAGTCCCTCTCGCAGAGCGATCAAGCATGCGCACAGGTTGCCTGAGTCCACCGTGGACACATACCGGGGCTCCAGAGGCTGGGCAGACGCAGTGTCGTACCAGTTATAGAGATGTCCGTGCCATTTATCCAAGCGCTCCAGCGTGTCCAGCATATGGGAGATCAGTTCTGCGCTGCGGTCCCGGCTGCATAGCTCCAGATCCGCCGCCGCCAAACAACTCAGCAGCGCCATGCCCACATTGGTGGGAGAGGTCCGCCGGGCAGGACCCAGCCCCGGCTCTTCCTGCACATTATCCGGAGGCAGCCAGTGATCCTCCGGGCGCAGCCAATCGGCAAAGTACTGCCAAATCAGGGCTCCCTGGTGGAGCAGAAAGGCCCGGTCGGATACCGGAGCCACTTTCCCACTCTCCAGTGGGCGGCTCATCGCCCAGGCAAGCAGCGGGGACAGCGTCCAGACCAGCCCCGCCGCCGTACCCGCCGGAAGCCGGGAAAAAAACACCGCCACCAGTCCCGAGACCACAGCGGGCCACTGCCTGCGGTAATTGGCGCCTATCCCATCCCCAGTCTGGCGCTCCGCGTCCGCCGCTGTCACCCAGGCCAGCAGTCCCCGGTGGGAAACCCACTGCCGCCACAGGGCGGTACAGATGGCGCTGGCGCAGGTCCAGGCATGGATCGGCAGAAAAAGCAGCTGCACCAAGGTCTGGAGCAGTGCCCCACCAAAACCGGCGATGATGGTGGAGCGGTAACGCTCCCGCAGGCCCCGGCCGCCCCGCCAGACCAGCTCCGCCCCAGACAGCAGCAGGTTGGAGGCCGCCGCTGCCACGGCGCATCCCGCCGCCACGGCAAAGTCCGTGCCAGACAGGCACATACCTAGCAGCAGGGCCAGCAGCGTACACACCGGAGACACAGAGCGGCGCAGATTATCAAAAATTTTCCATTTGGCCAAGACGGGGATGGGGTTTGCCTGCCAAGCTCCCGCCTCATCCCGCACCCGCCCCCGCAGCCACGGCAGCAGCTGCCAGTCCCCCCGCACCCAGCGGTGGAGCCGCGCAAAATAAGAGGTTACTTTATAGGGATAGCTGTCGGTGAGCTCCACATCCCCGATGAGTCCCGCATGGAGGTAAGAGCCCTCCAGCAGGTCGTGAGAAAGCACCTGATTTTCCGGAAAACGCCCCTCGAGACAGGTGAGAAAGGCGTCTACATCAAAGATGCCTTTGCCGGTATACGTCCCCTGGTCAAAAAGGTCGTGGTACACGTCGCTGGCGGTGGAGCCATAGGGATCCACTCCGCCCTGTCCGGCAAAAATTCGGGCAAATTGGCTGCGGTTGGCGGCGTTGAGCTCCACCCCCACCCGGGGCTGGAGCAGACCGTACCCGGAGACTACCACCCGCCGACGCGGGTCTGTCACCGCCCGGTTCAAAGGGTGAAGCATGGCCCCCACTAATTCCCGCGCCGCGCCCACATTAAGGGCGGTGTCGGAGTCCAGCGTAATAACAAACTTAACGTCTTTCAGGGCGCGCCTGTCCCCGGCGCAGACGGACAGGCTGGTTTTCCGGCCCCTCAGCACCCGGCACAGCTCCAGCAGGGCCCCCCGCTTCCGCTCCCAGCCCAGCCAGCGCTCGTCGGCGCTCTGGAATGCCGGCCTGCGGAAAAACAGGAAAAAGCCGCCGCCATATTTTTCGTTGAGGGCATTCACAGCCTGGACTGCCTGATCCACCCAGTCCTGGCCCTGCCTGTCCATGGGCCTGGGACTGTCAGGCAGGTCGGCCAGCAGCCCCAGGCGCAGCTCCTCTCCCGCGTCCCGGTTGGCCAGACGGTAACGTTCCAGCAGGGCGGCGTATTCCCTGCCGCTCTCCGCTCCACTCAGCAGACCGGCAATCACACACAGGGTTCGTCCCCGGGCCGGAATGCCCTCCTCCAACGCCATGCGGCACACGGGCCGCGGCGGAACCAGATGAACCGCTAAAAAATCCAACAGGTTTTTCACCGCATCAGATACCGGCAGCAAAATCAGCGCCGTCACTGCCCAGCTGTGGAGGTAAAACCCCAGCAACAACACCACAAACAAGGTGGGCAGCACTACGGCGGCAATATACCATCCCCCTTCCCGGCGGCGCTCCGGCGCGCCCAGCGGGCGGTGGAAGAGGTAACAACCCACGTGGCGCTCCGGTCCTTCACTCTGTCTGCACAGGGCAAGCACCTTATCCGCCGCCTCCCGCTCTGAGAGCCCCGCCCTTCGCGCCAGAGCGCACAGGCGCTCCCGGTAGCGGGCACGGGTCTCGTCGTCCATCTGGGCATATTCTCCCGCCGGGTCCTGGCTTAAAAGTCGCTCTACTTGACTGTGTTTTTCCAAAACAGTGGACAGGTTTGCTCCCGAAAGCGTGCGCAGGGCGGTAAATACTGCCTCCATTTCTTTCGCCGGGACCAGTTTTTCCTCATCCAGCTGGATACACAGCGCCGCCAAGCGGCGCACCAGCGCCCCCTTCAGCGCCGGAATAAAATAGGCCAGCTCCACCTCAGACAGAGGGCGCGCCTGCTGTACTCCAGACAGGAAAGCATCCAGGGCCTCCACGTTTAGACCGCCGGGCTGCTGGGACAGCGTTCGGGCCAAACAGCCAATATACAGCTCCTTCCCCGCCTGGCGCAGCCGCCTGGGCGCCTTCTTCAGGGCGCGCTGCGCCGTCCGGCCCTCCCGCTGGGCCAGATACCAGTTATCAAGCAGCCATTCCGCCGCCGTTGAGGTCTCCCCCTGCCGCCCGGATTCCCGTTTCTGCGCTGCGCTGATCTCCTCCAGGTCCCTGCGGATACTGCGGGCCAGGCCGCGCCCTCCCATCCGGCCCTCCGGCTCCAGTCCGGCCGCCGCCTGCGCGCCCAGTTGGGTCAAGTCCATGCTTCTGCCTCCCGTTGGTACCGTGTTACCTGGAAGTTTCTCCTAAACCGGCGGGCTTTATTCCTTTGGCGAAGCAAATGGACGTCGGAACAGATAAACATCCCACAGTCATGCACTGACCATAAACCTTTAAAAAACCCGCAAATACTTTTCTGACGGAAAAACCTTTTCAACGGCAGAAATCTGTGCTATAATGTCGAGTAAACTTTTCACTTATCTGTCTATAAATCTTTTTAACAAGGCGCATGCGCCTTGTTAGCGGATTTTAAAATCCGCTAACTTATCCATTTCCTTCCAAGGAGGGGTCCCTGTGGATTTCATAAACGCTCAAAAAAAGACTCTGCCGGCGGAATGCCTGATCACCGCTGTTTCTGGCGCAGTTTTATTTGGTGGTCTTTTGCTTTACCTTGATATCCCAAAATTAAATTTTCCTTACGCCGCGCTCTATTGGACCGGGCTTTTTTTGTGTCTGTTTTTCATCCCTAAAAAATGGCTTATCCATTGCGTGCTCCCGGTCTTGCAGGGTTGGTGGGGGATGGATCGCAAGGAAAGCCACCGCCTTTTCTTCACCGCCGGTATCTCCACGCTGGTCTCCTCTCTGGCCGCCCACGGCTTCCTTTTTACAAACGAATTTTTTTCCCATGACTCTCTCTCTCTTATGCTCTCAGGTCCGCGCAGGCTTGGAGGTCTCGAGTTTTTCACCAAAGTAGGCCGTTTTCTAATTCCCTCTTATGAAGGGCTCAGAGGAAATACTACCAATTCACCCTGGGTAGTTGGATTACTCTTCCTTATCTTTATGTGCCTGAGCGCTGTATTTTTGGTGCGTCTTTTAGACATTCAAAGCACTGTTGGAATCGCACTTACCAGCAGCCTGCTCTGCACCAGTGTCACATTATCGCTCACCGGCGCAACCTACGTATACGCAATGGATGAATATGCGTTAGCATTACTATTATCCATTCTAGCGGTATTCCTACTCCAGCGGCACTGTACTATTTTAAGTATTATATGTGCCGCAGCCTCCCTTGGGTTTTACCAAGCCTATTTCTCCGTAGCTTTTGTGTTAATCCTATTCTGTATTATCAGAGCATTGACTACAAATGGATCCCTTTTTTCTATTGTGCGCCAAGGATTTTGGTATTTATTTATTTTGTTCTTAAGTTTTTGCCTATATTTTTTTGTCTGGAATTTTCTCATCTTTATACTAGAGCTTGAAAAGATGCGCATGTCTGAGACATTGCTGGGAAACGGTTTTTCTGCGCTATTTCCACTTTTAAAAAACGCGCTTCTCAACTATGCTCATTATCTAACAGATGATCGCGGCATTTTAGGCATACTTTATCCAACTATTACCGGTCTTACTATTTTACTAATCGCTCTTTGGGCTTTCGGCCATTTGTTGAACGCTGTTATATCTACGCCAAATAAAATTCTTATCATGTTGGTATTGTCTTTTCTCCCTATAGCATTTAACCTTTCTTATATTTTGTTCATGGGAAATTCTTCAGAACTAGTTTCCTTTGCAAATGGCTTAATCTTTATATTCCTTATTTTTTGCTGGGAGCATCCCCCCAAACCCGCCTCATCTCTGTGCCACAGATGCCGTGTAGTAGGGGCGGCGCTACTGTGCATCATCTGTTGGCACAATATTGTGTTTGCCAATCAGACCTATATGAAAAAGGAGCTTGAAAAAAATGCTACCATCTCTTTGGCAACACGCGTAATTTCACGGATTGAAGCAGTTGACGGATATGTTCCCACTAAAACCCCCGTCATCTTCTATCCCCCTGCCAACAGCCTCGGTGATAATTATCACATCCAATACAAATATAGAGAGTGTTTTGCAGATTTGTATACATATGCTGGTCTCTGGCACAATTATTCGACTTCAACTGTTGCACAATTTCCCGGCTACATCACCCGCTATCTGAATTATCCAATGACTTTCAGCAATTTCGATCATCTCACCGCCAGCGAACAACGGCAGGTGGAATCTATGCCTCTATTCCCCGCAGATGGATCGGTTGAAATGGTCGGCGGCAACGTTGTGGTTCGTCTGGGTTAAGAGTAGGAAGGAATTTTCTATGAGCTGTCTACTTTCGGTCGTTGTTCCCTGTTACAATGAAGAGGAAGCTCTTCCACATTTTGTGCCGGAGATTCAAAAAACGGCAGATGAGCTTTTGCGAACGTGCAGCCTTTTGACAGAATTTCTCTTTATAGACGACGGTTCTCGCGATGGCACATTAGAGTTACTGCGCAAGTATGCAGGGGAGGATACCCGCATCCGGTACCTCTCCTTTTCCAGAAATTTTGGAAAAGAGTCCGCCATATATGCCGGACTCGAGCATGCCCGAGGAGATTATGCCGTCATCATGGACGCTGATTTACAGCATCCGCCCAGCATGCTGGTGGAGATGTATCAGGCCGTGACGCAGGAGGGATACGATATCGCCGCCGCCCGGCGAGTCTCCCGAAAGGGCGAACCGCTGATCCGCTCTTTTTTCGCAAGGGCGTTTTACCGGTTAATCAATAAAATCTCCAATGCGGAATTTGTAGACGGCGCCTCTGATTTCCGTATGCTGTCCCGCTCTGCAGTGGACGCTCTTTTGCGTTTAGGAGAGTATAACCGCTTCTCAAAAGGTATTTTTGGCTGGATTGGCTTTCAGACAAAATGGATCCCCTATGAAAATGTGGAGCGGGTAGCTGGAGAAACAACCTGGTCTTTTTGGAAGCTGTTCCTCTATTCCTTGGAGGGTATTATCGCCTTTTCCACCACGCCTCTGGCAATCTCTTCTGTAATGGGACTGTTGCTCTGTCTGGGCGCCTTTTTGTGGATGCTACAAATTGTAGCCACTACTTTACTTTATGGCAGTCCGGTTGCAGGATTTCCAACTTTGGCCTGTCTTCTCTTGCTCGTCGGCGGTTCTATTCAATTATCCCTGGGTATCATAGGCCAGTATTTAGCAAAAACCTATCTGGAAAGCAAAAAGCGGCCCATCTATATTCTTAAAGAAACTGAATGCGATAAAAAATTTTCTTATAAAATAGAAGAACAGAAATAATGGTGCAGTTTTAGACTTTTCTTCTTACAGCATCTGCACTTCGGGATTCTCAGATGGAGGAAAATTGCATGAAAGATGTAAAGACAGCCGTACTATCTTGGGATGATCTTTCTATGAAATATCCAAAAGTTCGTCCTGAGCTTCCTACTGCCTACAAAAAGATTTATTACAAGCATTATTCAGATAATCGTAACGGAAAAACAAAAGTCACTTTTTTCTCATCAAAAATGGAGCAATGGATGCATAGAAAAGTAGCAGAAGATGTTTTAAATTCGGATGGTCTTGTTACATTAGAAATAGGGGCCGGAACTTTAAATCAACTAAAATTTGAGCAGACAAAATATTATGATATTGTTGAACCATTTCATGCATTGTATGAACAATCCAAATATTTTAACCGCATTCGCAACATATATGCCGATATTAGTGAAATTCAAGCTGAAAAGATATACGATCGCATCACATCTATTGCTGCCTTTGAGCATATTTTAAATTTGCCCAATGTAGTAGAAAAATGCACACAATTGTTGAAACCCAACGGTTGCTTACGTATTGCCATCCCAAACGAAGGACGCTTTCTATGGAAATTCGCCTATGAAATGACTACAGGACTAGAGTTTATGCGTAAGTATCATTTGGCATATTCAATTTTAATGCGTCATGAACATGTCAATACAGCTGACGAAATTGAAACAATTTTGCTTCACTACTTTTCACATGTTAAAATGTCCCTTGCTGGAGTTAACCGCGATTTTGCATTATATCGATATTACGAATGCACAAATGCACAGTAGTTTATTCCAGGTGCTGCTCTATGACCGAAGTAGAAGAGAGCTGTCATATGATACGCAAACTCCGTCATACACCCAGCCGCTCCGGCCCATTTAAAACTTGCATTTATCGCCGTAGCGGATTCTTCACCGTTAAAGTTAAATTTTTTTACCATACGTCAGTATGCCTACAAAAATTTCCCGGATGATGCATACAGGTTTTACACCACAATCCGCTCCAGCCTTGCGCCTAAGCGGCTGAGGATCTCGTTGGAAATGGTGCCCGCCTGTTCCGCCACCTCACACGCGCTGATCTCCTGTTCGCCGCATACTCCAATCAATACCGCAGCGTCGCCGGGCGCAACCTCCGGCACGTCTGTGACGTCCACCAAAGTCTGGTCCATACAGACACGCCCCACAACCGGCGCCCGCCGTCCGTTGAGCAAGGCGCTCCCTACGCCGCAGGACAGGCTGCGGGGCAGTCCGTCCGCGTAGCCGATCGCCAACACCGCAAGCCGGGTATCCCGCTGGGCGGTAAATTGCAGGTCATATCCCGCCCCCTCTCCCCGGCACAGCCGCTGTACCTGCGCTACCCGTGCTTTGAGGGACAGCACAGGACGCAGCTCAAGCGGGCAGTTTTTCGTATCCTCCTTGCTGCTGAGCATACCGTAAAGCGCTATCCCGACCCGCGCATAATCTCCACCCAGCTCCGGATAATTCACCACTGCGTAGCTGGAGAGAAGATGCGCCTTAGGACATACGCATCCCCGGCCCCTGAGCGCATCAAGCGCCCTGTAAAACGCCTCCGCCTGGGCTAATGTAAAAGCCCGGTCCGACCGCGCGGAGGAAGAGCTGGCGCACAGATGAGTAAACGCCCCTGTAACATGGAGATTCTTACAGGCAAAAATTTCCGACAGCTTGTCCAGATCATCCCAGCGCTCTCCCAGGCGGTGCATCCCGGTGTCGATTTTAACCTGCACCTCCACCGGCGCTCCACAGCGGTCCAGCTCTTTGGCATACGTATTCTCAAGTACGGCCTGGGTAAGGCGGAACCGGTGCAGCAGCGAAAACTGCCTGGGGTGCGTATATCCCAGCACCAAAATTTCTCCGGTAATGCCGCCCCTGCGCAGCTGCGCCCCCTCCGCAACGGTCGCCACGCAGAACGCGCCGATCCCCATCCGGTTCAGCTCGCGGGCTACCAGCACCGCCCCATGCCCGTAGGCATTGGCTTTTACCGCCGGCATAAGGGCGCAGCCCGCTGGCAGGCTGTCCCTCAATACCTCCACATTGTGCCGCAGAGCGTCTGTGTCCAGCTCGATCCAGGCCCGGCCCATGGGGCAGTCCGCCGACCTTTGTATTTCCATCATCAACGCCCCTTTACAAGGATGCGCGGCGGCGGAGCCACTACGGTGCAGCCGTCTGGAATGTCACAGTGCACCACTGTCCCGGCGCCGATTTTTACATGGTTTCCAATTCTGACTCCACCGACGATGACCGCTCCCGCTCCAATCAGGCAGTGGTCCCCAATCTGCGGCGCAATTCTTCCGGCCTCGCCAATGGTCACATTCTGATAAATACAGCAATCTGTCCCAATGCTGGCATAGCGGGAAATATAGATCCCGTGCAGCCCATGGGGTAAAAGCGGCGTTCCGCTGATGACCGCTCCGTTTCCGATATATCCGCCATGCCGGTGGGCCATACGGTTTAAAGCAAATGTCAGGATGTCCCGCGCCGCCTTACTTTTCGTCTGCTCCCGCCAGCGGAAGCAACGCCAATACCAACTCAGACGGTCGCCTTTGGAATAGTCGGTTAAATATGCCCGGACTCCCATGCCGCGCTCCCCTCCCCTGCATTCAGCCAATCCAGATATTCCTCCAAAACAAGGCCCAGTTCCCCCATCCGTCTGGCATGGGCCTGTCCCACATAGCGAAAGTGCCAAGGCTCGTGGGCGATACCGGTGAGGTGCTCCTTTCCCGCCGGATAACGCTCCACAAATCCGAAATCCGCCGCCAGAGTGCGGAAGCGCTGGCAGACCCCTTCATAGGGAAAGTTTGGACGGATAAAATCCAGAGCCGGCCCGGACAGCCCTAAATCAATGGCAAGGCCGGTCTGGTGCTCACTATGGCCAGGGCGGGCCACATATTGCCGGGTAAATGTTTCGCCGTTTTCCGCCATAGACCTTCGGTAAATCTCTTCCTGTTCCTCAAACGAACGCCAGCCGCTCACCGGAGTGATAAAGCGCCAGCCGTCCACCTTTTCCATCAGCGCCCCCAAACCCAGGGCGGCCTGCCGTTCCAGCATGACCTCACTGCCGGCGCAGACTGCAAGCAGCTCCGGCCGCTCTTCTGGGCAGGCGTGGCTGCCGTTAACCAGCACCAGCGGGTTCACGGTTCCACCGCCAGCTCAATGACGCGGGTGAGCATCTGTTCAAACGACAGCCCTGAGGCCTTCATCATACTGGGATAGCGGCTGTGGGCTGTAAAGCCGGGAATGGTGTTGACCTCGTTAAACACAATTCTGCCACCCTCCTCTAAAAACAGATCCACCCGCGCAAATCCCCGGCAGTCCAGCGCCCGGTAAACCTTTTGGGCCGCCTCCTTAACCTCCCGAGCCTTGTCCGGTGGAATACGGGCGGGGACATGGATGGCGGAGGTTTTTAGAGTGTACTTCTCCGCAAAGTCAAAAAAATCTCCTGACAATTCGATCTCATCCAGCTCTCCTACCGTCAGCTCATCGTTTCCCAAAATCGCGCACCCGGTCTCAAAGCCGGAAATGCACTCCTCCAAGATGACCCGTTCGTCATATTGAAAGGCTAAACGCAGGGCGGGGAGCAGTTCCGTCCGGCCCTTTACCTTGGTAATCCCATAAGAAGATCCTGCCCTGACCGGCTTTACAAACACAGGATACCCCAGCTCCTCCGCCTGTGCCAAGACCTGCTGCACATCTGCTCCCCTCTTTACCACAAAGGATGCCGGGACCGCTACTCCGGCAGCTTGAGCCAGTTTATGGGCCCGGTCCTTATCCATGCACAAAGCCGACGCCAGCACACCGCACCCCACAACCGGGATTCCCGCCAGCTCAAACAGCCCCTGCACCGTGCCGTCCTCGCCGTTTTTGCCATGGAGAACGGGAAACGCCGCATCAAGCCGGATCGTCTCCACCCCGCCGGGCCCCACAACCAGCAGCCCATGCGTGCCGCGGCTGGGCGAAACCGCCGCCGGTACGCAGTCATCAGAGCCGCACCAGACATCCTCCAAAATTTTGGAGAACGCCCCTGTGTAATAAAACCAGTCCCCCTCCCGAGAGATCCCGATTGGAATAGGCGTATATTTTTCCTGGTCTATATGGCTGAGCACCGCGTGGGCGGACTCCAGCGACACGCCGTATTCCGCAGAGCAGCCGCCGAATAAAACGGCAATTGCACACTTTTTCATCCTGAGCTCCTTTCTGTCAAAAAACCGCTTGTCCGTAGTATCTCTATGATACCAAGGGCAGGCGGCCGGCGTTTTAATATTTTGCTCTTTTTCGTCTTACAAAATCCTTAACAAATACTTGCTATTTTTCCTGCGCCCGTTTCCACGGCACCACCTTCCCCTTTGCCGCATAGACTGGAGCGAAAAGGAGGCGTATACTTTGGCATCCATCGGAACGCTCATCACCCGCGTCTACACATCCCGCGCTGAAATCCCCGTACAGGGGGCCACAGTAGCACTCACCCAAAAGGCCGCCGCCGGACGGCACACTCTGCTGGCGACCCGTGTTTCCAACTCCAGCGGAAAGACCTCCCCTATTCAGATTGACACTCCCAATCTCAGCGCCGGCCTAAGTCCCGGCACTCAAACTCCTTTCGCCCTGGTAGATCTCTGGGTCGAAGCGCCCGGTTATGAAATTCTGACCGTCCAGGATATCCAGGTATTCCCAAATGTAGAGACCGTTCAGGAGCTGGAGCTGATCCCCCTGCCCGAGATGGCAATTCCCGGTTCCCGGAGCGAGCAGGTGCAGATTACTCCGCAAAACCTGTGAGGAGGAATCGCCATGCCCCCAATCGTTACCCCATACATACCCCAATTTATCACCGTGCATATGGGTCCCCCGGATTCCGACGCGGAAAATGTCACGGTCTCTTTCCCAGATTACGTAAAAAACGTGGCCTCCAGCGAGATCTACCCTACCTGGGAGCCTGCCGCTATTCGCGCCAATGTGCTGGCAATCATCTCGTTTGCCCTCAACCGGGTGTATACCGAGTATTACACCAGCCGGGGCTATCCCTTCCAAATCACCGCCAGCACCGCCTATGACCAAAAATTTATTAAAGGCCGCAATATCTTTGACAATGTGGAGCGCATTGTGGACGACATTTTCAACAACTATATCCGGCATACCGGCTTTGTAGAGCCCCTGGCCGCAAAATTCTGCAATGGTACCACTACTACCTGTGACGGCCTCTCCCAGTGGGGCAGTCAGTCCCTGGCCGAGCAGGGGTATAATTCTATTGAAATCCTGCGCAATTACTACGGCAATGACATTGAGATTGTCACCGGCGCCCCGGTTATGGGACTTCAGACCTCCTACCCAGGCAGTCCGCTGCGGCTGGGAGACCGGGGAGAACACGTGGTTCAGCTGCAAGTCATGCTCAACCGCATTTCCCGAGATTACCCTGCAATTCCAAAAATCCCCGTTGCGGACGGCGTATTTGACCCGCCCACCGAGCGGGCGGTGCGGCGTTTTCAAGAGATTTTCAATCTTTCCCCCGACGGCGTGGTCGGCAGCGCTACCTGGTATAAGATGGTCTACCTCTACGTAGGCATTATGGACCTGGCGGAGCTCATCAGCGAAGGCCAGACGTTCTATCAGGTCCAGCTCAACCTGTCCCGCCCTATCTCCCTGGGGGACAGCGGCGACCGCGTGCGGCTGCTGCAATACATTTTATCCGTAGTTGCTACGTTTTACAATAACATCCCCATGGTATCCATTGACGGCACATTTGGAGACGTCACCAGCCGCTCAGTTCAGGCAGTCCAGCAGATGGCCGGGCTGCCCCAGAGCGGACAGGTGGACGCCGCCACCTGGGAGGTGCTCTACCGGCTCTACGCCGGTATTACCGACACTATGGCCGAATATTCCAACGTCATCCCAGAGCCCTTCCGGCCGGATATTGACGATACGCTTTCCTCCAGCGTCACCCAATTTCCCGGCCGCAATCTGTCTCTGGGCGCCCGAGACGCTGTGGGAGGTGAAGTATGATGTGCCCCTTGCCGTTAACCGCCGGCCCGAACGGCCACTCTGTTTCTGATTTGCAGACGATGCTGCGGGTCATCTCCTTCCGGCACCCCTGGATGCCCCGTCTGGTGCCCGACGGTATATTTGGAGAACAAACTCTGGAAGCTGTCATGCTCTTTCAGCGCGAACTCTTCCCGCCCGTCACCGGCGTGGTGGACAACGCCGTGTGGGACGCCATTGTAGACGTCTACCAGCACTGCTGCTCCGCCCTCTCTCCCCCGCTGCCCTGCTGCGGCTACCCTTCCCGGGATTACACCATCTCTCCGGGGGAAAGCTGCGCCCATCTGGGTTTAATCCAGGCCATGTTCATGGCTTTGGCCCACATACTGGTCGGGCTACAGGAAACCGCAGATTTCGGCACCATGGACGATGCCACTGTCCAAAATATCCGCTGGATTCAGCGTCAAAATCAGGCGGAGGAAACCGGGGTTATTGACCATTCCGTCTGGGACACTCTGGCCCGCCTGTACGCCGTTTTCGTCACCTATGCCCAAACCGCTTCCCTTTCCCGCCCTGAGCTCTTCTCTTCAAACCCTTGACTTGCAGCAAAAATGGCCCGCCTTCTTACGAGGCGGGCCATTTTTTATCCGGGCGAAAAATCTCTCGCCGCTGCGTATATTGCCGATGTTCAAAGAAGACCTATGTCTCCCGGTCAACCCGCTTCATCTGCTTCAGATTGCCGATTTTCTGGCTGCGGCGGGAGAGCTCCTCCAGTACTGCGTCCAGAGGAATTTCCTGCTCCGCCATCATCACCATCAGATGATACACAAGATCGGAAATCTCCCCTACCGTCTCCTTCTGCCTGCCATTTTTAGCGGCAATTACCGTCTCTGCGCACTCCTCGCCCACTTTTTTTAAGATTTTATCCAGGCCCTGGGCAAAAAGATAGCAGGTATAAGAGCCCTCCTGCGGTTCCGCCCGGCGCTGTAAAATCACCCGGTACAGGTCCTGCAGCACTTGATCGTTCATATCTTCTCCTCCATAACCGTATTGAAAAAGCAGGAACGGCGCCCCGTATGGCATGTGGGCCCATCCGGTTTGCAGAAATACAGCAGGGTATCCGTGTCGCAATCCGTCATCACCCGCTTCACATGCAGAAAATTTCCAGAGGTTTCCCCCTTATTCCACAGCTCCCGGCGGCTGCGGCTCCAAAACCAGGCGGTTCCGGTTTCCAGGGTAAGCTCTACCGCCCGCCGGTTGGTAAAGCCCAGCATCAGCACCTCCAGAGTATCCGCCTCCTGAATGATGACCGGAATCAGATCTGATTTTTGAAAGAGCAGCTCCAAATCAAAGGCCATCCCAATCACCTCACCGGAATACCGCGCGTACGCAGGAAGTCTTTTACCTGGGGCACCGTCAGCTCTCCAAAGTGGAACAAAGACGCCGCAAGGGCCGCGTCGCAGCCGGTCTGCTCAAAGACCTGAGCAAAGTCCTCCAGACTGCCGCAGCCGCCGGAGGCGATTACCGGGACGGAGACCGCCTCTGCCACCGTGCGCGTCATCGCCAGGTCAAAGCCCATCTTGGTGCCGTCGGCGTCCATAGAAGTCAGCAAAATCTCCCCTGCCCCCAGCTCCTGGCCACGGCGGGCCCATTGAACGGCATCAAGCCCTGTGGGCTTCCGCCCGCCGGCGGTAACGACCTCATAACATCCGTCGCCCCGGCTGCGGGCGTCAATGGCCAGCACCACGCACTGAGAGCCAAACCGCTCTGCCGCCCGCGCAATCAGGCTGGGATCGGCCACAGCGGCGGAATTGACAGAGATTTTGTCCGCTCCCGCCCGCAGCAGCCGCCGGAAATCCTCCAGCGTGCGGATGCCGCCGCCCACAGTCAGAGGAACAAATACCTCCGCCGCAGTGCGCTCCACCACATCCGCCACCGTATCTCTCCCGTCGCTGGTGGCGGTGATATCTAAAAAGACAATTTCGTCCGCCCCCTGCCTAGAGTAGAATTTCGCCAGCTCTACCGGATCTCCGGCATCTCGGATATTCACAAAATGAACGCCCTTTACCACCCGTCCGTCCCGCACATCCAGGCAGGGGATAACCCGTTTGGCTAACACTGCTCTCCAGCCTCCTTCACCGCTAAAGGTAAATCCACCGCCCCGGCATAATAGGCTTTACCAACAATAGCTCCATAGAGGCCCATCGCTGCCAAATTCCGAATGTCCTCATTGCAGGAAACCCCGCCGGAGGCCACAATCTGCCCGCTGTAAACCTTTTGAAGGGCTTCCAGCCGCTCCAGAGAAGGGCCGGAAAGCATCCCATCTGTAGCAATATCTGTAAAAATAATAACCTTTACACCTATGCCGCCCATCTGCCGCGCAAATTCCAGATAGTCCAGCCCGGATGACCGCTCCCATCCGGCGGTCTTAACCACACCGTTCAGCGCGTCAATCCCTACGGCAATCCGCTCCCCATACCGCTCTACAGCGGCGCGGACAAAGATTGGATCACTGACGGCGGCAGAGCCAATCACTGCCCGGTACACCCCCAGAGAAAAGACCTCTTCCAGATCCGCCATAGACCGGATGCCACCGCCCAGCTCCACCCGCAGTCCGGAGGACTCCGTCACAACCCGGACTATTCCGCCGTTTTTCCGTACGCCATTCCGCGCTCCGTCCAGGTCCACCATGTGGATGTAGCGGGTGCCCGCCGCGGCAAAGGCGCCTGCCGCGGCCACAGGATCCGCACAGACCTGGTGCGCCGTATGAAATTCCCCTTTGTAAAGCCGTACTGCTTTACCGTCTTTCAAGTCAATGGCCGGCAGCAAAATCATCGGTTCAGCCCTCCGAAATTCCGTAAAATTTGTAACCCTGTTTCGCCGCTCTTCTCCGGATGGAACTGGCAGCCATACACATTTCCTCTGCCCACCGCCGCCGTAACCGGCGCGCCGTACTCTGTCAGGGCCAGCACATCGGCGGGGTCATCGGCGATAGCGCAGTAGCTGTGGACAAAATAGACACAGCTCCCCTCCTCCACCCCTGCAAAAAGCGGCGAGGGGTTGGGAAAAGTCAGGCTGTTCCAGCCGATGTGGGGGAGTTTATTCTCAGTTCGGATTCGCTCTATCCTCCCTCCGACAAGTCCTAACCCTTTACAGTTTCGAATCTCCTCGCCTGCGTCAAAGAGAAGCTGCATCCCCAAGCAGATACCTAAGACAGGCTTCCGTTTCGCCTGATTTAAAAGCGCCCGGTCCAAACCCAGCCCGTGCAGGCGCTCTGCCGCGTCGGGAAAAGCCCCCACACCGGGCAGAATGATGGAATTCGCCCGCTCTAATTCCCGCTCATCGCTGGTAATGCGCGTCTCCAGCCCCAGATATCCCATGGCGTTGGTAATGCTTTTCAGGTTTCCCACGCCATAGTCTACAACGGCTGTATAGCCCATCTCTCTTCCCCCCTGTCATAGCCATTGAACAAAGGCTGTTTTGTCCCTGCTATTGTAGCCCGCCTGCTCATAAAAGCGCAGAATGGACGCATCTTTCGTCCCGGTAAGAAGCATGAGCTTGTAGCAGCCAGCTGCCTGCGCCAGCTCCCGCGCCCGGTTTAAGCAGGCACTGGCCAGCCCCCGCCTCCTATACTCCCGCCGGGTAACCACGTTTTCAACCACTCCGTAAGGCCGCAGCCCTCTGGTCAAATTCGGAACAACCACCAGAGTGCAGGAGGCGCACAGCCGTCCATCCACTTCCGCGACAATAATATGGTAATTAGGATCAGCCAGCAGCGCTTTCCACAGGGCGTCTCTGGCCGGAGTTTCCGGCGGTATGTCCGTTTCGTGCAGGTGCGTGTACAGATTCAGCAGCTCTTCCAGCTCCAGCTGGCGTATCTCCCGAATCCCTCCGCTCATAAAACCCCCTTGGTGGAAACCACCCGCGTCCCTTCTACCCGCACAGCCTCTTTGACCGCCACGCCCAGCGCTTTAAACAGCGCTTCGGTAATATGGTGAGAATTCTTACCGTAGAGGGCCTTCATGTGTAAAGTCAAGCCGCTGTTTACCGCCAGCGCCCGCATAAATTCCTCGGTCAGGCAGGCGTCATACGCTCCCATTCGGGCCTGGGGCATGTCCGCATCGAAAACCAAAAAGGGCCGGTTGGAGAAATCCAGCGCTGTGAAGCACAGCGCTTCGTCCATGGGAATAAAGGCCGAGGCATACCGGCGGATTCCTCTCCGGTCCCCCAGCGCCTCCCGCAGGGCCTGGCCCAGGACAATCCCCACGTCCTCTACTGTGTGGTGCCCGTCTACCTCCAGATCCCCTCTGGCAGTGAGCTCTAACCCCAGACCGCCGTAAAAGGCCAGGGCGGTGAGCATATGGTCAAAAAAACCGATGCCCGTGGAAATTTCCACTTTTCCTCCCTCCAGGGTGAGGCGGACAGAGACGCAGGTTTCCTTCGTTTCCCGGGAAATATTGGATACTCTCATAGCGTCCTCCTAGTTTTCAAAGCGTACCCGGATAGAATTGGCATGGGCGGTTAAATGCTCCGCCTCCGCCATACCGGCAACCTGTCCGTGCACCCGCTCCAGGCTGGCGCGGTCATACTGGATAACGCTCATAGTTTTGAGAAAGCTGTCCACGCTCAGAGGAGAAAAAAACCGGGCTGTGCCCGACGTGGGCAACACATGGTTCGGTCCGGCCAGGTAGTCGCCTAAGGGCTCCGGCGACCAAGCCCCCAAAAAGACCGCTCCCGCATTGCGGATAGCGGGCAGCAGCGCCTGGGGATCCTGCGTCATGATCTCCAGGTGCTCCGGCGCAATTTCGTTGGCCAGCTCCGCCGCCTGTGCCAGGTCCCGGCACACAATCGCGCAGCCAAAGTCCCGCAGAGACGCCTGCATAATCTCGCTGCGGCTGAGGTACCCCGTCTGGCGGACAATCTCCGCGTCTACCGCCTGTGCCAGGTCCCATCTGGTGGTTAAAAGCACCGCGGAGGCCAGCTTATCATGCTCCGCCTGGCTGAGCAGGTCGGCTGCGGCGTATTTGGCGTTGGCGCTCTCGTCGGCAATGACCAGCACCTCCGATGGGCCGGCAATCATGTCGATATCGAGGCTGCCGTAGGCCAGCCGCTTGGCGGCGGCCACATAGGCGTTGCCGGGGCCCACCAGCTTGTCTACCCGGGGAATCAATCCCGCGCCGTAGGTCAGGGCGGCCACCGCCTGCACACCGCCCACGGCAATGCACCGGTCCACCCCCGCAATTCTGGCCGCAGCCAGCACCGCGTTGTTTAAATTTTCGGTAGGCGGAGTGACCATAATGATCTCCCCCACGCCCGCTACCTTGGCGGGCACCGCATTCATCAGCACCGAAGAGGGGTAGGCCGCCGTGCCGCCGGGCACATAAACTCCCACCCGGCTCACCCCCCGCACCACGCGGCCCACCATTCCCCCGTCTGGATTACGCCACTGCCGGCTCTGTGCCAGCAGCTTCTCATTATAGTCCCGGATGTTGGCGGCGGCGTGCTCCATAGCGGCAGCCAGCGCCGGGTCGCAGGCTGCATAGGCCTCCTCCAGTTTCTCCTTTTCAATCTCATAGGGGGCGCTGTGGTCAAACTGGAGGCTGTACCGCTCCACCGCAGCATACCCTTCCTGCCGCACCGCCTCCATAATGGCGGCCGCCGCCGCCTCTATCTCCGCATTTTTCGCGGCGGCCCGGGCCCGCATGGCGGAGATGACTTCCCGCTCAGCCCTGCCGTCGGCTGTTACAATCTGAATCATATCCTTCGCTCCAATTCTCCCTCACACCGGGCAATAAAGTCCTCAATTTCCCTTTTGCGCAGCTTCATGCTGGCGGTGTTGACAATCAGCTTGGCGCTCACCTGAGCTACGTCCTCTATGGGAACCAGACCGTTTTCCCGCAGCGTCGCCCCTGTCTCTACAATGTCCACAATGGCGTCCGCCAGATCCAAAATGGGAGCCAGCTCCACCGAGCCCTCAATCTTGATAATGTCCACATCCATCCCTTTTTTCTCAAAAAAGGCACGGGTTACGTTGGGGTATTTGCTGGCGATCCGGCGGGTCTTATAGGTGCCGTAAAAATCGCTCCCCTCTTTCACTGCCAGGGCGAAACGGCAGCGTCCGAATCCTAGGTCCAGCACCTCGTAAAAGCTCTTCCCCTGCTCCAGAATGGTGTCCTTCCCCACCACACCCAGGTCGCAGACTCCATGCTCCACATAGGTAATCACATCCGGAGCCTTTGCCAGCACCGCGTCCAGAGGATAGTTAGGGATAGAGTGGATCAGGCGGCGGCCCGGACTGCGGATAGGGGAGCAATCCAGCCCCATAGTCTCAAAAAGCTCCACGCTCTTGTCCTGCAGCCGCCCTTTTGTCAGGGCGATCCGCAGCCGGCCGGCTCCAGAGCTCATAGATCCACCCACCTTTCTTCTCCCTGCGCCTCTAGCGCCAGCACACGGGACGCGCCCTTCTCCCGAGCCAGAGCCAACGTCTCTTCCAGCGTAGAGCACGGCGAGAGCTCACAAATCCCCTCCGGGTATTCGTCTACCACCTTGAGGGCCCGGGCCAGCTGGCCCGGGCCGAAATGGACCAGCAGCTCTCGTCCAGGGCCCTCCCCGGCGTCCAGACAGCCCGCCACTGCGTCCACATCCACGGCAAAACCCGTCGCCGGTGCGCTGCGCCCGAAAAAACCCACGAGTCCGTCATACCGGCCTCCGGAGAGCACCGCGTCCCCGGCCCCTTCCACATAGCCCCGAAAGACCACGCCGGTATAATAGTCAATCTGGTGAACCAAGCCCAGGTCAAAGCGCAGAAAGGCCCCGTACCCCGCCGCTTCCAGCTCCCGATAGAGCCCACGCAGATAGTCCAGAGCCTCGTGAGGCCCCGCCAGACCTTCCGCCTCGTCCAGCACCTCCACCCCGCCGAACAGGCGGGACAGCCGCCCCAGCGCCGCCCAGGCCGGCCGGTCCCGGTAGGGTTCCAGCAGGTCGTTCAGCGCGGCGAAATTCTTTCCCTCGATCAGGACGCGCGTCTGCTCCACCGTCTCTGCGTCCATATCCATCCGCGCCGCCAGAGTGCGGAAAAAACCTGCGTGTCCCAGCTCGATATGGAAACGTCCCACCCCGCTTTGACGCAGGGAATCCACCGCTAGAGCCACCATCTCCAGATCGGCCTTATTTCCAGCCGCCCCAATCAGCTCTACCCCGCACTGGGCAATCTCACTGCTGCCGCCCCGGTGCTCCGGCCGGGAGCGGAACACCGTCTGGTCATAGTACAGCCGCTGGGGCAGAGGCAGGGTCTGAAGCTTTGTAGCCGCCACCCGTGCAATAGGCGCGGTGCAGTCGGGACGCATAACCAGAATGCTGCCGCTGCGGTCGATCAGCTTGAGCATGCTCTCCTGGGGCATGGGGCTGCCCGACTGAAGGAACAAATCATAAAACTCCACCTCCGGAGTGGAGACCTCCGCATACCCCCGGCGGCGGAAAAGGGAGGTGAGCCCCTCCTGCACCTGCCTGCGGTCCCGGCACTCGGCAAACAGCCGGTCCCGCGTCCCCTCCGGGGTGTTGATGGTATATCTCATTGAGACATCTCCCTCGCTCGCTTTTGTGCTTTACCACGCTACTATACTACACCGTCAGGGTTTTGTCAAGGGCGCGCGTTCCTCTCCTCTGCCGCCTTTTCCGCCAGCAGTTCCCTGCGGTGTCCCAAATGAATTCCAATATGCCCCACGCCCAATACCGCCACGCCCGCCAGCAGAAACAGATTTTTCCCGTATATGCCCAGACAGAAAAAGGCGGCTACAGGCAGGACGGCCCCCGCTACCGGCACCCCCAACAGGCTGCCGTAAAAATCCTCCATCGTCCGGGCACTGTGAAAATAGCGGACCCAGTATACCTCATACAGCGCCATCAACGCAAGCGCCGCCCCCAGCCACCCAGACCAGAGGGAGGGCGGACGCCAGTTCAAACCGGTACACACCAGGGAAATGCCGCTTACCAGCACCTCCCCCACCCGCTCCAGCAGCAAAAGGGCCCTATTTTCCCGCTTGATATAATTCTCATAGCCCGCAGGGCGGCATTTTGTCCACAGCAGATTGGGAATCAGCAGCAGCAGCAAAAACACCGCGCCTACATAGGAAAAACCGAAACTCATACGCTCACCTCTCAAAACACGCTCAGCGCTCCGGATACGGCAGGCGCACGGCATGGAATGTGCCGTGCGCCTGCCGCAGTTATTTGATGTGATTGCGCAGAATCCCGATTCCCTGCACTTCTACTTCCACGGTGTCCCCACAGCTCATAGGACCCACTCCGGCCGGGGTGCCGGTGGACACCACATCGCCAGGCTCCAGCGTCATAGACGCAGTGATGTACGCCAACAGAGCGGGCACGCGGGTCATAAACTGGCTGGTCCGGCCCGCCTGAACCACCACACCATTTAAACGGGTCTCAACAGACAAGTCCGCCGGGTCTACCTCGTCTGTGAGCACCGGGCCCATCGGGGCAAAGCCGTCCATCCCCTTGCCGCGGGTCCACTGCCCGTCTCCCTTTTGAATATCCCGGGCGGTAATGTCGTTGAGGCAGGTGTAGCCCAGGATGTACTGGGTAAAATCCTCCATAGGGACGTTTTTGGCCCGCCGCTTGATGACAAACGCCAGTTCCCCCTCATAATCCAGCCGTTCCACGAAGGCGGGTGCGCACACCTGGCCCTCCGGGTGGTTGATGGCGTTGGCCCCTTTCATAAAGAGGATGGGCCGGTCTGGCACCCCCTCTCCCATTTCCAAAGCGTGGTCGTAGTAGTTTTTTCCCACACAGATGATTTTTGCGCCCTCTCCGCAGGGAGCCAGCAGCCGGCACGCTTCTAAGGGCAGGGTCTCTCCGTCGTAACAAATGCCTCTAAAGGGTTCCCCTGCCAGAGTCCGCACCAGTTCTCCCTTGAGCACACCCCAAACGGCCTTTCCGTCCCGCAGCAGCTTTACATATTTCATGTCCGCGCCTCCGCATGTTCCAAAATCAGCTCTAAAAGTTCCTGTCTCCCCTCGCCTTTTTCAGCCGAAAAGGGAATCACCTTTACAGTGCTGTCTAGTTCCAACACTTCCCGAATCCGCTCTAAATTTGAAGCAATTTCGCTTTTCTTCAGCTTATCCAGCTTGTTGGCCGCCACGCTGAATGGACGGCCGCTGCTTTTAAACCACTGGACCATGGTGCAGTCGTCGGCTGTAGGCTTATGGCGGGCATCCACAATCATAATACCCAGGGTCATTAAGGTGTTGTCCGCGAACCACTCCTCCATCAGCCGCCCCCAGCGTTCCTTTTCTGCTTTGGACACCTTGGCGTAGCCATAACCGGGCAGATCCACCAGATAAAACCTGCTGTCAATAAGAAAGTAGTTGATGTGGGTGGTCTTTCCCGGGGCGGCTCCCACCCTGGCAAAATTCTTCCGGTTCAGCAGGCGGTTGATCACCGAGGACTTGCCCACATTGGAGCGGCCCGCAAAGGCCACTTGGGGCAGGCGGTCCCTGGGAAAGTCCCTCGCCTTGGCGGCAGAGCGGACGAACTCCGCCTTCTGTAAATTGACATTCATAGATTTCTCCTTTACTGCCGTAGGGTAGGCAGGCCCTGCCCTTGGACCGACTGCTCATGGGGACGCAGAGCGGCTGTCGGCAGCTCCTCCGGCGGCATGGACAGCGCCTCTGCAAGCACCGCATCCACCTGCTCCACCGGGACAAAGCGCAGGGCGCCGCGCACGGTTTGGTCAATCTCCTCCAGGTCCTTTCGATTTTCCGCCGGAAGAATGACCGTTTTAATGCCGCTGCGGTAGGCCGCCATGGTCTTTTCCTTCAGCCCGCCGATGGGGAGCACTCTGCCCCGCAGCGTAACCTCGCCGGTCATCGCAATCTCCCGCTTCACCGGCACATGGGTCAGCGCTGAAACCATTGCGGTAGTAATCGCGATGCCGGCGGAGGGCCCGTCCTTGGGGACCGCCCCCTCCGGGAAATGGACATGTAGGTCCTTGTTTTTATAAAACTCCTCCTCAATCCCCCACTGCCCGGCCCGGCTGCGGATATAAGACAGGGCCGCATGGGCGGACTCCTTCATTACGTCCCCCAGATTCCCGGTCAGCTCCACCTTCCCGGCGCCGGGCACCACGTTGACCTCCACCTCCAGCAGTTCCCCGCCCACGCTGGTCCAAGCCAGGCCGTTTACCACACCAACCTGTTCGCCCAGTGGCAGCCGTTCCGGATGATAGCGGCGGATTCCCAAAAACTCTTCCAAATTATCGCCGGTTATCTGGACTGATTTTACATTTCCCTCCACCAGCCTCATGGCCGCCTTACGGCACAAGGCCGCTAAACGGCGTTCCAGCACACGCACGCCGGCCTCCCTGGTGTAACCCCGGATAACTTCCCGTATGGCGTCATCCGTCAGCCGCAGCTGCGTGGCTTTCAGGCCATGACGCCTGCGCTCCTTGGGCAGCAGGTGGCGCTTGGCAATTTCTAGCTTCTCCTCATCAGTGTAGCTGGTCAGCTCAATTACCTCCATCCGGTCCAGCAGGGGCCGGGGAATGGTCTCGGTGGTGTTGGCTGTGGTAATAAACAGCACGTCGGATAGGTCAAAGGGCAGCTCTAAAAAATGGTCGCGGAAAGCGGCGTTCTGTTCCACGTCCAGCACCTCCAGCAGCGCTGAGGAGGGGTCCCCCCGATGGTCGCTCCCCAGTTTGTCAACCTCATCCAGCAGCAGCAGGGGATTGCTGCTCCCCGCCTGACGCACTGCATCCATAATTCGGCCGGGCATCGCGCCCACATAGGTCTTCCGATGACCGCGAATTTCCGCCTCGTCGTGAACGCCGCCCAGTGAAATCCGGGCCAGCTTCCGCCGCAGGGCCTTGGCCACACTCATGGCAATGGAGGTTTTCCCTACTCCCGGAGGGCCCACCAGGCAGATAATCTGGCCCTTCAGCTCCGGCGCAAGCTGCTTGACCGCCAAAAATTCCAGAATGCGCTCCTTCACCTTCTCCAGGCCGTAGTGGTCGGCGTCCAGCACCCTCCTGGCGGCGGCCACATCCAGACGCTCCTTGGTCTTCTTCTCCCACGGCATCTCCAGGCACACGTCCAGATAGCTGCGCAGCACCCCCGCTTCTGCCGAGCCAAAGGGCTGCTTCTCCAGGCGGCTGAGCTCCTTAATCAGTTTCTCTTCCACCTGCTCCGGCAGCTTGGCCTGGGCGATTCTCCTGCGGTATCCGGCAATCTCCCCGTCCCCGTCCGGGTCCTCGCCCAACTCCTGCCGCAGAACCTTCAGCTGCTCCCGCAGGACATAATCCCGCTGGCTGCGGCTGAGCTGGTCCCGCACCTTGCTCCGCATCTCTTGCTCCAACTCCAAAATCTCCACTTCCCGGCGGAGGATGCGGCACAGCTGGGAGAGCCGGCGCACCGGGCGCAGCTCTTCCAGCACCGATTGCTTATCGCCGGTGCGCATCGCCAGATTCTGCGCAATATAGTCGGCAATATAACCGGGATCCTCGCTGGTGAGAACCGCCAGCAGAACGTCCTGCGTCATCCGGTGGGAGAGCTCCACATAATGCTCAAACAGCTCATAGCTCTGACGGATCAGGGCCTCTGTCCGGGCGGAGTGCCCCGCAGGCTCCTCCTCCCGCAGCTCCTCTACCTCCGCCAGCAGGTAGGGCAGCTGCTGAGGCAGACTGCACAGCCGGCCCCGGCCGACTCCCTCCACCATGGCCCGCACATTATCGCCAGGCAGGCGCAGCAGCTGGCGCACGTTACAGACTGTGCCGACCGTATACAGCTCCTCCTGTCCCGGCCGTTCGGTCTCCAGCTCCCGCTGCGTTACTAAAAAGACCGGCTGACTGGTTTCCATAGCCGCATCCAGCGCCTGAATGGATTCCTCCCGCCCCACATCAAAATGAAGCAGCATATTGGGAAACACCGTCAGCCCCCGCAAGGCCACAGCCGGCATCGTAACGCTCTGGTTCGTCTGCACCGCGCTCACTCCTTTTTAAATACGTATTCTTTTCCTTTCTCCCCGCAGAGGAAAACGGGACGGGAAAGTCCCGCCCCGCCATTTCAGCCTCTGCCGCCGCAATATGAAAATCCGGCCCCCGGCGGCGGCCGGATTCCCCGCCGCCGGCTCACATTCCAATTGACCCGCGGCTTAAGACGCGTTGCCCCGCGCCGGCGCGCCGCCGTGCTCCGAGCGGAGAGCCGCCGCGCCCAGGCGGGGGCGTTGGGTACGCTCCGGATCACGCTCGACAGTGGGGGCGGTTAGATTCTGAACGCTCTCCGCCGTAATCGTCACCTTAGTAATAGTGGGATCAGAGGGCACGTCATACATAAGCTGGTTCATGACCTCCTCCAGCACCGCCCGCAGGCCGCGGGCGCCGATTCCGCGGTCGATGGCCTTTTTCGCGGCCTCCTCCAGAGCGCCGGTCTCAAACGTCAGGTCCACCATGTCGTACTCCAGCAGCTTTTGATACTGCTTAACCAGGGCGTTCTTCGGCTCGGTCAAAATGCGCACCAGCTGCTCCTGATCCAAAGCGCTCAGCGTGGTAATCACTGGAAGACGGCCCACCAGCTCCGGAATAATGCCAAATTTCAACAAGTCGTGGGGCTGCACCTGCTTGAGTATAGAAGAGGTATCCCGTTCCTTCCGGCTCTGTATATCCGCGCCAAACCCAATGGTCTTTTTGTCCAGGCGCTGCTCAATAATCTTCTCCATTCCATCAAAAGCGCCGCCACAGATGAAAAGAATATTTTTGGTGTTGATCTGAATAAATTCCTGATGGGGATGCTTGCGCCCGCCCTGGGGGGGAACGTTGGCAACCGTCCCCTCCAAAATCTTCAGCAGAGCCTGCTGTACGCCCTCGCCAGACACATCGCGCGTAATGGAGGTATTCTCGCTCTTGCGGGCAATCTTGTCAATTTCATCCACATAGATAATTCCCCGCTCCGCCAGCTCCACGTCAAAATCGGCGGCCTGTACCAGGCGTAGCAGGATATTCTCCACGTCGTCGCCCACGTAACCCGCTTCCGTGAGGGTGGTGGCGTCCGCAATGGCAAAGGGAACCTTCAAAATCCGGGCCAGGGTCTGGGCAAATAGCGTTTTTCCGCAGCCAGTGGGCCCTAAGAGCAGAATATTGCTCTTTTGCAGCTCCACATCCTCCCCGCCGCCAAAATAGATCCGCTTATAGTGGTTATACACCGCCACAGACAGAGCCACCTTGGCGTCCTCCTGGCCGATAATATACTGGTCCAACACACTGCGTATCTCCCGCGGAGTGGGAATTACGTCTGGCATGTCCGAATCCAGCCGCTCCTCCTCCGGATCATAAGCGTCATCCAGAATACTCATGCACAGGTGTACGCATTCATTGCAGATATATGCGCCCGGCCCCGCGATAATGCGGGAAACCTGTTCCTGGTGCTTGCCGCAGAAAGAACAGCGGACGCTTTTACGGTCGTCGTTTTTTGGCATATCGTTATCCTCACTTCATCGGCTGCGCCAGCGGCAGTTTTGGGACAGGCCCAGCTCCCCCGTCCATTACAAACGTATTCTAGGGGAGCGGGGCAGTCACCCCGCTCCCCCGCGCACCATTATCTCTGGTAAATCACCTTGTCGATTAGGCCGTATTCTTTGGCCTCCTCGGCAGACATGAAGTTGTCCCGCTCACAGTCCGCGGTGACCACCTCCAAAGGCTTTCCGGTATTCCCGGCCAGAATATGGTTCATCCGCTTTTTGATGACCTCCAGGCGCTTGAGATGAATGGCCATATCGGTAATCTGCCCCTGGGTGCCGGCGGAAGGCTGGTGAATCATAATCTCCGCATTGGGCAAGGCCAGCCGCTTTCCCTTGGCGCCGGAGGAGAGCAGAAACGCCCCCATACTGGCCGCCATTCCGATGCAGATGGTGGACACGTCGCACTTGATATACTGCATGGTATCATAAATCGCCATGCCGTCTGTGACAGAGCCGCCGGGGCTGTTAATGTAAAACTGAATCTCCTTGTCCGGGTCCTGGGCCTCCAGATACAAAAGCTGAGCCACCACCAGGCTGGCAGTGGTAGCGTTGACCTCCTCCCCCAGAAAGACGATGCGGTCATTCAGCAGCCGGGAGAAAATGTCATAGGACCGCTCCCCCCGGTTGGTCTGTTCTACTACGTAAGGCACTAAGCTCATGATTTAGGAATCTCCTTTGTCTTGATGTTGGACGCCCGCCTAGCCGCATGTGCCGGTCCAGGGCCGCCCAGACCACCCCACCCAGGGTGGGCAGTCTCTCTCCAACAGTATGCCCACCCAGCGCCGTCTTATTCCTCTGTCTTTTCCTCGTCGGCTTTCTTTGACGTCCGCTTGCGGACCGTCTTCTTGGGCTTCTCCCCTTCCTCGCCGGCTGGCTCGTCCGCGGCCTTCTTAGCGGCGGGCTTGCGGGTGCGCTTGGGCTTCTCTTCGGTGGACTCCTCCGCCTTAGCGGGGGCCTTACCAACCTTAGCGCTGTCATAGATAATATGCTCGGCCTTCCGGCTGGCCACATCCTGACGCACGTCGTGCTCACGGACGTTCTTCTTGATCTCCTCCACATCCATGTGGTACTCCCCGCTCAGGCGCTGATACTCCGCCTCCAGCTCCTCGTCGGAGACCTGGATATTCTCGGCGGCGGCCACCGCGTCCAGCGCCAGCTCCCGGCGGATCTGTCCGGTGGCGGCCTCCGCCGCCTGCACCCGCAGGGAATTGACGTCCATGCCGGTCATCGCCAGATACTGCTCAAAGGGCAGGCCCTGGGAGGTAATGCGCCGGGCCATGTCGTTAACCAGGCTGTCCGCCCGGAACTCCACCATAGCGTCGGGGATGTCCACCTGCATATTGTTCATGACCTGCTCCATCAGCGCGTGCTCAAAATCGTGCTGCGCCTGATCCTCCCGGCGGGCCTTCAGCTTGGCCGACAGGTCGTCCTTAAACTCCTTCAGAGTGTCAAACTCAGACACATCCTTGGCAAACTCGTCGTCCAAGTCGGGCAGCTGTTTCTCCTTGACCTCGTGAACCTTGACCTTGAATACCACGGCCGCTCCTGCCAGGCCCTCGTGATACTCCTCAGGGAAGGTGATGTCCAATTCCTTCTCGTCGCCGGCCTTACACCCCACCAACTGCTCCTCAAACCCAGGGACAAAGGAGCCGGAACCCAACTCCAGGCTATGCCCGTCGGCCTTGCCGCCTTCAAAGGGCTCGCCGTCCTTAAAGCCCTCAAAGTCGATCACCACCGTGTCGCCGCTGCGGGCCTCACGCTCCACGGTCACCATGCGGGTAGCGCGGCTGATGAAGGGCTTGAGCTCTCCCTCCACATCCTCATCGGTAATCTCAACGGCGGGCCGCTCGGCGGTCAGTCCCTTATACTCGCCCAGGGTCACCTCCGGACGGACGGTGACCTTCGCCTTAAAGGTCAGGCCGTCCTTTCCCGCCTCCACAATCTCGATTTTAGGCCAGGCCACTGCATCCAGCTTCTCCTGCTCCACAGCCTGTCCATAGGCCACGGGGTAAATATCATTAATGGCGTCCTCATAGAACACCCCGGCGCCATACATGCCCTCAATAATTTTTCGGGGGGCTTTGCCCTTGCGGAAGCCGGGGACGGAGATACTGCCGCGCTTTTTTTTGTACACCTTCTCCACAGCGGCCTCAAACTCCTGGCCGCTGACCTCAATTACCAGCTCGACAGTACTCTTTTCCTGCTTCTCAACGCTTTTGACATTCATCTTGTTTCTTCCTCCTGTCAGCCCATTTTCCCCCTTGGCGGGCGCGCGTGGGCGATCATTCGCGTTATCCGCTTTATCTTAACAGATATGGCGGGAAATTTCCATACTTTTTTGAAATTATTCGCAGATTTTTTGCGGCTGAAAGTCCACATAATCCGCGGCTACCAACCGGTAGGACACTAAGCCGTACTTTCCCTCCACCGCAAGGCGGTGGCTGCGCCCGTGCAAATGTCCGTAGCAGCACAGCTCCACGCCGTAGCGCTCCAGCAACTCCATAATCTCCCGGCAGGCGTACCCCTGGTAGCACGGGGGATAGTGGAGAAAGCACAGCTTGCGCCGCTCTCCCGCCGCCTTCAGGGACGCCTCCAGCCGGAGCAACTCCCGCAAAAAGACCTTCTGCTCTCCCTTTTCCTCGTAGAACCAGCCCCGGGTGCCGCACAGCGCATAAGGGCCGTACTCATAGCAGTTGTTATGCAGGATATGCAGGGTGGAAAAACCGCTGGCCTGGAAAAACCGGTTCATTTTCGCAGCGGTGTTCCACCAATAGTCGTGGTTGCCCTTGAGCAGCAGCTTGCGTCCCGGCAGAGCGTCCAAAAAGGCGAAATCCTGCGCACCCTCCTCCAAGCTCATCGCCCACGACAGATCTCCGCATAAAACCACCGTGTCCTCCGGCCGCACCTGGGCAAAACCTGCCCGCAGCTTGTCCACATACCCCTCCCAGCCGCCGCCGAAAACATCCATCGGCTTGCCGGAGGCCAGAGAGAGGTGGGTATCCCCAATCGCATACAGGGCCATCCTACCGCAGCATCTCCAGCACCTGGTCCACCATATGCTCTTTTTCGGTGTTCTGGGTAAAACGCACCTGCTTATCCTTCAGAGCGGACAGCGCAGCCGGGGCCGCTATACCGGTAACCTGGGCCAGCTGGTCAATCAGGCCGGTCCCCTGGGCCAGACGGGTCTCTCCCAGCGCCTCCAGGACACTGTCGCAGAATTTAAAGGGGCTGGCGGTGGACACCACCACGGCCGGTGTCTCGTCCCCGCTCTCCCGGCGGTACTGCTCCAGCACGTCAAAGGCCACGGCGGTGTGCGGGTCGACCAGATAGCGGTGCTGCTTCCACATGCGGCCGATGACCGCTTTTGTCTGAGCGTCGCCGCAGAACCCGGCGGAAAACAGTTTTTCCATTCGGGTGCGCAGCTTCTCCTCAACGTGGTACTGCCCCCGCTTATTCAGCTGCGCCATATAGTCCTTTACCTGGGCGTCGTCCTGCCCCGTGAGAGAAAACAGCAGCCGCTCCAGATTAGAGGAGATCAAGATGTCCATAGAGGGGGAAATCGTGTTGTAGAACGTGCGGTTGCGGTCATAAATTCCGGTGCGCAGAAAATCCGTCAACACGTTGTTGGCGTTGGAGGCGCAGATCAGCCTCCCGATAGGCACGCCCATCTCCCTTGCATAGTAGGCCGCCAGAATGTTGCCAAAGTTCCCGGTGGGCACACAGACATTAATCTTTTCCCCGCTCTGGATGGCCTCGCTGCGCAGCAGGTCGCAGTAAGCGGAGACATAGTAGACAATCTGGGGCAGCACCCGGCCCCAGTTGATGGAGTTGGCGGAGGACAGGAAGAATCCCCGCTCCGCCAGCTGCTCCCGCAGGGCGGCGTCGGAGAACAACTGCTTGACTCCAGTCTGGGCGTCGTCAAAATTACCCGACACCGAGCACACGCCCACGTTGCCGCCCTCCTGGGTCGTCATCTGGAGCTGCTGGACGGCGGAGACCCCATTTTTGGGGTAGAACACCAGGATGCGGGTGCGCTCCACATCCTTAAAGCCCTCCAGAGCGGCCTTTCCCGTATCTCCGGAGGTGGCCACCAGAATGCACACCGTCTTTCCCTCCTGGTTTTTCACCAGGGAGGCGGAGAGCAGATGGGGCAGCATCTGCAACGCCATATCCTTAAACGCGCAGGTAGGCCCGTGCCACAGCTCCAGGCAATGGGTATTCCCGTCCACCCGCCGGACAGGGGCCACCTCTTTTACATCAAACTTCCCGCCCCCATAGGCCTTTCCGGCAAAGGCGGAGACCTCTGAGGAGGTAAATCCGTCCAGATAGGGCCCCATCACATACAGCGCCCGCTGCTGATAGGTCATATCCCGCATGGTCCCCAGGGCATTCTTGGAAAGGTTGGGCAGCACTTCCGGAACCAGCAGTCCTCCATCCCGGGCCAGTCCCTGGGCGATGGCCTGGGCGGCGGTGCTCCGGTCGGCTTTATTTCTCGTGCTTACATAGTACATACTTCACTCACGACCCTCATTAAATTCTCAAAAAACAGGGCGCGCAGCAGCGCCTCACTGTAATTGCGCTGAAGCAGGCGGTCCCACAGCCGGTCCCAGTCCTGCACACCGCGGATCCCCTCCGGCAGGCGGGAGCAGCCGTCCAAATCGCCCCCCAGGGCGATGCTCCCCGCGCCGCCCAGGTCCAGCCAGTGCTCCAGATGGGCAAGCGCCGCATCCAGATCCGCATGAACGCCCAAAAAATCAGCATACAGGTTGAGCCCGGCCACGCCGTTGTGTTCTATTATGGCAGTAAATTGCGCATCGGTCAAGTTCCTCGTGTGGAAAAACACCTCTCTGGCATTAGAGTGGCTGGCAAAAAAGGGGCCGGAGACCCGCTCCTCCACATCCCAGAAGCCGGGGTCAGACAGGTGGGACACATCCACCAGCATCCCCAGCCGCCCCATTTTATCCACGAAGGCCCGCCCCTGCGCAGTCAATCCTTGCTCCGGCCGCTCCGCGTTGGAGCCGGAAAGGGCGTTGGCATAGTTCCAGGTCAGATTTACTGCCCGCACCCCCAGGGCGTGGGCCTCCTCCAGCCGCTCCAGGGAGCACTCCAACAGCTCCGCTCCTTCCACCGACAAAAAAGCGGCGGCTTTCCCCCCGGCAAAAGCCGCTCTGGCCTCCTCCCCTGTACGGCAGTGGACAATCAGGTCCTCATTTGCCCGCATCTCCCGCTGAAACAGCCTGTATTCCTCCTGAAACAGCTGCCACAGCTCCGCTTTCTTCAGACTGCGTTCCGGAACATCCTCCGGCTGTCCAAACAGCGCAAAAAACTGCGCATACCTCCCGTACTCCCCCGTCCGCTCTAAATCCAGGTGTCCTTCGTTTTTCCGCAGGGAGCCTCCATGCACAAGGCGCGCTAAAATCGTGTCACAGTGTCCGTCAAACAGATCTATTTTTCTTTTATCCATCTGTCTCCCCCACTAAAAAGCGTTCTCCCAGTAAACAATTTCCGGATTCTGCGTCTTGGTTCCCTGGGGGGCGTAGACCTCCGCAATGTCGAACCGGGGCTGCTGCTGAAGCTGTGGATGCTCCGCCAGAAAAAGCTCTGCAGTAACGCGCAGCTTTTCCTGCTTCCGCCGGTCCACAAAGGCCCAAGCCGGGGCGAAGGCTTCGCTTTTACGCAGCTTAACCTCTGTAAAGCATAAGTACTGCTCATTCAACGCCACCAGGTCGATCTCCCCAAACCGGCTGCGATAGCCGCGGGCAATGATCTGAAAGCCCCTGCGCTCCAAATCCGCCGCCACCAGCCGCTCCCCCCAGCTGCCCCGGCGCGCCGCCTCTCCCCCGCTCACAGTTTTTTCAAAAAGGTCCTTCGGTGGATGGGACAGGGGCCGTACTGCCGCAGCAATGCATAGTGCCTCCGGGTGGGGTAGCCCTTATGGCGCTCAAACTCGTATTCTGGGTAAAGCCGTGCCATCTCCTCCATGTACCGGTCCCGGCTGACCTTTGCCAGGATGGACGCGGCGGCGATAGAGGCCGAACGGGCATCGCCCTTCACTAGGGTCCGGTGGGGGGTGACAATCGCCCCATGCTTTCCGTGGTCCCGGTTTCCGTCTACCAGGGCAAACTCCGCCGCCGGGGAGAGCCGGTCAATGGCCCGCTGCATGGCCAGCATCCGGGCGCTGAGAATGTCAGCGGTGTCAATTTCCCTCTCGTCCGCCCAGGCCACTGCCCAAGCCGCCGCCCGCTCCCGAATGACGTCGTAAAGCCGGTCCCTCTGGCGCGGAGACAATTTTTTTGAGTCATCCAGCCCTTCAATTTCCAGCTCTCGCGGCAGAATCACCGCTCCGGCATAGACTGCGCCCGCCAGCGGACCCGCTCCCGCCTCATCCACGCCGCAGACCACGGCGTATCCCTGGGCCCAACAGCGGCGCTCCTCTCTCCAGAGATCCGCCGGCGGCTCCGCCCGCCGCCGCTCAGCCATGGACGCTCTCCCCCCTCTGGGCGCTCTCACTGGGGAGCTCTAATGTAAAGCGTCCCAGCTTGCCCCCCCGATACTCATCCAATAGGATGCTTGCCATGCGCTCGGTATCCGCCTTGCCGCCGGCGATGAGGAATCCCCGTTTCCGGGCACATTTCTCTAAGAGCACATAGCCGGGGTCCTCCGGCTGTGCCGTAATGTGGTAGCGCTCCTCCAGCGCGCCGGGATAGCGCCGGTTGAGCAGCTCTGCCAGGGCACATGCCAGACCTTCCCCGTCCATCACTTCATCCTTTACCGCGCCGGTAAAGGCCAGATGCAGCCCGGTGGCCTCATCCTCAAACTTAGGCCAGAGAATCCCCGGCGTATCCAACAGGTCCAGGCCGTGGTCCACATTCACCCACTGCTTCCCCCGGGTCACCCCTGGACGGTCTCCCGCTTTGGCGGATTTCCGGCCCGCAACCTTGTTAATCAGCGTAGATTTGCCCACATTGGGCACGCCTACCACCATCGCCCGCACCGGACGGCCTACCTGTCCCTTCTCCCTCCACGCGTCAATCTGGCTGCGCAGAGTCTGCCGGGCCGCTGCCGCCAGCTGATGGACCCCTTTGCCTGTTTTGGAATCCACCGTTACAGCGGTACAGCCCCGCTCCTTAAAGTACGCGCTCCATGCCCGGCTTATCTCCGGGTCCGCCTGATCCGCCCGGTTTAGGATAATCAGACGGGGCTTCTCCCCCACTAAGGCATCAATGTCCGGATTCCGGCTGGACAGGGGAATGCGGGCGTCAATTACCTCCACGACCAGATCCACCAGCTTTAAATCCGCCTGTATCTGCCGCCGTGTTTTCGTCATATGGCCGGGATACCACTGGATATTCATGTGCTCTGCCTCCCCTGCGCGCCAACGCTCCAGCGTATTCATGCCCCATTATACACAAGATATAGTAGTTTGAAAAGTGGGATTCCGGCCAAAAATGCACAAAATTACTCCCTCATATTGTCAGAACCCGCATTTTGCCGGACAACGGAAAAGAGGGGGAAACCCCAAACCGGTTTCCCCCTCTTTCGTCTCTCGCATTGGATATACGGGCAAACGTTAGATGCGCTCCTTGACCTTGGCGCTCTTGCCCACGCGGTCCCGCAGATAGTAGAGCTTGGCGCGGCGGACCTTGCCCCGGCGGACCAGTTCAATCTTCTCCACCGTAGGAGCATGAATGGGGAACACCTTCTCCACACCCACGCCGTAGGACACCCGGCGGACGGTGATGGTCTCGCCGATGCCGCCATGCTTCTTGGCGATCACAGTACCCTCAAACACCTGGATACGCTCACGGCTGCCCTCTTTGACCTTTACGTGCACGCGCACGGTGTCGCCCACGGCGGCCACAGGGGGCTGCTCTTTCTCATACTTGCTGCTGAATGCCTGCATCAGATCCATTTGCTGTTTCCTCCTCATTACTAGGCGTTCATGCGCGCATAGGAGGCCATCCCTTCACTCTGGAACGGCAAGCGCAGAGGACCGCCCTTTATTCAGACTAAAGAAGTTTACCACATACAGCTTTCAATTGCAAGCAAAATTTTCACTTTTTTACGGCGTTACAGGATTTAAGCCTTGCTTGCCAGCTGATTCTGTACCGCGAAGCTCACCAGATACAGCAGGCATTCCACCAGGATTTTCATGATAAACGCCGGCAGCCCCATCCGGTCCACCAGAAGATATATCAGCAGGCTGTTGGCAATCAAAATCCCTGCCGCCAGCTTGATATAATTCCAGACATTATAGGTGCGCCCGCTGCCTCGGAAGACTATACGCTTATTGACCGTGTAATTCACCGTACAGCTCACCAGCCGGGCAAGCACCGTGGCCGGGACGCTCCGCCGCAGCACCAAGTAGTACAGCAGGTTAAAAAGTCCGTAGTCCACCGCGAAGGCCAGCAGAGAGGACGCCATAAAACGCGGCAGATGGCACAGCAGAATGCTGTAAATCTTTATGCTGTCCTGCAAAACCCGAAAGTGAGAAGAACGGTTGTTGTCTATATAAATGGTCTGAATTGGGACCTCCACAATTCCTTTGGGAAACAGCCGCCCTGATTCCACCAACACCTCCATTTGGTAGTCATACCGGTCGCTGGGCAGACGCAAAAGTCCTGGAATGCTGTCCTTCGTAAACAACATGCCGCGCAGACCGGTCTGCGTGTCCTGCAGCTTAATTCCATACAGCAGATTGAACATCATCCGAGTAATACTGTTGCCCATCTTGGAGCGGCGGGGCATCTGGGATACATCCCGCGCGCCTAAAACCAGCTCCCCGGAATGCTGTGTCAGGGCCTCTGCTACACGCCGGATGTCTTCCGGCGTGTGCTGTCCGTCCGCATCCGCCGCCACAACCCCGTCAAAACCGTGTTCCGACATATAGGCAAAGCCGGTCTTTAACGCGCCGCCCATGCCCCGGTTGGCCTGGTGGTGAAGCACCACAGCTCCCAGCCGTTCCAGCTCGGGGAATATTTCCAGTCCTACGGTGCTGCCGTCATTCACCACAACGGTCTCTATGTCATCGCTCCTAAGCTCCCGGACCAGCTCAAGCAAACGGTGGTCTGGCTGGTAGGCGGGGATCAATACCCCATAACGCATAACCCATCCTCCTCTCCGCTCTACTGCGCACCCACGCGCTGTCTTTCCTCCTCCACTTCCTGGAGCAGCGTCTTCGCTTTAGGCCGCAGGCGTTTTTTCATAACAATCCACCACGCCGCCGTAGCAAGTATGCTTGCGGCGCTGATGGTCAGACCCGTATAAAAATAGGGATACCGCAACCGGATCACCGTCGTCCCCTCATCTACAAAGGTCAGGCGGTTGTGCGCCTGCAGCTCCTGGTCGCTGTCAAAAATATCGTGGTAGGCCAGGGCCGTATTCACATGGTCCTCCGGCGAAACAATCACAATGCTGTCACGGTTCTGCTCCACCTGTAAAGGCACGATAGTGCGCACCGGCAGCTCGGTGGGGGACAGCTGCATTGCGTGGCTGAGCAGCATACTCACCGACGGGTCCTTTGTCAGCCCCAGAAAATAGGTCAAATTGAGGGCGATAATCACAATATCGTCGTTTTTCACCGTCCCGTAAAAATCCAGCAGCAGATCGTTGGCCATAACGGTTCCCCAGCACTTGTCCAGACCTTCTACGTACACGGTATCCCATTCGGTGTGATCCTGCGGAAACAGGTCTGTATTTAAAACCCCATCAATGGTATCCAGCTCCGGATAGCCGTTGGAGAAGGACACCGCGTTGCATCTCACGCCCAAAAAACTCTGGTCATGGCTTCTGCGGTCCTCCGGAATCCCGTCTGCCGAGATCACAATATGCACTCCGGCTTCGCTCAGGCGCAAAATCAAATCCTCGGCGTACTCCCGTTCGTCGTAGGTAAAGCCCGCCAGGTAAATTAAATCATACTGGGACAGCTCCTCAAAGGTGTAATCATTCAAATTGGTAGAGTCCGTCTCCTCCATGGCGGGGAATTGCAGGGAAATCAAGGGCGCCATGCTCCCGATGCCAACGACCCGGTAGTCTGTCACCGTCCCCCATTTCCCCTCCACATCCAGGTGGTACAGCCGGAAGCCGCCGGAAGCCTCTATCAGGTTATACCCCACCTGGGCCGCGGCGGCATCCAGATGCTCTATGGGGGCCGTCTCCTGATTCAGCTGAGACTCCTGAATAATCACGGTATCATTCCCCAGCTCCATGCACCGGTCAAATAGATAGCGGTAGTGGCCGTTCTCCACCGCCCGGTTGATCTGCACAATATTGGTGGTGGTATTCGCCGCCTCCCAGCCCGCGCCAAAGGTGCCCGCCACAGGGTGCTCCCCCCAGCCAGACACCAACCAGGCTCCTGTGGCGCCCATACTGCTCAAATCCATCAGCGCCAAGCGCTGCTGGGTCAGCTCCTGGCCCCGCTTAATCAGCCTGTACTCCTGCATTTCATCCATCCGTTGCTCTGCGGTGACTCCACTCTGATTATAGTAGAGCATCGACAGCGACGGGATGGTGTCCAAGCACAGCGCCGCCACCAGCAGCACCACCAGGGGTTTGCGCAGCGTGTCCCACATCAAAAAGCTGTACAGGATCATACACAAAGCGATGGAAATAAACCGCAGCATCCACAGGTACTGCCCTCCCGGCAGGGCGTCCATCACCGGATACATGGAATCTGTCGTGCAGATGAGAATGATAATCCCCGTCCAAAACCCGGGGGCGGATTTTTTATGGCTGCAAAATCCGCCAAGCAGGGCCAGAATGAACGCCGCCAGGCCAAAATAAAAATTCCCGTTGTCGTTCTCGTAGCGGTCCAAAGGATTCAGAGTAATTAAAATGCTCTGGAAGAAATTGCTCATGGTCTCTGAATTGTCCTTCGAGGTAATGCCGCCCCGCAGAGATGGATACAGCCAAAGGCCCAGCACGGCAAACCCCAGCAGGATCGCTATAATCAGCTCCCAGATTCCCTGCTTTCTGCCGGAGGCAAACCGATACACCAGCAGGTAGAGCAGCACCGCCAGCGCGATCATGCCGCCATAGCCCAGATGACACATCACCATCAGGGAAAAGGTCACTGTAACCAGCGGCAGGCTGGACCAGGTCCGCTTTTCCAAATAGGTGTTAAGCCCATAGATAAACAGCGGTAGAAAAACCATGCATAAAGAGCGCGCCAGGTTTCCCTCCAGGAATAGAGCATACAGATTATTGGGCATAAAAAACCACAGCAGACCGATCACTGCCCCCAGCCAGAGCCGGCCGGTGCGCTCTCCCACGTACAGCCAGGCCAGACCGCCCAAAAAGCACACCAGCCCTACATAGACCAGGTAGCCGTACATGGCGCTTCCTCCAGCAAGCGCCTGGCACAGAGCCATCACATAGGCCTGCAACGGCGCCCAGTAGCGCAGCAGCTCTACGCCGTTGTACCACATGGGCTCGTACCCCGGCCACCAATTCCCCTCCAAAATGGAGCGGTAGAGCATATCACCCCGGTAGACATGGTACATGGTGTCCCAGCCGCTGGGGTAGACTCCGTTTCTGCATACCAGCGCGACCACCACCACGGCGGCAAGCAGATAGACCACCGGCGCCAGCAGGAGCAGAACGCTCCCCCGTCTCTTTTCCCTTGCGCCAAACATCACTTTATAATATTATCCAGCACCGCGTCCATCACATCGGCGCGTATCTTCTTCTCTGTGTCCCGGTTCCGCTCCTCATTTCCCTCCTGCTCGGTCAAATTCACCACATAGCTCCTGGTCGGGGTCTCGCTGGCCTCTATCTGCACCAGGATTCCGCCCACGTCATGGATAACCCGGTAAAACTCTTTGGAAAAGTAATCCGTCATATTCTCCAGTGTGGGCATAATGGTGTCAAAGGGCTCTTTTTCGTTCATCAGCGCGTTTTGAAAGGGGGCCAAATAGCTGGAAATGCCCCGTTCAAAGGTGTTGAATTCCTCAAATGAGCTGCGCCCAAAGCGGATATACAGGGTAAACTCCCACGTATGGGGATGCGCGTCTCCCTTATGCCCGTTGATGATGATGTAATGCCTAGCATTCAAATAGAATTTCAGACGATATTCCCGATAAAGATTAATGCCCAATGCTCACCAGTCCCTCCGTCTGTCCTGTGATCCTGCCGGCCCTCTGATACGCGCTGGCCCCTCCGGCCAGCAAAATCAGATCCTCCAATGTCGTCTCCTGCGTCAGCAGCGGCAAAAGCTGGTTCACCGCCGGGTCCATATCCCGCTGCACAAAGAGGAACGCCAGATTGCTGTCCTCCATCTCAAAGCGCAGCACCGTCTTATCCAGGACGGACGCCGCCCGCTGAAGCAGCTCTTCCGATGCCTCAGCGCTGGCGCATTTGACCTTCACCAGCGTGGAAGGGGTCGCCCCCCGGTCCCGGATTTTCTTTAAAAATTCCGGCAGCGCCTCTTGCTTCCAGATATTGCTGCGGGTATCATGCAAATCCTGCTCTGAAAGGAGCTTATTCATACGGCTGAGGTTCTCATTGAGCGTCCGCACAGCCTCTTCGCTTTCCGCATTCGCCCGCTGGAGCTTTCGAATCCAGATGGCGTAAGCCATAGGGATAATCACCAGCAAAAACAGTAAAACCGCGGCGATGATGCCCAATTCAATCTTCGCGCCCAAAAACTGGTTGTTATCCAGCAGTACATCCCGGTTCGTCAGCAGGCACAACTGGTAGGTATCCCCACCGTACACAAACGCCGTCCCGGAGACAACGTATTCCTTATCTTCTATCATGATATTTCCGTGGGTGACCCGGTTGGTCTGGATGCTGTCCAAAAATGCCCTGGCGCTGTCCGACACATAGTAGGTCTTCGTCGTAAAGCCCTTGTACTTATTGGTCTCCAGCACATCCTTGACAAACAGCATGGACTGGTCCTTAGAGAACGTCCAGTATTTATTCGAGGATGCGTCCAGAGTGCCCAGGATCCGGGTAATATCCTCTTCGCTTCCCTGGCCGCCCTGCAGGTTGATCTGCTCTAAAACCAACTGAACATAGCCGTCCTGCTGAACGGCGCAGACGTCCAGAATTCCCTCCTCATAGCGGCGCATCTGCAGCAGGGCAAGACACCCGGCGCACAGCGCCAAGATCAGCATACACAGCGCCGTCGCCACCAAGACGGGATACCGGCGCTCAGCCGGCGCCTTTTCTTTCCGCTGTTCGATCGACTTGCCCTGCTTCCGCTTCATTCCCTGTCCCCCCCTGTCTCTATCTGCATCTTTTCACTGGCATTGGACGCAAAGCGGGAGACATAATAGTTCGAAGGCTTCGCAACCTCCTGGCTCAGCCAGGAAAAGCTCCGCTGTTCCGCCAGCGTCTTTGCGTCAGAAAACAAATTTGTCCCCAGACCCAGCCGGTTTCCCTCAATCTCAAAGCCCAGCGCTCCCAAGATTGTGGGAAACATATCCATTGGCGCAAAGGTGCGGGATTTCACATCCAGTGCGCACTGCTCCTTGCAATTGATGAAGCAGTCATACACAGTCCGCTCATAATACGTCAGGCCGTCCACCAAATTGGCGTCCATACGGGGATGATCCCCGGTAATGATAATCACCGTATCTTTATAAAATTCCTGCTTTTGGCACCAGCGCACAAATTCCGTGACCAGGCGGTCTGTGCAGCTCACTACGTTGGCGGTGACGCCCGCATACTGATCCCCGCACCACTGGCACAAATCGCCGTCTGGGGCATGCAGGTCCACCGTCAGCAGCGTAAAATTAAAGGGCCTTCCCTCTGCTGCCAGGCCGGAGAGCTCCTCCTTCGCGGCATCAAAGAGAATCTTATCCTCAAACCCCCAGTTGTGCCAATAATCCTCTGGGACATAGCCCCTCTCTCTGGCCGTATAAATGTCAAAGATCCGGTAATTTCCGTGCTGCTCAAAATACTGCCTGCGTCCGGCAAACTTACTGTCAGAGCCGCACATGAACTCCTGTACATACCCATTCTGTTCCAGAATATCGCCCAGGTTCACCAAGCCCGGCATATACGCGTCGTCCAGCTCCGCAAAAACAGAATCCTGCACCGGCATCGCGTAAGGAATCCCGGCGGTAGTGGCAAGCAGCGCCGCCATAGTAAAATTCGTATTGATGGTCGCGTGGAAGCCGCCCATGCCGTCCACATCAGCAAAATTTAGGTATTCCTCTGCCAGCTCCGTCAGACCCGGCATGTAGTTAACCGGCTGGTGACCCCCGTCCTCTACCGAGGCGTAGGTGGTCTCCAAACTCTCTACATAGATGTAAATCAGATTTCTCTTCTCTCCCCCGGCGGTAATCGCCACCTCATCCGGCGGAACATAGTACTCCTCATAAATTGTGGTCACCGTGCCCTGGGCGGCAAAATAGTCCACCAGGCCATACTCCGCGTTGGCATACAGCGCTCCGCCCAGCAGCAAAAACGCACCGCCAAAGGCCACGCAGCCGTGGAAGCGCATATACCGGGCCAAGCCTTTCGGGCTCCCTTCCCGCAGCCTGCGGCCAATCAGCGTATCCGCCGCCGCCAGCAGTACAAATACCGCCACGCCCGCCAGCACCGGCAGAAGCAGCCCGGTGACGGTCTCCGCCACCATGCCGCCTGCGGCCCCCTCCATAGGGCCTCCCAGGGTAGTCACGATTTCATTAATGCTCACGCCGAATTTCGTCTTGGACCAGTAGACCACAAACACCAGAAAACCGCCCAGTAGGTACAACAGCCCCACCCAAATATACCAGCCCACAGACTCGCCGGCAATGGACGCCTTCCCGCTCTTTTCCCGGGGTTCGCAGTTTATCACAGCCCGAAAGCGGTTGAGCACGCGCAGAGGGCGGCGGGCGTCCTCCTTTACCTGATCCCAAAACGCCGTGCGCTCCTCTGTCAGGTCCCGGGTTTTCCACGCGCTGTCCGTATTAATGCTGTTGATAATGCCCGCCATGCGGATAAAGAACACCGCCAGGTTGAAAAAGGGCAGAATCAAAATGCACCACCAATGGGACAGATAATACTGCCTTAACAGCTTATCCATCTTTAAAACAGCGGCCACCGTAAAGAAATACAAAAAGCCTACTATAATGTATAGAGCAAAAATCGTAAGAGTGGAATAAATGACCACGCTGCCCGAGTAGTTGAGCGCCATCAGGCAAATCAGCGCCAGATACCAGATCATGCGTGGGAAAGCAAAGGTGTGGTCGTACAGCAGCGTTTTTACGTTTACATCCTTAAGCAGCCGGAAGGGGTTTAGTTTTTTATCCAAAAACATTTGGGCAACTTCAAGACTGCCCCGCTGCCAGCGCTGCCGCTGGGTGTAGAGCTTATTCACGCTTTCGATGGGGTCCACAAAGAAGAGCGCGTCCTCACAGACCTCAACCCGCTCCTTCTGCCGGTAGCGCATCTGAAATGTGATGTGGGTGTCCTCGGACACCGTGTCCGTATTATACATCCACGATTTCAGCACCACCGACTTTCGAAACGCGGAAAACGCTCCCGAGAGGGTATACACGGCGTTGAGCTCTGAGGCGTAGCTGCGCCCGGCCAGAAATGCCTGCGCATATTCCATAAACTCCAAGTTCCGGAGCAGCCGGGAAAAAAAGCCCTTATAGGTGCGGATTTTACCCACAGAGGTGAGAATCGCCCCGGTCATACAGTTCAAATCCGGATGCGCCTCAAACTTCTCGACCATATTGGTCAGGGCCGAGCGCTCCAGAATGCCGTCGCTGTCCAGATTGATGATGTATTTCCCCTCGCTGTTATACAGGGCCAGATTCAGCGCCCGGGACTTTCCCTGCTGCGCGTTCAGCCACTGCATACGCAGCTCCGGAAAACGTCGCTGGCACTCGGCAAAAACCGAAAAGCTCTCATCCTTCCCCTGGTTGTTAACCAGAAAAAGCCGGATGCTGTCATTGGGGTATATAGAAAAATAGATGGATTCAATGCAGGCGGAAAGGGTATCCGCTGAATTATACACCGGTATGATGATGGATATTTCCGGATAGACAGCCGGCTTTTCTACACGGCCAGCCCGCTGGAAGCGCCGCTTTATCAAAATAAAAACGCTTCCGATTGAGGGGAAAATTTCCATCAAAATGGGTATGATAATCCATGCTCCCCAAAAAACGAATGAATCAAGAATCTGCCTGAGGATGCTCATAGGCAAAACTTCCCACCTTCATCTTAATGATCTGCGGCTTGGTAAATACGTAAAAATATAGCAAAACACTAAACACATAGAAGAAAATCCGCCCAATAAACGTGTGAACAATATAGTATACTCCCGTTCCTAAAAAATGTACTGACAGGCAGATGATCGTAATGCGCATGGCGTTGCAGACCATGATATAACAAAAGCCTAAAATACCCACAATCAGCTTCTCGCTGGTGCTGTACACATTGAAAAACGCCAAAAGGGAAATAAACGCCATGATCTCAATAATCCCGGAGCATTCAATGTCCACCCGCAGCGTAATGGAGCTCGCAAAGGAGGGAACATAGATAATCCCATATTTAAAGTATGCCGTAAAGGTATTGGTCAGGCTTCCTACCAATCCCGCCATGGCAGACACGCATTGGGCCAGCAGCTGAGCCAGCATCGGCTGAATCACCACCATCAAAAAGATGAACAGCCCCATGCTGCCCCCCAAAAAATGCCACGCGTGCAGCTCCGCCCGGCGGAACGCGCGCAGCATGTAAAGCCACAAGGCCACAATAACAACGATAAAAATCGGATTCATACAACGCTCCCACACAACAACGCCGCAGCCGGGCAAAACGCCAACTTCTCAGGCAGTCCGGCTGCGGCGTGATGTCTGTTATTCCTTAGAACAGGTCTCTTCTGCACCCTTCTTACTGTTTTTCCCTTTCCGGCTGATCAAAACCCCTCCCACACAGCCGCAGGAGAGCAGGATACCCAGATAGGCTCCCGACGGAGTGCCGGTAATGGAAACCCACTCCTGCCCCAATCTCAAATACTGTGCCTGAATCGTCCTCAGTTCGCTGGAACTGCATCCAAACTTTTCCGCAATCAGCTCCAGGTCCAGCTTGACCTCGCACTCAATTTTTCCATCTGTCACCGTAATGATGGTCTCGCCGTAAACCGGAGTCTGCCAATCAAGGGAGTCGCCAATCTTCAAGCGGTATTCCCCCGACTGCTTCATCATGGCCATCGTCTCCTGGTTGCCCAGCCATGTTACACTGCCGTCCGGCTGTTCCAAGCCGAACTTAGGGTAAAAGTCCATGGACCCGTTGAATCGGTACGTAATGCTCTCGGCCATCTCGCCTCCGCCTTCCTTGATATGCTCCGGCATAGTCGAGACAAAATGCCCGTAGAGTGTGGAATCCTCTGACCATAGAGCCCCCTTAGCGTCTGTTTTCTCCGCCTGGGTGCCCGCTGTAGCGTGTTGAATCAGCGTATGGGGATAGTAGTCCCAGTCGTCGTACTTGCCATCGTACACAATGCCGCTAAAAGAGCCGCCCCCGCCTTCTCCGTTCAAATTTGCCACTTCGCTAATAAAGGGATCATGCTGGTACAGGCCAAAATTGATGGTCTGCGTATAGGGGGGAAGCTCGCTGGCGGGGATAGCAATCTCCCACTGGTTGCCTACATGTTTGGCCTCCGCCCCGGATACGCCGCTGATTGTCTCATCCATATTAAGCTGGAACATCAGCATGTTGCCCAGGTCCGTCGTAATCGCGTACTGGCCGTTGCCATGGGTACCCGCACCCGCAGCGCCGCCGCCTGTCCGCTCTTTAATATAAATGTACACCATATCTCCGTCAAAAACCATGGAAGTATTCTCCAGGTAACCGTTGGGATCGTTAGCCGGATATCTTTGGACGGCGTTCCAGTCTTTGTACTGCCCGTCGATGGTGATGCCCTCATAGACACCGCTGTCCGGCCCCTGCTCCACCGGCACGCCATCCACCACCGGGATACTCCCGGCCGGCACGGAATAACCGGCAAATTCAAAGGAAAAATTCGGGTCGGTTAAATGGCTGGCGGGAATCATCAGTTCGGCATAATAGGCCGCCGCCGAATTGCCGCTGGCCTCATTGGTAACTTTAAAATCAAATCCGCTTATGGAGGTTTGGAACTGCTCGGAGACTCCGTTCTGGGTGAGTGTAAACATCTGCCAGTTAAAATGATCGATCCACTCACTCGCCGCCTCTCCAGTAAAGCCCAGGTAGAGGTTCCCCTCCGTATCCCGCGCAACCTTCCATTCATCCACATTTTTGTCCTGGCTATTCTGGATTGCCGTGATCTTCTCCCAATCATCCAGCTTGCCGTCCACCTCAATCTTTCCCCGTGCGTTGGCCACCAGCGGCTCCGCCGCAGGCTCGGGAGTGGGCTCAGGCGTAGGCGCCGGCGTTTCCTCCGGCTCCTTGACGCCGCCCAGTTCCTCCGATGTGACCGAAGCGCCGCAGAACTCCATGGTGAAGGGCTGCGGCTTCAAAGCGTCCGCCGGAACATTTACAGACAGCTCATAATTTCCATCCATATCGCCTATGATGTCTATGCTGCCCTGATCCACAACGGTCCACTCCTGGAAACACGTATATTCTCCACTCTGCTGCGCCCCGTTCCAGGTAATATTAACCCTTCCGGAGGTTCCGTCCTCATAGGTAAAGTCGCAGGTTTTACTGGCGTACCAAGGATTTCCCGTCTTTCCTCCAAACGCAAGGGATAGATCTCCGCTCTCCAGGCTCGCATCCCAGCCGGCTACTTCAGAATCATTTGAAGCATATGTATAGGAAGTCCTGCCGCCGAAAGGCTGGAACGTCTCCTCCACCGGAGGTGTGCTTTCCAAACTCTCTTCGGGATTCTCCTCCCCCCCGGGTACGCCTTCTTCTTCACCGGGCGTCTGACTCTCAGAGGGCGCAGGCTCCTCTTCTCCGGAAGCGCCGCTGTCGGTGGGCGCAGGCTCCTCTTCTCCGGAAGCGCCGCTGTCGGTGGGCGCGGGCTCCTCTTCTCCGGAAGCGCCGTCGCCGGTGGGCGCGGACTCCTCCGCCTCAGGCAGTCCGTCTTGAGCCGGTGGACTCTCTTGGACCTGCCCCGTTTCCACAGGTCCAGCGTCCCAATCGGGATCATTTAAAGCCGATGCGCCGACCGTCAAGGTGGCGGCCAGGAAACAGCCCGCCATTCCCAGGGCCGCCGCCCGTCTCAAGCTTCTCATTTCCATTGTTCCATCCCAGCCTTTCCGTCTCCCAATATTCATTACACGCCAGTGAATGTACGCTCTGAAACTCTTGTTTCACAAATCAATCTATATATCAACCGCCTTTATGCCACAAATATGTATTTGTGGCATAAAATAATTGTACAATTATTTTATGCGTGTTCCGCTATTTTATGTGTGTTCCGCTCAATATTTCTTATTATACTACAATTTTTTATCTATTACAAACAAATTATCCTCATTTCTTCTATTATTTACCATCTCCTTCTCCAACACGTATTGCCGGTCTTCCGTCAAAAAGTATCAGTTTCCGCTGTCATGCACATGTTAACGGGCGTGAAAGCACAAGAAATCCTGCTCTCTTGACAACTTAAAAATAATCCATATTCCCACCGGCATTTCATTTTCACTCTCAGCCAGTGCTCCAGCCCCATTTTAATTATAAATAATTTCTCATTTCTCGGGAGCTGCTGCGTAAATTTGGTGCCGTTTTGCGTAAATCGGGTTGCTCCACATCCTTCCAACCGGTATTTCCAACAGGAGCTCCCCTTAGGCGGGAACACAACTCCCACCCAAGGGGCTCTGTTGGAAACATAAAAGCGGTGCCGAGCTTTCAAACTCAACACCGCTTTGAATAAAATCAATGCAACGCACGGCCATTTACCCAATCCAGCCTTGAAAATAAAAGCTGAACCGGGTATAATAGCTTTCGTGGTGTAGTTCATAGACTACTGTGCTGAGTGCTTATACCACTCGTACAGGGCCGTGGGGTGCGCCAACACCCTGCGGCCTGCCGCATTTATGTTTCCAGTGCCCATTTTAACTGATGTTTTACAGAATTGCAAGGGCCTCTCAAGAAATTTCCACTCCTTAAGAGATACTCCTCCGGCTGCACCCCTTCTTCCGCCAAAGGCGTGGGTTCAATACTGTTGAACCCACGCCTTTGCAATGTATTACTCTAAAAAGCTCAGCTGCCGCTCTGCGTATCCCCGCTGATAAGCGGACACGATGTCCCGCATCCGGTAGAGCAGCCCCAGCTCTTCACAGCGGCGAGAAAACGCCTGCCAGAGCTTCTTGGCCCGGGGGCTGGGGCACTCATAGCGCTCCCCATATTGGCGCAGGGTACGCTCTGTCAGGCCCTGTCCAGGAAACGCCGTCTCCAAATTTCGCAGATAATACTCCCGCTGCCCCTGCCGCATGGTCATGCCGAAAGCCGCATAGACAAACCTTGCCCCCGCCTGTGCCGCCTTTTCCGTTACCGTCAGAACATTTTCCTGCGTGTCCTCTACAAAGGGGAGCACCGGCATGAGCAAAACTCCCGTAAAAATTCCCGCCTGTGAAAGCCGCCGCACCGCCTCCAGTCTCCGGCTGGGCGGGGGCGCCTTGGGCTCTATTTTGGCGGCTAGCCCATCGTCCACAGTGGTGATGGTGAGCTTGCACAACACCGGAACGTGCTCTTTCATCGCAGCGAGCACATCAATATCCCGGGCAATCAGATCGCTTTTCGTAGCGATACCCACGCCGAATCCGTACGCGTCCAACAACTCCAGCCCGTGACGGGTGAGTTGAAGCCGCTCCTCAAAAGGATTATACGGATCGGACATAGAACCCATTCCCACAGTGCCGGGGCGGATCTTTCTCCTCAGTTCGTCCCGCAGCAGAGGCAGGGCGTCCTTTTTTGCCCTTACCAGATCAAACGGGCCATTATGGTAGCAATCGCTGCGGGAGTCGCAGTAAATACAGCCATGGCAGCAACCCCGGTAGAGGTTTACCGTATGATCGGTTCCAAACCACGCAGTGGTTTTATTGCGAATCAGCAGATGCTTTGCCGGAATATACTCCACGCCCATTCCCCCCTCGATGGCAGCATGGACGTCCTCTTCCCAGCAACAGGGACAGCGTCAGCCTGCGTTTTTTCAGCGCTTCCACAGCCGTTTCCTTACCGCGCCTTACGTCCGCCGCTTTTCCGGAAGGCAAAAAAACGCTGTCCAAAGTAGTTAAGCACGGTAAACAGCGCCATACCGCCCAGCTTTGCCAGCCGCTCCCGCCAAATGTCCGGCAGCTCCGCCTGCCCCAGCACCCAATCGACCGCAGGCTGCGCCAGAGTATAGGCAATCACATAGCACACCGCCACATTGACGGCGAATTTCACCGCTGAACGGCCCAGGTTTTCCTCACTGTGGAAGGTAAAACTCCGGTTGAGAAAAAAGCTCACCACCGACCCCACGGCATAGGCAATAGCGGTGGAGGGCCAGTAGCCCAGCCCTTCCAGCAAAAACATGGTCACTATGGACAGCGCGGTATTAAAAAGCCCCACCAGAATAAAGCGGAACATGCTCTGGTCAATCAGTTTTCCCATCCAAATCCTCCAATACCTCCCGCAGCAGGAACCGCGGCCGCCCCTTGGTCTCCAGATAAATTTTCCCAATATATTCCCCAATTACCCCCAGAGAGAGGAGCATCAGCCCGCCGATGGCCCACACGGAGCAGATCACGCTGGCCCAGCCTATGATGGTGGCCCCCTGGGCCCAACGCACCACAGAATAGGCCAGCATCAAAAGGCTCACCAAAAAAATCAGAAAACCCAGTATGGTAATATAGCGGATCGGCTTGACCGAAAGAGAGGTAATTCCCTCCATCGCGAAAGCCACCATCTTTTTCAGGGGGTATTTGCTCTCCCCTGCAAAACGCTCCCCCCGCTCGTATTCCACCACGGCGCAGGGGTAGCCCACCAGGGGCACAATTCCCCGCAGGAAGAGATTGACCTCTTTAAACTGCGCAAGTCCCTCCAGCGCCCTCCGGGAGAGAAGCCGGTAATCTGCATGGTTGAACACCGTCTCCGCTCCCATAAAATTCATAAGCCGGTAAAAGCTCTCTGCGGTAAAGCGCTTAAAAAAGCTGTCCTTTTTTCGAGAGGAGCGCACACCGTAGACCACGTCGCACCCGGCGTAGTACTGTTCCACCATGGCGTCCACTGTATCCACGTCATCCTGAAGGTCGGCGTCCATAGACACCGCCATGTCGCAGCGGTCTTTGGCGGTCATCAGCCCCGCCAGCAACGCGTTCTGATGTCCCCGGTTACGGGAGAGGTCTACCCCAGAAAAAAGAGGGCACTCTCCATGCAGCCGGACAATCAGCTCCCAGGTCTTGTCCTTGGAGCCGTCGTTGACAAAAAGCACCCGGCTGCAAGCAGAGATCCGCCCCGCCCCAATCAGCTCTTCCAGCTTACGGCGCAGCCGCCGGGCGGTCTCCGGCAAAACATCCTGCTCATTGTAGCAGGGAACCACAATATAGAGAATATCATTCATCTGCTGAATCTCCATGCCTCCCGCCTACACAGTGGCCAAAAGGCGCTCCAGCTCTTGCTTGGAGTAGCGGTAGATCTTGTCGCAAAACTGACACGTGAGCTCCGCCTCTCCCTGGGTGCGGATCAAATCCTCCAGCTCCGCTCGGCCCAGGCTGATCAGAGCCCGGCTCACCCGGTCCCGGCTGCAATAGCAGCGGTATTCCACCGGCCGCTGGGAGAGCACCTCTAATTCAAACTCGCTCAAAACCCGCTCCAGCAGCTCCAGCGCGTCCGCCCCGCTCCGCAGAGCCTCGGTAACGGGTCCCACCCGTTCCACCCCCCGCTCCACGGCGGAAATCGCCGCCTCATCCGCGCCGGGCAGCAGCTGGATCAAATACCCTCCCGCGCACAGAACCGACTGGTCCACATCCACCAGCACTCCCAGGGCGCAGGCCGTGGGGATCTGCTCACTTTCCGCAAAATAGCGGGTCACATCCTCCGCAATCTCGCCGGAGACCAGCGGAATGGTGCCGATATAGGGCTCTTTCATGCACAGGTCCTTGATAACGGTCAAAGCTCCCTCCCGGCCCACGGCGGCGCCCACGTCCAGCTTTGCCGGCCCTTTCAAGGGCAGGTCCACCAGGGGCTGCTGCACATAGCCGCGCACATTGCCGGCGCTGTCGGACACGGCGGTAATCCGCCCCAGAGGGCCGCCGCCCTTGATTTGGAGGGTTACGGAGCCCGCCTCCTCTTTGAGCTGATCGCCCATCATGGAGCAGGCCATTAAAGCGCGCCCCAGCGCCGCCGTAGCCACGGGCAGCGTCCTATGAATCTGCCGGGCCCGCTCTACCAAATCCCGGGCGAAGACCGCCGAAGCCTTCACCGGAGCGTTTTTAGCCAATACACGAATAATGCTATCTGCCATAACTGTTACATTTCCTTTCGGGCGGCAAAAAAGATGCGCCGCTCCCCCTCCCTGGGAGGGCACAGTTTCAGCTCGCCATACTGCTTTATTTTCCGAAAACCAGCCGCTGACAGCAGTCCCTCCAGCTCCCGCGGCTCATAGGCGTACTCTTCGTGGACTTCCTCCCACCGACTCCACCGCCCGTCCTCCTCCAGGGTAAACAGGTCCAGGCCATAGGTGCACACCCGCCTTCTGCGAGAGTAGTCCGCCCGCCAGACTACGTAAGCCTGCTCGTCCTCATCCAAAAACATCTGCCCATCCAAATCCCGCAGCTTCTCCGGGGTGTTGACATCAAACAAAAACAGCCCGCCAGGCGCCAAAAAGGTGCGCACCCGCCGGAACACCTGGGCCAGGGTTTGAGGCCGCGTGATATAATTGACGCTGTCCAGGCAGCAGACGCAGGCGTCCACCACGTCGTACAGGTCCAGCTTTTCCATGCTCTGCTGCAAGAACATCGGCTCCACCGGACAGGCCCCCCGACATTTTTCCGCCGCCTGGGAGAGCATCTCGGCGGAGCGGTCCACCCCAATCACCTCATACCCCCGCCGGGCCAGCTCCAGCGTCAGGCTCCCCGTGCCGCAGGCCAGATCCAGCACCGTGCGCACGGCAAGGCGGCTGTGGGCAAACTGCCGCTGGATGTAATCAGCCCACCGGACGTAGTCCACATCGGCGGTAAAGCGGTCATACTGTCCAGCTAAAAACTCATACGCCATCGCCGTCCAATTTCCCCTTGATCCGGGGAAGCACCGCCTGATAGCCGTCGGCTCCATACTGCAAAGAGCGGTTTACCCGGCTGATGGTGGCGCTGGAAGCCCCGGTGCGCTCCAAAATGTCGTTATAAATCATGCCCTCTGACAGGAGCATCGCCACTTCAAAACGCTGCTCCATCGCCCGCAGTTCTGCCACGGTGCACAGGTCAGAGAAAAATTTTTTGCACTCCTCCAGATCGCCCAGGGTCAGGATGGCCTGATAAAGCAGATCGCTCTGCACCCGTTTTTCATTCTTTATCATCGGTTTGGATACCCTCCCAAGCAAAATGTTTTTAACAGTATCATTTTACCAAAGTACCGCATGGAAGTAAACCATTTTTTCACCCTTTCTCCCAAATTGCATAGGCTGATATAGCAAAATTTGGGAAAAGGGGGATTATCTATGAAATTGTGTTCTCCAGTCTCTCCCGTTCTGACCGTCGCGTGGGAGCAGTGGCAGCGCACGCTCTGCTGGGAAGAGGAGCCGGTTTTGACTCTCTCCCTTCAGTGGCCCAAGCTGCCGGAGGATTCCCCCGGCCTGCGGCGGATGGGACGGTACTATGAAAAAACAGTTCAGCAGTGGCGCCGGCGCTGGGAGGGCCCCCTTTACGAGCAGGCGAAAGCCAGCGTCCAGGCCCTGCGCTCAGCCTCCCGTCCTTTCCGCCCCTGGCAGGCCAGCGCCGCCTACACCCTCGCCTGCCAAACCCCGGAGGTTTTGAGCCTGTATGCCGATACTTATGAATACACCGGCGGAGCCCACGGGCTCACGCTCCGCCGGGGAGACGTCTGGTCCCTGCCCTGCGGCCTGCCACGCCCGCTCTCCTCCTTTTTCCCGCCCCGCTGCCATTGGCGGCGCCTGGTGCTGGAACAGGTCGCTCAAACCATCCGCCGCCGGATCGACAGCGGAGAATCCTGGTTTGACCCGGACTGGCCGCAGCTGATTGTCAAACAGTTTGATCCGGAGCGCTTTTACTGCACCCCGGAGGGACCGGTGGTCTTTTACCCCTTATACGCCATCGCTCCTTACGCCGAGGGCATTCCCGCCTTTCCCATCACCCCGCCCCAGGCACAGGAGAAACCGTAGCTTCCAGCAGGGCCCGCTCTAAAAATTTGTATTCGTAATCGGGGACGCCTGGATTGGCGCGGGATTGTACCGCCAATCCAGGCAAATCTTTACAGGCAACCCGCGCGCGGTAAGATAATGGCACGCATAGCGGCGGAGCGGCACCCGCTCAGCCAGCGCTTCACGGTTGTACTGCCGGCTCTAAAGTGGGGTCCAGGCTCAAATCCGGGCGGAGCACCGCCTCCAGGACATACCCGCCCAGCTCCGTCAGGGGCTCCCCCTGGCAGGTCAGGCGCACCCCGTCCACCTGCTCCAGCTCCCCCAGGGTATTCACCAGAGCGTAGAGCATCAGGCGAACCGCTTGGGAATCCGCCTGAACTCCTGCGGCAAATTCCGGCGAGAGATCCACCGTACAAATCCCCTCGGATACCCCCGCCGCCTGGAGCTGCCCTTCCGGCGGGGCGCAGGGAACCAGGCTGTCATACTGGGGGCCCTCCAGCCAAGCGGAGAGAACCGTCTGGGGCAGGCTGGCGCCCTCATATTTCAATATCTGGCGGTATTCCACACCCAACCCCTCCCCCTCCGCGCGGGGATACCACAGGTTCAGACCTAGGTGCACCGGCTCCTCTTCCGCCCCGAACAGCAGCACATCCTGGGCGGTGAGCACCTGCGTCCGGCGGTAAGGGACCTCCCGGCCCTCTACAGTGATATAGACCGCGTCCACCTCATCCAGGGCACAGAAAGTCAAAACCGTGCAGCAGTCTGCCAGGGTCAGGTCGATCCCCGTCAGACCGCCATACTGCTCGGACAGATCCAGATGCAGCCGTCCTTCTTCCAAAGACCAGGACAGCAGGCGCACCCCGCCGGGAAACGGCGAGGACAGCCCCTGTTCTCCCGCCCCCGTAAGCAGGGCGGACATCAATCCGGGAATCAGCGGGCCGGAAACGGTCCTGGCAGCGCAGCCCACCGCCGCCCCCGCCTCCTCGTCTCCCATGGCGGAATAGTAAACCATATAGCGCCCCTCCTCCACAGGAGCGCTGTTTCCGTTCCCCGTCAGGCCGCAGGCCCCAAGGGCCAGCGCTAAAACCAACGCCAGACCGGCCGTCCGTCTTTTCACCGCGCTTCCCCTCCCTCTTCCCACCGGGGAAAGGAAACCTCAAAACAGGTCCCCTCCGGCTCCCTCTGGCGGACGGTGACCGTCCCCTTGTGCTGGCGGACGGTATCCTGAACAATGGACAGCCCCAAGCCTGTGCCGCCGGCGGCGCGGGAGCGGGCCTTATCCACCCGGTAAAAGCGGTCGAATACCTTGGACAGGTCGGCCTCCGGAATGCCCACCCCCGTGTCCTCTACCCGCAGCAGCACCCGCCCTTCTCCTCTTTCCGCCGGGGGAAGGTTCCGGAGGGTGACAATCACCCGCCCGCCGGGCAGATTGTACTTCACCGCGTTTTCCATCAGGTTGAACGCCACCTGGTACAAATCGTCCTCAGTAGCTCTGACCCACGCTTCCTCCGTCAGATGGGTCTCCACTTCCACCTCTACCGCCCGGGCCAAGGGAGTAAGCATATGCAGCACCTTCTCCACCACCCGGCGCAGGTCCACCGGAGCGGTATTCTGCACCGGGGCGGTGTCCATCCGGGTCAGACGGAGCAGCTTCTCGGTAATCCGGGTAAGTCGCTCGGCCTCCTCGCCGATATCTGTGAGAAATTCCCGCGCCGTATCTCCATCCATATGGTCGGCCTGTAAAATCGAATCTGTCAGCAGGCGGATGGACGCCAGAGGGGTCTTGAGCTCGTGAGAGGCATCTGAAACAAACCGTCGGCGGACCTCCTCGGTGGTCTGGAGCCGCCCGGTCAGCTCGTTAAACTCCTCCGCCAGCTGCGCCAGTTCGTCGCCCCCCCGAAACGCAACCCGGTGGCTGTACTCCCCTTCCCGCACCGTGCGCACCGCCCGGAGCAGGGCGGCAATCCGCCGGGTAAGCGCCCGGGAAAAAATGGCGCTCATAATCAGGCTGATAACGCAGATTACCACTGAGATCGACCGCAGATTCTGCTGGATTCCCTGTAAAAGCGCCCCTTGGGCTGCGTCGTACTCATAGAGATACACCGAGCCCAAAATCATCGAGCGGTAGGTAATCGGCACGGCGGCGCGGCTGCGAAAGGCTCCTTCCCGGTATTCTCCCCGGAACACATCGTTGCCCTGGAGGGCCTTGGCCACCTCCCAAAACAGGGCGTACCGGCCCGTAGTGTCCCGGCGCAGCCCATCGTCCCAGTCATAGAGGATCACCCCCGCCGGATCAGTCACCACTACGCGGGTATTCCCCACCACGCTCAGGCTGCTGATAGTGCGCTCCACGCTCTCTACCGTCAGCGCCTCCGGTCCCACAGAGAGCGTGGAAGCCAGCACCGCCGCCTGATTTTGCAGGGAAGTCTGCTTAGACTGATAGGCCAGCTTCTGCGACAGCAGCACCGGATAGGTATTCAGCAGCACGACCACCGCCGCAATAATGCTGACATAGGTCAGGGCATACTTGGTCTGAAGCGAGCGCCAAAAGGATACTTTTTTCGACGGTCCCCCCATGGCGCTTCCTCCCTCCCAATCAAATCTCTGCATTTCATACCCCACAGCGCCGCCGGTTCTTCCGGCGCCGCCGAAACGCGTATCATGCCAAAATCAGGCAATGGGATGATTATACCACACTTTTCCCCCTATTGCTACCCTCTCCTTATTCCTCCTCAGGACTGCATGCGTATTCCCAATTTCCCCCTATCATTTCACCGGCGGAGCTGGTATAATATTTCCAACAGCTCGTGATATGAAGGAGGCCCCTATGAAAAATTCGAAAAACGAACGCGTCCCCTCTCTGCGTTATCTGCAAATGCTCTCTCACCAGTACCCCACCGTCCAGGCGGCCAGCACGGAGATTATCAACCTTCAGACCATTTTGAATCTCCCCAAAGGCACAGAACACTTCATTTCTGACGTACACGGGGAATATGAGGCGTTCCTGCACATTCTTAACAGCGCCTCCGGCGTGGTGCGGGAAAAGGTGGACGAGCTCTTTTCTACCAGCGTGTCCAAGGCGGACCGGGACCAGTTGGCCACTCTGATTTACTACCCTGCGGAAAAGCTGGAGGAAATCGCCCGCAGTACCCCGGATCTGGAGGAGTGGTACCGCATCACCCTTCACCGCCTCATCGACGTGTGCCGTCAGGCGGCCTCTAAGTACACCCGCTCCAAGGTCCGCAAGGCTATGCCCAGAGAGTACGCCTATATCATCGACGAACTCATCAACACCAACTACGAATACCACGACAAGCGGGAATACTACGAAAATATCATCTCCACGATCATCGACATCGACCGGGCGGAAAATTTCATCATCGCCATGTGCAATCTCATCAAGCGCCTGTTGGTGGATCACCTGCATCTGGTAGGCGATGTGTTCGACCGGGGACCCCGGGCGGATATTATCATGGACTCCCTTATGGACCATCACAGTGTAGACATTCAATGGGGAAACCACGACGTGCTCTGGATGGGCGCCGCCACCGGCAGCCGCACTTTGGTGGCCACTGTGCTCTCCAATTCCATCCACTATAATAATCTGGAGGTTATCGAGACCGGCTACGGCATCAGCCTGCGGCCTCTGGCCCTTTTTGCCAACGAGGTCTACCGAGACGTGGACTGCTCCTGTTTTGCCGCTAAGCTCACCGGCGATTCCGCCGGACTCAATGAAAAGGACATCGCTTTAGCCGCCCGGATGCATAAGGCCATCACCATCATCCTCTTTAAGCTGGAGGGGCAGAAAATTCTGCGCCATCCGGAGTTCAACATGTCCGACCGGCTGCTGCTGGATAAAATCGACTATGAAAACAAGTGCATTACCATCGGCGGGATCACCTATCCGCTCGCGGACACTGATTTCCCCACGGTGGACCGGGAGCATCCCTATGACCTCTCTCCCGAAGAGTCCCAGATGATCGACCAGCTGACCGCCTCCTTCCAGCACAGTGAGAAGCTGCAAAAGCATGTGCGCTTCCTCTATTCCAAGGGCGGGCTATACAAGGTATCCAACGGCAACCTGCTTCTTCACGGCTGCATTCCCCTCACAGAAGAAGGCGAGGTTATGGAATTTAAAATCAACGGCAAATCTCTGCGGGGCCGGGACTTTATGGACTATGCCGAATCGGTGGCCCGGCAGGGGTACTACGCCCGTTCCGGCTCGGCAGAGCGGCAGTACGGCATGGACTTTCTGTGGTTTCTCTGGTGCGGCCGCAACTCTCCCACCTATGGGCGCGACCGCATGACCACCTTTGAACGGCGGCTTATCAAGGACGAGAGCGCCTGGACCGAACCCAAAAACGCCTACTACACCTATTATAATGACCCGGAGATCTGTATCCGGCTCATGAAGGACTTCGGCCTGGAGGGAGAGCACTGCCACATTATCAACGGGCACGTGCCCGTCAAATCCAAAAAAGGCGAAAGCCCTTTGAAGGGTGGCGGACGGCTGATCGTCATCGACGGCGGTTTTTGCCGGGCCTACCAGCCCACCACAGGCATCGCGGGCTATACCTTAATTTATAACTCCAACTGCATCCGCATCGTCTCTCATAAGCCGTTTGTGGGCAAGCAGACCGCCATTCAGGAAAACATGGACATTGTGTCCACCTCCACAGTGTTCGAACGTATGGATTCCCGCATCAAAATCTCCGAGACCGACATTGGCGTTCAGCTCCAGCAGCAGGTGGACGATCTGAAAGCCCTTCTTCACGCCTATAAAATGGGCGAAGTCATGGAGGACCACAAAGGATAGGCGCTGCCAGCTGTCCCGCCGACTTTTCCATATATTTGGAGCCGGCTTATTGACACGCCACGTTCTTTCAAGTATAATGAGTACCCGAATCATCACAGGGAGGAGTCAGCAGCGTGAAGCAGTTTTTTGGTATGAGCCAGAGCGGAAATCTGGAAGAAGCTCTTCGCGGACTTCAGAATCCACAGTTTATAATGCTGTTATCAAACGCCGCTCAATTTCAGTCTCATGTAGAAGCGCTGGAACGGTATTATCCCGGTATTCCAAGCATCGGCTGCATCGGGATGAGTTATCAGACCAAGGTTGTGGAAAATGGCGTGGGCGTCATCGCGTTTTCCGGCGGAGTTGCCGCCGCAGCCAACGTGCTTGAACAGGTTTCCAGCATTCCGGTCAAGTACGTCCAGCGGCTGGAGCGGGATATACAAACGGTCAACGGCTCCGGCCGCGACACCGTGTGCATTGACTTTTGTTCCGGCAACGACGCCTGTGTGCTGACCACCATTAACGCCGCCCTGCACCAGAGGGGTATTTCTCTAGTGGGCGGAACCGGAGCGGAGGGCTTGGTCTCCGCTAACGGCCGGGTCTATCAGGATGCGGTAGCGTATGCGTTGGTCAGAAACCAAAACGGCCGCGTAAAGGCCTATAAGGAAAACATCTATCATCAGCTGGGAAATTACCGCTTCATCGCCTCCAATACAGACCGGACCAACTACATACTGGGCTCGCTCAACGGGAAGCCCGCAAAGCAGGTCTATCAGAGCATTCTCCATGTAACCGACGAGGAAATCCTGACCCGCACCTTCCAAAACCCTTTTGGAAAAATCAACGGGGACGATACCTGTATTATCTCGATCAAAGAGGTCCACGGCAACGCCCTGGCCTGCTTCCGCCAGGTGAACGACTCCGACGTGCTGATTTTGCTGGAATTGGGAGATTACCAGGCCATTACCAGGAATACTATCCGTCAGATTTGTCAGGATTTTCCCCACCGCTCGGCAATTTTCTCTGTGAACTGCCTGTTCCGCTATAAGCTTTTCTCCGAGCGCAATTACATGCAGGCCTATCTCCACGAGATGGCGGCGCTGGGCTGTCACGCCGGCTTTGTCGGGTATGGCGAGCATTACAACAACCGCTTTGTCAATCAATCTATGACCTGCGTGGTATTTGAGTAAGGGGGACCGCCGTATGCTATTCAAGGGAACACACCGGCACACACCGGACCAGGCTCATGAGCCGCAAAGCCTCTATCCCATTTTATATGTAGCCGGCAGTCTGAAGGAATACCAAAAGGACCTTGTAAAAAAAGAGGTCATGTCCCTCTCCGAGCTGAGCAAGGTAGGCGCTTCCTTCTCCAGCGTATTAAAAGAAACCGACCATTTTCAGGAGAAGCTCCACGGCTTAGAGGGCTCCTTCTCCAATATCAATCAGGCTGCGGAACAATTTAACCATGTGCGCAGCGACATCATGTCTTCTGTAACAGAGGCCCAGAGCCAGATGGAACAGTTGGCGCATTCCTCCATGGAGGTTCAAAAATCCTATGAGGAAATGCGTGAAATCTTTTCTCATCTGCAAAACGCTATCAAAGAGATTCAAAAGTGCATGGGCAAAATCGTCTCTATCGCGGACCAGACCAATATTCTTGCTATCAACGCTTCTATTGAGGCTGCCAGGGCCGGCGTAGAAGGCCGCGGCTTTGCCGTGGTTGCCGTACAGGTTAAAGAATTGGCTAAGGGAATTAAGGAACTGGCAGGGGAAGTTGATGCAGGCATCTCCGATGTGGAAACGCAGGCCAGCCATCTCAGCGGCAGCATTTCAGCGTCCCAGCAGACCCTGGGGGAAGGCTCGGAAATTGTAGCCCAAGCTGACGAGAGCTTCCAGAAAATTATGGCCGCCGCCGAGGGCGCAACAGCTGTGCAGGCAGAAATTTCTGGAGTGATTGGTGAATCTCAGCAAAACTTACAGGTAATTTGCCAATTCTTTGACCAGATTCGGGATCAGTATCAGGAGGTTGTCAGGCATATTGACCAGGCCAGCCGTCTGGGCACCACAAAAAGCGCAATGTTCGAAGATATGGACAATATGATTTCCCAGCTTCCGCCCCTGGTCCAGGACCTGGAGCATACCCGCTGAACCCGGCGCCCCTTTTTCCAAATCGAGTGGCCGGAGACAGCGTCTCCGCTGCGACGAGACAGCCTCTCGCCCGGTGGAAATCGCTCCTTGCCGATGTTTAAGCAAGGCCTAAACAGCCCCCTGATGTAGAAAATCAAACCTACATCAGGGGGCTGTTTTCCTTTATACACGACTCAGACCCGCTTTTCGCCGCCTCACGGCGCAAAAAAACGCGCCATGATCTCCGCCGTCTCCTCTGGACTCAGAGTCCCCTGGGGATCCAGCCGTCCGCCGGGGGCCCAGTCCACCAAACCGCATCCGGCGGCCCAATACAAGGCGTCCCCCGCCCATACAGAGGCGTCCGCCCCTTCGTTGCATTCAAACACCCCGTCGGGCAAAAACACCTCCCGCCCCAGATACTCCGCATACCGCCGCAGCAGCAGCGCCGCCTCCTCCCGAGTGATCAGCCGCCGGGGAGAAAAGCACCCGCCGCCAGTACCCTGCGTAATCCCCAATTCATAGGCCCATGAGATGGCAGTGGAGCCGGATTCGTCCCGGCACACGTCGGAAAATATCCCCCCGGCGCTGTGAGGCAGGGCCCCGGCATGCTGCCAAAGCGCGTCAAGAAATTCCGACCGGGAGACAGCCGGCCCCGCTGCCTGGACCGTCAGCGCCAGCACAGCCAACGCCAGCACAAGGGTCAATATCGGTTTCATCGCACGGCCTCCTTTCCCCAAGAGATTACCATAAAATGGAATATTATTTCGTCGAACGAGGTACTCCGCTCTCCGAAAATTTCGGCTGGAAAGTTTGAACCGAATTCAACGAAAAACAAAAAAATCCGGCCCAGGCCGGATAAAACGACAAAATTATGGTTGACTTTACTAAGGAAAACATGGTATACTAACATGCTTAACTGCCCAAATGCGCAAAATCCTGGGTTCCCATGCTGGTGTCAGTTTATCACATTTTGGGGGAAAGCGCAAGGGCAGACAGTCTTATTTTTAACCACGCGCCCTGGCGTTCGCTTTTGAGAGCGCCCTTCATTTTTTGTCTGTTTTGCCGAAAAAACCACAGTTTGGGCGGGATGTTCTCCGGCTCCGCCGGTATCTTTCCCGTCCGCAGAAAAGAAAACGAGGTGTTTTTTCTACAATGATGGTCAAGGACGTCTACTACGGCAAGACCCTTCGCAAAAGCTATGCCCGCCACAAAGAAATTTTAGAGATGCCCAACCTGCTGGAGGTGCAGAAAAATTCCTATCAGTGGTTCCTGGACAAGGGCCTGCGGGAGGTCTTTAAGGACGTGGCCTCCATTACGGACTACGCCGGGAATCTGGAGCTGTCCTTCATCGACTATTCCATGGATGAGCCCCCCAAGTACACCGTGGAGGAGTGCAAGGCCCGGGACGCTACCTATGCCGCCCCCATCAAGGTGCGGGTGCGCCTGCGCAACAAGGAGACCGAAGAGATTAAAGAGCAGGAGATCTTCATGGGCGATTTTCCCCTGATGACCGACTCCGGTTCCTTTGTCATCAACGGTGCCGAGCGGGTGATTGTCTCCCAAATCGTCCGCTCTCCCGGCATTTACTATTCCCGCACGGAAGACAAAGCCGCCAATGTCACCTACGCCTCCACGGTAATTCCCGGCCGGGGCGCGTGGCTGGAGTACGAGACCGATCTGTCCGACCTGTTCTATGTGCGCATCGACAAAAACCGCAAGCTCCCCGTTACCTGCCTGATTCGTGCGGTAGGCCCTAAAACTGACGGGGAAATCCTGGAGCTTTTCGGCGAGGATCCCCGGATTGTGGCCACCCTGGAGAAGGACGCCTGCAAGACCTATGAAGAGGCTCTGCTGGAGATCTACCGCAAGCTCCGCCCCGGCGAACCCCCCACGGTGGACTCCGCCGAGAGCCTGCTCAACGCGCTGTTCTTCGACCCTCGGCGGTACGACCTGGCCACCGTCGGCCGGTACAAATTTAACAAGAAGCTGGCCATCTGGAGCCGGCTGGCGGGCCAAAAGCTGGCCATGCCGGTCTCTGATCCCACCACCGGCGAGATTATCGCCGAACCCGGCGAAGTTCTCACCAGGGAGCGTGCCCACGAGCTGGATGCCAAGGGCGTCAACGAGGCCGTTTTGGATCTGGACGGAGTCATGGTCAAGGTGTTCTCCAACCACATGGTGGATATGAGCGGCTTTGTGGACTTTGACCCGGAGGAGTGCGGGGTGACCGAGCGGGTGCGCTTTACCGTGCTCCAGGATCTGCTGTCCCAGTATTCCGGCGAGGAGCTCAAAGAGGCCGTCCAGGACCATCTGGACGAGCTGGTGCCCAAGCACATCATTGTAGACGATATCATGGCCTCCATCAACTACCTCAACTGTCTGGCCCATGGTGTGGGCAATGCCGACGATATCGACCACCTGGGCAACCGCCGCCTGCGCTGCGTAGGCGAGCTGCTGCAAAACCAATTCCGCATCGGCTTTTCCCGCATGGAGCGGGTCATTCGGGAGCGGATGACCATTCAAGACCTGGACATCGTCACCCCCCAGTCCCTCATTAACATCCGCCCTGTCACCGCCTCCATCAAGGAGTTCTTCGGCTCCTCCCCCCTGAGCCAGTTCATGGACCAGACCAACCCTCTGGCCGAGCTCACCCACAAGCGGCGCATGTCCGCCCTGGGCCCCGGCGGCCTCTCCCGGGACCGCGCCTCCTTTGACGTACGCGACGTGCACTACAGCCATTACGGCCGGCTGTGCCCCATTGAAACCCCGGAAGGTCCCAACATCGGCCTGATCTCTTATATGGCCTCCTATGCCCGTATCAACCGTTACGGCTTCATTGAGGCCCCTTACCGCAAGGTGGATAAGCTCACCGGGCGCGTCACCGACCAGGTGGATTATATGACCGCCGACGTGGAGGATCAGTTCATCATTGCCCAGGCCACCGAGCCTGTAGACGAGAACGGCTGCCTGGTCAACAGCCGCATCACCTGCCGCCACCGCAGCGAGATTATCTCCGTGGACCGGGACCAGGTGGACTATATCGACGTCTCCCCTAAGATGATGTTCTCCATCGCCACCGCCATGATCCCCTTCCTGGAAAACGACGACGCCAACCGGGCCCTGATGGGCGCCAACATGCAGCGCCAGGCGGTGCCCCTGCTGACCACCGAGGCCCCCATTGTCGCCACCGGGCAGGAGCACAAAAACTGCATCGACTCCGGCGTCGCCGTTCTGGCGGAGGAGGACGGCGTAGTCACCCGCGTGTCCGCCGAATATGTCACCGTGCGCTATGAGCACCTGGGCCTTAAGGAGTACAAACTGACCAAGTTCCTGCGCTCCAACCACACCACCTGCATCAACCAGCGGCCCATCGTCACTGTGGGGCAAAAGGTCAGCAAGGGTGAGGTCATCGTAGACGGCCCCTCTACCTGCAACGGCGAGATTGCCCTGGGCAAAAACATCCTCATGGGCTTTATGACCTGGGAGGGCTACAACTACGAGGACGCCATCCTTCTAAACGAGCGCATGGTCAAAGAAGACGTGTTCACTTCGATCCATATTGAGGAGTACGAGACGGAATCCCGCGACACCAAGCTGGGCCCCGAGGAGATTACCCGCGACATTCCCAACGTAGGCGAGGACGCCCTAAAGGACCTGGACGAGCGGGGCATCATCCGCGTGGGCGCCGAGGTCCGCGCCGGGGACATCCTGGTGGGCAAGGTCACCCCCAAGGGCGAAACCGACCTGACCGCCGAAGAGCGGCTGCTGCGGGCCATTTTTGGCGAGAAGGCCCGGGAGGTCCGGGACACCTCCCTCAAGGTCCCCCACGGCGAGAGCGGCATCATTGTGGACGTCAACGTGTTCACCCGCGAGGCGGGCGATGAGCTCTCTCCCGGCGTAAACATGGTGGTGCGGGTCTATATTGCCCAGAAGCGCAAAATCAGCGTAGGCGACAAGATGGCCGGCCGCCACGGCAACAAGGGCGTCGTTTCCCGCATTCTGCCCCAGGAGGACATGCCCTTCCTGCCGGACGGCACTCCCCTGGACATCGTGCTCAACCCCTTGGGCGTGCCCTCCCGCATGAATATCGGCCAGGTGCTGGAGGTCCATCTGGGCTACGCCGCCAAGGCCCTGGGCTGGAAGGTCGCCACCCCCGTCTTCAACGGCGCCGACGAGCGGGATATTGAGGAGACCCTCGCCATGGCGGGCCTCTCCCCTGACGGCAAGAGCTGGCTCTATGACGGGCGCACCGGCGAGCGCTTTGACAACCGGGTTACCGTGGGCTATGTGTACTTCCTCAAGCTCCACCACCTGGTGGACGACAAGATTCACGCCCGCTCCACTGGCCCCTACTCCCTGGTCACCCAGCAACCCTTGGGCGGCAAAGCCCAATTCGGCGGGCAGCGGTTCGGCGAGATGGAGGTCTGGGCCCTGGAGGCCTATGGCGCCGCTTACACCCTCCAGGAAATTCTGACCGTTAAATCCGACGACGTAACCGGGCGCGTGCACACCTATGAGTCCATCGTCAAGGGCCACAACGTACCCAAGCCCGGCGTGCCGGAGTCCTTCAAGGTTCTGGTGAAGGAGCTCCAATCCCTGTGCCTGGACATGAAGGTGCTGGACGGCGAGGGCAATGAGATTGAGCTGAAGGACGACGACGAGGACACCTATCAGCCCGGCAGGTTCCATGACGATGACGACGATTATTACGACAATTATAATACCGGCGGCGAGTCCGACTTTGCCGCTGCGGGCTACACCCTGAAAGAGGGCAGCGACGACGACGACCTGGAGGCAGACGGCGGCGGATTCGAGGACGAATTTGACGGCGGCTTTGACCAGGATGACATGGAATAAGCAATGGGAGGAGGATTGCAGTTATGAGTTACGCTGAATTCGAGGCCATCCAAATCGGCATTGCCTCTCCGGAACAAATTCTCGAGTGGTCTTACGGCGAGGTCAAAAAGCCGGAGACCATCAATTACCGCACCCTGAAGCCCGAGCGGGACGGACTGTTCTGCGAGCGCATTTTTGGCCCCACCAAGGACTGGGAGTGCCACTGCGGCAAGTACAAGAAGATCCGCTACAAGGGCAAAATCTGTGACCGCTGCGGCGTGGAGGTCACCAAGTCCAAGGTTCGCCGGGAGCGCATGGGCCACATTGAGCTGGCCGCCCCGGTGTCCCACATCTGGTATTTTAAGGGTATCCCCTCCCGCATGGGCCTGCTGCTGGACATCTCCCCCCGCATTCTGGAGAAAGTCCTATACTTTGCCTCCTATATCGTCACCGATCCCGGTTTTTCTCCCCTAGCCAAAAACCAGATTCTCTCCGAGAAGGAATACCGGGACATGCGGGAGAAATATGAAGACGATTTTGATGCAGGCATGGGCGCAGAAGCCGTCAAAAAGCTTTTGGCGGATATCAATCTGGAGGAGCTCTCCCAGCAGCTGCGCGCGGAGCTTAAGGACGCTTCCGGCCAGAAAAAGGCCCGGATCGTCAAGCGGCTGGAGGTGGTGGAGGCCTTCCGCCTCTCCGGCAATAAGCCTGAGTGGATGATTATCGACGTGCTGCCGGTCATCCCGCCGGAGATCCGCCCCATGGTCCAGCTGGACGGCGGGCGTTTCGCCACCAGCGATCTCAACGACCTCTACCGCCGGGTCATCAACCGCAACAACCGCCTCAAGCGCCTGATTCAGCTCAACGCGCCGGACATCATCGTGCGCAACGAAAAACGGATGCTTCAGGAGGCTGTGGACGCCCTGATTGACAACGGCCGGCGGGGCCGGGCCGTCACTGGCGCCAACAACCGGGCCCTGAAGTCCCTGTCCGACATGCTCAAGGGCAAGCAGGGCCGCTTCCGCCAAAACCTGCTGGGCAAGCGGGTGGACTACTCCGGCCGCTCGGTTATCGTGGTGGGTCCTGAGCTGAAGATTTATCAGTGCGGCCTGCCCAAAGAGATGGCCATTGAGCTCTTCCGTCCCTTTGTTATGAAAAAGCTGGTAGAAGACGGGCTGGCCAATAACATTAAGTCTGCCAAAAAAATGGTGGACAAGGGCCGGGCTGAGGTGTGGGATGCCCTGGAATTCGTCATCAAGGATCACCCTGTTATGCTCAACCGCGCCCCCACTCTCCACCGCCTGGGTATCCAGGCCTTTGAGCCAGTGCTGGTAGAGGGCCGGGCCATCAAGCTCCATCCCCTGGTGTGCACCGCCTTCAACGCCGACTTTGACGGCGACCAGATGGCCGTCCACGTGCCTTTGTCCGCCGAGGCCCAGACTGAGGCGCGGGTGCTCATGCTCTCCGCCAACAACCTCCTGCGGCCTCAGGACGGCGGTCCTGTCACCGTGCCTACGCAGGATATGGTGCTGGGCTCTTACTACCTGACCTATGAAAAGTACCCCGCCCACACTGCGGAAGAGACCTACGAGGACACCGCCGCAGTCAAGGCCGCCCTGGCAGCAGGTGAAATCTCTCCGGACGCCTATATTTGGGTAAAAAATCCCGGCAGCTTGGATGACATTCCCACCTATGCGGGCATCTGCGCCGAGATTCCCGACGGACAGCTTCCCCGGGAGGTGCTCCACTCCTTTGCCGACGACATGGAGGCCCGCCTGGCCTATGACGAGGGCGAGCTGGAACTGCACGTGCCCATCTATGTGCGCCGCAGCGCCGTGGTAGACGGCGTGCAGCGTCACAAGCTGGTGCGCACCACCGTGGGCCGTCTGATTTTTAACGAGGGTATCCCCCAGAACCTGGGATTTGTGGACCGGACAGACCCGGAGACCATGTTCGAGCCGGAAATCAACTTCGTCACCGGCAAAAAGCAGCTGGGTAAAATCATTGACAAATGCATCAGTAAATACGGTTTTACCGTGTCCGCCGGCGTGCTGGACACCATCAAGTCCAAAGGCTACCGCTTCTCCACCCGGGGCGCGCTGACCGTATCCATCTACGACATGACCGTTCCGCCGGAGAAAAATGGCCTGATCGCCGGCACCGAGAAAGAGATCGTCAAGATCGACCGGCAGTACAAGCGCGGCTTTTTGACCAATGACGAGCGCTACCGCCTGGTTGTGGAAGCCTGGGAAAAGACCACTAAAGACGTGACCGAGGCCCTGATGGCCGGGCTGGACCGCTACAACCCCATCTGGATGATGGCCGACTCCGGCGCCCGCGGCTCCTCCGCTCAGATCCGCCAGTTGGCGGGTATGCGCGGCCTGATGGCCGACACCTCCGGGCGCACCATTGAAATCCCAATCAAATCCAACTTCCGCGAGGGTCTGAGCGTGCTGGAATACTTCATCTCCTCCCGAGGCGCCCGAAAGGGCATGGCGGACACCGCTCTGCGTACCGCGGACTCCGGCTATCTGACCCGCCGCCTGGTAGACGTGTCCCAGGAGGTCATTATTCGCGAGCACGACTGCGGTACCCATGACGGCATCATGGTCTCCGAGATTGTGGAAAACGGCCAGGTCATCGAAACCTTCGGAGAGCGCTTAAAGGGCCGCTACCCGGTAGAGGACATCCTTGACCCCTCCACCGGCGAGGTGCTGATTTCCCATGAGCGCATGTTGACCGCCGATGATGCCGCCCTGCTGGAGTCCCACGGCATCCACCAGGTAAAGATCCGCTCGGTGCTCACCTGCGAATCCCGCAGCGGCGTCTGCTCCCGCTGCTACGGCGTGAATCTGGCCATCGGCGAACCCGTGGGCGCCGGCGAAGCGGTAGGTATCATCGCCGCCCAGTCCATCGGCGAACCCGGTACCCAGCTGACCATGCGCACCTTCCACACCGGCGGCGTGGCCGGCGGCGATATCACCCAGGGTCTCCCCCGCGTAGAGGAGCTCTTTGAGGCCCGCAAGCCCAAAAAGATGGCCCAGCTGGCCGAGATCTCCGGCACGGTCACCCTAGAAGAGGCCAAGCGCAACGCTGTGTGCAACGTAACCATCACCGCCGACGACGGCGAAGTGGTCTCCTACGCCATCCCCTACGCCGCAGGCATCCGGGTTCAGAACGGCGAACGGGTGGAAAAGGGCTTTGCCCTTACCGATGGCGCCCTCTATCCCCAAGACGTCATCCGCATCCGCGGCGTTCACGCGGTCTATGACTACCTGATCCAGGAGGTTCAAAAGCCCTACCGCCAGCAGGGCGTGGACATCAACGACAAGCACATTGAAGTAATCGTCCGCCAGATGGTGCGCAAAGTGCGGGTAGAGGACGCGGGAGACTCTGAGCTGCTCTCCGGCTCCACAGTGGAGCTGACCGAGTATCTGGATGCCAAGAAGGCCGTTCAGGCCCGGATTGACGCAGGAGAGACCAACGATGGTCTGGAGCTGCGGCTTCCCACCGCCACCCGTATTCTCATGGGCATCACCAAGGCCAGCCTCGCCACCGACTCCTTCATGTCCGCCGCCTCCTTCCAGGAGACCACCAAGGTCCTCACCGAGGCCGCTATCAAGGGCAAGGTAGACCATCTGCGGGGCTTAAAGGAAAACGTCATCATCGGCAAACTGATTCCTGCCGGTTCCGGCCTGTCTATCTACCGCAAGTACAACAAAATGGACAGTGAAGGCACGTCTCAAGCCCAGACCCCTGCCGCCGAAGAGGAGGAGAAAGATTCCACGCCGGAGCTGGAGTCTGCGCTGGAGTTCCAGGAGCTGGAGCAGCTCATAGAGACCCCTGAGCGCTGACCCTCTCCTTTTCCCTTTTTGGTGGCCCGGAGCTCTGCTTCGGGCCACCTGATCGTATTTTGCCCATTTTGTTTTTACGAGGTGATCTCATTGCCCTCTCTGCCCCTCTCTCCCCCCCCCTCTCCCCGAACGCTCGCCTGCGGCGGCCTGGGCGGGGGACTGCTGCTGCTGAGTCTGGCTCCTACGCTCGCTCTGGAGCAGGGAAACACAGCGGCCCATGCCGCTGTGTTTCTCCTGCTCTGCCTGCTGGCCTCAGGCGCTTTCGCAGCCGTGCTTTACAGCACCCGCCGCATGGAATCTGCCCTGCAAGCCCTGCTCCCCATCGGCCTGGCCTTTCTCCTCCGTGCTGCTATGCTGGACCATCAGAGCGCAGACTATATGGATTTTCTCTCCCGCTGGGTGGAGACTTTCCGGCAAAACGGGGGATTTGCCGCCATCAAGCAGCCTATCGGAAACTATAACGCCCCCTATCTCTATTTTCTGGCCGCCTTTTCCTATCTGCCCTTGTCTGACCTATACCTTATCAAGCTGCTGTCTATCACCTTCGATGTAATCTTGGCCTGGGGCGGCCTGCGGCTGGTCCGGCGGCTGCGGCCGGAGGAACTCCGCCGCCAGACGGCCTGCTTCTGCGTTTTGCTGCTGCTGCCCACCGCAGTGCTCAACGGAGCCTGCTGGGGCCAGTGCGACAGTCTGTACGGCGGCCTAGTCCTCCACGCTCTGGCAGACGCCCTGGACGGCCGGGGCAAGCGCTCCTGCGCGTTGCTGGGACTCGCTTTTTCATTTAAATTACAAACCATTTTCCTGATCCCATTGTGGGGCGGATTATGGCTGGCAAAGCGGCTGAAATTCCCAGACCTGTTCTTCTTCCCCATCGGGTATGGCGCGGCAATCCTGCCCGCTGTACTGATGGGCAAGCCTCTGGCGGATATCCTGGGCGTCTACCTGGGGCAGACTGCCGAAGGGGCGGGGCATCTGTGCTACAACGCCCCTTCGGCCTACTCCTTTCTGCCTTACGGCGCCCAGCCGGACGAGCGCACGCTGGCTCTGCTGGGCATCGCCGCAGCTTTTGTCCTGGTACTGCTTCTGCTGGGCGCACTTTTCCTCCGGCGGGGCCGGGCCGAAGACCGGCTCGTGCTGGCGGCGGCGGCGGTCATGGCCATTGGCGTCCCTTTCCTGCTGCCCTATATGCACGACCGGTACTTTTTCCTGGCGGACGTGCTCTGCGCCGCCTGGGCCTGCACTTTTTCCGGCGAAATTCCCTGCGCCCTGCTGGTTCAGGGAAGCTCTTTGATGTCTTACCTCAATTATCTGCGGGGGCGCTACACTCTGGTGCTCAGCCTAGGCGGGCAGACTTACGTTATGCTCACAGAGACCCTGTTGATGCTGTGCGCCCTGATCTGGGCCCTTTCCTCCCTCTTCGCCCAACTCCGTCCCAGTACGGGCTTGTCTGCCCAATTGGGAAAAGATTCCTGAAATTTCTCTCCAAAAACGGTTGACGAACTGGAAACAATGTGTTACAATTCGGTTACAGTTTTTAATGACTTGTAACCATCTGAAAGGAGGGTATCTATGGCGGATCAAAAAGTACCTTTGACCTATAAAGGGCGTCCCCTGCGCCGGAAGGACAGCTTGATTTATTACGGCAGCATGGCGGAAAAATATATTATTATGTTTCAGATTCTGGACAGCAAGAAATGCCAGGATATGGACGTAGCAAATAAAGTCTCCGTCCAGCTCCAGCTTACCGACCCGGATCTTAAAAGCCGGGACCGGGTCGTCAAAAAGACCGAAAAAGACAGCCTGTACGCAGCCATGGACGTGGCTTCCGTTTGGCTGGAGCGGGCTTTAGCCAGTAAATAATTTACGTCAACCGATTAGAGTAGAGAAACAGAGGGCCCCCGCTCCGCGGGGGAGGATTGAACGGAGGATATACAGATGATACTGCCGAAGAAGCTGCTGGGCACCGCACTTGTAACTGCCGCCGCCGCCGCCTTGTGTACCGTGGGCGCCTGCGCCGCCTGCGTGGGCGTGGGCACCGTAGAGGCGGACGCGCTCCGCCTGCGGGAGGAGGCCGGAACGGAGGCCACCGTACTCGCCACTGCCTCCGCCGGCGACACCGTGGTGGTTTTGGAAGACGCCGGGGACGGCTGGTACAAGGTTGATTACAACTCAGTAGAGGGCTATATGTCCGGCGAGTTTCTGACTGTGGAGGAATCCGCCGATGTGACCATCGGTTACGGTCTGGTCCAGACCGACGGCTCTACTTTGAATGTCCGCAGCGGACCCAGCACTGATTCGGAAAAGATCGTCGCCCTGTATAACGGCACTGTAGTTACCATCAACGGCGTGGACAGCGGCTGGTTTAAGATCACCACCAGCAACGGTACCACCGGCTATGTCAGCAGCGAATATATGGTAACCTGCAAGGACTCCGCCGGTTCCCGCGGAGACGGTACCGCCGTTGCCGCTTCTTCCGGCCTGGGGCAGCAGGCGGCCAATTTCGGCCTCCAGTTTTTAGGGTGTCCCTATGTGTACGGCGCCAATGGCCCCAGCAGCTTCGACTGTTCCGGTTTCACCAGCTACGTGTTCCGCCAGTTTGGCTATACCCTTAACCGCACAGCTTCCGGCCAGCTCTCTAACGGCCAGTCCGTCAGTAAGAGTGAGCTTCAGCCCGGTGATCTGGTCTTCTTCCGTTATAACACCACCAAGGCGGCCTCCCATGTGGGCATCTACATCGGCAATGGACAGTTTGTCCATGCGTCCACGAATACATATGCTGTACAGATCGACAACCTGACTTACGGACACTATAATAACGTTTACGTAGGCGCCCGGCGCATTCTGTAACGGTAGCTTGCCAGAAATCTAAAATTATGTTAAAATAAGTGCGCGGAAGAGCTTTTCTCCGCGCACTTATTTATTCTGTTGCAGGGGCGGTTCCCCACTGACGGAAACGGAAGGATTTGTTTCCATGAAAAAGCATCTGCTCACAGGCCATCTGCTTGCCCTATTCGTCTCTATCGTCTGGGGCACTGCCTTTATTGCCGTCAAAGTGCTCTTGGAGGACTTCCATCCCATTGAGGTCATGCTCTTCCGCTTTGCCCTGGCCTGGGCAGCTCTTTTTCTCTTCTCCCCCAAGCCCCTTCCCCCTAAGAGCCTACGTGCCGAGCTGCCCTTCTTAGGGGCCGGCGCCACGGGGTTGACGCTTTACTTCATCCTGCAAAACTATGCTCTAAAATTTTCCTTTGCCTCCACCGTCGGCATCATCATCTCCGCCGCCCCGATGTTCACCGCGCTGCTGCTGTGGCTGTCCCACCGGGCGCCCCGACCCGGAAAGGCCTTCTTTACCGGATTTGTGCTGGCCATGGCTGGCATTACCCTCATCTCCGTGGCCCAGGGCGATCATTTGGATCTAAACCTGATCGGCTGCCTGCTGACTTTAGGCGCCGCCTTCTGCTGGGGGGCCTATGGCGTATGCATTGAGCTGACGGAGCAGTCCGGATACACCAGCCTACAGGTCACTCGCAAGGTCTTCTTCTGGGGTCTGGTATTCAGCCTGCCCTTCATTTGGATCAACCGCCTGGACCTCTCTTTGGACCGGTTTGCAAAGCCGGAGCTACTCTTTTGTATCCTCTACCTGGGCCTGGGCGCATCCGCCCTGTGCTTTGCCGCCTGGAACCGGGCGGTGGTGCTGATTGGCTCCGTCGCCACCAATATCTACATCTATCTCATGCCGGTTATCACACTAGTGGCCTCCGCCTTCATTCTCAAGGAGCCTGTCACCGTCTTTTCCGTAGGGGCAATTGCGCTGATCGTCCTGGGCCTGTGGCTTTCTCAGCGGGGAACTCCGGCGGCAGCCTCCTCTCAATCAAAATAAAGAGCTGGGCTGGAAATCAAAAGATTTCCAGCCCAGCTCTTTGTAACCGGTAAAACGCCATCTCACCCGCATCCAAACGGCGCGCTGTGCCCGGCGATTACTCCTCCGTCTTGTCCTCGGCAGTGTCCGTCAGCTCATCCGCACATCCGGTGCAGCCACACTCGGGCTCCTCAGGAGGGACATCAGTCTCCACAAAGGGGACCTCCTCCTCGGTAACGCCGCTCTCCTCCCGCAGCTCAACAATGCGGGCCTTATTCTCCTCGATGGTAACTTTGCTGGCGGTAATTTTCTCACACAGGGCTTGATAGGCCGCCTCAGGAGCCATGCCACGCTCGGCATAGTAAAGCCGCCCAATCTCGGTATACGCCTTCCGGATCGCGCTCTCCTCCGTGGCGTTGTTTACATTCAGCCGGCCAATTTCCGCCAGCTGCTTGGACTTGGCCATGCCTGCCTGGGCCAGATCCACGCCTGCCTGGGCCAAATCTGCGGCCCGCTCCTTTAAATCGTTCAAAAAGTCCATGCTGAACAGCCTCCTGTAGTGTAAGGGTTTTACCCCTTGAAGTATGTTATATTCTACCCCTTTTCTCCGCCATGTGCAAGGGCGCTAAAGCAATTTTATCCATTTTTAATCTTTTGTCTAATGGATTAGGCCTTGTTTGAAAAATGGGAATATGCCCAAGGGCAAGGGATCTTTTCAGCTGGCAAGCGGTTTTGATGCAGGAATTCTGACGGATTTCTCTGTGCTTGGAGCAGAATTTCCACAGGGCAAGGCAGAGGACACAGGTGGACCGATGCCCGCCAGGGACGATAACGCAGCCATGCAGAAATCCCGCCCAAGGGCAGGTTCGATTTCTGGCTGATTAAACCGCTAGGATAGATCGCAGACCTGCTCATAGCCATCGCACGGATCGCAGGCGTCTTCCTCCGGCGGCTGTACAAAGCGCTCCTCCTCCCCCAGTGGAAACAGCAGCAGGGACGCGCCGAACAATACCGCCGCGCCGATCGCGATGGCCTGAACCTTATTTTCCCGCAGCCAGGGCCGGCAGGGCTCCAGCTGGGGAACCGCCCCGCCAAATTGGTCCAGCGCGGCATACAGCCCCGCCGCCAGGATGACACACAGGGCCAGCCGCCCCAACGTCTTTTGTTTTTCCGGTTTCGCTTCCATCCGGCACCGCCTCCTTATTACCAGTATAGTGGAAAGCCGCTCCATGTATGCGGCCCCTAACCGGCCATTTTTGTCGAAAATTATGTCAAAACCATTAAATTTTGTGGAATACCCTTGCCCGTCCTGAGGGGAAATACTATAATATTTTAAACGGCAACCTGACATGATAAAACTTTCCACGTCTCGAGGCGAAATTATGAAACAGACACAGCGCGCAACCGCCCGCCCTTCTCCGGTCCAGGCCAGGACCCCGGTGGACCGGATTACTCCGGACCCCGCGCAGGGGCTGAGCGCAGCGCAGGTTAAGCAGCGCCAGCAGTGCGGCTGGGCCAACACTCCCGTAGATTCCCCCACCAAAAGCGTGGGGCGAATTGTACGGGAAAATGTCTGCACTTTTTTTAACTTCATTTTTCTGGTGCTGGGCGTGCTGCTGATTTTAGTGGGCTCCTTTGACGATATGCTTTTTCTGCTGATTGCCCTGGCAAATACGGTCATCGGCATTCTTCAGCAGCTACGCAGCAAACAAACCGTCGATAAGCTCAACCTTCTGGCCGCTCCCCGGGCCAACGCCGTGCGGCAGGGCAGCGTACTCAGCGTTCCCTGCGCCCAGCTGGTGCGGGACGACGTGGTGGAGTTCACGGCCGGCGACCAAATCCCCGCCGACGCCACCGTGCTCTCCGGACAGGTGCAGGTCAACGAATCCCTCGTCACCGGCGAGGCCGACGCCATCACCAAAAGCCGGGGAGACGGGCTTTTATCCGGGGCTTTCGTCGTCTCAGGCAAGTGCCGTGCCCGGCTGGATCAAGTGGGGGCGGACTCCTACGCCGCCCGGCTGACTCTTGAGGCCAAAAAAGATGTGACTGCCGGGAAGAGCGAGATGATGTCCTCCCTGGACAGGCTGATTCGTTTCATCGGCATGATCCTAATTCCTCTGGGCCTGGCTCTCTTTGTAAAGGAATATTACTTTTTAGAGCTGGGTATGCAGCAGGCGGTGGTCTCCACCGTGGCCGCCCTCATAGGCATGATTCCGGAAGGACTTTACCTGCTCACCAGCGTGGCTTTGACCGTCAGCGTCCTGCGCTTGGCCCAAGGTAAGGTGCTGGCCCAAGACATGAGCTGTATCGAGACCCTGGCCCGGGTGGATGTGCTCTGCGTAGACAAAACCGGCACCATCACCGAGCCTCAAATGCAGGTGGGAGAAACCGTCCTGCTGGATGAGGCCCGTTTTTCCGAAACGGCGGTCACCGATGCGCTCAACGCTTTTTACAAAGTGATGGACGCCGACAACGACACGGCGCGGGCCATGCAGGAACGCTTTCACGGCGTATCTGTCTGGCATGCCTCCCACACGGTCCCCTTTTCTTCCGCTGCCAAATGGAGCGCCGCGGTTTTCCCGGGACATGGAGCCTTTGTCGTAGGCGCCCCGGAATTTATCCTGGGAAACCGGTATGCACAGATAAAGGATCAGGTGGAGCCCCACTCTGCCAAGGGCTACCGTGTGCTCCTGCTGGCGTCCTACGACGGCATCCCAGACCAAAAGAGCCTGATTCCCCACCAGGTCTCCCCTATGGCTCTGATTCTGCTGTCTAACCGGGTGCGCCCCGCCGCCCCTAAGACCTTTCGCTACTTTGCCGAGCAAGGGGTGGCGGTAAAGGTCATCTCCGGCGACAATCCCGTCACCGTGTCTGAGGTGGCCCGCCAGGCGGGCATACCGGGGGCGGAACGGTATATTGACGCCACCGCCCTTAAAAATGACGGCGAGCTGGAGCGGGCTGTGGAAAAATACACCGTATTCGGCCGCGTAACCCCCGGACAAAAGCGAAAATTGATTCGGGCCCTCCAGCGCGCGGGGCATACTGTCGCGATGACCGGCGACGGCGTCAACGACGTGCTGGCCCTGAAGGATGCCGACTGCGGCATTGCCATGGCCTCCGGTTCCGACGCCGCCTGCCACGCAGCCCAACTGGTGCTGCTCAGCTCTGACTTTTCCGCCATGCCCAAGGTGGTGGCGGAGGGCCGGCGAGTCATCAACAATATCCAGCGGGCGGCGGCCCTCTTTTTAGTAAAAAACATCTTCTCCTTTTTCCTGTCCATCCTCTCTCTCTTCGCCAGCTTCCCCTACCCCGTGACCCCCTTGCAGCTGTCTATGCTCAGCGCCCTGACCATCGGAGTCCCCTCCTTCTTCTTGGCGCTGGAGCCCAACTACAGCATGGTCAAGGGCAGGTTTTTGGGCAATGTCTTCCGCCGGGCCCTTCCGGGGGGCATCGCAGATCTGCTGATTGTGCTGGGGCTGGAGGTCTTTTATTGGGCCTTCGCTTTCTCTACGGAAGAGCTGTCCACCATGGCCGCCATTAGCCTGCTTTTTATCGGCCTTCTGGTGCTCTATCAGGTGTGCAAACCTTTTAACTGGATGCACCGGGTAGTGTGGGGCGCCATGGCGGGCTCCAGCGCGGTGACCGTCCTGTTTTTCGGCGCCGGCTTCGGCCTAAACCCTCTGAGCTTGCAGGCGTTTCTCATCCTGCTGGCCTTCTTAGGCCTGTGCTTCCCTGTGATGCAGATGATGCTGTTTTTCTTCGAGCGGGGAACCTCTCTGCTGGACCGGCGCAGAAATCCCCGGGGGCACAGACAGAAGACCGTCCGGCGCCGCCAAGCCCAGAAGTAGCCGCCGCAAAACTGGTCCGGCCCGTTTAAAACCTTTTATCCCGGCGTTTTCCCAGGAAAACGCCGGGATGTGTTTTGCTCTCTTCTCACTCTTCCGGTTTTATCGAAAAACAATAAAAAAGAATTGACAAACAATATATCAAGTGCTACCATATATCCAAAGGAGGGCATGTGATGGAACAGATGAACGTACAAAAGCTGGCTCAAATTCTGAAAATCTTAGTGACGATTCTCTTCTTCTGTAATTTAGCGGCACTGCTGGCAGTGCCGTTGCTGGTAACTATGCCTCCCTGGAGCATTCTCCGCACCGTGATAGACGATTTGGCCCTGGCTGTGGGATTCCGCCAGCCCTCCGATCTAAATTTTCCGTTTCTTCTGCTGTTTTTCCTCTCCTGGTATGCTGTTTGGACCGAAGCGTACACGGCGGTGCTCTGTTTATTTCTCTTCTTCTGCGGCGTATGCACAGCGGTCATTCTCTGGCAGGCCCGGCGAGTACTGGACACCATTGTCCGCCGCAGCCCCTTCTGCCAGGAAAACGGCTCCAGCATGGGCCGAGCGGCAGTCTGCTGTTTTTCCATATCCGGGGCGGCGCTGGCCCGGATGTGCTGGGGCTTTTGGTATTACTGCTCCATCCAACCGCTGTTTACTTATAACGCGCTGTTTGTCCCTGTGTTTCTCATGGCGGGCCTTTTGTGCCTGGTCATGTCCGCCCTGTTTCGCCAAGCGGCACAGCTCAAAGCGGAACAGGATCTGACCATATAGGAGGGCGCGCCTATGGCAATCGTGGTCAATCTGGACGTTATGATGGCAAAGCGGAAGATTGGGCTGGGCGAGCTGGCTCAAAAGGTAGACCTAACCCTGGCCAACCTGTCCATCCTGAAAAACAACCACGCCAAGGCCGTCCGCTTCACCACTTTGGAGGCGATCTGCAAGGCTCTGGAGTGCCAGCCGGGAGACATCCTGGAATATGTGCCCGATTCCCCCAGACAGCCGCATGCGGAAGGAGTGCCTTAAACAACCGCGTATTTATGACTCAACGCCGCACACAGCGAATATAGCTCATAGGAGGAAGCCTTATGCAAGAACATACTCTTCACACCTCGACCGCCGCCCGGTTCGGCTGGTTTGCCGCAGGGCATTTCCTGCTGTCTATCTGCGTGTGCAGCGCAGCCTGGCTGCTCCTGCTGGTTACGGCGCAGCTGAGTGAGACATGGGGCAAAGTCCTGCTAGGCGCTGCCGCAGTGCTGGCCGTGGGCGCATACTTCCCAGTGGGGGCCTTCACCGCCGCCCGACGGCGCTGGACCCTCCCCGCCGCCCGCTGGGATGCGGCGCTGTCCGTCCTGCTGCCCACTCTGGTGGCCTGGACTTGGGAAGGAATTGTAATCTTTTCCATTTTGCACGCAGACGCCTCTTTTTGGGCTTCTCTGGCAATCACGCTGGTTTACCTGGCCCTGTTTTTGGCCACGCCCTCAGTCATTTTTGTCTTTTTCTGTTTCATTGGTCTGGACCTGGGATGGCAGGGCAACTTCTCCTTTTGGGTCATCGCGGTCCTGGCCGGTCTGCTGCCTCCGCTGCTCTTCGCCGCCGGAAGTTTCTGGCAGGCGGGGCGGACCGCGCCGCCGGAGGAGGCGCAGAAATGAGGTATTGAAAGCTGCCAGCCCAAGTATGGACATGCCTGCCGCTGCCCGACAGGCGGGAATTTCACTTTATCCGAGCCATTTCGGCAATAGCAAAGAGCCCCTTTGAACGTCAAGTTTCAAAGGGGCCCTCCTTTTGCCGTCAGGCCTCCATATGGCGGCCTAAAAATCCCGCGATGGTCTGTACCAGCTTATAGTCTGTTTCGCCGCTTTTTGCCTCCCCGTCGCTGCTGACAAAAAGCACACAGCCCAGCACATCTCCTTCGGAGAGGATAGGCGCGGCGCAGGAGACGAAATATTTTTCATTCTCCTCGCATACCGCCAGCGGGGTATCCCCGCTCTTATGCTGATAAATTTGACGGCCTTCCATAATCTGCTCCAGCTCAGAGGATATCCGCTTATCCGCCAGCTCCCGCCGCGGGGTTCCCGCCACGGCAATACAGGCATCCCTGTCGGTAATCACCGCGATTTCCCCGGTCGTTTTGTTCAGCGTCTCACACATCTGCCCGGCAAAATCCCCCAGGCCGCCCATCAGAGAATACTTTTTAAAAATAACGCCGCCGTCCTTGTCGGTGTAAATCTCCAACGGGTCGCCCTCACGGATGCGCATAGTCCTTCGGATCTCCTTGGGGATGACTACGCGTCCCAGGTCGTCAATACGGCGCACAATACCAGTTGCTTTCATATATAAACTCCTCCTGCGGTTTCAAGGTTGCAGGACTTAGTATCCGCAGGTTTCATTTGCCTATGCAATTTGAGCGCCTGGTTTCATTTGGAAGACAAAATGTATTCCCCTTCCGCTTCCGCCGCTCGGGCATCTCTCTCGAGAAGTCTTGGCGCTCTTCCGCCACATTTTTATTGACTGCTCAATAAAAATGTGGTATTCTCTTTTCCGGCAAAAGGAGGAACCGTCCATGGAAAAAAGCCGTTTTGAACAGTTTGTGGGCCTGACAAACCGCGCCGCCAAAGCCATACAGCGGATAAAATCGGTTAAGATGAAAAAATACGCCCTGTCCGGCGCGCATACCACCTGCCTTTGCAGGCTGGTGGAGGCGGGAGAAGACGGATTGACCCAAACCCGCCTGATTCAGCTGGAGGGAATGGACCGGGCTCAAATCTCCCGGGTGCTGGGGGATCTACAGCGGCGTGGCTACGTAGTCCCAGCTCAGCAGGAGGGACGGTACAAAAAACGCTATCTCCTCACTCCCGCCGGCCGGGCGGCGGCGGACGAAATACAGTCCATCATCCTATCCATCAACCGCTTTGTCAGCGAACAGATTCCCCAAACAGATATCGACATATTCTACCGCACACTGACTGCCATCGCCGATAATCTGGATCGGGCGGCGGCGGAATACTGCTGACACCTCAATAACTCAGACCGCTTTCACGTAACGAGGAGGCTGATAAGAAATGACTCCAATTAAAACCCTCTATTGCAGGACCTTCCAGCTGGCCTTCCGGCTGGCCCTGCCCCTGCTCCCCTACCGGGAACCGGAACCGCTCTGCAGCATTACCGCTATCCCTCCCCTGCTGCAGGATAAGCAGATTCACAGCGTCCTGCTGGTCACAGACCACGCCCTTCGCTCCCTGGGTGTTACCGCCCCGCTGGAACAAACCCTGGAGCAGGCCGGCGTCCACTGCGCCGTCTATGACGGCGTCGTTCCCAACCCCACCATTCAAAATGTGGAAGAGGCACGCCAGCGCTATTTACAATCCGGTGCCCAAGCCATCATCGCTCTGGGAGGCGGCTCCGCCATGGACTGCGCCAAAGGGGTAGGGGCCCGGATCGCACGGCCCCGCAAGCCGGTGCGGAAGATGAAGGGGCTGCTAAAGATCCTGCGCGCCACGCCGCTGACCATAGCCATCCCGACCACCGCCGGAACAGGGAGTGAGGCCACCCTGGCAGCCGTTATCACCGACCCGCAGTCGCGGCACAAGTACCCCATCAATGACTTTGCCCTGATTCCCGACTATGCGGTTCTGGACCCGGCAATCACCTTAGGCCTTCCTCCTTTCGTCACCGCCACTACCGGCATGGACGCCCTCACTCACGCCGTTGAGGCCTATATTGGCGGCTCCACCACCAAGCTGACCCGGCGGATGTCTGAACAGGCCGCCCGCCTGATTGTGCAATACCTGCCCAAGGCCTATACCGATGGCAGCAACCTGGCCGCCCGGCAGGCCATGCTCCAGGCCGCCTACTGCGCTGGGGTGGCGTTCACCCGCTCCTATGTGGGCTATGTCCACGGGGTGGCCCACTCCCTGGGTGGGCAGTACGGCGTTCCCCACGGACTCGCTAACGCGGTTATTCTGCCCTACTTTCTGGAGGAATACGGCCCCGCATGCTGGGAAAAATTGGGCAACCTGGCCAAAGCATCCGGGCTGGCTCAATCCTCCAGCAGCAGTGAGCACGCCGCCAAGGCCTTCATCGCCTGGATCCGTCAGGCCAACCGCTCCATGGGCATCCCGGAATCCATCCCGGAAATCCGTGCTGAGGACATTCCCCAGATGGCCCGCCATGCCGATCAGGAGAGCAATCCCCTCTACCCCGTGCCCAAGCTGATGGACCAAACAGAGCTGGAGGGCATCTATCATAAACTTATGCCAAAGGAGGCCGCTCAATGGATATCCAAGCCATCGCCGGCGCCCAGCGGGACTATTTCCAGACCGGAGCCACACTCGGCCTGAACGCCCGCCGGACTGCCTTACGCACACTAAAGCAGGCTGTCCTGGCCCGGGAAGCAGATATCAACGCCGCCCTGGCCGCCGACCTGAATAAGTCCCCTGTGGAGAGCTACATGTGCGAAGTGGGCATGACCCTGGCCGAGCTATCCTATACGGAAAAGCACCTGGCCGGCTGGATGCGGGACAGGCGGCGGCTCACTCCCCTGGCCCAGTTTCACGCCAAGAGCTTTACCGTCTGCCAGCCTTACGGGGTGGTCTTGATCATGTCGCCCTGGAACTACCCCTTTATGCTCACTCTGTCCCCCCTGGCGGGCGCTCTTGCCGCCGGAAACTGCTGCGTTGTCAAACCCTCGGCCTACTCTCCCGCTACCTCTGCAGTCATCCGGGATATTCTCTCGGACTGTTTTCCGCCGGAGCTGGTCTTTGTTGTGGAGGGCGGCAGGGCGGAGAACCAGGCCCTGCTGGACCAGAGCTTTGACTATATCTTTTTCACCGGCGGCGTAGCGGTCGGGCGCGAGGTCATGACCAAGGCTGCGAAGCACCTCACCCCCGTCACCCTGGAGCTGGGCGGCAAAAGCCCCTGCGTGGTGGACGCCACCGCCAAACTGGATTTAGCCGCCAAACGCCTGGTCTTTGGCAAGCTGCTCAACTGTGGGCAAACCTGTGTGGCCCCGGACTATCTGCTGATCGACCAGCGTGTCAAGGACGAGTTTTTATCCTATGTAAAAAAATGGATTTCCGCCATGTACGGAGAAAATCCCCTGGACAATGGAGGATATGTCCGCATGGTCAATCGGAAGCACTTTGACCGTGTGACGGGGCTCATTGAACCCAGCAAGGTGGTCTTCGGCGGGAAATCCGACCCGGAGACCCTGAAAATTCAGCCCACGATTCTGGATAACCTATCTCCCGATGATCCGGTGATGCAGGAGGAGATTTTCGGTCCCCTTCTGCCCGTCCTTACCTTCGAGCATGTGCAGGAGGCCTTGGATTTTATCAACAGCCGCCCCCATCCCCTGGCCCTTTACCTGTTCTCCCAGGACAAAAGTGTCCAGACGCTTTTTCTGCGCCGCGCCGCCTTTGGCGGCGGATGCATCAACGACACCATCATCCACCTGGCCACCAGCCGCATGGGCTTTGGCGGCGTGGGAAGCAGCGGTATGGGCAGCTACCATGGGAAGGAGAGCTTTGATACCTTTTCCCACCGGAAGAGCATTGTAAAAAAATATACCTGGATGGACATGCCCGTCCGGTATGCCCCCTACACTCCGCTGAAAGGCAGACTGCTGCGTCTGTTTCTGCGGTAGGACAGATATCTCTATAAAAACAGCCCGGAACAGAACATGAATGACACGCTCTGTTCCGGGCTGTCCGCCGTCTACTGGTCCGCCGGAATATCGAACGGCTGCCGCCCCGCCTGAGCCGCACCGCCCGCCAGCGCCCGAAAACGGGCGCGGGATTTCTTAATCTCATCATACGCCTCGCTGACCGCCTCCTCCGTGCGGCGCAGGGCGTCCTCACAGTACTCATTGGCCGCCCGGCGCAGCTCCCGGCTGCGCTCCTCGGCGGTGCGCAGGAGCTCATTTCCCTTCTGCTTAGCCTGGGCCAGCAACTCATCCTCCGCCAAAATCTGCTTAGCCTGATCTTCTGCCTGCTTGCGGATCAGCTCCCCCTCCCGCTTAGCGGAGGCGATATACTCCGCCCGGGCGGCAATGAGCTTTTTCGCCTCCGAGAGCTCCATGGGAAACTGGCCCCGAATTTCATCCAGCAGGTCCAGCGCCTTGTCCCGCTCAATAATGCATTTGTCGCTGGTCAGGGGCATACTCTTGGCCTCGTCGATCATATCGAAGAGCATGTCCAATAATTCTTCTACGCCAGTCGCCATCAGGTTTTCCTCCTGCTGTTCATCTTTTCGTTCACATCCGCGATGATCTCCCGCGGGACGAAATCGCTCAAATCCGCGCCATAGCGGGCCATTTCTTTGACCACGCTGGAGCTGATATAGGTATACTTCGTGCTGGAGGGGAGGAACATTGTCTCCAGCCGGGGATTGAGCTTGCGGTTAATCATCGCCATTTGCAGCTCATTTTCATAGTCGGACACTGCGCGCAGCCCTTTGACCAGGGTACACGCCCGTTTCTGCCGGGCGTACTCCGCCAAAAGGGTGGCCGAACACTCCACCTCCACATTGGGCAGCTTGCTCACCACCCTGCGGATGAGCTCCACCCGCTCTTCCGGCAGAAAAAGGCCGGAATTGACCTTCTCCGAATTGACCATCACACAGACAATCAGCCTATCAAAGCACACCGCGGCCCGCTTGATAATGTTCAAATGCCCCAGTGTAATGGGGTCAAAGCTGCCGGGGTAAATTGCAGTCTTCACAGGCGCTCACATCCTTGGCCCCCCGCCGCGCTTACACCGTGCGGCGGTACAGGCCGATCTTGATCCTGCCGTAGCGGTATTCCCGCCCCTTTTCATAAGGGGCCGCCAGCTCCGGCAGGGCGCTCTCAGCAGCGCTTTCGCAGACTATTATACCATTTCCCGCCACAATGTCAATCGCGGCAATGGTACTCAGGCTTTTTTCCAGCAGGCCGGTCCCATAGGGCGGGTCCAGAAATACCAGCCCAAACGTTTCCCGGCATCCGGACAGATAGGCCAGATAATCTCCCTGAACCACCTGTGCCCGTTCTGTAAAGCCGCAGTGGGCCAGGTTTTCCCGAATGACCGCCGCCGCCTCCTTGCGCAGGTCCACAAATACCGCCCGCTCCGCCCCTCGGGAGAGCGCCTCAATCCCCAGCTGCCCGGTGCCGCCGAACAGGTCCAGCACTCTGCGTCCCTCCACATCAAACTGGACGATATTGAAAACCGACTCCTTCACCTTGTCGGTGGTCGGCCGGGTCTCCAGACCAGGCAGCTCCTTCAGCCTTCTTCCTCTGGCCGTACCGGTAATGACGCGCATAGTATCTCCCCTTTTCTTTTTTATCCGTCACGCTGGCAGCGCCCCTATCCCATCCCAAAAGAACCGGGTAGCGGAGGCTTCCGGCACGTTTAAGTAATCCCATTGATGGTTGGTCTGGCGCATATAATCGCTGGTTACGTTGAAGTAGCGGTGATGAATCTGCCACAGGACCGCTTTCCCGGTATGGGACAGGTCCCCTACCGGGTCGTTCCAGGTAGGGTCTACACAATACCATTCCCCTTCCAGGCGCACCATATTCCAGGCGTGGTCCCCAGTGGAGCCGGAGGACGCCCCCACCACTGTAATACACTCCACGCCGGACAGATCCATCAGAAGCTGAAAGGTAGTAGCATAGCCCAGGCAGATGCCATATCCCCCTATCAGCACCCCATAGGGATTGGTATTCTCCTCCCGTCCCTGGGGACTCCAAGGGTTGTGAACGCTCTCATCATACTCGCACTGCTCAATCAGCCAGTAATGCAGGCCCAATTCCTTCTCAAAAGCGGTCATCCCCGGTGTGACGCACGCCTCCAGAGCCTCCCGGCACCGTTCTAAAATGGCGGCGTCCTTCTCGCTCAGGCCGCTGGCATCCCCTGAGGCATAGGCCGCCCGGATGGCGGACGTATCATAAAGGCTCATATCAAACTCATTGGGCGGGTTAAACGGGACAAAGCCGCTGATATCCAGGCCGGGATTAAGCGCCTGGTCCACCGGCGCAGGCGTGGGCGCAGGTTCAGGCGTTGGAACAGGTGTTGACGCGGACGCGGACTCCGCCGTCTCCGCCGGGCCGGGTGTTTCCGGCGGCTCCGCCGTCTCTTCCGCCGGGGGCTCCGCAGCGGCGGATTCCGGCGTACCCGCAGCAGGGGGCCCGGTCGCCGGGGCGGGCTCCGGCGGGATCTCCCCCCACAGGCAGGCCGTCAGGGCGTCTGCCGCCGCATCCAGATTTTCACAGATCAACAGGGCCGCATAATCATCCACACAGGCCACGCCGCCCCCGCTCACCAGCGCGGCCTGATCCGGAGCGTAACCAAAAAAGTCCCCCAGACGGGATTGGCGGTACTCCTCCAGGGCGGTGCGGACGCTCTCCACAGCATCCATACCGGACAGCCGGATCACCGCCACCTCCCTGGCGTCCACGCCGGGGGCGGCATAGACCGCCGCATCCGTCCAAAGGTCTTCCTCCAGACCGTAGAGCTCCGCCAGATAAAAGTCCTGGTCCTCCTCTTCCAGAGGGGTCAGGCCCACCAAATCCCCTTGGCTGTCCACCACTGCCTGAGCGGCCTGGGCAGCGGTGACGGCAGCCAGCTCCGGCGTGGGAAAAGGCACCGCGCTCTCCCCGCCGTTCTCCGCCGGAGCGGCGCACCCGCACAGAGCCAGCAGCAGCGCCACTACAACAATCCGCCTCATGCCTGTCCTTCCCCCTCCGCATGGAAATAGTCAAAGACCGCCTGTGCCGTGTTTTTAGGCACCACCGCCCCCAATTCTGCCAAAGAGGCCGCTTTAATGTTTTTCACACTTTTAAACTGCCGCAGCAGCTCGCTGCGCCGCTTCTCCCCCACGCCGGGGATCTTATCCAGCACCGAGCCGCGCACCCGCTGGTTCTGCTGCTGCCGGTGGAACTCAATGGCAAAGCGGTGGGTCTCCTCTTGAATCTGCCCAATCAGGGAAAACACCGCCTGATTGCTCTGTATGCCGATCTCCCGCCCGTCGGGGGTCACCAGCGCCCGGGTCCGGTGGCGCTCGTCCTTCACCATGCCGAATACGGGGATACGCAGCCCCATCTCCTCCAGCACCCGCAGGGCCACCTTGGCGTGGTTCTCCCCGCCGTCGATGAGCAGCAGATCCGGCTTCTCGGCAAACTTCTCGTCCCCTTCCAGATAGCGCTTAAACCGCCGCGTCAGCACCTGTTCCATGGAGGCATAGTCGTCGGGGCCGGCCATATCTTTGAGCTTAAAATGCCGGTAATCCCGCTTCAAAGGTTTAGCGTTCACATAGACCACCATGGAGGCCACAATGTCGTCCGCTCCCTGGTTGGAGATGTCGTAGGACTCCATCCGCCGGGGCGGACCGTCCAAATCCAGCATCCGTTCCAGCAGGGAGAGCAGCTTGCTCTGCCTCTCCTCACGGCTGGTCCAGCGCTCTACCTCCTCTGCGGCATTCTTGTCAGCCAGACGGGTCAGGTCGGCCTTGGCCCCCCGCCGGGGCGTCAGCAGCTCCACCCGCCGCCCCACCCCCTCCGAGAGCATCCGGGCCAGGGGGACCGCGTCCTCCAGCTCGCAGGGCAGCAATATCTGCCGGGGCAGATGCCGCCGGCCCCCGTAATATTGCCGTACCAGGGCGGAGAGGATGTCCGCTGTGTCCTCCTCCAAAGGGGTGTCGATCAGCTCCCAGTCCTTAGCCGCCAGTTCCCCCTCTACATAGTGGAGCACCACAAAGCAGCTGCGGGTGGCCTGCCCCCGGTGGAAACCCACCACATCAGTGTCCGCCAGACTCCCCGCCACCACCTTCTGCCGCTTGCCCAGCAGCTCAATGGCCCGGTAGCGGTCCCGCAGTCCGGCGGCCTTTTCAAAGCGCAGCTCCTCTGCCGCTTGCTCCATCTCCGCTTGAATTTCCTCTCCCACCTCCTGAAATTTACCCTCCAGCAGGCGGATGGCCTGGTCGATTCCCTCCCGGTAGCGGCTTTGATCCATATCCGTCCGGCAGTAGCCGTCGCACTGGCCCATGTGGTAATTCAGACAAGGCCGTTCCTTTCCGATATCCCGCGGAAATTTTCTGCCGCAGGAGGGCAGCTTTAGCGCCTGACGCAGGGCGTCAATGATATTTTGGGTCGCCCCCCGGCTGCCATAAGGCCCGAAATAGCGGGCCCCGTCCTCCGCCGCCCGGTTGGCCAGGGAAAACCTGGGGTACTGCTCTTTCACCGTCAGGCGGATATAGGGATAGCCCTTGTCGTCCTTGAGCAGGATGTTGTACCGGGGCTGATGGCGCTTAATCAGGGAATTTTCCAGCACCAGGGCCTCAAATTCCGAGTCGGCCACAATCACGTCAAAATGGTCGATCTGCCCCACCATGGCGCGGGTCTTTTCCGTGTGAGAGGCCAAATTCGCGAAATACTGACTCACCCGGTTCTTCAGGGCCTTGGCCTTGCCTACGTAGATGACCTCATTTTTCGCGTCCTGCATGATATAGACGCCCGGCTTCAGAGGCAGGGCATGGGCCTTCTCTTTCAATTCGTCAAAAGTCATCGCAATCACGCTTTCCAGCTTTGGGGATGATTAAAAAAAGCGCCGCAGACTGCGGCGCTTTTTTCTTCTGCCCGGTTACTCGGAAAAATTAGAGGAAATCAGCTCAACGAGCGCCTCCACTGCCTCTTTCTCGTCAGGACCATCGGCAATGAGATTGATGGCCGTCCCCTTCACAATGCCCAGGGACAACACGCCCAGCAGGCTTTTGGCGTTTACCCGCCGCTCATCCTTCTCCACCCAGATCGAGCTTTTAAACTCATTGGCCTTTTGGATGAAGAATGTCGCCGGCCGCGCATGAAGACCGACTTGATTATTCACGACTGCCTCTTTCATATACATAGTGTTTCCCCCCAAAATGCATCAGGCATTCTTCCCGTATAGCATAGCAAATTTGTGCCAAACCGTCAATGACAAATCACACAAATTACAAGGGTAAAACTGTATTTATTGACGGAGAAACAGCCTGAAATTCTCCGTCCTCCACGTTCTAAAACCCGCTCCCCTGTCCGTCCGTGAAAAACAAGCTCCTATTTCAGCTCCGCTACCGTCACGCCGTCCTCTCCTTCACCGTAGCGGCCGGGGCGGAAGGATTTTACGTAACGGCTGCGCTTTAAATGCTCCCGCACCGCTTTGCGCACCGCGCCGGTGCCCTTGCCGTGGATAATGCGCACCTCGTTGAGCTTGCCCAATACCGCGTTGTCCAAAAACAAATCCAGCGCTCCAATGGCCTCGTCGGTCATCATCCCCCGCAGATCCACCTCCGGCGAGGCCCCCAGGCTGCGCAGCTTGTGCTCCGCCCGCTGGATGAATTTTTCCGCCTGCTTTTGCGCGCCGCCCTCTACCACCCGGACCTCCTCCTGCTTGGCGGTTATCTTCAAAATTCCGGCCTGGAGCTGAAGGGAGCCGTCCTTATTCACCGAGAGGACTGAGGCCTGGGTCCCCATGCGCAGCAGCTCTACCGTGTCCCCCGCCTTAGCGGGGCGGGCGGAGGGCGCAGCCGGCTGCTGGGGACGCGCTCCCAGCTTATCCTCGGCTTGATTCAGGCTGCGGCGCAGCGCGGCGCGCTGATCGTTGATCTCCTGCCAATCCGCCTGTCTCTCCTGCCGGCGGCGCATCTCGTTGAGCTCTTTAAACACCCGGTCCGCGGTCTCCCGCGCCTCGTCCAGAACGGCCCTGGCCTCCGCCTGAGCCTTCTCCACGGCCTTTGCCCGCTCCTCTTCCATCCTGGCCCGATACTCCCGGGCCGCTTGGGAGGACTCCTCCATCTCCCGGCGCAGCTGGCGGGCACGCTCCTTTTCCCGCTCCATCTGCTGGCGCTGCTCATCCAACTGGGTCAGCACATCCTCAAAACGGATATTCTCCGCATCCACCCGCTCGACGGCCTTTTGAATGATATACGCGGGCAGGCCCAGCCGCTGAGAGATCGCAAACGCGTTGGATTTGCCGGGGATGCCGGTCAGCAGGCGGTATGTGGGCGCCAGGGTGTCCACGTCAAATTCACAGGAGGCGTTTTCCACGCCCGGCGTGGTCATGGCGTATACCTTCAACTCCGCATAATGAGTCGTGGCGGCCACCAGGGCCCCCAGACTCCGCGCACTCTCGATAATTGCCGCCGCCAGGGCGGCGCCCTCCACAGGATCCGTGCCCGCCCCCAGCTCGTCAAAGAGGATCAGCGTCCCCCCGTCCGCCTCACCCAGTATTCCCACAATATTCACCATGTGGGAGGAGAAGGTGGACAGGCTCTGGGCAATGGACTGCTCGTCTCCCACGTCGGCCAGCACTCTGGAAAAGACCGATATACGGCTCTCCCCCGCCACGGGTATATGCAGGCCGCACTGGGCCATCAAAACCAAAAGCCCGATGGTTTTCAGCGTAACCGTCTTGCCGCCGGTGTTGGGGCCGGTAATAACCAGGGTGTCAAACGCCTCGCCCAGAGACAGGTCGTTGGCTACCACCTTTTCCGGCGGCAGCAGCGGATGCCGGGCCCGGCGCAGGCAGACGCCCCGCTTTACAATGCCCGGCTCGCAGGCCCGCATCTGGTAGGACAGCTTGGCCCGGGCGAAAATTACGTCCAGCATCAGCAGCAGGTCATAATCCTGCGCGATATCCTCTTTATGGGCGGCGCACTCGGCGGAGAGCTGCGCCAAAATACGCTCAATCTCCTTTTCCTCTTTGGCCTGAAGCTCCTTAAGCTCATTGTTGGCTTTGACCACTCCCATGGGCTCGATAAAAAAGGTGCCGCCGGAGGAGGACACGTCGTGCACCAGGCCGGGCACGTCATTTTTGTGCTCCGACTTTACCGGAACCACAAAGCGGTCGTTGCGCTGGGTAATAATCGCCTCCTGAAGGTAGCGGGACTGATTGGAGGAAATCAGCTTGTTGAGAATATCCCGCACTTTGGCGGCGGCGGCGCGCATATGCCGCCGGATGGAGGCCAGCTCCGGACTGGCCGCGTCGGCAATTTCCCCTTCTCCCACGATGGAGCCCGTAATTTTTTCCTCCAAAAAGCGGTTGGCGGTCAGGGAGCGGAACAGATGGTCAATACAGGTTTTCTCCCCGCCCCCTCCTTCCCCGTATTCCCGGCAGGACCGGGCCGCCCGAAGGACCGCCGCAATATCCAGCAGCTCCCTCGTATTCAGCGCGCCCCCCATATCCGCCCGCTGGAGACAGGCGCGCACCGGCTTTACGCCGGTAAACGCCGGCGAGCCCCGCAGGGCGGTCATCTCCACCGCGGCGGAAGTCTCCGCCTGAGCCCGCTTCACATCGTCCGCGTCGGTAAAGGGCCGCAGAGCCAGACAGCGCTGCTTGCCCTCCTCCGTGACCGCCTGCTCCGCCAGACGCTCTAACACCTTGGGAAGCTCCAAGGTGTGAATCGATTTTTCAAATAAACCGGTCATATCATAATCTCCAATTTTTCAGCCGACACACAGCCGTCCTCTCATTTGAGCAGCTCACACCGCAGCGTGAGCACCGCCCGCCCGCCAATGCGGACCTTCACACCCTCCGGCCCGTCCGTCAGGCGGCTCAGAATCTCCGAGGGCTTGCCCATGGCCTCCCCTTGGAGGAAGCGGTTCTCCCCGCCCACCCCGATCAGCCCCCGGCGGTACAGGTAATAGGTCAGCGCTCCGTTGGACGTCCCGGTGGCCGCCTCCTCCGGGATGGCGTAGAGGGGGGCAAAATTCCGGCAGCGCGCGGTAATGTTCCCCTCTCGTTCCGGACAGAACATGTGTACGCCTACTACGCCGTATTCCCGGGATATACGGGTCACCTCCGCCTCGTCCTGCACCGCCCCGTCCAGAGCGGCCCGGTCTTTGACCGGCAGGAGGATATCCAGCAGTCCGGTGCTTACCGCCTGGGGCGCCAGCCCCTCCGGGCGGCTGTCCAGGGACAGCCCATAGGCCGCGTACAGTCCGGCCTGCTCCTCCTGGGAAAATTCCCGCCCGTCCCTGGGCGCAGCCATATCCATCCAGACACACGCTCCACCCAGCTCAATCTCCAGCTCCCCCGAGCGGGTATATAGGGCATACCGGCCCGGCGCCGCCACTCCGGTCTCCCGCAGGACGGTAAACGCGGCAATCGTGGCGTGCCCGCACAGATCCACCTCTTCCGCCGGGGTAAAGTAGCGGATGTGAAAGGCCCGCTCCCCTGTCTGCCGGACAAAGGCCGTCTCCGAGTGCTTCAGCTCCCCGGCCAGCGCCCGCATCATATCCTCCTGCGGAAAATCTTCCTCTCCAAGCAGGGCCACGCCCGCCTGATTGCCGGAAAAACGCTGAACTGTAAACGCGTCTGCTATGTAAAGTCTCATACTAAATCCCCGCTTTCAGTTGCCGGTAAAATTCTAACGTTCGAAACCCGCGGTCCAGCTGGCGGACCAAAAATTCCTCGCATACCCGGCCCATGCACTCCAGCACCGCCGCTTCCGCAGGAAAGGAAAACAGCCGCTTAGCGCTGCCGTAAGCCACATGGCGCATAGCCGCCAGCGTCCCATCCGTCAGGGGCAGGAAAGGCCCCTCTCCCGCCTCTCCTCTGCATCCGGCGCAGCACAGCACCCCTTCCGGCAGGCTCAGCCAGGGCTCCCCCGGCTCCGGCCTGCCGCAGACGGCGCACCCATCCAGCAGCGGCTCATACCCCGCCAGGCCCATGAGCCTGAGCTCATAGGCCGCCTTGATCTGCGCCTGAGGCTTGTTGAGCTTATCCAGCGCATAAAGAGAATTGAGGATGAGGGAGAGCAGGGCCGGATCGCCCCGCCCCTCCTCCGCCACCGCCTCCATTACCTCCGCGAAGTAGGACCCTAGGGCCAGCTTTTCTACGTCGGCCTTCACCCCCCAAAACTGCTGAAGGGAGGCCCCCTCGTTGAGGCTGTAGTAGTCCTTGTACTCAAATAGCGTCATGTCCGAGTAGACCAGCAGCTGGGCGCAGGCCGCTATCGGGCTGCCCTTCCGCCGGCAGCCCCGAGCCCGCACGGTGCGCTTTCCTCCGTCGGGAGTGAGCACCGTGAGAATCTTGTCCGCCTCTTTGTAGCTGACCTCCCGGAGCACCAGCCCCTGAGTGGTGATGTGCATTCTCTCATCTCCCGCATCCGCTACGCCGTACGTTCCCGCACCGTTTCCTCTTCCGCCTCCGCCCGGCGCAGCAGGCGGTATAAGCTGTATGCCTCCGGCAGGCCGCTCATGAAAAATAACTGCCAAAGCTGTACGCTGTCCATGCCAATACTCCCCCTTTTCTGGCAGCCAGCAGTCCGGCCCCGCCGGGCTGCCAGCCTCTCCAGAATCATTTTGGCACGGCTCATACGGTTTATAAGCGGTAATATTTGCGCTACTCGTCCCGGTAGCCGAAGTTTTTGATGAGATTGGCGTTATCCCGCCAGTTCTCCTTGATCTTTACCCAGGTCTGTAAAAAGACCTTTGTACCCATAAAACGCTCGATATCCCCCCGGGCCAGGGCGCCGATTTTTTTCAGCATAGCGCCCCCCTTGCCAATGATGATGCCCTTGTGGCTGCTCTTTTCGCAGTAGATGACGGCGTCCAGATCAATCACGCCGTCCTCCCGCTCAGAAAAGCGGGTGATCTCCACGGCCGTTCCGTGCGGGATCTCCTTATCCAGGCATAAAAGCAGCTTTTCGCGCACAATCTCGGCGCACACCTGCCGCTCCGGCTGATCGGTCACCATGTCCTCTGGAAAAAGCCGGGGACCCTCCGGCAGAAACTGCTCCACCACGTCCAGTAGCTCCTCCACCCCCTCGCCCTCTCGGGCTGAGATGGGCACTATAGCGGCAAAATCGTGGGCCTGCCCATAGGCCCGCATGACCTCCAGCAGCTCCTCTTTTTTCACTGTGTCAATTTTGTTGATTGCCAATACCGCCGGCACACCCAGCTCCTTCATCTGGCCAATCAGCTCTCCCTCCGGCGCGCCCACCGAGGCGATGGGCTCCACCAGCAGCACCGCCGCATCCACTCCCGCCACACTCTGGCGAACCACTCCCACCATATATTCCCCCAGCCGGGTCCGGGCCCGGTGGAGACCGGGAGTGTCCATAAAAACAAACTGGCTCCCGCCCCGGTCCAAAATCGCGCAGATGCGGTTACGGGTGGTCTGGGGCTTATTGGTGACAATGGCGATTTTCTCCCCTACCAGGGCGTTGGTCAGGGTGGACTTGCCCACGTTGGGCCGGCCCACCACGGCGATCATACCGGATTTCTTGATTTCCATATTATTCTGCTTCTCCGTCCTCTTTCTTCGATTCTTCCTGCACGGCCCGAGCGCTTAGAGCCTCATACAGTCCATAGGCGCTGCCGGCAATCATCCCCGGCAGGGCCATAACAATGACCGTAAGCAGCAGCTCTCCCAGGCCAAACATGCTCAGCAGCCATACGAGTAAAAGCGAAATCACGCCGCCGCCTGCGGCGTAAGAGAGAATGTGATTTTTCACGCCATATCTCCTTATTCTGGCTCATTCTTCGTATATGTATCGCACCAGGGCCGCAGAGCGCATTGAGCGCAGTCCGGCTTCCGGGCCATACACACTGCCCGGCCATGGAGCACCAGCCGGTGGCAGAAATCGTTGGACTCCTCCGGAGGCAGGACCTGGCGCAGCTGCTGCTCCACCTTGGCAGGGTCCTTCGTCCCGTCGGTGAGCCCCAGCCGCCCGGAAATCCGGATGCAGTGGGTGTCCGCCACTACCACGCCGGGAACGCGGTACACATCCCCTAAAATTAGGTTGGCGGTCTTTCGCCCCACACCCGGCAGGCGCAGCAGGTCCTGCATGTCGTCGGGCACCCTGCCGCCAAATTCCTCCAGCATCATGCGGGAGGCCGCCACAATATCCCGGGCCTTAGCCCGGAAAAATCCGGTGGAATGGATGAGCTCCTCCACCTCGCTCACGTCGGCACCGGCCAGCGCCTCCAGGGTCGGAAAACGGGCAAAAAGGGCGGGGGTAACCATGTTCACCCGCTCATCGGTGCACTGGGCCGCCAGGCGCACGGAAAACAGCAGCTCATGGGGCTCGGGGTACTGGAGGGAGCACAGCCCGTCGGGGTAGAGCTCCTTCAGGCCCTCTACAATGGCAAGCACATCCTCATGGCATTTCATAGCATTCCACCTCGTCCGTTAAAATCATGCCGCCCATACCGCAGGCGCCTGCGCCGTATCAAACGCGGTATTTGCTGCTATTGTACCACACTTTCCTTCAAAATACGAGAGAGTTTTTCTATAGCTGACAATTGTATTTTTTCTGAGAATTTACTATAATAAAGTGCATGCTTAAAATGAAAGGCGGAGATGTGCAGTGGTCAACCAACTGATGGATCTGATTGCGGCCCAAGACCCGGAGGTGGGCCGCGCCATTCGGGCAGAGTACGACCGGCAGCGGCGCAATATTGAGCTGATCGCATCGGAGAACTTTGTCAGTCCGGCGGTGCTCGCCGCTGCTGGCACCGTGCTCACCAATAAATATGCTGAAGGCTATCCCGGCAAGCGCTATTACGGCGGCTGCCAGTGCGTGGACGTGGTGGAGGAAATCGCCCGCAAGCGGGCCTGCGCCCTGTTCGGCGCGGAGCATGCCAATGTCCAGCCCCATTGCGGCGCCAACGCCAACTACGCCGTGTATCAGGCCCTGTGCCAGCATGGAGACACGGTGCTGGGCATGGACCTGGCCAACGGCGGACACCTGACGCACGGTTCCGCGGTGAATTTTTCCGGCAAGAACTATCACATCGTCTCTTACGGCGTCAACAGCCAGGGCTATATCGACTACGACCAGGTCCGGGACCTGGCCCTGCGGCACCGGCCCCGGATGATCCTGGCGGGGGCGTCCGCCTATCCCCGCACCATCGACTTCCAGATTTTTGCGGACATCGCCCGCGAGGCGGGTGCCTATCTCTTTGTAGATATGGCCCACATCGCCGGACTGGTGGCGGCGGGACTGCACCCCTCCCCCGTGCCCTATGCCGACGTAGTCTCCACCACCACCCATAAGACCCTCCGGGGTCCCCGGGGCGGCATGATCCTCTGCAAGGCGGAGCTGGCAAAAAAAATCGATTCCGCTATTTTCCCCGGCAGTCAGGGCGGCCCCTTAGAGCACATCATCGCCGCCAAGGCGGTGGCTTTGGGTGAAGCCATGCAGCCGGAATTCAAAATCTATCAGCAGCAAATCATCAAAAACGCCGCCGCCCTGGCACAGGCTCTGATGGAACAGGGCTTTGACCTGGTATCCGGGGGCACGGACAACCACCTAATGCTGGTGGACCTGCGCCCGGCGGGGCTCACCGGTAAAGAGATGGAGCGCCGCTTGGACGAGGTGAACATCACCGTTAACAAAAACGCCATCCCCGACGACCCGGAAAAGCCCTTCGTTACCAGCGGCATCCGGGTGGGCGTCCCCGCAGCCACCAGCCGGGGCTTCCGGGAGGCGGATATGCGGGTGATCGCCCGGCTTATGTGGCACTCTGCCGTCAACTTTGAGGCCAAGGCCGGGGAGATCCGCGCCCAGGTGGCGGAGCTGACTGCAGCGCATCCCCTTTACGGCTGAACGCCTGTGCCGCCGGCAGGCGGACAGGCGCAGGGCGGCCCCTGAAGCGCACATGGAACGCATACTGCGGCAAGCTGTGGTTTGCATATCGCTGCATCGAGGTGTGATTATGATCGAAACCTGGGACGTATCCATTCCGGAGCTCACCGGAAGCCAGACACGCAAAGTCTATCTCTACCTGCCGGACTCCTACCAATGGGAGCCGGAATACCGCTACCCGGTGCTGTACATGTTCGACGGGCACAACGTCTTTTTTGACTCCGACGCCACCTATGGAAAGAGCTGGGGTCTGGGAGAGTACCTGGACGCCTCCCAGACCCGCCTGATCGTAGCGGCGGTGGAGTGCAACCACAGCCCGGACAACGGACGCTTATCAGAGTATTCCCCCTTCACCTTTTATGAGCCTGACCTGGGCCAAGTGACCGGACGGGGGCGTATTACCCTGGACTGGTTCGTGCACCAGTTTAAACCGGACATCGACCGGCGCTTCCGCACCTGCCCCGACCGGCGGCACACCTTCATCGCCGGCAGCTCTATGGGTGGGCTGATGAGCCTGTACGCAGTGCTGGAATACAACCATGTGTTCTCCCGGGCGGCGGCCCTCTCCCCCTCCCTGTGGGTGGCTCCGGAGCGGCTGGCCCGCGTGGTGCGGGGAGCCGACGTCCGCTCGGATACCGTGCTGTACATGGACTACGGCTCACGGGAGCTGGGCAACCACGAAGTCATGGCCGGCCAGTTTGCCAAAGTAGCCGGCCGGCTGCTGACCTGCGGGATTCATCTGACCTGCCGCATCGTACCCGACGGAGACCACTGCGAAGCCAGCTGGGAGCGGCAGAATCCATTTTTTATTCAAACGCTGATGTATGGCGTCGAATAGGAGCAAAACGATGGAGACAAGATATTTTAAAGCGTATAGCCCCATTCTGGGCCGGGAGATGGAATGCAAGCTCTACGGCCACGGAGGAAAACCGGCGCTGTTCATTCCCTGCCAGGACGGGCGGTTTTACGATTTTGCCGATTTTCACATGGCGGACGTCTGGGCCCCTTGGATTGACGCGGGTCAGGTGATGGTCTTCGCCATCGACACCCTGGACCGGGAGACCTGGTCCAACAAGACCGGCGATCCCTTCTGGCGCGCCCGGCGGCACGAGCAGTGGATGGATTATATCACGGTGGAAATGGTCCCGTTTATCCGGGACACCGCCAATCAGCGCAATGGCTGGACCGGATATCCGGGCATTCTCGCCTTTGGGTGCAGCCTGGGGGCCACCCACGCCGCCAACCTATACTTCCGCCGTCCGGACCTGTTCGACGGCCTGCTGGCCCTCAGCGGCATCTATGACGCAGCCTATGGCTTTGACGGATATATGGACGAGGTGGTCTATCAGAATTCCCCCATCCACTACATGGCCAACCTGCCGGAGGACCACCCATATATCCAGCGCTTTAACCGGCAGCGTGCGGCAGTCTGCGTGGGCCAAGGCCCGTGGGAGATTCCTGAGACCACCCGCACCCTGGCAGAGATTTTGAGCCGCAAGGGCATCCACACCTGGGTGGATTTCTGGGGCTATGACTGCGCGCACGACTGGCCCTGGTGGTACAAGCAGGTGCGCTATTTCCTGCCCTGGCTGCTGGGCGGCGAGGCCGGCTGAGGCCCGCCTGTGAGAGTAAAGAGGAGAGGCATTATGAAAAACGTTGTTTTTATTTCCCCCAATTTCCCAACAAATTACTGGAAATTCTGCCATGAGCTGAAGAATAACGGCATAAATGTATTGGGCGTCGGCGACCAGCCCTACGACGAGCTCAGCTGGGAACTGAAAAACAGCTTGACGGAATACTACAAGGTGGACACTCTGAAGAACTACGACGCAGTATACCGTGCAGTGGCATTTTTCATCCACAAATACGGACGCATCAGCTGGCTGGAATCCAACAACGAGTACTGGCTGGAGCAGGATGCCCACCTCAGGACAGATTTTCACATCACCAGCGGCTTTCAGGTGGAGGACATACCCCGCATCAAGTATAAATCCCGCATGAAGGAGTTCTATGCCCGGGCGGGCATCCCCGCCGCCCGCTGGCATCTGGTAGATGATCTAAAGAGCTGCAGGGCTTTTATTCGGGAAGTGGGGTATCCGGTGGTGGTGAAGCCGGACAACGGCGTTGGCGCTTCCGACACCCACAAGCTCTCCAGCGACGCGGAGCTGCGGACCTTTCTGAAACAGCGCAGCCCTCAGGTACCTTACATTATGGAAGAATTTGTCCACGCGGAGGTAAACTCCTATGACGCCATCATCGGCGCCGATGGGGAGCCCCTCTTTGAGACGGGCAACATCACCCCCATGTCCATCATGGACATCGTAAATCAGGAGGACAACTCCATCTACTACATCCTCAAGGACCTGCCAGAAGACACCCGCGCCGCAGGCCGGGCGGCGGTAAAGAGCTTCGGAGTCAGGAACCGCTTCATCCACTTTGAGTTCTTCCGCCTGACCCAAGACCAGAAGGGCCTGGGCAGGCAGGGGGAGATTGTGGCCCTGGAGGTCAATATGCGTCCTTGCGGCGGATTTACGCCGGATATGATTAATTTCGCCCACAGTACCAATGTCTATAAAATCTGGGCGGATATGGTGGCCTTCGGCCGGACGGAGGCGCCTGTTGGAGAACACCGTTTCTGCGCCTACTCCGGGCGGCGGGACGGCAAACCCTTTGTATACAGCCATAAAGAAATCATGGACAAGTACGCCCCGCAGATGCGCATGGTGGAGCGCATTCCGGACGCCCTGGCCGGGGCCATGGGCAACCAGATGTATATGGCGGTGTTCCCCACCGAGGGAGAAATGGATCACTTTTACCACGACACCCTGCTGTGCCGGAAGTCCGAGCCGCCAAAGCCGGAGCAGCTCCAGGCCGCTGCGCAGGCGCAGCCGGAAGCGGCGCAGGCAGCTCCGGCCGGCTGATTGAGAACCCGTATTCACAACCGTTTGACGCTGTCTTGGCGTCTCTTTTGCCGCCGCTCTGCGTTAAATTTTCTTGCCATCCGTCAGGCAATATTACAACCTGCGAAGAAAGCCTTGCAATTTTCTCTTCTCTATGATATCATAGCCGCGAAGCCGCCGCCCCGCCGCAAAGGCGGGCGCGTCTCTTTCTCAGAGGCTGCGGCGGCACTTTCCGCGGTGAAAGGAAAAATAACGAGCTTGCGTTTCTCAGAGAGGGGCGGCCGTCGGCTGAAAACTGCCCTGCAACGTGTCGTTTGGTTCGTCCTGGAGCGGCCCTGGAGACAGGGCGGCCAGTCCGCCGTTACCGGGCTTTAAGTGTCCGCGCCTGCGCGCGGGAATGCGGGTGGTACCGCGGAAGGCACAGCCTTTCGTCCCAGCAGTTGGGGCGGAGGGTTTTTTTGTTGCTCCCTTTGCCCACAGATCATCTAAGACAAGGAGTACCGGAAATGAAGGAAACACTGGAACGCATTCGCCAAGAGGCCCTTTCCGCCCTGGAGGGGACCCAGGCCATCCAGGAGCTGGAGACCCTGCGGGTCAAATACCTGGGCAAAAAAGGAGAACTGACCGCCGTCCTCAAGCAGATGGGCAAGCTCTCCGCCGAAGAGCGCCCCGTCGTGGGCCAACTGGCCAACGAGGTCCGCGCCACACTGGAAAGGGCCATTGACACTGCCTCACAAAACCTGGAAAAGGCCGCTCTGGAGGCCCGGCTGAAGGCCGAAGCGGTGGACGTGACCATCCCCGGCAAGGCGGCCGTCTTGGGCCGCAGGCACCCCATGTATACCGCTCTGAGCGAAATTGAACATATTTTTGTGGGCATGGGCTTTACCGTGCTGGACGGCCCTGAGATCGAGCTTGCCACCTATAACTTTGACAAGCTCAACGCTGAGGAGGGCCACCCCTCCCGGGACTGGTCGGACACCTTCTATTTTGATCAGGACAGCCGGGTTATGCTCCGCTCCCAGACCAGCCCCATGCAGGTCCGCGCCATGGAGAGCATGTCCCTGCCCATCCGCATCATCGCCCCCGGCCGGGTTTACCGCAAGGACGAGGTGGACGCTACCCACTCCCCTATGTTTCATCAGGTAGAGGGCATGGTCATCGACAAAGATGTCACGATGGCCGACCTGAAGGGCACCCTGAATCTGCTGGCGGAGCAGCTGTTCGGCAAGGGCACCGTCACCCGCTTCCGCCCCCACCACTTTCCTTTTACCGAGCCCTCCTGCGAGATGGACGTGCAGTGCCACAAATGCGGCGGGGTCGGCTGCCCTACCTGCAAAGGAGAGGGCTGGATTGAGCTTCTGGGCGCGGGAATGATTCACCCCAATGTTCTGCGCATGGCCGGCATCGACCCGGAGGAGTACTCCGGCTGGGCCTTCGGCATGGGTCTGGAGCGCACCGCCATGCGTCGCTTCAAGATTGCCGACCTGCGCCTTATCTTCGAAAACGACGTGCGGTTCTTAGAGCAGTTTTGAGGGAGGAAAGCGAGTATGAATTTAAGCAGAAAGTGGCTGAGCGAATTTACCGCTGTTGACGCCGGCGATAAGGATTTTGCCGAGGCTATGACCCTCTCCGGCTCCAAGGTAGAGCTGACTCACGACTTGGGCGGGGAGATTTCCAACGTTGTGGTAGGCAGAGTGCTCTCTCTGGTCCGCCATGAAAATTCCGACCACATGTGGGTCTGTCAGGTGGATGTGGGCTCTGGCGAGCCCGTCCAGATCGTCACCGGGGCCCAAAACGTCAAGCAGGGCGACCTGGTCCCCGTGGCCAAGCATAAATCTACCCTGCCCGGCGGCGTCAAGATTGAGAAGGGCAAGCTCCGGGGCGTGGTCTCCAACGGTATGCTATGCTCTTTCCAGGAACTGGGGCTGGAGCAGCGGGACTTTCCCGCCGCCTATGAGGACGGCATCTGGATCCTGTCCGACGATCCGGAGCTCTCCGGTCTTGTCCCAGGCCAGGATATCCGGACGGCCGTTGGCCTGGACGACCATGTGGTAGAATTTGAGATTACCCCCAACCGCCCTGACTGCCTGAGCGTCATCGGCCTGGCCCGGGAGGCCGCCGCCACCTTTGACCAGCCGCTGCATCTCCATCCCCCGGTGGTAAAGGGCGGCGGAGCCGGGGAGCTGTCCCAGCTGCTGGACGTGGAGACCCCGGACCCGGAGCTCTGCCCCCGGTACACCGCCCGGATGGTGCGCAACGTCAAAATCGCCCCTTCCCCCAAATGGATGCGGGAACGGCTGCGCTCCATGGGGGTGCGCCCCATCAACAATATCGTAGATATTACCAACTACGTGATGCTGGAGTATGGCCAGCCTATGCACGCCTTCGACTACCGCTATGTCAAAGGCGGCAAAATCATCGTCCGCCGGGCCAAGGCCGGCGAGGAGCTGACCACCCTGGACGGCGCTGTCCGCAAGCTTAACACAAACCACCTGGTCATCGCCGACGAGACCCGCGCCGTGGGCCTGGCGGGCATCATGGGCGGCGAAAACAGCGAAATTGTGGAGGATACGGTAGACGTGGTCTTCGAATCCGCCAATTTTGACGGCACCACCATCCGCAAGGGGGCCCTTTCCCTCGGCATGCGCACCGAGGCCAGCGCCAAATTTGAAAAGGGCCTGGATATCCTCAACACCCTGCCCGCCGTAAACCGGGCCTGCGAGCTGGTGGAGCTGCTGGGAGCCGGAGAAGTCGTGGACGGCGTGATCGACATTCTAAACTATGTCCCCCAGCCCACCGTCCTCAAGCTGGAACCGGAAAAAATCAACGCCCTGCTGGGTACCAGCGTGCCCGCGGCCGAGATGGTCCGCATTCTGGAAAAGCTGTCCTTTACCGTGGAGGCAGACCGGCTCACCGTCCCCTCCTGGCGGAGCGACGTCAAGGAGATGGCCGATCTGGCGGAGGAGGTCGCCCGGTTCTACGGCTACAACAACATCCCCACCACCCTTATGCGCGGCCAAACCACCCTGGGCGGATACTCTCCCGCCCAAAAGCTGGAGCAGTCCCTGGGCGCCGTCTGCCGCTGCTGCGGTTATGACGAGATCATCACCTACTCCTTCATCTCCCCCTCCTACTATGACAAAATTTGCTGGCCCGCGGACTGTCCCGCCCGCAGCTCCTTCCGTATTCTCAACCCTTTAGGGGAGGATACCTCCATCATGCGCACCACCACCCTCCCCTCCATGCTGGATATTTTAGCCAGAAACTTCAACTACCGGAATAAGAGCGCGCGGCTTTACGAGCTCGGCCGGGTCTACCAGCCCGGCGGGCCCGACGGGCTGGCTCTGGAGCGCAAGGTACTCACCATGGGCGCCTATGGCGGGGATATGGATTTCTTTGCCCTGAAGGGAGCCGTCGAGGCGGTTTTAAAGGAACTGCGGACCAGCGACATCCGCTTTGAACATCCCGGCGATTCTCCCGCCTACTCCTACCATCCCGGCCGCTGTGCCGTGGTGTGGAGCGGTCCTCACCGCCTGGGTATTCTGGGACAGATTCACCCCCTGGCCGCCCAGAATTTCGACGTAGACGCCGAGCTGTACTGTGCCGAGCTGGACTTTGACGCGCTCCTTGCCGCCAAGGGGGCCGATCCGGAGTACGTTCCCCTGCCCAAATTCCCCGCCGTCACCCGGGACATCGCCGTGGTGTGCGCCGAGGAGATCACCGTGGGCGCGCTGGAGCGCGCCATCCGCAGAGGGGCCAAGGGCCTGCTGAAGCAGGCCGACCTCTTTGACGTCTACCGGGGCAAGGGCATAGACCCGGGCAAGAAGAGCGTGGCCTTCAATCTGGTGCTCCGCGCCGACGACCGCAGCCTGACCGCCGAGGAGGCCGACGAGGATGTCAAGAGCATCCTCGCCCTGCTGGAGCGGGAGCTGGGGGCCGTCCTGCGCTGAGCGGGAGAAGGCCGCGCTATGAAAAAAATCGCAGTCGTATTCGGCACCCGTCCGGAAGCCATCAAAATGTGCCCGCTGGTGAAACAGCTGCAAAAAAGCACCTGCCTGGAAACCGTAGTCTGCGTCAGCGGACAGCACCGGGAGATGCTCCAGCAGGTGATGGACATTTTCGGCGTTACCGCCCAGCACAATCTGGACATTATGAAACCGGGCCAGGACCTGTTTGACATCACGTCGGCGGTGCTGACCGGTATGCGCCAGGTGTTCCAACAGGAAAAGCCAGACGTGGTGCTGGTCCACGGGGACACCACCACGGCCTTTTCCTCGGCCATGGCGGCCTTTTACCTGGGCATTCCTGTGGGCCACGTGGAGGCCGGCCTGCGGACCTGGAACCTGCGTTCCCCTTTCCCGGAGGAATTCAACCGCCAGAGTATCGGCCTAGTGTCCAAATACCACTTCGCCCCCACCCAAACCGCCAAAAAAAATCTGCTGGATGAGGGAAAGCGGGAGGAGGACATCCTGGTAACTGGAAACACAGGCATCGACGCGCTGTTTACCACCGTGCGGGAGGATTTCCATCACCCGGTTACCGACTGGGCCAAGGGCAGCCGCTTACTGGCCATTACCGCCCACCGGCGGGAAAATCTGGGCCGCCCTATGCACGAGATGTTCCGGGCCATCTGCCGCATTCTGGAAGAGTTCCCCGATGTCAAGGCGGTCTATCCCATCCACATGAACCCCCAGGTGCGGAAAATCGCCAGAGAAGAGCTGGCGGGGTGCGACAACCTGAGGATCATCGAGCCTCTGCCGGTGGACGCATTTCACAACCTGCTCAACGCGTCCTATCTCATCCTCACCGACAGCGGCGGCATTCAGGAGGAGGCCCCCTCCCTGGGCAAGCCCGTGCTGGTCATGCGGGACACCACCGAGCGCCCGGAAGGCGTACAAGCCGGCACCCTGCGCCTGACGGGCACGGGCGAGCAGTCCATCTATACCGCCTGCCGGACGCTTCTCACGGACCAGACCGCCTACCGCAGAATGAGCCGCGCCCAAAATCCCTATGGCGACGGAAAGGCCAGCGCCCGGATTCGCGCCTTTTTGGAGCGGCGGCTGTGCGCCTGCGCGGAGGACGGGCTGTCCTGCTGACTTTTGGTGTGAATTCATATTCTTTTCGCGCTTCTATTGGCTCCGTCTGAACGCCGTCCTAAAAAAGCAGCCTTTGCCGTTTCCCTCGGCAAAGGCTGCTTTTATTTGTCCGCCCCTTCAGTGCTTTTGCTCCGGCAGAAGGGAGATTACACCCGTCCGGCGGGTGGCGTTCAGGTCGATAAGCCGCTGGTTGGCGCTGCCCCGGAAGCGCAGGGAGATGTCCTTATACTCCTCCATGTACCGCCCGTCCACCAGCACGTCCAGCAAGCAGAGCAATTCCGCCGTCTCCGGACAGCAGGGGTGGGCTCCGGCGGTGTGCAGCTCCTCATAGGTAAATCCGCTGAAGGCCCAGATGGTTTTGTCCGGATAGACCGCGCGTACCCGCCGCAGGAAGGGCAGCAGAGCCCGCTGGTTGGACGGCTCAAAGGGCTCCCCGCCCAATACCGTCAGGCCGTTAATATACTCCGGCGCCAGCAGCTCCAGCAGGCGCTCCTCCGTCTCTCCGGTGAAGGGCTCCCCATAGTTGAAGTCCCAGGTCTCCGGCTGGAAGCAGTGGGGACAGCGGTTGGTGCATCCCGACACAAAGAGCGTTACACGCACCCCTTCGCCGTTGGCAATATCGCAGTTTTTAATGCTGCCGTAGTACATACTCACTCCTTACCGCGCGTCCTGGCGGGCACACGCCCACCGGGACGGCGGCATTTCAATCTATTTTTTATTACAGATGGAGCACCCGCTCGCGGATCTCCTGAGTGCGGCCCTGGTTCCAGAACTGGGTGCCGATATACCCGCAGGTACGACGGGCCACATTCATCTTGTCCTGGTTCGTATTGCCGCACTTGGGGCAGCGCCATACCAGCTTGCCGTTTTCCTCTACAATCTCAATTTCCCCATCCCAGCCGCACAGCTGGCAGTAGTCGCTCTTGGTGTTCAACTCGGCATATATGATGTTGTCATAGATAAACTTCATCACCTGGAGCACCGCCTCCAGATTATTCTGCATGTCGGGGACCTCCACATAGCTGATCGCGCCCCCTGGGGACAGGTGCTGGAACTGAGCCTCAAACTTCAGCTTGTCAAAGGCGTTGATCTCCTCTGTCACGTGGACGTGGTAGCTGTTAGTGATGTAGCCCTTGTCCGTGACGCCCTCAATGATGCCGAACCGGCGCTGGAGACATTTTGCAAATTTATAGGTGGTGGACTCCAGCGGCGTGCCATAGAGGCTGAAGTCAATGTTGTGCTGGCTCTTCCAGCGGCGGCAGGCGTTGTTCATGTGCTCCATAATATGCAGAGCGAAGGGGGTGGCGCCGGGGTCGGTATGGCTGCGCCCAGTCATATACTTGACACACTCGTACAGCCCCGCATAGCCCAGGGAGATGGTAGAGTAGCCGCCGTACAGCAGCTTATCGATGGTCTCCCCCTTCTTCAGCCGGGCACAGGCTCCATACTGCCACAGAATAGGGGCCACATCGGAGGGGGTACCCTTCAGCCGCTCATGCCGGCACATGAGCGCCCGGTGGCACAGCTCCAGCCGCTCGTCAAAAATCTCCCAGAACCTGTCCTGGTTTCCCCCGGAGGACAGGGCCACATCCACCAGGTTCAATGTGACCACCCCCTGGTTAAAGCGGCCATAGTACTTGGGCTTTCCGGTCTGCGGGTCCACATACGGCGTCAGGAAGCTGCGGCAGCCCATGCAGGTATAGCAGTGGCCCTCGCCATTTTTGTCCACCTTCAGCTCCAGCATCTTCTTTTCCGAGATATAGTCGGGCACCATGCGCTTGGCGGTGCACTTGGCGGCCAGCTGGGTCAGATACCAGTAGGGGGCGTCCTCGCGGATGTTGTCCTCCTCCAGCACATAAATGAGCTTGGGGAAAGCGGGGGTAATCCACACCCCGTCCTCATTTTTCACTCCCTCATACCGCTGCTCCAGCGTCTCCTGAATGATGAGGGCCAAATCCTTCCGCTCCTGCTCGCTTTTGGCCTCCCCCAGATACATGAACACCGTCACAAAGGGAGCCTGTCCATTGGTGGTCAGCAGAGTAAGCACCTGGTACTGGATGGTCTGCACGCCCCGGCGCACCTCGTCCCGCAGGCGGCGCTCCACCAGCTCGCTGATCTCCTCTTCGGTGGGAGATGCCTTGATAAAGGCCATCTCCCCTTCCACATTACGTCGGATTTTTTCCCGGCTGACCTGTACAAAGGGGGCTAGGTGGGCCAAAGAGATGGACTGCCCGCCGTACTGGTTGGAGGCCACCTGGGCGATAATCTGGGTGGCGATGTTGCAGGCGGTGGAGAAGCTGTGGGGCCGCTCAATCAGCGTACCGGTAATCACCGTGCCGTTTTGCAGCATATCCTCCAGGTTCACCAAATCACAGTTGTGCATATGCTGGGCAAAATAGTCGGAATCGTGAAAATGGATGATCCCCTCTTTATGGGCCTCCACAATATCCGCCGGGAGAAGCAGCCGCTCGCTGATATCCCGGGAGACCTCTCCGGCCATGTAGTCCCGCTGGGTGGAGTTCACCACCGGATTCTTATTGGAATTCTCCTGCTTGGCCTCCTCGTTGCAGCACTCGATCAGGCTGAGGATCTTCTCGTCGGTCGTATTGCTCCGGCGGATCAGAGAACGGACATAGCGGTAGGTAATATAGTTTTTCGCCACTTCAAAAGCACCGTGGGCCATAATCTGGTACTCCACCAGATCTTGTATCTCCTCCACCGAGGGAGCCCGCTCCAGCTTTTCACAGGCCAGCGCCACCGACTCAGCGATGCGCCCGATCTGCACTGGGGTCATCCGGGCGCCCTCGCCAATGCTGTCATTGGCCTTGGTAATCGCCGCGACGATCTTGGCCAAATCAAAATTTACTTCCGCTCCGTTGCGTTTAATTACGATCATGGTCCGCCCGTCCTTTTCTTCTGCCGTATCATTCAAATAATTGGCATATTTAGTATATCGCGCTATCCACCGCACAAGATATAGGTGACAGCAGTCTCTATTTTACTAGAAATTGCGCAATTGTCTATGGGTATTTTGCACAAGAAATCCGGCGGGCTTTTCCAGCCCCGCCGCCGGAAAATCAGCTGGGCCCCTGGGGCGGAGGGACGCGCAGGCTTTGCCATGAAGCAACGCCATCTTTTATTTTTATTGATTTTATAGACGGAAATCGTCTTATAGCTTCTCACAAGTCTTTATAGGACGCGGCAAAAATCCTTGGCTCTATTGTTTTAGGGTTGTGACCGGTGGATTTTTGCGCTATAATAAAAGTAAAATTTGATCGCTTTTATAAGGAGCCTATGAAAGTCTTTATGTTTGCTTCTTGTCATCCCATTTCTGCACCAATGCGTCCGGACCAGCCTCATCAGCGATATTCCGGATACAGACGGACTTGGCATCGCTGGCCATATCGAATAGTTCGACCTGATCAACGAAACGATTCAGGCATTCCTGATTGTGCCGCTGTATCATCTGCTCAATGAGGTAAAAGGTGCGCCGTGCATATTGAAACGGCGGATCCACTGTAGCTTTGCTGTTTCCGCCGCACTGTATACCCTCTTTTCTATCGTTTGTTTTAGCAAAACAATCAGCTTACAACGTCAGATTTTCCAGGTAATCTGCACGTCTCCTCGGCCTACCCGAATATTATCAATCAGCGCATCTACGACTGTCAGTTTGTCGTCCATGTCGATTCTCTCCCAGTCGTTTATATACCCACTGATAGTCCCCATGTTCCGTTTGCCATACATCTCTGCTGACATTTGAGCGATTTGCTCCCGGACGGCTTTCTTCTCCTCGTCGAGGGCGTCAATCCGCTTGTTGATATATTCCATGGTCGCTGGACTCGCTGACACGATTTTGTCGATGAGTGTGGCGATTTCTTTTTCAATCTCATCAGCCCGAACCTTCAACTTGGTCAACTCAATGGGGTCTCCCTGCCGCTCCTTTACCGAGAGTTCGGTGAACTCAGCCAGCTTTCTCCGCATCTCGTCGAACACGATGTCCTCAATATCCGAGGCTTGGACAGCTCCAATGCCGTCACAGGAAGCGGAGACATACTTGGTGCTGCATACATAGTACCGAGCCGGAACAGTGCGTTTCCGGGGGTATGCTCTCAGAGACAGAGCGTGCCCACAGTGAATACACTTTATCTTCCCGGCGAGCCAGGTGTTTTTGGCCTTGACCGGCTTTGCAATCTGGCGCACATTCAAGCATTTCCTCCGGCACCGAAGCCATGTATCCGAGTCAATACACCCCTCATGCGGAGCGATGACCAGCACCTGACCATCAAGGCAAATGGCTTTCCTTTGTGTAGCCTTGTCCCCGGTGTAGAGGTAGGCACCATTAGTGCCAATGAACTGAGAAACATCGTTGACCACCTCGGTTCCCTGGGCTCGGAAGAACTCGTATACATCTGCATCGGCCTTAACATATACCGGGTTAGTGATGATGTCACGCACTCTCATCCGACTGAAGTTGTGGCCCGACTGGTTCTTTATCCCGTGAGTGCTCAAGTATTTGATAACGTCGGAGAAGGATGTCTGCGGCTGCGAGTACAGAGCATAGATGAGCTTGACAATCTGTATCTGCTCTGGGATGGGGCGATACATACAGGTCTTGATTCCGTCCATAACGATGTTCTCAAGCTCATATCCATACGGCACTCTGCCGCCCATGTAGAACCCCTTTCGGCTGCGAGAGCGATATGCGTCGATGACACGCTGCTGGATGGTCTCGCGTTCAAGCTGGGCGAAAACCATGACTATCATCAGCATAGCCTTTCCGATGGGGGTTGAGGTATCGAACCGTTCTGTGATGGACACAAACTCGACGCCATACTTCTGGAGCTCGCTGATGACGTTGGCGAAGTCGAGCACAGACCGGCTGATACGGTCGAGTCGGTACACGATAATACGACCAACACCACCAGCCCTGACCTCGGCCATCATCTCCTGAAAGTCTGGACGCTCTGTGTTCTTGCCGCTATAACCCTTGTCACGAAATACCTTGTGCTGGTTGTTGCCAACCTCACGCAGACACAACTCGATTTGGCTCTCGATAGAGATGCTGTCCTCCTTGTCTACAGACTGGCGGGCATAAATGAAATCTACCATCTTACATACCTCCACTATTTCTTCTTGGACTGGTACTTGCTAAAGACGGCGTACAGCACTTTCTCTATATAGTTCTTGAGTTCCTGCCGGTCGTCTTTATGTATGATGGGGGTATGATTGGTGATGGCGTACTCATTGCCGTAGTAGACAGCGTTGATTTTTTCTGTCGAATATTTAATGGAAATCACCTCCTACCCATAGGCAGAAAAACAAAAAAAGGGCTGGCACGAAGCCAGCCCTATACTCAGTCGAAAATCAAAGATACCAGGAATCCGATAACAACAAGCAGAACCGGAATCCACAGCGGGGCCAGAACCCAGCCCCATCCCCAGTTGATAACCCCGATGAGTTTCAGCACGATGAAAACAATGAGGAGAACGTCCCAAGTGCTCAGACCAGAACGGCTGGAGCTGTCATATCTGCTCATGTCCTCACCTCGTCCCCGTGCTGCCAATGCCGCCCCGGTCGCTGTTACCCAGAGTCTCAACGGCAACGAAGTTCAGGGTGGGCTGATGCTCCACGATGCGGAACTGGCAGATGCGGTCACCAGCGTGAATGACCGTGTTCCTCATGGCGATGGCCGGGAAGTACCACTGGTCATTGTCCCCACAGTAGCTCTCGTCAAACATCCCCATATGGTTGGCCTGGATGACGCCGAAATTCTTGTATGTAGAGCTACGGGGAATCATGTGTGCTTCGTAGCCAGCAGGGAGCTGCATGGCGACGCCCAGTGGAATGAGTTTGAACTCACCCTGCTTCAGTTCCACGTCCTCAGCGGCCCGCAGGTCAATCCAGTCGGACTTGCCGCCGATGTATTCCAGCTTACCCACCTTATCGCTCAGATAGCGAACCTTGATTGTCTCAGTCATATAGAAAATCCTCCTTATTATCTCTTCCCGACCGCCAGCTCGGCGGCCTTTAACGTGTTTTCCAAAAGGGATGTGACGGTCATAATTCCAACGCCGCCCGGAACAGGGGTGATGGCGTCAGCCTTCCTGACAACATCATCGAAGCACACATCCCCAACGAGCTTCCCCTCTCTATTCCGGTTGATGCCCACATCAATGACGATTGTATCCTGCTTCACCATGTTCGCCGTTACAAATCCAGCCTTTCCAACGGCAGAAATCAGGATATCCGCACGGCTTGTGATGCCTGCGAGGTCTTCGGTGTGAGAATGGCACAGTGTGACCGTGGCGTTCTTTTGAGTAAGCATAATTGACATGGGTTTCCCCACAATATTGCTCCTGCCAATGACGACGCAGTTTGCGCCAGACACAGAGCCGCAGACATTATCCAAGATGGTCATGATGCCGCTCGGGGTACATGGGGCAAAGTCGTATGCGCCAAGCACAAGCCTGCCAAGATTGGTGGCAGTCAGCGCATCCACATCTTTCTCCGGCGGGATTTGAGCAATGACTTTGTTTGTGTCGATGTCAGAGGGGAGCGGAAGCTGAACAAGAACACCATGCACATCCTGTTGTGTCACAAGTTCACCGACCGCATTGATATCGGAATACATCTCGAAGCCAAACCCAACCTCCTCACAAGCCCTGCGCTTGTTGCGGACATACACCCGAGAGGCTGGGTCGTCAACGGCGAGGATTACCGCAAGAGTTGGCGTGATGTCAAGCTCTGCGGCTTTCCTCTTGATTGCATCCCGTTTGGCCTGAGAAATCGCCTTGCAATCAATTACCATGCGCTCTCCTTAACTCCGAGTCCGTTTCCAGAAGTTCTTCATCTTGTAAGAGGAGTCTTTCGTAACATCCGCCGTGAAACACGGGAGTGGTTCAAAATTCTCAGCGGCTTCTACGCTCGGGAACTCGACCTCTGCATACATGAACTCGGTATCACGTCCCTTGTCAACGTGAGAGCATTCCAGCTCTAATCCGCCAGGGAGCTGATAGATACGAAACTCCTTCGTGATGAAGGGCTGTACAACCATCTCTGCCAGGGCATAGAAGTGCTCTGTGGTAATGGGGATTTCGACCTCCTGCCGAACCAAATCCCCATTGGACTTGATGGCGAGGAAGTGTGTAGCGTCTCGACCATCCACTACATTACGCCGGATTCTTACCTCGGGGTCGATGGACAGGTATGCTTGATAAACCGCTTTCTCCTCTTTCAGAGGAAGGTCGGTCGGGAAGGATTTGAGCAGGAATTTCCGCTCGATTTCTGCAAACTGATTTGGCATATGCACACTCCTTTGATTCGGATTGCCGCTGGGTCAGCGGCGCTTGAAGATAGCGGCCACAGCGGTGAGACACAGGCCAAGACCAGCCAGAGCCAGGGCGGCGTCAGCGAAAGTCGGCCCGTCCGCAGTGAAGTCAATCTCGCTGGTCAGCAGCTCACCATCTTCGCAGGGGCAGCTTTCGCACGGGTCAATGCGGGGGTTCGTGATGGTCTCGTTGATGGTCATGCTGGTCAGATTGCCCTTCTCGTCATACTCATAGTGGGTATCACGAGCGATAGTCTCTTTGTTATCCATAGTGGTTCTCCTTCTAATTTTGATATGTAACGACAGAGCCAGCCCGAAGGCTGGCCTGTACGTCGATAACACGCTGGTTTGCGGAGCCTCGCCAGACCAGCTTCCGGTCGGCCAGCTCCTGCTTGAATGGGCCGTCCACAACCACGTTGCAATCGGCTACCAAAAATTTCTGGTACTGGTGTTGTGTGTCCCGGCAAGGTAGAGCGAACACGTCCTCCCATGTGAACCCAGTCCACAGCCATACGGTCTTGCCCCTATATCGTACTCGGTTGCACAGCATCGACAGAGTTATCAAGCCAGCAACATCTTGGCACAGCGGGTCTCCTCCGAGGATTGACAATCCAGAAATAGTCGGCTCTGACACCATTTTCATAATCCTCTCTGCTACCTCGGAATCAAACTTCTCGCCATACTCAAAGCTCTGTGCCTCCGGGTTGAAACATCCTGGACAATGGAAGTCGCAACCGCTCACGAAGAGGGAGACTCGAACTCCCTCTCCGTTTGCGATGTCATTGTTGCGGATGGATGCGTATCTCACGGCCTATACCACCCGACATACTCTCCCTCGTAGAAGATGTGCCGGATGTCCTCCTCGCCAGGAAGAGTGACATAGATGGTGTTGGGGTCTTCAACGCTTCTCTTGACCATGGTCTTCACCTCCTTATTCTGCGCCGCCCAAGTGGACGTACCGTTCCTTGATTTCCTGCGTCCGACCCTGGTTCCAGTCATTCAGACCGATGTAGCCGCAGGTTCGACGAGCAATATTCATTTTGCTCTTGTCTGTGTTGCCGCAGTTGGGACAGCGCCAAACCAGCTTGCCATGCTCATTTTGGACAACCTCAATTTCCTTATCCCAACCACAGCACTGGCAGTAGTCGGACTTGGTGTTGAGCTCGGCGTACATGATGTTGTCGTAGATGTACCGCAACACGGTCATGACCGCCGGGATGTTGTCGGAGAGGTTGGCAATCTCGATGTAACTGATAGCGCCGCCGGGAGAGAGCTGCTGGAACTCCGCTTCAAACTTCAATTTGGTGAAGGCGTCAATCTCCTCGGTGACGTGGACATGGTAGCTGTTGGTGATGTATCCCTTGTCTGTAATGCCCTCGATGACGCCAAAGCGCTTCTGGAGGCACTTGGCGAACTTGTAGGTGGTGGACTCGATGGGCGTGCCATACAGGCTGTAGTCCATGTTCTCAGCGGCCTTCCACTGCTTGCATTTGTCATTCATGTACTGCATGACATCCAGTGCAAACTGCTTGGCCTCTGGGTCGGTGTGGCTCTTCCCGGTCATGGCCTTGACGCACTCATACAGACCGGCGTAGCCCAGAGAGATGGTGGAGTACCCACCGTAGAGGAGCTTGTCGATGGTCTCGCCCTTCTCCAGCCGGGCCAAAGCGCCATGCTGCCAGTGGATGGGAGAGGCATCGGAGAGAGTACCGACCAGCCGCTCATGACGGAGCTGCAACGCACGATGGCATAGCTCCAGGCGCTCATCAAAAATCTCCCAGAACCTGTCGAAGTCGCCGCCAGCGGACAACCCGACATCCGGGAGATTGATAGTGACCACACCCTGGTTGAAGCGGCCATAATACTTGGGTTTGCCGTTCCCGTCCAGATAGGGGGTCAGGAAGGAGCGGCATCCCATGCAGGTGTAGCAGTGGCCATCGCCGTTGGCGTCTACCTTGTTCTCAAGCATCTTCTTCTCGGAGATGTAGTCAGGAACCAGACGCTTGACGGAGCACTTGGCGCACAGTTCGGTCAGATAGTAGTAGGGAGTGCCGGGCTCAATGTTGTCGTCCTCCAGTACATAGATGAGCTTAGGGAAGGCCGGGGTGACCCAGATACCCTTCTCATTCTTCACGCCCTCCATGCGCTGCTTCACGACCTCCTCAATAATCATGGCGAGGTCATGCTTGGTCTGAGGGTCGTTGACCTCGTTGAGGTACATGAACACGGTGATGAATGGGGCCTGTCCGTTGGTGGTCATCAATGTGATGACCTGATATTGGATAGTCTGGACGCCACGCTTAACCTCCTCCCGAACGCGGCCTTCGACAATATCGAAGATGACGGACTCTACATCGTCACAGCCCGCGTCCAGAGGGATGGTCTTGAACTCCTCCTCAACTTCCTTGCGAATCTTCCGCCGGGACACGTCCACAAAGGGAGCGAGGTGCGCCAGAGAGATAGACTGGCCGCCGTACTGGTTGGAGGCCACCTGGGCGATGATTTGGGTGGCAATGTTGCAGGCGGTGGAGAAGCTGTGGGGCTTCTCAATCAGGGTGCCAGAGATAACGGTGCCGTTCTGGAGCATATCCTCCAGGTTGACCAGACAGCAGTTGTGCATACGCTGGAGATAGTAGTCGCTGTCGTGGAAGTGGATGATACCTTCCTCATGGGCTTTGGTGATTTCCTCCGGCAGAAGGAGCCGGTTTGTGATGTCACGGCTCAGCTCGCCTGCTATGTAGTCACGCTGGGTAGACAGGATTGCGGGGTTCTTGTTGGAGTTCTCCTGAATGACGGTCTCATTAACGTTATCAGCGATGGAGAGAACCTTTCCGTCCAGCGTGCTCATATTCCGCAGAAGCTCATGTTCATAGCGGTATTTGATATACGCCTTGGCGACCTCATAGACGCCCTCCTCCATCAGCCTGTTCTCGACATCATCCTGGATTTCCTCCACAGAAATCGCCCGATGGAGATTCTTATACTTGAACGCAAGCCTGTTGGCCACACGCTCAGCCAGATTCTCCTTGTTTTCGATGGGATGCAGGTGGTCAACCTCGCACAAGGCTCTGTACGCAGCGTCACGAATCTTAGATTTGTCGAAGTTGACCTCTCGGCCATCTCTTTTGATGACGACCATAATGCTCGACCTCCTTTATAGGGAAATGTTCCGCCAGACATCGTCGTCCGGCTTGAAAACGAGGTTCTCATGGATGAGCTGATAAACCTGTTCCCAACCAACAGCCCGGTACATTCCGTATTTCTTCTCGTTGATGCCTCGATTGTGCGGCTGGTCAAAGAGAATGCGGAAGTAGGGGCCGTTGACGAGGTTGTGAGGCCCGTCATCAATCAGAACATCACCCATCACCATCTGTTTGTTGTGAGCGATGATGATGTGGTTTGCGTCCAGGAACGGGAACAGCTCCAAGATACGCTCGATTTTCACACGACAAGTGCGGTAGTCGGTTGCCGTAACCATATAGAGCTCGTGGCCTTCATCGTGAAGCCGCTTCAGATACTCTTGTGCTCCAGGCATGGGTGTGAGCTTTGCCCACACCTCGTCTTCCTGGAGCACGCCGTAAATCTGCTGCTTTGTCAATGTTGGAAATGCCTTCGAGACATCCCAATCGGTTACGTCCTCAACCGAAGTTGTGGTGCCATACCTTTCGTTCAGGGTCTTGACCCAGCCCTCCAGGAGTGTTTCGGCCACATCGTCCGCATCGAACAATATTCTCAGACGGGTCATGTTCACATCTCCTCAAAAGTAGTCTGGTGCTGGCCGTTCAACTCGACCAGCCACTCAATCACGGCGTTCTGGAGGTCTTTCAGAGACCCGTTGTTGATTATGTAGTAGTCGGCTCGTACATCGTCCAGCGCCGTTTCGGATGGGTGCGCCTGCTGTTCCAATGTGAGCGGGCTTACGAACCCCTCACGAACAACACGGAGATGCACCGCATCGAACCCGGCGTTTTTGATGTAGTCCACCTCATTGGGGAAGCGGCAGTCGGGAACTAAAACATAGTCCCATTCTCCTGGGAAGAAGCTCATGATGTCAGAGATGAAGGACACCCAGTAGTCGGGCCGCTTTGCCCGGATGGCGTCCGTGCCGACCTTCTGCAGAAGCGTCCGCCCCCTCTCATCTTTCTCTCCGTCCCAACCGAAGAATGTCTTGCAGACGTATTTCACCAAGTCTCCATAGTGGGCGACCAGGACAGAACTGCCGTCTGCCTCCAGAGCATTTTTGAGGAACCCCGCCGTGGTGTCTTTGCCGTGTCTTGCTTTACCGGAAATCAGAATTACTTTCACTTCTTACCTCCCTTTTGTTTCTTGGAGTACCTGCGAAAACTGAGAACCGCCTGCCGGACAGTCATGGGCTCGTCAGGTGGCCGCCATTTCATCTCCCCGCCGTAGTAAAGCTCTCTGACATTGCAGAAAGCCGCTACGATGGGTTTGTCAGGGTTGTCCACCTCGTGTTCGCACACAATAGCGACCGCCTTTTTACCTGTTTTGGTGAAGTCATCCACCATTCGCTGGAGGCAGAGCCGTTGCCCCCATGGGACTTTGGCTTTACTGTGTTTGACCTCCAGGATTATGTACTCAGAATCACGGTACTCGATTATCCCGTCGATATCGGTTGGGTATATCCCACCATCCAGCTCAATCCCCTTGAAGTCGATGAGCTGTTTCATCCGCTTTGGATTCAAAATCCTGCTTTTCATAAGCGACCCTCAAATATTGATGCGAACATACTCAGGCTGTGCCTTCGGAGGCCCGCCGCTCATGAAGACGAGAAGCATCAGGAGCAAAACCACGGCGAACAGGTATTGCGCCAACTCACCCATGTGCAACCACCTCTCTGCGAGGCATCATACCGCAGGTGTACCGCTCCTTGCAGAAGCCCATATAGCTGCATTTAGGTATGAGGTAGTTGTCAACTATGTATTTCCACTCGTTGGAATACTCGCTAAGTGCCGCACGGTAGTCAGCGAACAGCCCGCGATATTCGTGGTACGCCCTCGTACACATACGCTGGTGGGACATATCAATCAGGTTGCGTAGGTTGCGCTTATCCACCATTTTCGTTTCCATACCCAGCGGCAAGCCAAGTGCGGAGTCCTCTCTTGGAATCTTGAGCTCGTCCAGCCTCTGGAGGGATGTGGAGATGTAGTGCATGAGGTCGTCATAAACCTCAGATGCCTCACTGTTGCCCGCAATACTTGGCGGTGTGACATATCCGAACCCGTGCTCGTAGTCGATGTACCTTGTGCTGGCCTGGAGCCGGGTAGGCGCTCCGCCGATATGCGTATACCACTCACGAATCACTCTGGCGGAGTACCCATCCAGAACGGTGTAGATGTCTGGGAACTCGAATGTCCGTCCATGCTCGTTCTCAAGGCACTCCAACCCACGCTTGTAGTTCTTGTTGTCATCCGTAATGTCGGCTCCCCAGCATATCCCGGCCTCTTTGCCAATCATCGTGATAGGATTTTGGGTGGTGTATTCGCTCTGGATAATTACTTTTCCCATACGTTCCCTCAACTTTCATATGGGGACGGAAGGCTGTAATCCCATATGGAGTAGCTGCCTTTATATTTGTTGCGGAAGTAGTTATGTACTCCGTCCCCTGTAAAATAGGTGTAGTCTTTCGGTAGTACCCTGCCGACCAACACTTCACCATTTCGTTCTGCATTCCATCGAGTCAAAACATCTAACGCAAGGTCATACAGCTCGTCGGCCACTGGCGTATCGTAGTAATAAGCGAACTGATAGCGTGCCGTCACGATTTCTGTGATGGTGTCTCCGCTGAACTTATCGCTGTCTACACGGTTACAGATTGTCCAGGCAACACAGGCTTGCTCTGTGACGCTTGGCAAGCCGCCGCATTCCCGCTGTAATACCTTTGCAACCATGACGACCTCGTCCTCGGTGTAATACATGACCTCCGTGGTGCTCTCCGTTGGCATAACGGTCTCCAACGCATCCGCATCGCCGGTGTACAACAGTGTTGTCACAACAGGCTCCGCATCTTCAATCTCTACCTTAAAGACAGTGGGTGTGGGCTCAGGGCTGGCAGGTGCGTTACTGCACCCGCAGACCGAAACGCACATCATAGCTGCCAGCAGGAAGATAGTGAAAACTTTTTGCATTGTTCTACCTCTCTACTGTCCATGAGAAAGAGCCCAGAAGCTGTTGCAGCTCCGGGCTCTCCATGGTTTGTTGGTTGATTCTTACGTTGCTGATTCCAGCGTACCCTTTCTTGTAAGGCTGTTCAGGAACTCATCAAGTTCCTTGGTGTCTTCCGGGGTGAGCCGCTCGTCCCAATCCTTTTTGGGAGGGGCCTTCTTCTTTTTAGGAGTTGCGCTCCCAGTTCCACGTTGCATAGTAGCTACTATCTCGTCAAGTTGCCACTCAAGTTCGCTCCAGGTTGGCTGACTGGCGAGAAAATCAGGCTGAAGTGCGGTATACGGCATCCAGTCAGACCATTCGTGCAAAGGCATATACATCCTCTGCCCCCGTTCCCGCTCCTGTCCGGCACGAATCCGGTCTGCGAAGGTAACTCTCTCCATTTGATGTGCTTGGCATACGGTGAACTCAGTTTCGCAGAAAAATGCGTGTTCCTGTGTTGGTTTCGTATAAACGCGAAGCGTCCCATCGTCTGACTCTGAGATAAGGAACGTCCCCGCATCGAATTGGAGTACGCCGAAGTTGTCTGAGAACCTTGTAATGACTGGACTGAATATCGGCGGAGAATCTTCGGCAATGACGTAGATGTCGTATCCCCAATAGATTGCCCGGAAATTTTCGACACTGACCGCATATGCCGAGTTACCCCCGGCTTTTGCCATGTCGTATACCTCACGGCTCATCAGGATTCCAATATCATCCCTGCTGACGCCTTTCTCTCTAAGCTGCTGCAATGCGGCCATTGCCTGGTTCTCCATTGAACCATATTCTGCTGCTGTCATACGCCCACCTCCTCAACAGGGGAAACCTTGCACTCATCCACAATCTTGTCGAAACAGTCGCAACAGAGATGAAGATTGACGATATCGCCATCGTGGACGCTGCCATAACCGATGTGTCTATGTATTGTGAAGTCCTCTTGGACATCCCAGAAGTCAAGCTCCCTGCCGCATCGGTTACATATCTTGCCATCCTGCAAGTTACATACCTCCTCCCGAAAATCAAATCATGGTTTTATATGTGTTTAGGGTTGGGGTTCGCCCTCCCCGGCATCAGGATTCTCGCCACCGCCGTCACCAGGGTCGGGATTTTCACCACCGCCCTCATCAGGATTCTCGGGGTCGGTGGGAACATCGGGGTCTGGCTCCACAGGCTCAGGTGGATGGGGTTCGACATCTCCGCCGACCTCGAAGAAAGCCTCCAGCTCGTCCAGGCACTTGTCGCAGATTTCCTTCTCCCAGAGGAGGTCGTTCTGCTGAGGGTCGTTCCCACGGTAGGGAACCTTGCCGCCCTTGTCGCACGCTGTGCGGGGCTTCAGAGGCCGGGCACAGGTGATGACCCGGCACCGCCGTGGGTTCTCGATGATGGTCTTACAGCGGTCACAAACGATACACTTCATTGGGTTGCTCCTTTCTCAATAAACTTTCTCATAGTCCAGCATCCTGAAGTAGGCTCCGTCCCGCTCCCAGGCTTTGCAGTAGATGATGTCGCCCTTTTGAACAGGCTCTTTATCAAAAACCTTGCAAAACACAGTGAACCGGCTCTCTTTCCCGCTTCCGATGGACTTTGTGAACAGGCTGTATCCAAACAGCTTGTCGTCACGCTTTCTATGTAGGGGCTTAATGCCGGTGATATACAGCTTTTTCCTGTCTTCCGGCTTATCGGACGTGTACCCGATGTACCCCATGACATCGTAGAAGTTCCGAACCTTCGTGATGTCGTTCAGGTCTTCCATATGGAGGCTTTTGACCGCCTCCTCCGCCCCTCTGAGGATGGACATGACATCAAGGAGCGTGTAGCTCTTTGCCTCGCCGCCGGAACGGGTCACACCCACCGCATACTTTTTCACAATGGGCTCCAGCGGAGTGCCGTCAACCAGCGTCTTCTTAATCTGCTTGGCCTGACCCTTTTTGAACATATTGAACATCTCCACGATTCGGAACAGCTCACGCTGGTTTCCGAACTCCTTGAAGAAATCAATCTTGATGAGCAGGTCTAACTGCCTGGAGTCGAGGCTGGTATGCTCCTCCATGTCCGCCAAAAGCTCCATGAAGTATGTATACTGCTTGGACTGAGACAACTCAAACAGCTCGTCGGAGACGGCCTCCCCCACATACTTGATGGAACTCATACCTTTGTAGACGGTCTTATTCTCCCGGTCGAAGAAGTAGCCGCCACGAGACACACCCCACTTGGGATTGGCGATTTTCACGCCGTAGACCTTCATCAGTTCGGTGCCGTTGGAGATGTCGTCGTCGTTCTGAGCGTTGTTCAGAAACGCCGTGATGAACTCCATAGGGTAGTAGTGACGGAAGTAGCCGCACAGGTATCCAAGCAAGCAGTAGGCAACGCTGTGGTTATAGCCGAACTGGTACGAGGCGCTGTCCTCAATGATTTGCAGAAACTCCTTGGCCTCGTTCTCGGCGACGCTGCGCTCTCTGGACGACTTGGAGCAATACCCTTCAAGGATGGAGGGCAGAGCGGCATCCAGCCTGTCCTTCTGCTTGCGGCCAATGGCCCGTCTGACGTTATCAGCTTCGCTACCGGACAGGCCGCAAATCTGCTGGAGGAACTTGATGGTGTCCTCCTGATAAATCAGGTAGCCAAGGTTGTCGGCCAGAAGCTCATCAATGATTTCGGAGGGGTTATGGTGCTGCTTCCGGGAAAGCAGTTGGTCACGGTAGGAGGTGCCAGACGGGCGGATACAAGCTGTGACCAGCGACATATCAAAGATGTTGGACGGCTGGAACTTCTTGAAGCAGTCTGCGGCGAACGCACTTTCAAACTGGAAGATTGCCGTCAGGTTGGAGCACATATCCTTCCATACTTCCTGGTCATCCCAGTTGACCATATGGGTGCTCGGATACGGGATACCGATATAGTTGCAGGTATCACGAATGACCTTGACCGTCTTCAGCGCAAGGAAATCGTACTTCGCCACGCCGACCTCGTGCGCCTCCTCCATATCCATGAGCAGACACGTTTCTCCGTCCTTGACAAAAACCCCATAGTTGTCATCCAGCGTGATTGGACTGATGACCATACCCGCAGGGTGGACAGACTGAGAGATTTTTGTTCCAGCCAGACCGTCATAGTAGTAGAAAACCTCGGGGAAGCTCTTCTTGGCGGCCTCCGGGTTCTCCTCGAAAGCCTTTTTGATTTTCTTGGTGTTCTCGATGGAGTATTTGTCCTTCTCGCCGCCGTTCGCCAGCGCCCGGCAGACCTCATCAATGACGCTCTTATCTGCCAGAGTGCCATAAGCCGCCACACGGGCGGTCTTATCCGCTCCGAACCGGCTGGTGATGTACTCAAAAATCCTGGGACGGTCATCGTAAACTACGTCTACGTCAATGTCTCCGATTTCCTCACGGTCTTCGTTGCAGAACCGGGAAAACACGGTGTGCCACGTCTCGGGGTTCAGGTCGATGATGTCAGTCACATAGGCCGCTCTCGACCCGCCGACAGAGCCACGAGCTGTTCCGATAGCCATACCGTTCTCTTTACACCAGCGGATGAGGTCGGACATAGAGAGCATAAACCCGCTCATCTTCAGTTTACTGAAAACACGGAGTTCTTCGGCGATTGCGGTACGGAACGCCTGCTCTTGGGACTCAGGAATGATGCCGGAAGCCAGCTTTTCATCGAGAGATTCCCAAGCCCTGGCTTCAAAAATCCTCTCATCCTCTTCCTGGGAGCCATAGAGGATGGGGTACTTGATGGAACTATCCAGAGAGAAGTCCTCGCAGGCCGCCGCAATCTCATTGGTGTTCTGGATGGCGGCAAAATACTCCTCTTCGGTCAAAGCGCCCTGAGCGGCGAACATATCCAGCAGTTCGTCAACCGTCTTGTAGGAGAGGTCAAAGGCATCCTCGTCACCGTAAGACTGCCGCTTCGCTTTGAGCAAGATATTGCGGCACTCGGCTTTATACTTGGAGGAGCTGTGGGTGTCCGTCCCAGCTACCAGCGGGATACCGTACTTCTTCGAGAACCTCGCCAGCTTCTGGTTGAAAGCAATCTGGTCGGGGTGGTTGTGCGGTTGAACCTCCAGGTAGTCGTAGTGACGAAGCAGCCGCTCATACCAGGGGTTATCCTCGCTGAGTTTGTTCAGAGGGCTGGCCAAACAGGCGCTGGTCTTGATGATGTTGTCCGAAATCCCCAGGAACTCCTCAAAGGTGATACGGTTGGTGTAGTAGGAATGCGCTTTGTCACTGGAGATAGAGACGAGTTTGTTCAACTCCCGGATTCCGGCCTCGTTTTTGGCGAGCAGAACCGTGTGGTAGTTGTCTCTGACCTTCGGCTCCAGTTGCTCTGTGAGGTAAATCTCAACTCCGTGGACGAACTTGAGTCCCATCTTGTCGCAGTACAGCTTTTTGGAAATCCATCCTCTTGGGAGCCCATGCTCCGTTGAGGCGATTGCGGTGCCGCCAGACTCTTTTACAAGGTCAACGTACTCCTTGAAGTCCGTCGCAGAGTCCAGTAGGCTGTAGTCCGAGTGTACATGGTAGTAAAAAACCGATGTTGGTCTTGTCAACGCCATGATAGCCTCCCTTCGTAGAGTTTCTTCCACACTTCTGGCCCCTTATCTACCGGGCTGTCCTTCTCATCGAGCAGCCCGGCGCCGTCCCATATGTATTCCACGTTCACAAACTGCTTCAGACGGGCTATATTGTGGTCGCTTCGTATGGAAACTTCTTTGTCTAACGCAAAAACCACCCTACAACCCAGTCCAATCAGCAATTTCATCTGATTTGGGTTCAAATGAGAGGTCAGGATGGCCCCGGCGTTGTGGATTCCCCATGTGTCGGCCATCAAAACTGACTTACAACCTTCAAAAAGGATGATTTCGCCCTGTCTTTTGATGTTTTCAAGGTTTTCGGCGAATCCGTAGATGGTTTTCAGTTCTCCCCAGGACATGAAGTAGGTGTATTTTCGGAGATTTTTCTCCTTCCAGTGCTCGTCCAACGTCCTGCCTCCTATATTGACGATTTTGCCCTCTGGACTCCGTATCGGATAGACCAGCCGGTCGGAGAAACTGTCGTAACGAACCTGAAATTTGTCCAAAGACGCCCTGGAGATGCCTTCTTGCTCCCAAACCGTCAATTTGTCAGGTCTCTTCTCATACCGCTCCATGTAGTCATCGCTCAAAACAGTGCTTTTCGCCTGTTTTGGCTTCTTTTTGGGCGGAGAGAAGCGTTTTGCGACCTCTGCCACCGACAGCTTCTTGCGGAATGTCGTTGTCCCGTCGAAACCACTGAACTTTTTCAGCTTTTCGATGGCTTCGGCATATCCGCACTTGTCGTAGTATCGGACAAACGTCAAAACATTGCCTCCGATGCCGGAAGAGAAGTCGTAAAACGAATTTGTCTCCTTACGAACGGAGAAAGACGGTGTGTCCTCGTCCTTGAATGGCGACAGCGCCCAATATTCACCGTTTTTCTCTGTGAACTCCGTGTACTGCGAGATATAGTCCAGGATATCAATCGACTCTATCAGGTCAGACAGCTCCACACCGTCTCCTCCTTTCGTATGAATTATAATTAGCTTAACAGTCAATCAAAAGGCGTCTGGGGAATGTGCTGCTTGGCCTGCTCATAGCGGATATGGTTGCCGTCAAAGAGCAGGTCTATGTACTCGTCCTGCGTCATCTGCATTCCGTTGCGGTTCACGGTGACACGGAGCTTCTTGTTGCCGCATTCCGCCCCATCGGCTTCGATTTCCTCCGGGGTCTTGTCGGTTATCATGGCAATGGTGGATGCGTTACGGGCAATCTTGGCGCTGTCGGCAAGTTTGCCCGTTACCGTGGCCTGTGCGGCCCCAATCCCTGCGATGTTCATCTCACCGCAAATCTGGTTCTTCACCATGTCAACGAAGCGGCCAAGCTCCTGGTAGCTATCGAATGCGTCGCCCTCGCCTTTGCCTTTGAAGTAGTCCACAATCAGAACGTCAAGCCCCTGCGTGTGTTTTACCTTCTTGACGGCGGTGTAGATGCTCTGCTGGTCGAAAGTTGGAATGTAGATGTGGGTGAACTTGCGGGTTTTCAGCCACTCCTTGGCCTGCATGATGCGGTTCTTCTCATCCTCGGTGTAATTGCCGGATGTCAGCCGCTTATACTCAATACCGGACAGATGGGCGAGGATTCTGGCTGTGAAAAGCCGTGTGTTCAGCTCGCTGTCCAGGTACAAAACGGCGTAATCCTGCTTGAGTAGGTCAACTGCACAGTTGAGGAGCATCATGCTCTTACCCTGCTTCTGCTCCGCCCCGAAGATAAACAGCTCTCCCCGCTCAATGGTGGCATAGTCGTTCAGAGCCGGGAACTTGAAGGGGATACCAGCGTATCCGCTGCCCTGCCGGTTTTCAATCTCCTCCCAGCACTTATCTACAACCTCCGCATACGGGGGAACATCGTTGGCAGCAGAAAACTCCATCATCACATCATCCAGAAGCTGGTAGATGCGCTGCTCAATGTTGTCGCTGGACTTCTGGAGGCACAACTGCTGGCACTCTCTCAACTGCTGGAAAGTATCACGCCGAAAGGCTGCGTCTTTTACGGCCTTTGTCAAGAGCTGATACCCCTCGACCGTGTTGCGAACCAGCGCATCTGTGTTGTCTACGATGGTGTAGAGCTGCTCCGGCGTAATCTCACCGGCCAAATGACGGGTCGCCTCGTTGGTTTCCAGCTCCTGAATAATGATATAGGGGTCAATCTGCGTGATATCCTTCCGTGCCAAGCTGCAAATCGCCTGGTAGATGTACCTGTTCTCAATGTTTGTGAAGTGGTTTGGGAGCAGGTCTTCAGAGTAGAAGGAATAGTCTGGGTGGTAAAACAGCGTGGCGATGATACCGGCCTCGCAGTCCACTCTTGCAATATCTTCGTTCGCTCTCATGCGTCATCACCTCTTCTTCTGAGACAGCTTGTAAAACTCGCAGTGGCCGTTCATCTCGCAGAGGTGTGTGCATTTGAAATACTCGACATCCGGCTTGAAATCCGCTTCCGCCGTTATCCTTGCCACACTTTCCTCCAGCCACTTCTTGGATTCGGCATAAGCCTGTTCCTGGAAAGGCTCTACAATGAAGACCGGGGCCCGGAAGCAGTTGAAACACAGAGCTTTCGGCGTCTTGCCATACTCCTGTTCAACTGCTGCGGAGTAGATATAAAGCTGTCTCAAGTATGCGTCGAGCTCTTCGTCGGTCTTTGTGGGTTTTGCGCGGGCGCTCCTCGGCTTCAATGTTCTGGACTTGTTATCCACAACATAGAGCTCGCCGTCTTTTTCGCCAAGGAAGTCGATGTAACCCACAAAGGGGATACCGTCCACTTCAAAGTCAACCCGCTTCTCAACGGCGACCATGTTGTACGGGAACGGCGCGATGTTTCTGATGTAGTTGAGACCACTCTTGAAGTAGTTCCCAAAAACCTTTGGGTTTGGAGCGTGTCCTTTCACTCGGCTTTTGAACTCCCGCAGGTAGATATCACACAATTCGTCTCGTGTCTTCTCGCCCAGAAAGTAAAGCTCTATGAGCTTGTGGACAAAGGAGCCGTAATCCGAGAAGAACATATCCTTTCCGTGGAGTCGCCGGATATATTTCAGATACCACCTGTACGGGCAGTCATCAAAAGCCTTGATGCGGGAGTAGCTCCACACCATATCCTCTATCAGAGGTGCGTAGCTTATCTCTCCCATGAGCCGTCTCCCTTAAAACGGGAGACGGTTGTCGTCGAGCTCGCCATCATCGACGCCGGGCTTGGGCTCATCAGGCGGGGCAGGACGGGGGGAAGATGACTCTCCATCGGTCTCGAAGGAGAACATCTTGAAGTTGGTATATGTAACCTTCTTGTCCTTGTCGTACTTGGTGGACACATCCACGTCGCCCAGCTTGATACGGTCGCCCTCTTTCAGCTTAGCTGCCTTGCTTGCGGCGGCGGTGCCGATGGCCAGCACAAAGCCGGAGAAATCCTGCTCATACTCGTCCGTCTTCTTGTTCTTACGGCTGATGGACATACGCAGCTTGGTGCTGGTGTCGCTCATGGGAGTAACCTCCCACACTTTAGCAAATGCACCTGTTCTAAATCCGATAAGTCATCATTCCTTTCATAAGTATTTCCAATGTAGTTTGTTCCCTAACGAATCTGTTCCAGAGCTTGTATTCTTACCCCGAAGACACTCGTATAGCGCATTTTCACGAATCCCATATGCGCGGGCCGCCTCTCTTGCGGACTCGAAAATCTCACCAGTTTCAATGCACATCGTTCTCCGTTTTCGTCGAGCCGCAGCGGCTAAATTACCAATCCTTTGCGAATCCTTCGGGTTGTAAGTGCAAAAACCTAAATGAGCGTATGTCTTTAAGTACGAGCGAACTGTCGCGGAGTCAATACCAAGTACATCGGCAATTCTCGATGTACTTCGTTCACCCTTATTCCACATACTCAGCACTTCACTTGCAATACCATCATTGGCTTTTTTGAACACTTCATCCCAAACTGGTTCGGTTATTTTGCCTTGCAAGACTTGGAGTATCCCGGAATCGACAATTTGTTTTTCCAAGTACAACTGGTCGCTACACAGCGCTGGTATTACGAAGTACCACTCAATACCATTGTTAATTGCAAGCCTTATTTTGTCAGCATCCGAATCTCGGACTTTATCCAAGTCAGTCCATCCATTACAGCGTTTATAATGTTGTTCTCCGTTTACCTCAATAATGGCCTTTGCACTTTCGATATAAAAATCGTACCTGTATTTACCAGCCCATGGGAATACGGCCTCTGTTGTAAAATTGATTCCAAGACTAAGTAGGGTGGACGCCACCATCCTACTTGGATACGAATAACCTCCATAGCATATAGGACAGTGGAATCCACGATGTACTAAATCAGCAGTTCTGCGGCTAACCTCAAGCCCGCATTCCTGGCAAACCAACGTTACCTTTTTGCCAGAACCAGCAGATATCGAGTAGGGTAATGTGGCGTCCTTAAACAGGGGAATTAAATCAGGACGAACCGATGCGACGCTCAACATAACTTTAGTCCTTAATCTTGAAAGTCTCTTTGAAGTCGTCCAGCAGCTTGGCCGCCAGGGTGGACTCTGTGATAGCGAAGTAGTTGCCGCCCTTTGCGTACTTGGACACAAACTTCTTCACGTCCTCGGCCTTGGACTCGTTCGCCTTCAGGAACGCCTTGACCACTTCGTCGAAGGTACCGATAATCTGCTCGGCAATCATCTTGTCCTCCGCTGCTTCCGCCGCACGCTGCTTGCTGCGGTGGGCATCGGGGTCATCGTCCGTGGTTGCCACGTTGAAATACTTGAGCAGGAAGTAGCGGTCAGAGTATGTCAGACCAGACCCAAAAGCCTGGGAGGCATCCGACTGCTGGCCGACCAGCGTCCAGCCAACCACTACCTTCTCCTCCGGGTTGTCGTTGTTGACCCACGTCCAGGTCATGTCGGCGCTGACCAGCACCTCGTTGACGTTCTCCTCGTAGATTTCGCCGCCCTTGGTGGTCTTGGTCTTCTTGTAGGGATAGGGCTCTACCTTTGTCGTGCCGCCGACGATTCCGGGAACCAGAGACAGGTGGTACTTGTCCATGAACACGGTAATCTTGGCCAGGATTTCCTCCTCGGACACATATGTATAGCCGTAGCCCCGCTTGTTCTTCTGGATAACTTCGACCTGCTTCCTGATTTTCGCCAGCTTTTGGTAGATATTCAGTTGCTCTTGTTCTGCCATTGTCACACCTCCATGAAATATGTGGCTTCCATGTCGGCAAAATGCAGGAGTACAGCGAGCTTGCTGCGCTCAAAAATCTTGCCGACAAAGCCGTTTCCGCCTTTTACGGCTGTGTCCCAGCCGCCCATATGGGCACGGATTGCCAGAATCTCTTCCGGCTCCAGGTGTATGAAGTTCTGAACGATAATGATGGACTTATCCGCGTGCTCTCCACATGGGAATTTCTCGTCAATCTCGTAGACTTCCTTCTTGTACCACTGCCCGGTCTCCTCATCTTTGGCGTTGCGGTATCCCTTCTTGTAGAAGTTTACCTTGCAAACGTCGTGGAGCAGAGCGGAAACAGCGATGGTTTCCGGCGAGTAGGTGTCTTGCAGGCCAGCCTGCTCGACATTCCTCTTTAAGCAGTCGTAGACATTCAAAGAGTGCTGGAGCAAACCGCCTTCGTGACTTCCATGGAACCGGGTCGATGCTGGAGCAACGAAGAAATCCGATTCGGTCAGCCACTGAAGCAAACCATTTGCGCCCTCTCTCGTAATAGTCTCGCTATACACATTGAGAAACCTCGCCTTTAACTCTTCCAATGGTGCATTCAAGGACAACCCTCCTTTCTTTCAGACTTATACGATACGCTTTTGCGTGTTGTATTTATTATAATTATGTTTATATATGTAAAAGAGAGGCCCGCCTGAGCGAGCTCTCCTCACTATCTTGTTCAGATGGAGAACGCCAGCTTCCAGCGCTGGTAGTCCTCGGTGTAGTCCAGTTCTTTGCGGTTCTGAAGGTGCGAAACTTTGATGCGCTTGTTGACCCCTTCGATGCGGTAGGTCTTCCCGGACATCATATCTGCGGCTGCTTCGGAAAAGTCCACAGGAAGACCAGCTCGTTCCCGCTCATACATCCGATAGAAAAGCCCGGATATCCAGACCCGGAAGTAGCTGAGTTTGACCTCGCTCTTACCCCGGTCTTCCGCCTCTTTCATTCTTTTGGACAGAGTGGTGCGGACTGTGAGCAGCTTCGTGCTGGCTCGAATGCCGCGCATGATATTGTCGCCGTCTACCCTGGGACGCATGACTGGCTTCTTATAGTTGGGGTGCCGGTGCATAAACTCGGTCAACTCCACGGCCTGATGGAAGGCTGGGAGAGACTCCCTGTAAAGCGGATAGCTTGTGCCTTTGAAGTTGATACATTGCTCTGAGAAGGAGACATCAGATGCCTTGACCAGAACCGTATCCTCTTCTTTGATACCGGCATACGCCATCCAGTAGTAACAGCGGTAGATGTTGTCTATCGTTCCGTCCTGTTCCGGGTCAAAAACTTCATCCAAGCACCTCTGGAGATGAAGTGGGCTTGACACCATCTGCTTGCGAATCTTATCCAGCCCAACCATGGTGATGTTGAGCATACCGTCGCAGGCATCGGGCACCTTATTGGCGATGCACCACCGAACGTACTCCTTGAGGATGTTCATGGCCACCCACTGACTTCGCATACGCAGCGCCATGACCCGGTCGATAACCGGCTGCAGCTCCTCGGCGGACTTGGTACACAGGTCGGCCTGCCACCCCTCTTCATCCAATGAAAAAGAGTTGAAGATAGTGGTGGCGACGTTGGCCGTGTTAATGCTCTGCGTATAATCTCTGATAAACTTGGTCTTCAGTTCTTCGTTATACATGAAAGACAACCTCCTACTGATATGTAGAGCTGCCCGCTTACACAGCGTTCAGCTTGGCTGCCTTTTCCATCAAAGCCACGAGCATGGAGATGTCCAGATAGGAGATGGCGCTGTTCGCCAACAGGCTGGCTGCGGCGACCTGCTTCATGTACTTCTCGGGAAGCGTAGTCACATATTCTCCGAGCATTTCCTTGGGGATGCTCTGGGGATTTTCACACAACACCATACTGTCGGCCTTCATCCCGCTGCCCTTGGCGTCAACAAGGACGTGGGTCGGCTGATTCGTCTTTTTGCGGACGCTCGTAAAGGGCAGGACTACAACGTTGGGGCTGTATTTGTTTCCGACATTGTTCTGGAAGACCAGCGCTGGGCGATACTTCCGCTGAACGCTCCCGGCCCCGTCAAACTTGACCATGTAGACCTCGCCAATCAGGGGGTGGCTACTATGTGTTGTGGTACTCATCATGTTGCTTACTCCTTCGCTTCAATTATGTTGATGCCTGGAGTATAGCATATTGAGTCCGTTTCTGTCAACTCAATAATAAAAAATACATGAAAAATTTTTATGCGGCGATGAGTTTGTATGTGATTTCGGGTTCTTCCGCCCCAGAGCAGCCACAATACACAGTCAGAATCGTACCAAGAACCGTGGTTTCGGTATCAATTTCCACAGAACAAACTCTGTCGAAACAGATAGTGCTCGTCCCGGACTTCAAGCAAATCAGGCTGGGGTTTTCGCATATCAACATAATTTGGAAGTGCATCCTGAGTTTGCATGGGTCTGAGACGCGATACCCATCTTGGTTTTCTGAGTAGTATGCGACCTGTTTGGGCTTGTTCCGCTCACAGTATTCCTTCAGTTCCTTGACCGATACCCGTTTTCTCATCCTGTAGTAAAAACCTCCATTGCATTATGAATTATGGTGTGATATACTACAAGTGGGTCATGGTGAGTGGTGTCACTGTTGACTCCAGCCCATAGCATATCGGGCTGCCGGGCGCACCGTTTCCTTTTGTTAGCTTTCATGGGCGGTGCGCCCTTTCTTTTCCTCTTGACAGAAACTAAGGTTTGTGTTAATCTGGATGCAGAAACTTTTGTTTTCTTGTGCCGATTATGCTACCACAAATCTCGGACCTTGTCAACAGGGAAATGTCATAAAATTTTTTGGAGGGATATAAAATGGACTTTGGGCAGAGACTAAAGAATCTGCGCCTTGAAAGAGGATACACGCAACAACAGCTCAGCTCCGCTGTGGGCGTATCTGTTGTCGCTCTTAGGTCTTGGGAAAAGAATACAAAGAAACCGGCAATGGATGCGCTGCTTTCGTTAGGCCGGACACTCAATGTTTCGATGGATACTCTGCTAGACTTTCCAGTTAGGAATACACCAAAGGCCACTTTGGTACTGTCTCCGGCGGAAAAGAGCCTACTAAGGAATTACCAGATACTTGACGCCCATGGGAAGAAAGCCGTAGAGACGATATGCGCTATTGAAGCAGAGCGCATCTCTATCCAGCAGAAACCCCAGCCGAATAAAGTTATCAACATAAATGAAGCAAGGGCGGCTAGGTATATTCCGCACTTCACATCGCCTTCTGCTGCGGGCGTAGCGGCCCCGATTGATGCGGCGGATTTCGGGATGATGCTGGCGGACAACTCTGTACCGGATACAGCGGACTTCGCCGTTGATATCCAGGGCAACAGTATGGAACCGTACATCCATGATGGCGACACGGTTTACGTCCGCAGAGATGCAGAGCTGTCTATCGGAGACGTGGGCATCTTCTGCGTTGATGGGGCTATGTACTGCAAGCAGTATTACTTGGACGAAGAAAGGAATCTTATCCTGGTTTCTGCGAACCCCGACCTGAGAGATACAAATGTTTTTGTCAGCGCCGATAGTGGACGTTCGGTGCGGGCTTGTGGGAAAGTGCTGCTTGATGTGCGTGTGGAGCTGCCAGATTATCTGTTTGAGGGTTGAAAAAATCAGGGCGATTGCACGCCCTGATTTTTCGAGAACATCCCAAAGTTTGTGTAAACCTCCTGTGTGGTGTAGAATAGAAGCGCCACACAGGAGGAATTACATATGACCAGAAAGAACCGTAGCCCGGAAGAAAATGTTCGTCGAGAAAAAATCCGTGAGCTGCTGCAGATGGCAAACATCGACAGCATGGATGACATCC
>CANAAV010000005.1 GCA_947346365.1 uncultured Flavonifractor sp.
ATGGTGTGTCACGACTTCATTCTACCAGAGACTGCAAACCTTGTCCTTTTTATTTGCGCAACTTATTGTACCTTATCCGGAAAGCAGCTTCTTTCCGGCGGGTGGCCGCTCTTTCACAAATATAGGCGCGCGGCCGACTGGCCGCGCGCCTACCTTCATGCGTTGAAATTACTCGTCAACCTCGATAACCACGCCGGAACCCACGGTGCGGCCTTCCCCACGAAACCGCTGGTTTCGTGGGGACCCCTTTTTATTTTTCCTGCGCGGCGGAACTGAATTCCGCCTTGCGCCAAGGTTTTGCTTCCGCAAAACTCTTGACGGTGCTTACGCGCCGCTTCATCTCCGATGAGCTTCGGGCGGCCGCTCTTTCACAAATATAGGCGCGCGGCCGACCGGCCGCGCGCCTACCTTCATGCGTTGAAATTACTCGTCAACCTCGATAACCACGCCGGAACCCACGGTGCGGCCGCCCTCACGGATGGCGAAACGAAGGCCCTTCTCAATGGCAATGGGGGTAATCAGCTCAACCTTCATATCCACGTTGTCGCCGGGCATGCACATCTCAGTGCCCTCGGGCAGATTGATCACGCCAGTCACGTCGGTGGTACGGAAGTAAAACTGGGGGCGATAGTTGTTGAAGAAGGGGGTATGCCGGCCGCCCTCGTCCTTAGACAGAACGTAGACCTGGCCTACGAACTTGGTGTGGGGATGAATGGAGCCGGGCTTACACAGAACCTGGCCGCGCTCCACGTCGGTCTTAGCAACGCCGCGCAGCAGAGTGCCGATGTTGTCGCCGGCCTCAGCATAGTCCAGCAGCTTGCGGAACATCTCAATGCCGGTGACGACAGTCTTGCGCTTCTCCTCCTGAAGGCCGACAATCTCGACTTCCTCGTTCATCTTGATGACGCCGCGCTCCACACGGCCGGTAGCCACGGTACCGCGGCCGGTGATCGTGAACACGTCCTCAACAGGCATCAGGAAGGGCAGGGTGTCATCACGGGGAGGAGTGGGAATATAGCTGTCCACCGCGTCCATCAGCTCCTTGATGCAGGCGAAGTCGGGATCATCCAGGTTGCCGGACTCGCAGGTCAGCGCGTTCAGCGCGGAGCCCTTGATGATGGGGATATCGTCGCCGGGGAACTCATACTTGGTCAGCACCTCGCGGACCTCCATCTCCACCAGCTCCAACAGCTCCTCGTCGTCCACCTGATCGCACTTGTTCAGGAAGACCACGATGGCGGGCACGCCCACCTGACGGGCCAGCAGAATGTGCTCCTTCGTCTGGGCCATGGGGCCGTCGGTAGCCGCGATAACCAGAATCGCGCCGTCCATCTGAGCAGCGCCGGTGATCATGTTCTTGATATAGTCGGCGTGGCCCGGGCAGTCAACGTGGGCATAGTGACGGGCGTCGGTCTCATACTCCACGTGAGCAGTGTTGATGGTGATGCCGCGCTCGCGCTCCTCGGGAGCCTTGTCGATGCTGGAATAATCCTCATACTGAGCCTGACCCTTCAAAGCCAGGTACTTGGTGATTGCGGCGGTCAGAGTGGTCTTGCCGTGGTCAACGTGGCCAATGGTGCCAATGTTGACATGGGGCTTGGTGCGTTCAAATTTCGCCTTAGCCATTGGAATGTTCCTCCTTAATACACATGTTGCATATTTGACGTTGAATATGATTGCGAGGATATTTTATAGCATTACAGCGCAAAATGCAATACCTTTTCTTGCGATTTGGCAGTACTTCTCACGCCGGAATGCCCCCCCAAAATGCAGACGGATTTAGTCGTTGCCGCGGCCCCGCTCCGCGATGATTTTTTCTGCAATGCTTTTGGGAATCTCCACATAGCTGTGGGGCTCCATGGAGTACTGACCACGGCCCTGGGTGGACGAGCGCAGGTCAGTGGCATAGCCAAACATGTTCGCCAGGGGGACCAAGGCGTCCACCTGGGTGGCACCTGTGCGGTTTTCCTGACCCTGGATTTGCCCGCGGCGTCCGCTCAAATCGCCAATGACGTTGCCCAGATACTCGTCAGGCACGATTACGGACACCTTCATCATGGGCTCCAGCAGAGTGGCGTCCGCCTTGCGGCAGGCCTCCTTAAACGCCATGGAACCGGCGATCTTAAAGGCCATCTCGGAGGAGTCCACCTCGTGATAGGAGCCGAAGGTCAGGCTGACCTTCACATCCACCACGGGGTAGCCCGCCAGTACACCGGCCTGCATGGCCCCCTGGATGCCCGCATCCACCGCGGGGATATATTCCTTGGGAATCACGCCGCCGGTAATGGCATTGACAAACTCGTAGCCTTTCCCCGGCTCGTTGGGCTCCACCGTAATACGCACATGGCCATACTGCCCCTTGCCGCCGGATTGCCGGGCATATTTGGTGTCCTGCTCCACCGTCTTCTTAATGGTCTCCTTGTAGGCCACCTGAGGCGCGCCGACATTCGCTTCCACCTTGTACTCACGCAGCAGGCGGTCTACAATGATCTCCAAATGGAGCTCGCCCATGCCGGCAATAATGGTCTGTCCGGTCTCTTCGTCGGTATAGGTCTTAAAGGTGGGATCCTCCTCCGCCAGCTTCATCAGGGCGATGCCCATCTTCTCCTGACCGGCCTTGGTCTTGGGCTCAATGGCCACGCGGATCACCGGCTCGGGGAATTCCATAGACTCCAGGATAATGGGGTGCTTCTCATCGCACAGGGTGTCGCCGGTGGTGGAGTTCTTCAGACCGATGACGCCGGCAATGTCGCCGGAATAGACGGTCTCAATATCCTCCCGGTGATTGGCGTGCATTTGCAATATGCGCCCAATGCGCTCCTTCTGCTTTTTCGTGGAGTTGAGCACCGTAGTACCGGTGTTCAGCTGCCCGGAATACACGCGGATGAAGGACAACCGGCCCACGAACGGGTCTGTCATGATCTTAAACGCCAGAGCGGAGAAGGGGGCGTTGTCGTCGGCCGGGCGCTCGTCCTCCTCCTCGCTGTCGGGCAGCGTGCCCTTGATGGCGGGGATGTCCAGAGGGGAGGGCATATAGTCCACGATGGCGTCCAGCAGCTTCTGCACTCCCTTGTTTTTATAAGAAGTGCCGCAGGTTACAGGCACCAGCACGTTATCGATGGTGCCCTTGCGGATAGCGCGGCGCATGAGGTCCTGAGGAATCGGCTTCTCCTCCAGCGCCAGCTCCATAATCTCGTCGTCGATGTCGGCCAGAGCGTCCACCAGCTTCGTGCGGTACTCCTGGGCCAGCTCTATCATGTCGGCGGGAATCTCCTCCACCCGCATGTCCTTGCCCATCTCGTCATAGTAGATGTCGGCATCCATTTCCACCAGGTCGATGATTCCCTTAAAGGTCTCTTCCTTGCCGATGGGCAGCTGAATGGGCACAGCGTTGCACTTGAGGCGGTCGTGGATCATCTCCAACACATGGTAAAAGTCGGCGCCCATGATGTCCATCTTATTGACGTAAATCATGCGGGGAACCCGGTAGTGGTCCGCCTGGCGCCAAACCGTCTCGGACTGAGGCTCTACGCCACCCTTAGCGCACATAACGGTCACAGAGCCGTCCAGCACGCGCAGGGAGCGCTCCACCTCCACCGTGAAGTCCACATGGCCCGGGGTATCAATGATATTGATGCGGGTCTGTGGAAACTGATCCTTGGTGCCCTTCCAATAGCAGGTGGTCGCGGCAGAGGTAATCGTAATGCCGCGCTCCTGCTCCTGTGCCATCCAGTCCATGGTAGCGGTGCCCTCATGGGTTTCACCGATCTTATAATTTACGCCGGTGTAGTAGAGGATGCGCTCCGTAGTGGTGGTCTTACCGGCGTCGATATGGGCCATGATGCCGATATTTCTCGTGTTCTCTAAGGTTACTTTCCTAGGCATAACTTTAACTAACTCCTTACTCCCTTACCAGCGGTAATGCGCGAAGGCCTTGTTGGACTCGGCCATCTTGTGGGTATCCTCGCGCTTCTTGACCGCGGAGCCCAAATTATTGGCGGCGTCCATAATCTCGCCGGCTAGACGCTCCTTCATGGTCTTTTCGCTGCGGTTGCGGGAGTAGCTGGTCAGCCAGCGCAGCCCCAAGGTCTGGCGGCGCTCCGGCCGGACCTCGATAGGCACCTGATAGGTGGCGCCGCCCACACGGCGGGCCTTGACCTCCAGGGACGGCATGATATTCTCCAGAGCCGTGGTGAATACGTCCAAGGGGTCCTTCTCGGTCTTCTCCTTAATAATGTCGAAAGCGCCGTAAACCACCTTTTGAGCTACGCCCTTTTTGCCGTCCAGCATAATGCTGTTGACCAGCTTGGTCACCAGGACAGAGTTATACAGCGGATCGGGCAAAACCTCCCGCTTGGGTACGTTTCCTCGTCTGGGCACTTTGCTTCCCTCCTTCATAGTATGATTTCATAGGTACTCGAACGGCAGCAGCCGCCCGTGTAAGACAAGTGCCTGCTTGTCCAGTGCCCTGCGGAAAACGCTTCCCCATATATATAAGGTAAGCGCTTGTGCAAGGACATCTGCCTTGCGCGTCTGAGCGCATTATGATTCGCATTGTGCCGCCATTCACACTTTTGTGAACGGGTTGGAAGGCCGCTTTTTACTTCTTGCCGGCCTTGGGACGCTTAGCGCCGTACTTGGAACGGGCCTGCATACGGCCGGAGACGCCCTGGGTATCCAACGTGCCGCGGATGATGTGGTAACGCACGCCGGGCAGGTCCTTGACGCGGCCGCCGCGAATCATAACCACAGAGTGCTCCTGAAGATTGTGGCCCACGCCGGGAATATAAGCGGTCACCTCGTACCCGTTGGTCAGACGCACACGGGCGATCTTACGCAGGGCGGAGTTGGGCTTTTTCGGGGTAGAGGTACGAACGGCGGTGCACACACCTCTCTTCTGGGGAGAAGGCAGGTCGGTTTCGCGGTTCTTCAGGGTATTCAGGCCCTTCTGCATCGCAGGAGAATTGGACTTATAAGTCGCGGCCTGACGTCCTTTCCGGACGAGCTGGTTAAACGTAGGCATGGTTTTCCTCCTTTCTTTCATTCTAAATATTATATTTTAACGCTCCGTCAGAAAAATATTCCTTCCGTGCATTAAAATCAGGCTAACAGCGCAGCTACCGCTGCGCCTACCGAAATACCACAGGCGCCGCCCAACTCCTTCATGGAGGGGACCCGCTCTACGGGAACGCTGCGCTGCGCGCACAGCGCCTCAATAGGGGCGGTGACCCGGGCGTCGGCATCCTGGGCCAGATAAACCCGCTGGGCGCTGCCATCCAAGATAGCCCGGCGGGTTTGCTTGCCTCCTACTACCTTGGCTTTTACTCTAAGTTCTTCCAACATGCGCTATGTCTCCCAACGGCTGATTTGCAAAGGAAAAACTGCCCTCTGTCCAGGTTTTCCACAGGCCGGTATACCTGCATGTTTTTGCATTATATCATGGAGAAATATTGAAGTCAAGGGCAATATACTACAAAAGCAGGGGTTTTCCTGCGGATGATTAAGTGCAGCTGGACAAAAGGTCCGGCGGCCCGGTGGGCACGCCGGATCCCGTCTTGTAAAAAGGGCGGGAAGGCTTCCCGACGGCCGCCTTCCCACCCAAGTCACAGGTTTTACGCCCTCCAAAGGCCATGCAGATTGCAGTAGGCGTACACAGCCTCCACCTTGTCTCCCTCGCAGAGGAAAAAGCAGGCCGACGGCCGGTCGCTGGGATGCAGCGCCTTATACTGGCTTCCCTGCCGGGTCAGCAGGAAAATCCACTCGATATAGTGCTCTGGCAGCATAGGGTGCTCCGCGGAACCCACCTGCACCGTTACGAGATTACCCTCTACCTGATACACAGGGACATGTTTTTCCGCAGACGCGTCGGCAGTGCCGGGAATCAATTCCTTCATTTTCTGCCCACAGCATACCAGAGGAACTCCTGCGTCCCGAATTTTAGTAACAATATTGCCGCAATGCTCACAGAGATAGAATTTTTGTTCCATTTATGCGACCTCCTGACATTTTTTCATTCCGGCAGAGCCTCCGGAATGCGTCCGCTACATAGAGTGCCCTGTCAAAAGGAAAAAATTCTTTCTTGCCGGTCCTCTTCCCCGCTCAAGACAAAATCTGTCCCCCAGTGGAAAAAACTGTAGTGCGCTTTAAAAAGCCCTTGACTTTTTTCCTGTTTTTTATATAATGATATAGCTTGTTTTCAAAAACAGGCACATCCTTGCTCCCGTACAGGGCGGGGGCCATACGTCCATAAGGAGGTGCAACAAAATGGCAAAACTCAGCGGTAATTATGAGGTGGTGTATATTCTCGACCCCAGTCTGGGCGAGGAGGCCACCGCCGCCATGGTCGCCAAATTCAAGACCTTGGTGGAAAGCAACGGCACTCTGGCTGAAGTCGACGAGTGGGGCAAGCGCCGTCTGGCCTATCCCATCAACGATCTGAACGAAGGCTATTATGTGCTGATGACCTTCAGCAGCAAACCTGAATTCCCCCGTGAGCTGGACCGCGTCATGCGCATTACCGACGGCGTTATGCGTTCTCTGATCGTCAGCAAGGACGAGTAAGGAGGGCGCACATGCTGAATCGGATTGTGCTCATGGGCCGTTTAACCCGTGATCCGGAACTCCGCCATACCCAGACCGGGACCCCTGTGGCCTCCTTCTCTTTGGCGGTGGACCGGGATTTTCGGGACAAGGCCACTGGCGACCGGGCCACCGATTTCATCGATATTGTGGCCTGGCGGCAGACGGCGGAATTTGTCTCCCGCTATTTTGCTAAGGGCCGCATGGCTGTGGTGGAGGGCCGCTTACAGATTCGCGACTGGACCGACCGCGAGGGCAATAAGCGCCGCTCTGCGGAAGTAATCGCAGACAACGTCTACTTTGCCGACTCTAAGCGGGACAGCGACGCTTCCGGCAGCTACGCGCCCCCGGCAGGCGGTTTCGGCGCCCCGGCGGGCGGGTATATGCCCCCTCCGGCGGCCCCTTCCGGCAGCTTCGGCGCGCCTGGCGGCTACAGCAGCCCTGCGGGCGGCGACCAGTTTTCCGATATGACGGACGACGACGGCGAGCTGCCCTTCTAAATTGGCATTGCGACTACCGACGCGGCCCGCCGCCGCGCCTGATTACGAGCTGGGCGAAAGGCCCGTGAAAAAGGAGGTTTCCCGTTATGGCTATGGATAGAGAGCGCCCCCGCGGCCGCAAGCGCCGCAAGGTCTGCACATTCTGTGTGGACAAGGTGGAGCATATTGATTACAAGGACGCCGCGAAGCTGCGCCGGTTCCTGTCCGAGCGGAGCAAGATTCTGCCCCGCCGCACCACTGGCACCTGCGCCATGCATCAGCGCCAGCTGACCGAGGCGATCAAGCGCGCCCGCCAGATCGCGCTGTTACCCTTCGTCACCGATTAACGGTTACGTTTCTGCAATCAGCCCCCCGGGTACGCTGCCTGGGGGAGCTTTTTTATGATTCCGCTGGAATTCCGGACCCGCCCGCTCCTTAAAATTCCCTCTTGACTTTCATACCTAAACGTGCTAAAGTACCTTCCGTAAGGAGTGTGGCGACCATGCACAGAAATTCCGGTTATGGATACGGCTATTACCGCTGCTACGATAGCATCAGCGGCAATTTCGCCTGCCTATGACCGGTCTGTGTGGATGGTAGTCCCGCTTCCAAGCCCGTTTTCAGGAAGCGAATCCAAACCGCGGCAGCCCAGTCGGGCCGCCGCGGTTTCTGTTTGGAAAGGAGTTCATAGAATTATGGTCGTTATTATGAAGCACGGTTTCACCCAGCAGCAGCTCCAACGGGCCATTCGGGTCATGGAGGAGGGCGGCGTAAAGGTCATGGTTTCCAAAGGCAGTGAGACTACCATCCTGGGCGCCGAAGGCAACGCGCAGAACATCGACCAGGAAAAAGTCTCTCTTCTCCCAGGTGTGGAGCGGGTCATGCGGGTCAGCGAACCCTATAAAAAGGCCAACCGCAAGTACCACCCAGACGACACCGTCGTGGACCTGGGAGGCGGAGTTACGCTGGGCGGAGCGCATCTGGCAGTGATCGCAGGTCCCTGTTCCGTAGAGAGCAAAGCCCAAATCACACAAATCGCCCGGGATGTAAAGGCCTCCGGAGCCTGTGCCCTGCGGGGGGGCGCGTTCAAGCCCCGCACTTCCCCCTATGCCTTCCAGGGGCTGGAGTGCGAGGGGCTGGAGCTGCTCAAGCAGGCCAGGGCGGACACCGCTCTGCCCATTGTCACCGAAATTATGGGCACCGAATATATCGATCTTTTCGAGCAGTCCGTGGACGTGATCCAGGTGGGCGCCCGGAATATGCAGAATTTCGACCTGCTGAAAAAGCTGGGCAGGCACACCACCAAGCCCATTTTGCTCAAGCGCGGGCTCTCCAATACCATTGAGGAATGGCTCATGTCCGCCGAATATATCATGGCGGGGGGCAACAGCCAGGTCATCCTCTGTGAACGGGGGATCCGCACTTTTGAGACCTTTACCCGCAACACTCTGGATCTGTCCGCGGTGCTGGCAGTCAAACAGCTCAGCCACCTGCCCGTGGTAGTGGATCCCTCTCACGCCTGCGGCAAGGCCTGGATGGTAGAGCGTATGGCCATGGCGGCGGTAGCCGCCGGAGCGGACGGGCTGATCGTAGAAGTCCACAACGACCCGCCCCACGCCCTGTGCGACGGAGCCCAGTCCATCACACCGGAGCAGTTCAAGGCTCTGATGGACAAGCTCTCTCCCCTGGCCGTCTGTGTAGGAAGGAGCTTATAAATGGGGTGCATCGCAATTGTGGGCCTGGGACTGATCGGAGGCAGTCTCGCTCTGGCTCTGCGCGGCTTTGAGGACTACGAAATTGTGGGCGTGGACGTGTCCCAGCCCACCCTGCGCTACGCCAGTGAGCACGGCGTAGCAGGCCGGGTCACCAGCCGGGCCGGGGATGTGGTCGGGCAGGCCGACGTAGTGATTCTGGCCCTCCATCCCCAGGGGATTATGGATTTTTTACAGGAATATCGGGATCAATTCAAAACCGGCGCCCTGGTGGCGGATGTATGCGGCGTGAAAGGGGCTATCTTGCAAGCGGCTCAGGTTCTGCCGGAGGAGGTGGATTTTATCGGCTGTCACCCTATGGCAGGAACAGAATTTTCCGGCATTGAGCACGCCTTTGCCGGGATGTTCCGGGACTCCCACTTTATCCTGACCCCCCGCCCCCACAGTACGCCGGAGCACATCGCCCTGCTGGAACGCATGGCGGAGTATATCGGCTGTAAAGACGTATACAAGACCACCCCCCAGGCCCATGACGCCTTGATCGCCTATACCAGCCAAATGATGCACATCATTGCCGTCTCGGTCTGCGACGACCCCATGCTCTTTGAGTGCCGGGGCTTCGAGGGCTCCTCCTTCCGTGGGTGCACCCGCGTAGCCGCTCTGGATGTGGGACTGTGGACCCAGCTGTTCTCTCTGAATTCCCCCGCCCTGCTGGAGGTTCTGGACCGGCTGCTAGAGCATTTGACCTCTTACCGGCAGGCCCTGGCCGCCGGAGACGCTGATACTCTGGCAGATAAGCTGGCCTTTTCCGCCGCCCGCAAGCGGCAGATGGACCTGCCGGGGCCGGACCTGCTGGGGTAACGCCCCGCGCCACTCAGGGAACTGTGAAGGCCAGGACCTCCTCCCCTCCTTCCAAGCGGATGCGCTCCGGCGCGTAGGGCTGTGTTGCCGCAAGCCACAGAGCCCGCGCGCCGGAGTTCTTTTGTGCATATTTCAGCTCCCAGCGGCCTGGGCGGGTGTCCAAAATGAGCTGCACCGCCTGTCTGGCGCAGCCATTCCTCCGGTATCCCGGAAAAATCGTAAACTCAGCCAGAACATGGTCTACCGCCCGGCCCAAATAGGAATGGGCGTTCAGCATGGCAAAGCCCACAACCGTGCCCGCGCGCTCTATCAGATACGCCTGGCGGCCGCGCTGAGTAAAATAGCAGTCAAAATATTGATAGGGAAAATTTCCATCCGGGCCAATGCTATCGTCATAGAAGCGGGACATCTCATACAGGTACTTTTGAAGCAGATTCCACAAAACCTCTTTTTGCTCCGGCGTGACCGTCCTCAGCACCACCATGTCCTTATGCCTCGCACCGCCAGAACGCCACGCTGTAGGGAGGCAGCTCGCTGCCTCCGCCGAAATCGTGGGTCTGCCCGGTGAGCAGGTCCACCGCCCGCCCGCAGCCCGCGTCAAAATGGGCGGTATAGGGGTTCTCATCGGCGTTCACCGCCACCAGCACCCGCTCATGCTCCGACTGCCGCTGGAAAATCGCCTGGCGGTTGGTGAGCACCACGTCACGGAAATCGCCCCAGCACAGGGCCTCGCTCTCCCGCCGTGCTCCGGCCATAGCGGCAATGGTATCGGTGAGCCCGTTCCATTCCGGCTTTTCAAAACAGGGGCGCAGGGCAGCGTCCCCCTGGCCCTTATCCCCTTTGGTCCCCCACTCGCTGCCGTAGTAGACGCAGGGGATGCCGGGCATTCCAAACAGCACCCCGTAGATCAGGGGCAGGTGGCCGGGGTTTTGCAGGATGCTGGCCACACGGGTCACGTCGTGGTTGTCCACAAAGCTCAGCAGGTGCTTCCCCTTATAGAGGGTCCAATTTTCCGGGCCGAACTGCCGCTTGAGGCTGTGGACAATCTCGAACAGATTCATGGAGTTGAAGCTGGAATACAATCCCTTGTAGCACTCATAGTTCGTGCAGCTGTGAAGCAGGCCGTCTCCCACCCACTGATTGTAGTCCCCGTGGAGGGTCTCCCCCACCAGGAAAAATTCCGGCTTGATTTCATTGGCAAACCGCCGCAGGCGGCTTAAAAAGTCCCGGTCTAAACAGTATGCCACGTCCAGCCGCAGTCCGTCGATCTCAAACTGCTCCACCCAGAAGCGGATGCTCTCCAGCAGGTAATCCACCACCGCCGGATTGCGCAGGTTGAGCTTCACCAGCTCATAGTGGCCCTCCCAGCCCTCGTACCAAAAGCCGTCGTTGTATCCGGAATTGCCGTCAAAATTGATATGGAACCAGTCCTTGTAGGGGGAATCCCACTTCTTCTCCTGCACGTCCCGGAACGCCCAGAATCCCCGGCCCACATGATTGAACACGCCGTCCAGCACAACCCTGATGCCGTTGTCGTGGAAGGTGCGGCACACCCGGGCAAACTCCTCGTTGCTTCCCAGGCGGCAGTCTATCTTCCGGTAATCCCGGGTATCATAGCCATGGCTGTCGCTTTCAAATACCGGAGAGAGATATACCGCGTCCGCCCCCAACCTGCGGATATGCTCCGCCCACTGGCCCAGCTTGCCGATCCGGCTTGCCTGTACGCCGTCGTTGACCCAGGGCGCGCCGCAAAAGCCCAGGGGATAGATCTGATAAAACACACTCTGTTCCGCCCACATAACACTTCTTCCTTTCTGCGCAAAGATACTGCGTATATGATACCACGCCTCCCGCGGTCCGTAAATATACAAAACGGGGGACCTGTCTTACCGCAGGTCCCCCGTCATCACATATTCCTATATGTCCGGCGCGGTTATACCGCCTTCAGCCGCGCCAAGTAATCTCGCTCTCCCTCCACAACCGCCTCCAAAATATTCAAAGCGCTGCGGATGCGCTCCCGCTCCATCAGGAAGCGGCGCCCCAAAGTACAGTAGAGCTGTAGGGCGTGGAGCCTGCCGGCTTCGTCGGGGATGATTTCAAACTCCTGCGTGAACCCAAAGGAGCTCACGCACAGGGTGAACATCGGCATGGCGGCAAAGCCGACAATATCAGGCACCATGTTCTCCAAAAACGCGTCCCGGAAGCCGGGGCAGCTGCGGTAAACCGGCTTGGCCTCATCATCCCAGTGGGCGGCAAAGCGCTTTTGATAGCCGTCCACCAGCGTATAAATCGTAGAGAGTATGTACCGCTTGAAGCCAGCCCGCTCCCCCTGAGAGGGGAAGGGGCGGAACACCGCGGAGCAGTACTGGGACACTAGGCTGGCCAGCAGATAGCCCAAGTCGTAGGCGCAGGGTCCCGCAAAGGTATACTCCATGTCGATGACCTTAATCTGACTGTCATCGGCAAAGATGTTGGTGGTGTGCACGTCAGAATGGATGAACGCTTGGGTACTGTTCATGTACTTATGCCGCAGCAAATGGGACTGGACCACCACCTGCCCGTCAAAGATATAGGGCAGAAAGTGCCGGGTCAGAGGCGGACACTGGTGGACAGGGGTGTCCCGCAGAAAGAGCCAGTTTTCCATAATGGCCCGCATCCCCGTATTGATAAAGCACCGGGACAGCTGCCGGAACTCGTCGGTGTCCATATAGAATTCCGTGGTATAAAAGTGGTTGTCACAGAGAAATTCCGCACAGCGCTCGCCTAGCCCATCAATCACAATCCCCTGGGAGAGCAGGGTGCGGCTGGGGTGGAGATAGCTGACGTCCTCCATGAGAAACACGTGGTTTTCCCGGTCGGCGTAATAGACCTCCGGCACGCAGCTGGGGGTAATCGCCCGGCGCAGCTTTAAAGAGAGATATTCCGAGTAGTTGCGGTCCTGGGGCGGGGAATAGCTGCGCTCAGCCGCGCAGGCGTCCGCTCCGGCCGCGACTACATCGTCCTCCAGGCGCATGTTCTCCCGGGCCTGCTTGACAATCAGCGAGCCCTTCTGTCCCCGCACCCGGTAGACATAGTTAATAAGCCCCTGGGTATCCTCCTCGTCGTCTCCGATGGCGGACACCTTTGCTTCTCCGCCAATGTCAAACGCAGGATAATGCGCCCGCAGATAGGGGAGTATGTTTTCCTTATTGAGGACGATCATACGCTCACCGCCGCTTCCCATACATCCGCCCAGTGCGGCCGCCCGCAGGCATGACCGCACTGGTCCACTGTGTTAGCTTTTAGTATACCGCTCCGGCGGAAAAACGGACAGAGAATCTTTTGCCCCCTAAAGACATTTTTTCGTCCTTGCGCTCCCCCGCTCCTACAGCTTGCAAAACAGCGGCGTACGGCGGCGGTAGACGCACAGATAGCGAAAGCCCACAGCCCGGATGAGCTCCAAAGCCTGGGGAAACGCCGCCGCCATGTGGGCGGGGCGGTGGGCGTCCGACCCCAGGGTGAGCACCTCTCCTCCTAAATCCCGGTAAAGCGTGAGCACATCTCTCCACTGCTCCACGGTGGTCCCGGCGGTGGTGTTAAACTCAATTCCCTTTCCCTGGGCGGCGGCGCTGCGCAGAACCTCCGCCAGCCGGTCCCACCAGGGGCGCAGGTCCAGCTCAAACTCCGGGGGCAGATAGCGCAGGGGATAGATGATATGGCCCAGCACGTCGTACCCCGCGCCCTGCACCAGCTCCTCCAGCATGCCCACATAGTCCTCCAGCACGGCCGCCCCCTCCTCCCGCCGGGTGCAGGCGTGGGCCACGGTGAAAATTCCCCGCCCCCCGGCGGCCGCGCTCTGGCTGTGGAGGGAGCCAATCACGAAGTCCAGCTCGGGCAGCTCCAGCCCCGCGTCAACAGCGGCGGGGTTCAGCACTCCGTTGCCTACCTCCACCCCCAGGCGCACCTCAAGCTGTCCCGGCCAGCGGTGGCGCAGCCGCCGCCACTGCTCCAGCGGACGCTTCCAGTCATAGACCGTGTCCAGCCGCTTCCCCTGCTGGTCCAGCAAATTCCAGTGGTCGGTCACGCAGATCTCCCGCACTCCGGCGGAAATGGCCGCCTTGGCCTGCTGGGACAGGGTGGCGGTGGAGTCGCTGGAGCAGTGGGTGTGAAAGTGATAATCAGAAAGATACATAGAAGTTCCCGCCTCTTTTCTGTGCGTCTTGTCCGGCCGCGCTTTCCCGCAGACCCACAGGGTCCCTGCGTCATTCCCGCGCCCCGGCGCAGCCGGCAGTCAATCACGCCAGGCTCCGGACACAGCGTCCGTCTTGCCGCTATTGTACCACGTTTTCCAAAGGCCACTCAAGGGACACTGTGCCCAAATTTAGGATATAAGAAAGCCCCCGCCTATACATCCGTATAAGCGGGGGCCCGGCGCGCGTAACTCACAAGGGCTGCGCCCAATCCGGGCGGCGGTTCAGCACAGGCCGTATCCCGCGGGCACCCCGTCGTCCAGCATGAGCAGGTGCAGCTTCTCCGTGCCGTCCGGCTGCTCCTTCACGGCGGAAATCAGCATTCCGTTGGACTCCAGCCCCATCATTTTTCGGGGAGCCAGATTGACGCAGGCCACTACCGTCTTGCCCAGCAGCTGCTCCGGCTCATAATACTCATGGATGCCGGAGAGAATCTGCCGGGGCTGCGCCTCTCCACAGTCCAGGGTAAAGCGCAGCAGCTTCTTGCTCTTGGGCACCGCGTCGCAGGCGAGTATCTTGGCGGTGACAAACTTCACCTTGTCAAAGTCGTCAATGGTAATATACTCCGGGGGCTTCTCCTCCGCCGGGGGAGCGGACTTTTGAACGGCGGCCTGTTCCAATTCCTTCAGCTCCTTCTCCATGTCGATACGAGGAAACAGGTTCTCCCCCTTGTGAACCGAGACGGACCGGGGCAGCGCGGCCCATCGGGCGGCGCTCTCCCACGTGCGCAGGGCCCCGTCCGCGCCGATCTGGTCAAAGAGCTTGTCCATGCTCCCGGGCATGAAAGGGGTCAGCAAAACGCCGCATATCCGGGTGGTCTCCAGCAGGTTATAGAGCACGCAGGCCAGCCGCGGTCTATCCTCCGGGCTTTTTGCCAGCAGCCAGGGCTTATTCTCGTCAATATACTTATTCGCCCGCTGAATCACCTGGAACACCTCGTCCAGCGCCTTGTGCATGGCGTAGTGCTCCATCGCGTCCTCGTACCGGCCCCGCAGAGCGCCCGCCATCTTCACCAGCTCATCGTCCATCGCTTCGTCAAAACGCTGTTCCTCCGGCAAAACGCCGCCGAAGTACTTCCCGGCCATGGCGGTGGTGCGGCTGACCAAGTTGCCCAGGTCGTTCGCCAAATCCTTGTTGATCGTCTGAATCAGCAGCTCGTTGGAAAAATTGCCGTCGGAGCCAAAGGGGAAGGTACGCATCAGGAAAAACCGCAGCGCGTCCACCCCGTACCGCTCGGACAGCAGGTAGGGGTCCACCACATTGCCCTTGGACTTGCTCATTTTTCCGCCGTCCAGCAGCAGCCAGCCGTGGCCGAAGACCTTCCTGGGCAGCGGCGCTCCCACGCTCATCAGCATAGCCGGCCAGATGATGGAATGAAAGCGCACAATCTCCTTGCCCACAAAATGCACGTCGGCAGGCCAGAATTTCTCCAGGTCGTGATGCTCGCCGTTCATATAGCCCAGCGCGGTCATATAATTAAACAGGGCGTCAATCCACACATAGACCACATGGCCCGGATCGAAATCCACCGGCACGCCCCAGGTGAAAGAGGTCCGGGAGACGCACAAATCTTCCAGGCCAGGCTTGATGAAGTTGTTGACCATCTCGTGCACCCGGCTGCGGGGCTCCAGAAAATCTGTGTTCTCCAGCAAATCCTGGACCCGGCCGGCGTATTTGGACAGCCGGAAAAAGTACGCCTCCTCCTCAGCGTCCTGCACCTCTCGGCCGCAGTCGGGGCACTTGCCGTCCGCCAGCTGGGTTTCCGTCCAAAATGCCTCGCAGTCCTTGCAGTACTTGCCCTTATAGGTGCCTTTATAGATGTCGCCATTGTCGTACATCTTCTTAAAAATCTTTTGAATCGCGCGGACATGATAGCCGTCGGTGGTGCGGATGAAACGGTCATAGCTGATATTCATCAGCTTCCACAGGTCCAACACCCCGCCGGGAGCGGTGACGATATTGTCCACAAACTGCTGAGGTGTCACCCCGGCGGACTTCGCTTTGTCCTCAATTTTCTGTCCGTGCTCATCCGTGCCCGTGAGGAACATGACCTCGCAGCCCTGAAGGCGCTTATACCGGGCCATTGCGTCAGTGGCCACGGTGCAGTATGCATGCCCAATATGCAGCTTGTCCGAGGGGTAATAAATCGGGGTTGTGATATAAAATTTTTCACGGTTCATCGGGCGTTTCCTCCGTTTCTTGTACGTTCCGCTCACCGCCGCCGGGCTGCGCGGCATTATGCAGCAGCGCCCACGCGCAGCAGAGCAGATAGATCGCGGCAAAGCCGTAAAGCAGCGTAGAGGGCAGATCGTGCCCATCCGCCAGGGTTGTCAGAGAGAAGTATACCCCCAGCAGGGAAAACAGGCAGAACTGGAAGGGTTTTCCCCTGCCGAACGAAAAGCCGGCGGCGTAATACAGTCCCAGCAGGCTGGCGATGACGGCCGCCAGCTCGTAAATATAATCCAGCTGCACCGGGTCTCCCGCACGGGCCTGATAGGCCGCCACCAGCCACATGCAGCAGGCGTAGGCCGGAATCAGCTGCAACACGTCGTACCGAGGCCGGGCCGGACCCCGGAAACGGCTTTTCACAATGGGCAGCAGACACACGCCCGCCGCCGCCGCCAGCACCGCCAAAATGGGCCGGGTAAACACCGCGCTGCGCCCGGTGAAAAAGGAGGCCGCCATCAGCGCGCCGCCGCCTATCAGCAGAAAGGCCGCCATCAGCGCCGCCATGGCGTAAAGGCTGTTCCCCACGGCGGCAAAGACGCTGTCGTCCTCCCGCCCGGACAATCCCGCATATTCTCCCCGGCACAGCAGCGCCAGCGCCAGAATCATCCCTGCCGACACAGCCGCCAGGGCATAGGTGGCGGGCATTCCGGCAATAGGCAGTCCCGTGTCCGGCTCGAACGCCGTGGCCAGTTCCCAGCGCCGCAGGGCAAACCCTGCCGCGCCTCCCGCCGCCGCCAAAGCGGGCAGTAAAATCTCTTTTTTCATAAAAAGCCAGTATCCTTTCCGGACAGGCCTCAATTGAGGCCGTATGGATATTAGTATAGCATATTTTGCCGTCCTGCGCAAGTGAAAGCAAGCGGCTGCCCGTTTTCACGTCTTTTCCCCCAAAACTCTTCCATCAGGCGTGTTCCTCTTCCCTTTTTACGAAAGATACGGTATAATTATAAATTAGCGGCTGCAAAACCAGGAAGAGGAGGCGTGTTTTATGGAAGTGGGAAAGAGCGTCCCGCGGGTGGACGCATTTGACAAGGTCACCGGACGGGCCAGATATGCCGACGATCTGTGCCCCCGCCCGGTGCTGGAGGCCAAAATTCTCCACAGCACTATCGCCAACGGCTGGGTAAAATCCATGGATATCAGCCGGGCCCAGGCCTTGCCAGGGGTGGTGAAGGTACTCACCTGCTTTGATGTGCCGGCGCACCAGTACCCCACGCCCGGCCACCCCTGGAGCGTAGAAGAGGCCCATCAGGATGTCTCCGACCGGAAGCTGCTCAACCGGCGCGTGCGCATCTACGGGGACGATATCGCCGCCGTAGTGGCTCAGGACGCCCTCACCGCCCAGCGGGCGCTGGAGCTGATTCAGGTGGAGTACGAAACCTACCCCCCGCTACTCACCCCGGAGCAGGCCATGGCGGATGGGGTCAAGCCCCTGCATGAGGAATTCCCCGGCAATGTGCTCAAACGCCACGTCTCGGAAATTCCCATGCCGGAATCCGATTTCAAATGCGCCGGGGATGTGCTCAGCTTTCCCGGCTACCACCAATTTCATGGACATTACGAGACCCAGCAGGTCCAGCACTGCCATCTGGAAAACCCCGTCTCCTGGGCCTATGTGGAGGGGGGGCGCATCACCGTGGTCACCTCCACCCAGATCCCTCACATCGTCCGGCGGGTAGTGGGCCAGGCCCTGGGCATTCCCTGGGGAAGCGTGCGGATCCTCAAGCCCTATATCGGCGGTGGGTTTGGCAACAAGCAGGAGGTGCTCTACGAGCCCCTGAACGCCTGGCTGTGCACCCAGGTGGGCGGACGCACGGTGCGCCTGGACCTGTCCCGGGAGGAGACCTTTCAGAATACCCGCTCCCGCCACCCTATCTCCTTTGACGTGCGGGCGGCGGTGGACGGGGACGGCTTTTTGATGGCGCGGGAGTGTATTGCGGTGTCCAATCAGGGGGGGTACGCCTCCCACGGGCACGCCATTGTCTCTAACGCGGTCACCGGCTTCCGTCAGACCTATCTCGACCAGCTGGCCCACCGCAGCGAGGCGTGGACGGTCTACACGAACATCGCCTCCCCCGGCGCCATGCGGGGATACGGCATTCCCCAGTGCAACTTTGCCTGCGAGTGCATGATGGACGACATTGCCCTGCAATTCGGCCTGGACCCCTATCAGTTCCGCTATCAAAACCTCATGCCGCCGGGGTATGTAGACCCCCTCAACGGCATCACCTGCCACTCCACCGGGGCGCGGGAGTGCCTGGAAAAGGGGCGGGAATTCATCGACTGGGACCGGCTGCGCCGGGAATATCAAGGCCAGTCCGGCCCGGTCCGCCGGGGGGTTGGCATGGCGGTCTTCTCCTATAAAACCGGCGTATGGCCCATCTCCCTGGAGACCTCCTCCGCCCGCGTTGTCCTCAATCAGGACGGCACCGTCCAGCTCCAGCTTGGGGCCACCGAGATCGGCCAGGGCGGAGACACGGTATTCTCTCAAATGGCCGCCCAGGCCATCGGCATTCCCACCGAAGACGTACACATCGTTTCCACCCAGGACACTGATACCGCCCCCTTCGACACCGGGGCCTATGCCTCCCGGCAGACCTATGTCACCGGCCACGCCATTAAAAAAGCCGGACTTCTTTTCCGGGAGAAGGTGCTCGCCTACGCCCGGGAGCTGCTCAAGCGCCCCGGGGAGCTGGACATCCGGGGCCGGGAGGTGGTAGACGCCGCCAGCGGCGAGGGCCTGTTGACTCTGGCGGAGCTGGCCTCGGAGGCGTTTTACTCGTTGGACCACTGCGTGCATATTACCGCCGAGGCCACCAGCCAGTGCAAGGAGAACACCTTCTCCTTCGGCTGCTGCTTCGCGGAGATTGAGGTAGACATCCCGGTGGGAAAAATCAAAGTCCTTAACATTGTCAACGTCCACGACTCCGGCCGGCTCATCAATCCTAAACTGGCCGAGGCCCAGGTCCACGGAGGCATGAGCATGGGCCTGGGATACGCCCTCAGCGAGGAGATGAAGTACGACCCCAAAACCGGGCGGCTACTCAACGGCAACCTGCTGGACTATAAGCTGCCCACCGCTCTGGATCACCCGGAGCTGCACGCCCTGTTCGTGGAGACGGACGACCCCTCAGGACCCTTTGGCAACAAGTCGCTGGGCGAGCCGCCGGCCATCCCTGTGGCCGCGGCGGTCCGCAACGCCCTGCTTCACGCCACCGGCGTGGCGGTTAATACCCTGCCTCTGTCGCCTCAGCGGCTTTTGGAGGCATTCCGGAAGGGAGGGCTGCTCTGATGTACGATATTGCGTCTATTTATGAGGCCAAAAGCGTGGACGACGCCATCCGCGCCCTGAAAGAGGACCCAGGCGCGCTTATCATCGCCGGGGGAACCGATGTGCTCATCAAGGTTCGGGAGGGCAAGCTGTCGGGCTGCCGCCTGGTGTCTATCCACGGCTTAATAGAAGAACTCTCCGGCGTGGTTTTAACGCCCGGCGGCGATATAGAAATTGGCCCTTTAACCACCTTCCGGCAGGTGGCGGAGGACCCGGTTATTCGGGCCCGCATCCCCGTGCTGGGCCAGGCCGTGGACCAGGCGGGCGGACCGCAGCTCCGGGCGGTGGGAACCATCGGCGGAAATGTCTGCAATGGCATTACCTCCGCCGATTCGGCCTCCACCCTGATGGCCTTGGACGCCCGCCTGCGGGTCAAGGGCCCCCGGGGCGAGCGGGAAGTCCCCATCAGCCAGTGGTACAAGGGCGTGGGCCGGGTGGACCTGGCCCCCTATGAGCTGCTGGTCAAGCTGGTCATCCCCCGGGAAAATTACGAGGGCTATACGGGCCACTACATCAAATACGCCATGCGAAACGCCATGGACATCGCTACCCTGGGTGTCTCCTGTCTGGTAAAGCTGGATGAACAGCGGCGGATCGTGGACGATGTGTGTCTTGCCTTCGGCGTGGCGGGTCCCGTTCCCATGCGCTCCTATGGCGCGGAGGCGGCGGTCCGGGGTCTCCCGGTGGAGCAGGCGGTGTCCGCCATCGGCAAAGCGGCCCTGGAGGATGTAAATCCGAGAGACAGCTGGCGGGCCTCCAAGGCGCTGCGGCTCCAGCTGGTGGAGGAGCTGTCCGCCCGCGCTTTAGCGGAGGCGGCCCGGAAAGGAGGCGCGGCGGTATGATTCAAGTGCTGAAATGCACGGTAAACGGAAAACCGGTGGAGCTGGGCATCGACCCCCGGGAATCCCTGGCGGATACCCTTCGGGAGCGCCTTGGCCTGACCAGCGTGAAAAAAGGCTGCGAGGTGGGAGAGTGCGGGGCCTGCACCGTCCTGGTGGACGGTGTCGCCATCGACTCGTGCATCTACCTGTCCGTCTGGGCCCAGGATAAGCACATTCTCACGGTGGAGGGCCTTCAGGATGAAAATGGGGAGCTCTCTCCCATCCAGCGGACTTTTGTAGAGGAGGCGGCAGTCCAGTGCGGCTTCTGCACGCCGGGCATCATCATGTCCGCCGTGGAAATCGTGGGCTCCGGCAGGCACTACACCCGGGACGAGCTGCGCCGGCTTATCTCCGGGCACCTGTGCCGGTGCACCGGATACCAGAACATCCTCAACGCCGTGGAGCGGGCGGTAGAGGAGGTCCACCGGACGGTGGGAAAATAGCGCGGCAAGCCCTGCCTTTTCCAGCAATCCCAGCCTGCCCAAACTATCGAAAAAGCGGCTTTGCCGCTTTTTCGGGTCAATGAGACTTTTGTGACAACCTGAGGGGCCCGGAGCAGATAGCTCCGGGCCCCTCAGAGCCTGCAAGCGTCATTGCAGGATGCGTTTACAGGCTCTTTCAATTTTTACTACCGGATCACGCGCTGAAAAAAGGCGTAATCCTGCTCCAGCTTGGGCAGCAGAGGATAGCCTCCCTGGTGCAGAATCCAGTCCACCACCACCCCGCGAAAATGCCGGAAAAAGAAATCCGCCGTCCACGGCACGCTGACGCCCGCAGGCAGCAGCCCCTGCCGCTGGGCCTGCTCCAGACACTGGGCCATAGCCCGCAGGGTATAGCGGGTGGGGTCCATGGAGCTGGCGTTATCCGGCGCGTCCAGCCGCCGCTGGTAATACCGGGCCGCCAGCTCCCAGCCCAAATCTTGAATAAACAGGGCGTAGGTGGACAAAATGCGCCACAGCCTCTGCTGGGGACTGTCGTCCTCATGACACGCCAAGGCCTGCTCCATGTGGCGGTCCAGCGGGGCAAAGCCGTAGGAAAGCAGCTCCTCCTTCGAGCGGAAATGGTGGTAAAAGGCCCCTGTCGTAATACCCGCCTGGCGGCAGATATCCCGGACGGAGACCTTGTCAAAGCTCTTGGCGCGGAAGAGCTCTAAGGCGGTCTGAAGAATGGCCTGCTCAGTCTGGCGGGCCTGCTCCTTCCGGCGCTGGCTGTAATCCATGTCTTCCCATCCCTCCCTTTTCAGATTGGTGTTGCTCAATGCCATTTGACAAAATGATCCGTCATAGTATCTGAAGCGAGCAGTTGTCCTTTGGATATTCACGATAAGATACTTGCAATAATAGCAATCGTGCAAACTAATATTACTCCCACACTGAATACGACAATCACTTTTTTAACCTGTTTATTCCCATTTACTGCCGTATCTATGTGTATCTGAAAATGAAGCACAAAAATGGCAGCTATTATTAACAATACAGGCATGAACAATAAAAAAGTTTTTCCATATTTCCCTCCGCAACTTCCGATTTGCAAGCTGGTTATAGTTCACAGTTATTATTGTATCAACCTGGTTTTGTAGAAACTGCCAAAGTGATACCTCGGCAACACTTTTCTCAAAAGGGACTCCCATCCCTTCCCCTTGACGAACGGTTTAAAAGTTGTTATAATAATGACGTAACATCGTTATGTCATAGTATAGAGTAGGATGATGAACTTGTCAAATCCCAATAAAATCGCTCTGCTGACCGATTCCACCGCCGATCTCTCCCCCGCCATGCTGGCGGGAAAGCCCATTTACGTGGTCCCCCTGAAAATTCTCTGCCAGGACGGGGAGTACTCTGACGGCGTGGACATCTTTGCCGGCGACATCTACCAGCGCCTGCGCCGGGGAGAGCTGCCCCGCACGTCCCTGCCCAGCGGCGGCTCAGTCAGCGACGCGTTTGCGCGCATTCGCGCCGATGGCTATGAAAAGGTCATTGCCATCATGCTCTCCTCAGGGCTCTCCGGCACCTACAACATGGTTCGCCTCCAGGGACAACAGCAGGAGGGTCTGGAGGTGGCGGTCTTTGACTCCAAAAGCGGTGCCCTGGGAATCGGCGTTATCCTGCTTCAGCTGTGGGAGGAGATTCAGGCCGGGGCCGGCTGGGACACACTGGTAAACCAGCGGGTTCCCCACCTGATTGCCAACACGTTCCCCTTTTTTTCTGTGGACACGCTGGAATATCTCTATAAAGGCGGGCGGATTGGAAAAATTACCGCTATGGCGGGCTCTCTGCTTCAGATCAAGCCCATCATCACCTTTGCCGGCGACGGACAGCTTCAAAGCGTCGCCAAGGTCCGCGGCAAGCGCCAGCTGCTGGACAAATTCATAGAGCTGACCACAAAGCACCGGGCGGACCGGCCGGTGCGGCGGTGCAACATCGCCGTGGCCAACGGCGGCGCGCCGGAGCTGATGGCACAGCTGCGGAAAAAAATGCTCCAGGCCTTTCCGGAGCACCTGCACTGCTGGGAGGGGGCGCTGGACGCCACTCTCAGCGTATATATCGGGGACGGGGTCGTAGGCGCAGGCGTGCAGTTCATCGACTAAGCCGTCCGTTCTCACACTGCTCTATATGTAAAAAAGTCTCGCAGGGTTCGCGCCTAACGGCGCGAACCCTGCGAGACTTTTTTCACAGCCTGCCGCCACACCCGCTCCCAGCGTCTGCCGGGGCCTACCCGTCCTCCGGCGCGACCGCAATCATATTGGGCCAGCGGCGCGCCATATAGGCGTCGCCGTACTGGTTGTCCAAAAACTCTTCAAACATATTGGCGGGCTGGGGCTGGATGGAGCGGGCGCCGTGGCGCACCATAGCCGCGCAGGTGAGCGCCCCGTTGCAGGCCATCACAAATACGGTTACCCACGTCAAGACCTTGCCCACCAGGGCCGGCGTGCGCTCAATCCCCCGGGACATGGGCGGATAAATCACCTTCACCCATACCACCGCCAGCACGCCCCAGAAAAAACAAAACAGCACATTGGTGCGCCCGCCGATATTCAGGGGCATCTCGCTGTAATCCCAGAACACGGTGCCGAACACCAGCTCGGTAAATACGCTGCACATGTACTCATAGGCGCCGCCGATCAAAAAGCCCGCCAAAAAGACATAGCGGTCGTGCTTTTCCGCCAGCCGCTGGAGCGTTACCGTCAGCACCACCGCTCCCAGTCCCCAGACGAAGCTGAAAGGGCCGTAGAGCACGCTGGAGCGGCTCATCCACTGCCCGTCTACCAGCCCGCAGTAAAAGGTCTCAATCAGATCCCCCAGCAAAGCGGAAATTAAAAACACCCAGACCAGCTTGTCCAGGCACACGCCCCGGGCAAAGGGGTAGCTGACCTGCTCCTGAGGCGACATCTGCTGGATACCGGGATACGCCTTTTGCAGCCGCCGCCAGATAGCGCGAGTCAGGCGGGCCGCCAGGTGGCTCTGGCGGCTGTTCTCCTCCAGCTGCTGATAGCCTCCGGCGTCCCCCGTACGTACCGCGTAGACAACCAGGGAAAAATCCACCAGCAGCAGCGCACATTCGGTAATCACCACAATCTTTACCAGCAGCGCCGGCAGCAGCAGCGTAAAGGCCAGCAGCAGGGGATGGACCACCAGATAGGTCAGAAAATACGCCCCCGCGATGAGCAGGGAGATTATCACTCCTTTCCCGCTGCCGGAAAGCAGCCGCTCCCGCTCCGCGCCCCACTGAAGCTTTGGACTGATGTGCCGGAACAGCTGCTCGGAGAGATTTTCCATCACTGCGACAATCACCAGCACAGCAAGAAATTGGAATATATAGTTTCCGCCCAGAGTAGGCAGAACTAAAATCAGCAGGGTAAAAATGACCCCGCAGGTGGGCAGCAGAGGCTGCGTCGCCACCCCGCGGTTGTAAAAACGGCGCTTTATCAGACCGTAGCAGCCCACCTCCACCAGCCAGCCCAAAAAGGAGTAGAGCAGGAAAAAAAACAACAGTTGATACCAGGAAAAGTTAAACTCCATACCGTCCACCACGCTCAAATCATTCTATCTCCGCTCCAGCAGCACTACGGACTCCACATGCTGCGTTCTGGGGAACAGATCCACCGCCAGGGCCCGGCGCGCCCGGTATCCCCGCGCTTCAAACCGCGCCGTATCCCGGCCCAACGTGCCCGGGTCGCAGGAGACATATACCACCCGCTCCGGAGACAGGCGGACGATTGTGTCCACCACATCCTCCGCCAGCCCCTTCCGGGGCGGGTCCACGCAGACTACCTGGGGGCGCGCTCCCTGCCGCTCCAAAAGGCGGGCGGCCTCCCCCGCGTCGGCGCACAGGAAATGCGCGTTGTCCACCCCATTGCGCCGGGCGTTTTCCCGGGCGTCCTCCACTGCCTGGGGCACCACCTCCGCCCCCCAAACCCGGCCCGCCCGGCGGGCCATGATCAGACTGATGGAGCCGATGCCGCAGTACAGATCCAGTACGTCCTCCCGTCCGGTCAGTCCGGCAAGCTCCACCGCCCTACCGTAGAGCGCCTGCGCCTGCTCCGGATGGACCTGATAAAAAGAGGGCACCGACAGGCGAAAGCGCAGGCCGCACAGGGTGTCCTCCAGAAACGGCTCGCCCCACAGTGTGCGGTAGCGCTCCCCCAATATGACGTTGCTGTGGCTTTCATTGACCCCCAGCACAACCCCCGCCAGTCCCGGCTCCGCCCGGCGCAGAGCCTCCACCAGGCCGGCCTCTTCCGGAAGGCGGCTGCCGTTGACCAGCAGGCAGCACAAGCTCTCCCCTTGGCGGTTGGTGCGCACATACACATGCCGGATCAGGCCGGCGCGCCGCTTCTCATCATAGGCCGGGACCTCCCGCCGGGTCATCCATGCCTTCACCGCCCCGCGCAGGCGGGCGGCGGACTCCGGCTGAAGCAGGCAGTCCGCCACGTCCACCACCTGGTGGCTGCGCATACGGTAAAAGCCAATTCTGGGACCTGGGGCCGTGGGAAACTGGACTTTGTTACGGTAGCGCTCCTGCCGCACGGCTCCTAAAATTTCCTCCACCCGGATATCCGCCCCGCCGATGCGGCGCAGGGCCTCTTCCACCCGCAGATGCTTGGCCCGCAGCTCCTCGGCGTAATCCATATGCCGCATCTGGCAGCCGCCGCACTGCCCATAATAGGGACAGCGGGGGTCCGTCCGGCTGGGAGACGCCTCCACCACCGCTTCAGCCTCTCCCCACAGGGCGCTGCGGCCCACCTTGGTCAGGCGCACGTCGCACACTTCTCCCCGCAGCGCCCCCCGAACAAAAACCACCATGCCCTCCAGCCGCGCCACGCCCTCGCCGCCGCTGGCGTAGCCCTCTATCCTCAGGCGGTAAACGCCTCCCGCCACCAGCCTTTTATCCATGGGCGCGCACATCGGACATCTGGTCAAAAGGAATGACGGCCTCTATGGGACTGTTCACCGCGGGCAGGCTGCCCCCTTGTATCCAAAATACGTAGCCGTCCCCGGTGAGGTAAAAATTTTCCGGCTGGCAGGCCGCCAAAATTTCTTCCTCGGAGATCCCCGCAAGTCCGTCCTGGGCCGCGAAGGCGCAGACCACCCGTTCCATCACAGTCTGGGTATCCGTAAAAAAGTCCGCAAAGGCCAGCTTTTCCCCGGTGGCAGCGTCAAACTGCTCGGATAGGCAGCTGACAAAGGGGTGGGCGCCTCCAAAGCTCACGTACAGCTCCCGCCGGACGCTGACAACCCCCTGTGCCTCATACGTCACCTGACTGCTCATCTCCTGCGTTGTGGGCTCAAACGCATAGCCCATAGCGGAGCTGACCTCATAGTCGGCCACCGCCATCTCATACGCCTCCTCGGCCTCCCGCAGGCGGGCCTTCCCCTCCGCCTCATACCAGGCGTTCACCGCCTCGCCGGCAGGGTTGCTGCCCGCCGGCCCCACATGCACCGAAGGCAGCACATAGCTGATGCGCATCACCACCGTCCCGTCCCCGGCGGTAAAGGTCCGGGAAACGGTCTGCTCCCCCCATGCCCATGGCTGGGGCACGGGGGCGGGGACCGGCGTCTCGGGGGCGGGCGTCTCCACCGGCGGGGCAGTGGGCAATGGGGCGGGGGCCGGCGTCTCCTCACCGGCTGGCGCAGGGCCGCAGGCCGTCAGCGCCAAGGCCAGCAGCACAGCTGCGCAGCATAATTTATTTCGTTTCATAGCAACTCCTTCCCAGCAGAGCTCTCAATAGGTGTGGCTGCACAGCTCCCGAATCTTTGCCTGGAGGGATTTCAGGTCCTCAAAGCTCTCCGGCCGTTTCCGGGGGTCCCGCAGCAGGGCGGAGGGATGGTACAAAGCGGTCATGCACACCCCCGCCTTTTCCACCCACTGTCCATGCTCCCGCGTAATCTTATAGTCCTCCCGGATGAGCTTCATGGCCGCGATACGGCCCAGGCAGACAATAATCTTAGGCCGCAGCAGGGCCACCTGGTTGCGCAGGTAACCGATGCACGCCTCCTGCTCCACATTCAGGGGATCCCGGTTCTGAGGCGGGCGGCATTTGACCATATTGCCGATAAAAACCTTTTTCCGGTCTAAATCGATCATCTCCAGCATATCGTCCAGCAGCTTCCCCGCCCGGCCCACAAACGGCCGCCCGGTCAAATCCTCCTGTTCGCCGGGGCCCTCTCCGATGAACATGACCTCCGCGTCACGGGCTCCCTCCCCGAACACTACGTTGTGCCGGGTCTCCGCCAGGGCACATTTCCGGCAGTTCATGCACGCATCGTACAGCGTATCCCAATCCATCATATGTTTCACCTCGATGCCGGCTTTCGCGGCACTCCGGCGGCGTTCCCACTTCCCGATTGGTCCGGGGAAGGGCGAATCCTGCCGGTTTTACGGCGCGGCCGCCGTTTTATGGCTATTGTACCATAAGCCTTTCCCAATTACAACGGCTATATCCTGTGCAAATTGACGGTTGCTTTTTTTGCATGAAACGGTTATACTGCTTTCATACAAAGGCGATGAAAAAGACCGTCCCCTGTGAGGGCCGCCAGAGAATCCGGGTCACCGACTGAGAGCCCGGTCCGGCAGGATAGGGAGGCGCAACACTTTTGAGCCGGCGCTCCGAGCCCTGTTGCAGGGGGTAGGGGCGCACGCCTGCCTCCGTTACGGGCCCATGAGAGGCCGTGCCCTGACAGGCGCGGCAATCCGGGTGGCACCGCGGAATATTCCGTCCCGAAGCTGTAAATGCAGCTTCGGGACTTTTTGCTTTCATTTTGCCCGCTGGCAGGCGCGGACGGCAGACCTCAATTTTTTTCGGAAAGGGTGACAGGCATGGAGCAGATCACAACAGCGCGGCAGAGGAAATCCGCAGCGGCACAGCTGGAGGAGGGCTGCCGGAACAACCGTCCCGTCACCCTGTCGGGCATGGTGCACACCCTGCGGGCCATGGGGGGCGTGACCTTTCTCGTCCTGCGCACGGGGGAGGAGATTGTCCAATGCGTCTGCGGTCGGGACACGGGGTCGCTGTGTCGGGAGTGCGCCGTGCGCGTCACCGGCTCCGCCCGCCGGGAAGAGCGCGCCCCGGGGGGGATCGAGCTGGCGGACGCGCAGGTACAGTGCCTGTCCCGCCCCGCGGCGGCGCTGCCGGCGCCTGTATTCAAGCAGTCCCTGCACCTGAACTTGGACACGCAGCTGGGGCTGCGCCCCGTCGCCCTGCGCTCTCTCCGGGAGCACTCGGTGTTCCGCATCCAGGCGGCGGTCTCCCAGGCCTTCCGGGACTACCTTCAGAGCCAGGGCTTTGTCGAAATCCACACCCCCAAGATTGTCCACGCCGGGGCGGAGGGGGGCTCCAACATCTTCCGGCTGGACTATTTCGGGCGCAAAGCCTTTTTGGCCCAGTCCCCTCAATTTTACAAGCAGACCATGGTGGGGGTTTTCGAGCGGGTCTTTGAAATCGCCCCGGTGTTCCGGGCGGAAAAGCATTCCACCCCCCGGCACCTGAACGAGTATACCTCCATGGACTTTGAGGTGGGATTCATCGACAGTTTTTATGATATCATGGCCCTGGAAACCGGATTTCTCCAGGCTATGACCGGCCTGCTGGCCCGGCAATGCTCTGGGGATCTGGAGCGGCTGGGCGCGGCGCTGCCCCAGGTGGAGCAGATTCCAGCCGTGCGCTTTGACTGGATTAAGCGCGCCGCGGCGGAAAAATACGGCTACCGCATTCGCGACCCCTACGACCTGGAGCCCGAGGAGGAGCAGGCCATTGGGCGTTACGCCCAGGAAGAGTGGGGCGCCGATTTCGTATTTGTCACCCACTATCCCAGCAAGAAACGCCCCTTCTACGCTATGGACGACCCGGAGGACCCCCGGTACACCCTCTCCTTTGACCTGCTCTTCCACGGCATGGAGGTGACCACCGGCGGGCAGCGCATCCACGATTACGCCACCCAGGTGGAGAAAATGCGCCGGCGCGGTATGGACCCAGAAGCCTTTCAGCACTACCTGATGATCCACAAGCACGGAATGCCCCCCCACGGGGGGCTGGGCGCCGGCTTGGAGCGGCTGACCATGAAGCTATGCGGTCTTGACAATATACGCAAGGCCTGCCTGTTCCCCAGGGACTTGGGCCGGCTGGAGCCTTGAGAGGAGAGCGGCATTATGAAAATCGCGCAGGAAATCGTGGACTATGTGTCCGCCCTGTCCCGGCTGAGCCTGCCGGAGGGCGAAAAAGCCGCGATGCAGCGGGAGCTGGAGAAAATTTTGCAGTATATGGACGTGCTGGAGGGGCTGGACACCGCCGGGGTGGAGCCTATGAGCCACGTGATTCCCCTTGAAAACATCATGCGGGAGGACCGGGTCATGCCCTCCCAGGACCGGGGCGAGCTGCTGGCGGGGGCCCCGGTCCCCGATCAGGAGGCGTTCTTAACCCCCAAATCCGTAGAGTGAGGAGGCTGCACAATGGAATGGAGCGCATACACCGCCCTGGAGCTGGGCACGGCAATCAAAGAAGGAGCTCTCTCCCCGGCGCAGGCCGTCCAGGCCGGCCTGGACGCCGCCGGCAGGCACACGCACCTCAACAGCTTCATCACCCTCGCCGGAACGCGGGCCCTGGAGCGGGCGCAGCAGCTCCGCCCCGGTGGAGCAGGAGCGGAATCCCCCCTGTACGGCGTGCCTATGGGCGTTAAAGACAATATCTGCACCAAGGGAATCAAAACTACCTGCGCCTCTATGATCCTTGGGGATTTCGCCCCTCCCTATGACGCCGCCGCCGTGGAACGGCTGAATCAGGCCGGGGCGGTCTGCCTGGGCAAGCTGAATATGGACGAGTTTGCCATGGGCTCCACCACGGAGACCTCATACTACGGCCCGGTCCGCAACCCCTGGGACCCCGGCCGGGTCCCGGGTGGCTCCTCCGGCGGAGCGGCGGCGGCGGTGGCCGCCGGGGAGATCTGGTACGCCATTGGCTCCGACACCGGGGGTTCTATCCGTCAGCCCGCCGCCTTCTGCGGCGTCACCGGTATGAAGCCCACCTACGGCGCCGTCTCCCGGTACGGGCTCATCGCCTACGCTTCTTCCCTGGACCAGGTCGGCCCCATCGCCCGCTCCGCCGCCGACTGCGCCGCGGTGCTGGACGTCATCGCCGGGCGGGACCGCCGGGACAGCACTTCCCTGGAGTACGCGGGGCCCCTGCTGCCCCGCCTCACCGGGGAGGTACGGGGGATGCGGATTGGCCTGCCAGGGCAGTGCTTCGGAGACGGTCTGAACAAAGAGGTCCGCGCCGCGGTGCTGGCCGCGGCGGAAATCCTCAAAAGCCGGGGGGCCAGGGTGGAGGAATTCTCCATGCCCATGCTGGACTACGGCGTGCCCGCCTACTATATCATCGCCTGCGCCGAGGCCAGCTCTAACCTCGCCCGCTTCGACGGGGTAAAATACGGCTGGCGGGCGGAAGGCTGCCAGGATCTGACCGAGCTGTACACCAAAACCCGCACCCAGGGCTTTGGTCCGGAAGTAAAGCGGCGGATTCTGCTGGGGACCTTCGTGCTGTCCGCCGGATACTACGACGCCTATTACAAAAAGGCCCTCCAGGCAAAGGCTCTCATAAAGTCGGCCTTTGACCTGGCCTTTCAAACCTACGACCTGCTGCTCACCCCTGTGACCCCCACCACCGCCCCCAAGCTGGGCGAGACCCTGTCCGATCCCCTGCAAATGTACCTCAGCGATGTCTATACCGTTCCGGTAAATCTGGCGGGCCTTCCAGGGCTGTCCATGCCCTGCGGCTTCGACTCCCGCGGCCTGCCCATCGGCGCTCAGCTCATCGGCCCTCTGCTGGGAGACCTGCCGGTGCTCAACGCCGCCCACGCCTTCCAGCTGGAAACCGATTATCACCGGCGCATGCCGAAAGGAGGAGACGCGCTGTGACCTGGGAAACCGTCATTGGCCTGGAGACCCATGTGGAGCTTGCCACCAAGACGAAAATCTTCTGCTCCTGCACCACCCAGTTCGGCGGAGAGCCTAACACCCACTGCTGCCCGGTGTGCACGGGAATGCCGGGAGCGCTGCCCGTACTCAACGAAAAAGTTCTGGAGTTCGCCGTAAAGGCGGGTCTGGCGCTCAACTGCCAGATTACCCGCCGCTGCCGCTTCGACCGGAAAAATTATTTTTATCCCGACCTGCCCAAAGCCTATCAGATCTCTCAGCTCTATCTCCCCATCTGCCGGGACGGGGCGGTGTCCCTCTCCACCCCGGCGGGAGAAAAACATATCCGCATCCATGAGCTGCATATGGAGGAAGACGCCGGCAAGCTGGTCCATGACCCCTGGCTTGACCAGACCCGCGCGGACTATAACCGCTGCGGCGTGCCCCTGATCGAAATCGTCACAGAGCCGGATTTCCGCACGGCAGACGAAGTCGTCGCCTATCTGGAGCATCTGCGCTCCACCCTACAGTACCTGGGGGTGTCCGACTGCAAGATGCAGGAGGGCTCTTTGCGCTGTGACGTGAACCTGTCGGTGCGCCCCGCCGGGTCGGCGCAGCTGGGCACCCGCACAGAGATGAAGAATCTCAGCTCCTTTAAGGCCATCACCCGGGCTATCGCCTATGAGGCCAGGCGGCAGATCGAGCTGCTTGAGGAGGGAAAGCCGGTGGTGCAGCAGACCCGCCGCTGGGATGAGAATAAGGACGCCACCTTTGCCATGCGCTCCAAGGAGAACGCCCAGGACTACCGCTATTTCCCCGACCCGGATCTGCCCCAGCTCTTCCTCAGCGAGGCGTACCTGGAGCGCCTGCGCAGGGAGCAGCCTGAGCTCTCCCCGGCCAAAGCCGCCCGGTACCGGCGGGACTGGGACCTTCCCCCTTACGACGTCCAGATGCTCACCAGCCAGAAGGCGCTGGCGGACTTTTTTGAACAGACCGTGGCCCTGGGCGCGCCGCCCAAGCAGGCGTCCAACTGGATTATGGGTCAGGTGCTGGGGGCGCTCTCCGCCAGAGGGCTGGACAGCCGGGACATGCCCCTGACCCCCAGAACCCTGGCCCGGCTGATCCAGCTGGTGCAGTCCGGACGGCTCAACCGCAACACGGCGGTCAAAGTCTTTGACGCGGTGTTTGACTCCGATGCAGACGTGGACGCCTATGTCAAGGAACACGGGCTGGAGCAGGTCTGCGACGCCGAGCTGGTGGAGGACGCCGTGGCGCAGGTTCTGGCCGATCACCCCAAATCCGTCGCGGATTACCGCTCCGGCAAGGAGAAGGCCTTTGGATTTTTGGTGGGCCAGGTAATGCGCAGGCTGAAAGGCCAGGCCAGCCCACCGGCGGTCCACGCCGCGCTGCACAGTCGCCTGGACAAATAAGTAAAGCAGCAGGCCCCCCGGCTTATCGGGGGGCCTGCTGTAGCTTTGATAGATCGTTACCTGGCCTCAGGCGCCAGGATAATGAGCTGATCCACTGCGTTGAGATCCTCTGTATTGGCGGTAAATGCGGCGTTGGTGTTCTTCTCCACCCGGAAGGTCACGGTCTGCTCCGGCAGGTAGTCCAGCTTCTCCACCTGGGTGCGCAGCAGGTCCAGTACCATTCTGGCGTAGGCCACACAGTACGCGTCATACTGCGCCGGAGTGGCTGTGGCGAAAAAGCTGTCGGGGTAATTCACGTGGAACTGCTCGCTGACGCTGTCATACGCCGTGTCAAACAGCTGTAACACATTGATGGGGCTGACCGTTACGTCCACTGTGTAATCACCGTTCCCCAGGGCCTTGGGGTTGGACACGGTAAACTTGGACTTGCTGTAAATGGTCTGGAAGAGGGTCATCAGCTGGTTGCTGATTTCGGGATCCAGCTTGTCGAAGGTCTCCTCCTCGGTGGTGCCGGTAATGCCGCTGAAGTCGCTGAAGATCTGGGCCTCCGCCATCACGTTCGTCAAATGGGCCGCCTCAGCGCTCTCCTTCGTGCCGCTCACCAGATCCAGATAGGCCTGGTCGTACTGGCCCAGATACAGCGCGTTCAAAAGTCCCTGTACATAGGTCACGGCAATCTCATCGGTAATTTCAAAAGGCTCGGTGGACAGGGTGACCACATGATTTTCCGCATTCCAGCCCACTTCCAGGCCCAGGGCGTTGGAGATGGCCCGGATGGGCAGATAGGTCGTGCCGTCCACGGCAAAAGGCTCCACTGTTTTGCCGCTGGCATCGGTCAGGGTCAGCGGTTTTCCGTCCAGAGTGACCTTAATGTCCGCGTAGTCGGCGCTCAGGCCGATGTTGATGGTGCGGCCCTTAGCGGGGTCCTGGGTGGTCTTGGTGGTCTTCTCTCCACCGGAGGTCAGGGCGACCGTGCTGGTTTCGGCAAGCCAGTCCACGCCCAGGCCCAGGGCGCCGGCCACCGCCCGGACGGGCAGATAAGTCGTGCCGTCCACGGCAAAGGGCTCCACAGTCTTTCCGTTGGCGTCGGTCAGCACCAGAAACTCTCCGTCCAACATCACCTTAATATCGGTGTAGTTGGCCTGGATGGGCCGAGAGCCGGTGACGGCGGCGGCGGGAACGGCCAGCGATGCGGCCAGCGCCAGGGACATAATCGCGGCGCCCATGCGCCGCAGGGGATGCTTGTGCATGTCAAAGACTCCTTTCCGTTTGAGCTTCCGCCCCTTGGTTGACGGGGCAGGCTGTCTTTATTCTAGCGCGGAGCCAAGCCGCTGTAAAGTGCTTTTCCAAAAAAATTGGAGATGCGCGAAAGGAGTATACTCCATAAAAATCAAAGGCAAGGCAGGCCGCAATGGTTTGCCTCACTCTTTTCGGAGTGTATCACACCCATTATGACACTTTCAGCAAAGGTGTCAGCGGAAGGGAACCATAAAAGTGGTCCTCAATTTGACCGAAACCCATAAGACCGTGAAAAATATCAAAGCGCGGGGTGCTTTCACGGTGAGCATAGCCGACGCCGCCCATATGGTAGAGGCAGACTATTTCGGAATAGAATCCGGAAACAGCTTCGTCGGCAAGTTTGCCCGCAGCGGCCTTACCGCCAGCAAGGCTGAAACGGTGGACGCCCCTGCTATCAATGAATTTCCGTTGTGTCTCGAGTGTGAATTTATTGCCTATCAGGACGGCGAATATGGCTACGGAGTCATTGGAAAGGTCATCAATATCACTGCGGACAAAAGCGTCATAGTAGATGGTCAGATCAATATGTCGCTGGTGAACGCCATTGCCTTCGCCCCCTACACTCACGGATACTACAAGGTGACACAACGTGTTGGGGAAGCGTTTAAAGACGGCCTGAATTTGAAAAAATGAAAATGACGCCCGCTGAAAAGCAAATGCTTTTCAGCGGGCGTTCGCTTCTTTATGGCAGCTGTCCCAAGTGCCTGCCCCCGCTGCAAATCTATCTCAGGGGAGATCATCCGCGTCAATCAGGATATTATCGGTGCCGTGCTCTTCAAATTCGGCAATATAGGCCTCAATGCGGCGGTTGAGCTCATCATAATTGCTCTCGTCGATTGGGGCGTCGTCCATATCCCGGCGGGCCAGATCCTCCGCCAAAATATCAAAAAAGACGTTGTTTTCATACTCCATTATGGCCTCGTGGATGCCGCCCTCCGCAAACGCGCGGGATGGGACCGTCTCCCCCTGCCACTCCTCTGCCAGTACGCCCATGCCCTCTTCTTTTGCTTTGGCAAACAGAAGGCTTTCCACATCGTCATAATCCTTAAAGCGGTCGTCGCCCCGGGTGGAGTTGAGCACCCAGTTGCCGATATAGGCCATATCCAGCAGGCGGCGGAATTGCTTGCCTGTCAATTCCAAATTCATAGGATAAAACCTCCTCGCTGTCCTTCGAGCTTACCCGCGCAGGCCGGCAGGCCCCGCTCTTTTTATATTATAATCACGCCGGCTGAAATGTCAAACAGGGGAAATTGGAAAATGGTGGGAGCGTTCTCCAAGTCTCTCTTGTGTTTTGAAGGATTTTCGCATATGATGGGTAGGAAACACAGTTTGGGAGGGAATTTCCTTGGACGCAAGACCCATCGGTATTTTTGACTCCGGCCTGGGCGGACTGACCACCGTGCGGGAGGTGCGCCGCCTTCTGCCGGGAGAAGAGCTTGTCTATTTCGGAGACACCGGGCGGGTGCCTTACGGCAGCCGCTCCAGAGACACCATCATCAAATACGCCCGGCAGGATGTGGCCTTCCTGCGGCAGTTTGATCTCAAAGCCGTCATAATCGCCTGCGGCACTGTGTCCACCACGGCACTGGATATACTCTGTCAGGAAAATTCCCTGCCGGTGCTGGGGGTGGTGGCTCCGGCGGCACAGACGGCAGCCCGGCGGACCCGCAGCGGGCGTATCGGTCTGATCGGCACCCAGGCCACCATCCGCAGCGGGGCCTATGAGCGCCACATCGCCCAGGTCCGCCCGGACGCCCAGGTGTTCGCCCAGGCCTGTCCGCTCTTCGTCCCCCTGGTAGAAAACGGCCGCACCCGTCCGGGAGACGTGGTCATCGAGACGGTGGCCGCGGAATATCTGGCCCCTTTGAAGCAGGCGCAGGTAGACACGCTGGTGCTGGGTTGCACCCACTACCCGCTGCTGGAGGCGGTAATCCGCAGCAGCATGGGCCCCCAGGTGGAGCTGGTCAGCGCCGGCGCCGAGGGAGCCCGGGCCGCGGCGGAGCTGCTGCGCAGATCAGACGCCCTGGCTCCTCAGGACGCCCCGGGCGGCCTGAAGTGCTATGTCAGCGACCAGGTGGCCGACTTTTCCCGGCTGGCGTCGCTGTTTTTGGGCTGGGATGTAGCCGGACAGGTGGAGCATGTGGACATTGACCGATATTAGACCCTGTTTGAAAAATCCCGCCGGGAATCCTTCGGGTCATCTTTACAACGGGCGCCGCATTGTGTATAATAGCTTGCAATTCGCATGGGCCGGAGGTAGCGCAGCATATGCACAACAACGTTATTATTTCCATTAAAGGGACGCAGTCCTTTGTGGGCATGGAGGCGGACGCCGTCGAGCTGGTCACAGAGGGCCGCCTGGACCCAGACGGCGATGGATACACCCTCAGTTATCAGGAGAGCGAGCTTACCGGGCTGGACGGCACTCTGACCACCTTCCAGATTGAGCCCGAGCGCATTACCCTGCTGCGGATGGGAGAGGTCAACTCCCAGATGGTCTTTCAGGAGGGGAAGCGGCATCTGTCCATGTACGACACACCCTACGGCGCCTTGTCGGTGGGCGTGCGCACCAAGCGGATGCGCGCTGCGCTCTCTCAGGCCGGCGGGGCCATTGAGATACAATACGCCATCGAAATCGACCACGCGGCGGCGGGAGAAAACCAGTTTCGCATTCAGGTAAAAGAGAAAACGCCTCTTCTGCGGTCATAAAGGCGGTATATTCGCGCTCCGCTTTCTGAACATCGCCGGTATTTTGGAAGCGGGCCAGAAAAAGGTGATAAAATATGTCCAATTTAATTCAAGCGGCAAAGGATCAGGTTCACGCCCTAACCCAGGCCGCCTATGAGAAAGCCGCGGCGGAACAGTTGCTGCCCGCCGGAGCCCAGGTAAAGGCCACGGTTGAAATCCCCAAGGACGTCTCCCACGGAGACTACGCCTCCTCCTTCGCCATGGCAGGAGCCAAGGCGCTGCGCATGCCCCCCCGGACGCTCGCTCAAATTATTGTGGAGCGGCTGGACCTGTCCGGCAGCTATTTTGACAAGGTGGAAATTGCCGGACCGGGCTTTTTGAACTTCACTCTGGGCAGCAAGTGGTACGGGCAGGTCCTCCGGGACATTCAGGCCGAGGGCGGTGCCTACGGTTCTTTGCAAGAGGGCGAGGGCAGGCGGGTAATGGTAGAATTCGTCTCCGCCAACCCCACCGGCCCTATGCATATCGGCAACGCCCGGGGCGGCGTTCTGGGGGACGCCCTGGCCAGCGTGCTGGAACGGGCCGGGTACCGCGTCTGGAGGGAATTTTACGTCAATGATGCGGGTAATCAAATCCACAAATTCGCCGTCTCCATTGAGGCCCGCTACCTCCAGCTGGTACGTGGAGAAGAAAATGTGCCTTTCCCCGAAGACGGCTACCACGGCGAGGATATTCGGGAGCTGGCCCAGGCCTTTTTAGACCGGGAGGGTTCCGGCTGGAAGGACCGCCCCGAGGAGGAACGCCGGGCGGCCATGGCCCAATTCGGTCTGTCCGCCAACATTCCTAAGATGAAGAACGACCTGCGCCGGTACAAAATTGAATACGACCAGTGGTTCTTGGAGTCCACCCTTCACGACAGCGGCTATGTAGAAGAGACCGTGGGTCTTTTAAAGGACAGGGGCTGGACCTACGAGAAGGACGGAGCCCTGTGGCTGGACACCACCCAGCTTTTAAAGGCAAAATACCTGCGGGAGGGCAAAACCCAAGAGCAGGTGGACAAGCTGGAGCTGAAAGACGACGTGCTGCAGCGGGCCAACGGGTTTTACACCTACTTTGCCGCCGACATCGCCTATCACCGGGACAAGCTGGAGCGCCGGGGGTTCGACCTGGCGGTCAATATCTGGGGGGCGGACCACCACGGGCATGTAGCGCGGCTCCAGGCGGCGCTGGACGGACTGGGGCTGGACGGCTCCCACCGGCTGGTCATTGTGCTGATGCAGCTGGTGAACCTGCTCCAGGACGGCCAACCCGTGCGCATGTCCAAGCGCTCCGGCAAAGCCATCGCTCTGCGGGACCTGCTGGACGAGGTCAGCGTGGACGCCGCCCGCTTCTTTTTCAATTCCCGCTCCGCCACCAGCCCGGTGGATTTCGATCTGGACCTGGCGGTCCGGGAGGACAGTGAAAATCCGGTGTACTATGTCCAATACGCCCACGCCCGGATTTGCTCCCTGATTTCCCGTCTGGCGGAAGAGGGCGCCCAGGTTCCCAGCGCGAAGGCTGTGGACGCGGCGGTCTTCACCACAGCGGAGGAGCGCGCGCTCATCAAAACCCTCTCTCAGCTGCCCGACACCATCCGCTTGGCGGCCCAGAATTACGACCCCTCTCATATCAACCGCTATCTGCTGGCCCTGGCGGGGGATTTCCACCGTTTCTACAATGCCTGTCATATCAAAGGGGAGCAGCCCTCAATTCTCTCCGCCCGTCTTAAGCTGGCGGATGCCGTGCGCAGCGTCATTGCCACCGGCCTGAGACTGATCGGCGTTGCCGCGCCGGAAAAAATGTAATCAAACAGCAATGGGCCCCCGCTCAAAAAGACGGGGGTCCATTTTAAACGGAGGAGGGCGGCTTATGAGTCAGACTGTCCGGGGGCGCTTCGCCCCCAGCCCCAGCGGGCGGATGCACCTGGGGAATCTGTTTTCCGCTCTGCTGGCCTGGCTGTCGGTCCGGTCGGCAGGCGGCATCATGGTCCTGCGCATAGAAGACCTGGACCCAGACCGCTGCCGGGAGGAGTACGCCGTGCAGCTGGCAGACGACCTGCGCTGGCTGGGGCTGGACTGGGACGAGGGCTATCAGGCCGGGGGACCCCACGCTCCCTACCGGCAGAGCCAGCGCACCGCGTCCTATGCCGCCGCTTTCCACACCCTACAGGAGCGCGGGCTGATTTACCCCTGTTTCTGCACACGGGCAGAACGGCTTGCCGCCAGCGCCCCCCACCTGGGCCAGGGGCAGGGAGCCTACGGGGGAAAATGCCGCAGCCTGACCCCCCGGCAGCGGGAGGAGCTGTCTGCCTGCCGCCACCCGTCTTGGCGGCTCCAGGTCCCGGATCAGACGGCAGCCTTTCAGGACGGCTTGCAGGGGGCTTACGCGGAAAATCTCCTGCGCGGCTGCGGGGACTTTATCCTGCGCCGGTCCGACGGCGTGTACGCCTATCAGCTGGCGGTTGTGTGCGACGATGCGGACATGGAGATTACTCAGGTGGTCCGGGGGCGGGACCTGCTCTCCTCCACGCCCCGGCAGCTGTATTTATACCAGCTGTTAGGGCGGAAAGCCCCTCAGTTTTGTCATGTGCCCCTGCTGCTCTCCGAGGACGGCCGGCGGCTCTCCAAACGGGACGGCGATCTGGACATGGGCGCCCTGCGGGAACGTTGTACACCCCAGGCGCTGCTGGGCCGTCTGGCCTATCTGGCAGGCTTGCTGCCTCTGCCGGAACCTGTATCCGCAGCTGAACTCATCCCCCTGTTCTCTTGGGAACAGGTGCGCAAAGAGGATGTCACCCTTTCCGACACTTCCGATGCTTTTTAGGGCGGCCGGCCCATCCCACGGACTTGAGCGTTCAACCCCCGGCCGGGGGCTGCTGGAGATAATCATGCCGGCCGTGGGCCGCAGGCCCCTTTTTCACAGTCTGGAGTATGCCGCTGTAGCCATAACCAGCGCCGTCTCTGACGCTCTTTTTGAGCAGATACCCACTCTGCCGCTGCGGCCGTGAAGAGGGCGCAGCAAAATTATAAAAAAATCCCTCCACCAGTTCTCACAGGTGGAGGGATTTTTTTATGTGCGTGTACAGCCGCGCACGGCCGGCAGCGTCATTCCCAGCACGCCGCAGAGGATCGTCACCCCTCCGGAGAGCAGAAACCACACGGTCAGCCCGGCCCGTTCCGCCAGCAAGGCCGTAGCCGCCAGTCCCAGCGGGGAGGCCAGCGTCATGATCGCACCGGACAGTCCCAGCACCCGGCCCAGATATTCCGGCGCCACCTTTTCCTGGATCAGCGCCATAAAAACCGAGTTGAAAAACGGGCACGTCAGCCCCATCACCAGGGACATCCCGGCAAACCACCAAAATCCTGAGGGCGGCAGCATTCCGGTGATTACCAACGCGCCGCCCATCGCAAAGACGGCGCTCATCATGGTTAAAATTTTGTCTTTTCCGCCACCCCATAACCCCAAAACCACAGAGCCCGCCAGCATGCCGAGAGAAAATGCCGTCTCTACCAGCGCCGCGGCGCCGGTATCCCGGCCAAAATACTGCATACTCATCAAAGGGAACAGGGCTGACACGGGCATAAACGCCACCGAAAACAGTGCGCAGATTAAGCACAGCTCCCACAGCCACCGGTAAGAGCGCAGTACGGCAAAGCCCTCCTTCGTGTCCTGCCACAGCCGCAGCTTCTGCCCCTGACCGTTCACCCGCAGGGCGGGCAGCCGGGCCAGCAGCAGTCCTCCGGTGGCGAAAACCGCGCCCAACGTATCCATCAAGAGCATCCAGTGCAGAGGCAGCGCCGCATACAGCGCCGCCGCCAGTGCGGGAGACAGCAGCATAGATACCGTCTGAATCCCTTGGCTCCATCCGGCGCATTTGCCCAGGGCCTCCGCTGGAGCAATCAGCGGCGTCACCGCCTGTAGGCAGGGGGAGTGGAACGCGCCGCCCACACTGCGCAGGGTGACCACCGCCAAAATGGGTCCTAATCCTAAGCGGCCCTGCAGGGCCAGCAGAGACAGCCCCAGAGAGAGCAGGCCGATGGATAGATCTGAAACCACCATAATCACCCGCCGGTCAAAGCGGTCGGCAAAGGCACCCGTAAACATACTCAGCACACCCTGGGGCAGCATCGCCACCAAGGTAATCAGGGAAAGCACCGTTGCCGACCCGGTAAGGTCCGTTACATACCAAATTAGGGCATATTGGGATATCATGCTGGTGAAGATAGACAGGGCCTGCCCTGTCCAAAGGGCGGCAAATTTCCGTTTCCAATGGGGAATCATGCGCATCACTCCTTTCCCAGCCGCGGTAAAGGAGTGAAATCATACCACAGCTGCGCCCTCTTGTCAAGCGCAGCCGGCACCTCCCAACCGCCAGAGGCTTTGCGTTTACCCCGCGCAGTACGTCTCTTCCTCTTTTACCAGCTTCTCCAGCTCCTCCCAGGTCAGCGCCATGCACTCAACCTCTTCCCAGGTCTGAAAGCGCTTTTCCATTAGTTCCCACGTGATATACCAGTATACATATAAGATGTTCAAATGGCATGGCAGGATATCTTCTATGATGGCGCGCATTTCCTCAAAGCGCTCTGGAATCCCCGGCACATCAGGAAAACGCACCTCCACATGTCCGGGCTGCCCAGTTTCACTGGCCACGGCGTTCAGGCCGCAGCCTTTCAGATTGCTGTTGACAGCCTCCAAAGTAAAGCTGTCTCCCCCAATCCGCAGCAGCGCCGCCAATGCCTCTCTCCGCCGCTGCAGCGTATCCGCCACCGGTTTTTGCGCCAGCAGGCGTTCTATCGCGTCCAGTCCCGGTCCTTGGGCCGTAGAAACCAGCATCTCCCGTTCCAGCGCCTCCAGCCAGCCTCCGCAGCCGTCCAGCGCTGCCCCCTCGGCGGCCAGCTCCGCGCCGTTGTAGGAATTTTCCAGCCGGTAGACCCGCAGAGGGCGCAGCAGGTCTTTTAAATACTGTTCGTATCCCATCAGGCCGTCTCCGTTACCGACAGCCGCTCCAGCCAGGGCAGCTCAGACCTGTCCACCGTTATGTCAGCCGCGGGCGCACGGAAAGCATAGTTCTCCACTCCATCTACGCTGTAGACCAGCCCGCCCAGCTTGGCCCGCAGTATGTCCTGCCCCAGCAGCTTCCCGTCAAACCACCCCCGCAGGCGCTCCTCTACCCCGCGCAGCACCGCCGCCTTGTCCGCTCCCTTTCTGGGCGTAACAGAGACCTCCACGTTGACCGGCTTTATCTCGGGCGCCTTCACCTGTACGTCTACGGCAATCTCCCTGCGCGCGCGAAAGTACTCCTTCAGCTCCTCCAGCAGCGCATTCTCCGGCAGTCCGGCGGCCGTGGATACCACCACGTCCACCGTTCCCACGCCCCGGGGCCGCGGAATCACCACGGCCGCCGCCACCTCCGAAAAGGACATCGCCCCCTGCTGGTAAAAAGCGGCGTTGGCCCCGTTGGGCATCCGCTGAAAGGTCTCCAGTACCCGTACTCGCAGGGCCTCATCGTCCTCCCGGTCCGCTCCGCCGGAAAACGCCTCCGGATTACTGCACCGGCTGACGCCGATCGGAGCCACCGCCATGGCCCGTATGGAGCCCGCCGCCGCATTGCCCGCCGCTCCCGGCGTTACGGCACGCGCCCGTACCTCTGCGCTTGTCTCCTCCGCGCCCAAAACAGCGTCTTCCTCCGTTTCAAACCGCACCTGTCCCGCCGTCAGGCATACCGTTCCCGCCGGAATGGTCAAATCGGCCGCCGCCGTGCTGTCCCGCTCAAACCGGAGTACTCCCCGCGCGGCCACTGCCTCCCGCCGTTCCAGCCCCCGCAACTGGGCGTGGCGGTCCAAAAACTCCCCCTGGGCAGTCTGGGGAAAGCATTGCCTGCCCACCCAGTCGGCCTGTACATACAGCGCATAAATCTGCGCCGCCACCGCATACAGCCGCACCGCCATGTCCCCGTCCCCGGCCAGATTCATTCCGGTCTCCCGCCGAAAAACCTCTGCCATCTCCTGATAGATTTTCTCCACCGTCATCTACCGCACCTCCGCCGTCACACGCAGCGTCTCGCCCCGCCAGAGCAGGTCCACTTTCAGACAGCCGTCCTCCCCCAGCTCTACCTGCTCCACCTCCAGCTCCGTCTCTCCCGCCAGGGCTTCCGCTACGTATTGCCGGGCCAGTCCCGTCCGCCGGGAGGGCGGCTGGCCGAAGAGCAGGTAGAGCCTGCTGCCCAGCTGGGGCAGCGGTGGGAACGCGCCGCACTGTATGCTCAGCTTCCATTGCACCCGCTGCAGTATCTCCTCGCTCTCCCCGCTGCGTACAAAGCCTCCTCGCCCGTCGCTCAGATAATCTCCATCTTGTACCTTCAGCTCCACGCCTATCCCTCCTGTACCAGGACGGGCTTGCCGTTGACCAGCACGTCCCCCCACATGGAGATCGTCCCCGTGTTGCTCAGAAAAATAGACGCTCCGCCGCTGTAAATATAAATTTCGCCGGGCGCCAAGGCCAGATTACCGCCCTCCCGCACCCCTGCCGCACAGGGCTGTTCTTTGTCGGCGCCCGCCTTAACCACCAAGATCTCCTGCCCCGCTCTGGGCCGCCAGGCATATCCGCCAGGTCCGAATACCGGCATATCCCTCCGCTCGGCGCCCAGCACCGCACCCGCCGGGTCTCCGGGCAGCGTCACCCTCCCCACCTGGGCGGTCTCTTCCTGCCGCCGCTGTGTCTCGTTCCGTCTTGAAAGCCACACTGTGTCGATACTCCCCCTTGTCCATTTTCCGTCCGGCTACGGCAGCGTCCCCCTCTCGCCCAGGGTCAAAACCGTGTATGTCCCGCGGCTGTCCAGGCCGGAGGCGCTCTCCACCACCTGCCAGATCCCGCCGCACACATTCTGCTTCAGCGCCAGCTCCACCATATCGCCGGGCCACGCCCGAAAAGCCCCCGGCAGCGTCACTTCCAGCCGCCGCAGCTCTTCCGCTGAGCGCCGGAGCTGGTACTCTCCAGAATAACGCATAGCCTGATAGCTGCTGCGCCCCGGCATGGTCAGCACCCTCCTGCACCGGCCGCCCCGGCCGGCAAAGGGCTCGTTGCGCACCTTCTGCACCTTGCCGCTGCTCCTCTCCCGCACCAAAATTTCAGACAGCACCCCGTACCGCCGCTCCCGCAGGGTGAAAGCGGTCACCGCCGTGCTGCCGTCCAGGCGAATGCGCTCTCCCTCCTTCCATGGGGCGGCTGTCAGCCGCCCCATGCGGTCAAATCGGGGGGTCACACCCCCATAATAACGGCAGAATTCATAGAGCACCTGCCACTCGCTGCTTCCCGTAGCCACGGAAAACCCCGGCACAGAGGGCAGTTCCGCCAGTTCGGCCGTCTCAATTCCATAGGGGGCCACATGGTCCCGCAAGATATCCGCAAAACTGGCTATCTGGTAATCGCAGCCCAAAGCCTCATTGTCCAGCAGCAGGGCCGCCATGCCCCGTCCGGAGACGCTCAGCCGTCCGCCGCCGCCGTCCCAGCCGCATTCGATCTCGTCCACTACGCCGGTGAAAACCCGTTCTCCGTTCTCATCCGCCGTAAAGCGAACCGCTTCCGCCAGTATTCCCGCCTCTTCCGGCTTCCAGAGGCAGGTCAAAAAAAAACTGTCGCAGGGAACGCCGCAGGCATATTCCATTTTCCAGCCTGTCATATCGGGCAGCGCGATGCGCCGCCCATCCCAGCACTCCAGCGTTCCTCTCATCGCACGCGCACCTTCTCCCCCGTCAAAACGAAATTGGGATTTTTGATCTGGGGGTTAAGGGCAATCACCGCGCTCAGGCTGACCCCATAAGCCTGGGCAATTCCCCAAAGGGTCTCTCCCTGGCGCACGGTGTGCCAAAGGCCGCCTCCCCAAGCGGCGGAGGCAGCACCCTGCGCGTTCTTTTCCTCCACCCGTATCCCTGTGTTGTGCCCGTCAAACCCCTCCCAGAAGGCAAAGGCATAGCGCACATAATCCGCTCTGGGCTCCTGCCTCAGAGAGAGTTCTACAAAGTAGGCGTCGGACGTCTGCCAAACCGGATGGATCAGCAGTCCCGGCCCGTCCTCGTAAAACACGCTGGCCAGCTGCTTAAACTGCTGATAGGCCTCCAGCCCTACAAACTCTCCCTCGCCCCTCATGATCCGTTTCGCGGGCCCCATGTCCTGGAGAAAATACCGTCCAAAGGGGACCTTCTGCTCTCCCATAACCCGTTCATATTCAATGGTATAGGTCCTGGGATTGTGCGGCCATACAAACCCTTTATACCGCATTGCCGCCAGCTTCACCGCCGGTGCACCTCCTCGCTTTTACAAAAGGGAAAAGCCCCCGTCATACCGTCTGGCGTCCCGTTCCAGCACTCGGTCCAGCTCCGCCGGCGAAAGGACTTCTTTGTAAACAGCGCCCTGCCGCACCGCCGCAGCGGCCGCAGCGCTGCGCGGCTGTATCCGGTGCTCCAGCGCTGCCGCGCCGGCGCCCAGCCGGCGGTACAACCAGCCAGCCCCTGCCCTCTGCCTCAAGGGCGCCGCCCCTTCGCCCCCTGCTGACTGTTCCCGCATTGTACCCTCCTGCATATCCGGGGACTCCGGCGCAGTCCTCTGCGCTTCTAGGGCAGCTTGGCTCCTTTCCGCTCCCCGCTCTGGCCGCGCCGGTTCTGCGCCGCCCCGCTCCGCCCTTTTCTCTTTCCTGAGTTCCAGATCAATCGGACTGCGCGCCGCCCACCGCTTCAGCGCCCCGCCTGCGCCGCGGTATCCCTGCGCCCCATCCTGTTCCCGCAGCTCCGGCGCTGCGCGCCCCCACGCCGCCTCCCCGCCACGGAAATCCGACCCGTCCGCCGTCTGTCCCGGTGCCTGCTCTCCCACCGGTTTTCTTCGAAGCAGCGCCATCCCTCCGGCTTCCAGCGCCACCCCCAGCTCATCCCGCTCCTGTTCCCGCTCTTGCTCCTCCAGCAGCAGCGCCAGATAGTCCGTCACTGTGCTTCCCCCCGCTCCAGCTGCCGGAACCGCTGTAGGTCAAAGCAGGGGTTCTCCCCCGCATCCTCCGCCGCGGCACCGCCGCACACCGGGCAGCGCGCCTGCTGCGCCTCCGCCCGGCAGGACGGACACAAATGAGACAGCTCTTCCTCCTGGTCCAGTATCAGATTCAGCGCGCACCACAGATAGTCTCTGGGCTTCATTTTCTGGGCCCGCTCCTCTGTGGGCAACGCCCCGAATGTTTTAAGCACATGCCAGCGCAGGCGTTCATCCGGCATGTGCTCTAGGCTTTTTTTAGCCCCTGGCACCGTTCCTCTCCATCCTCCGGCGCCGGGTCCTCCGCCCGGTCGAACTGCGCCCACTGCCGGGCCAGCGCACCGATTTCTCGGGCCGTCATCCGCTCCAACGCTTCCGCCCCGGTTGAAAAGACAGCCTTTCCGTCTCGCACTAAGGCCCTCGCCAGCAGGCAGGCGTTGGCGCACAGGGCCTGCTCTTCCTCCCTTTGGGCAAGCTGCGCCGCCTCCCGCCGGGCCTGTAAAATTTCCCTTGCGCTCAGCAGCCGCAGGACGCTCCCATCTTCCAGCTGCATCTGCTCCCGCCCGTATAAGAAACCATGCTCCTCCATTTTCTTCCTCCCAGCGCGGCTCACACCGCCGTCTCAATCCGCTTCGTCGCCGTCACCGTAATCTTTTCCAGCACCATGTTCCCTAACGTCCCATTTTCACCGATGCTGCTCCACTGGCAGCCGGAGTAGATAATACGCCGGTCCGGCTTGCAGATCACTAGGCTGAAATCCTCCAGCTCATGAAAATTCAATCCATCCCGAATCGCCTCGTCCGTGGCGTAAAGCCGGGTCAGCTCAATCACATGGCTGCGCGGCCCCGCAATGGTCGCCACCGGCTCCTCCTCGCCAAAGGCCTCTATCACCTGGCTGCTGCGGGTGGTGCGCACGCTGTAGCTCTGCACCACGGCCACTTTCTTTCCCTCTGCCTCCAAATAAATGTCGCTACTGGTGGGAAATCCCGCAATTTTCATCTGTCACTCCTCGCTCTCAAACGGTAATATGGGCGCTGATCCAAATCTGGTTGAGCCCATGGGCCACCGTAAAGGAAAACTCCACCAGGCACACGGTGGGCTCTTCCTCGTCCGCCCGGACATTGACTCCGCTGTAGCCGGTAATAATCTCCCGCGCCAGCTTATTTTCCAGCTCCATAATCACCTGGGAGCGGATCGCCCCCCGGCTCTGCTCGGTATTTTTCGCTCTGCGGAATCTACTGCGCAGGGCGTTGCGCACGGTGGGAATCACATCGTCCACTATGCGTATGGTGGTCAGCTCCCGCCATGTGCTGTCCGATGCATCTCCGCTTTTGGTGCGGGTGGTAACGCCGCGCACCACGCTGACCTGGCCCAGCGTATATTCCAGGGGGGTCACCCCTCCCTGAATCAACGTATCCAGTTCCGTGTCGTCAAAGCTGCGCTCTATTCCGTCCAGCCCCTGCAATACAGCGCCTCCCAGGGGAACAGCAGGGTCCCGCTCCGCGGCGATAACTCCCGCCACCGCCGCGGCTGCGGCGCCGTCCTTCCCCGCCGGCGCCGCCAGCACCACCCGTTCGCTGTTCAGGGCCTGCGCCCTTGCGGTAAGCTGGCTCACGTCCTCCTCCCCGCCGCCCTGTACTACCGCAATCCTCTCCCGTCTGGCCTCAGACGCGCTGTGCACGCTCTCCCGCAGCTTTTGCTGCACGCTTAGCTGTACGCTGTCGCACACCACAATGGAGATATCCTCTTCTCCCTGCAGCAGCGCAAACGCCGTATCATAGCCCTCCTCGGCCGCCACCGGAACAGCCTTCACCTGAGCCGCCCCGTTGAGGAAAAGCACTCTCGCCAGAGCGCTCAGGCCGTCTTCCGCCCCGAACTGATTTACCGCGTCCTCATAGCGGCTCAAAACATACAGCCGCCCCGCCGTGTCTTTGCCGCCCTTGGCCGCCAGGCCCACCACTCCGCCGCTCCCGCTGCCGCTGATTACTGCCGAGGCGTCATAGCTGGAATAGACCCCCGGCCTTTCATGCCTTGCCGTGCTCAAATCCTGCCCTCTCCTTTTACGATAAAGTCTAAAAATGCGCCGCCCTCATCCGCCACAGCGTAAAGATAGCCGTCGCAGATGGCCTGCGCCGGGCAGTGGAACAGTCCCATCCCCTGGTCGTATTCCACCTCTGTACAGGATATTTCCCGTATCTTCAATCCCGCCGGTCCCGCCTGGTGAAAGGCCTGGACCATCCGGTCAAACACCGCCCGGATGCCCTCCGCCCCGCACCCTTTAGGCGCGTACAGGTCCAGTCCGAACCTCAGTTGAATCTTCCGCCCGTACAGCTCTTCCCAGCGGCCGGCCTCCTCATTGTACCGCTCCCCCAGGTAGTCCTGGAATCCCCCCGGTCCCCCCTGACAGGCCCGCAGGGATACCGCCGCCGCCGCGCCCTCCCGGCGCGCTCTGGCTCCGTCTGGCCAGGCACATACCGCGTCAACTCCATGCTGCCGTAAAAATTCCGCCATCCGTTCCCTCGCCCGGTCCAGCGCCGCCGCTCTATCCTCCCTCCGGGGGGTGGGGCCCTGCAGCCCCGCCTTATATGCCTCCGGCATCTGGATCCCTCCGTTTCAAAATCGCCCGCCAGTGGTTTACCTGCCCGCCCAAATAGACCGGGCAGGCATTTACCACCTCGAATTTCTCTCCCTGCCACAGGATATATCCCGCTTCTATCCCCTCCAGGGAGAGTTGCGGATGCCCCAGGTACCGCCACCGCCCCTGGGGCGCTCCGCCCAGGGGCGTAGGCAGCGGATCCTGTCTCTCCTGCCTAAGCGGCTGTACAAATGCCTTGCCGCTTTCACCGCACTCCTCTTCTCCGCGGCAGACCTTCACCCGCTCCCCGTAACGCTCCAGCACGGCGGCAAACGCTTCTCCGGGGCTCATCCTGGCGTCCTCCGGAAGGCGAAGCCCTCGTCTTGGAGATAGGGCGCCATAATCCTCCGGGCCTGGCGCTGCAGAGCCGCCTGCCGGGCCGGAGCGCCTGCGCACCCTTCCATCTGAACAGACACATCTCCCGCGGTAAACCGCTCCACCCTGCTCTCCTGCCCCGCGGCCAATCCGGCCAGGGCCAGCCAGGCCCCCGCCAGGAGAAAAGCGTCTCCGCAGTCACGGGGAGATACCCCGTCCCGCAGCCTGCCACGCAGCTCCGCCTCCGCCCCGCGGCAGAGCACGCGCAGTCTCTCGTCCTCCTCCGGCACTTGACCCAGCTTTTTCGCCAATGCGAAAATCTCTTCCTCAATCACAGGGACAGCACCTTGGCAGCGTCCGCAAAGAGCTTGGCAAAGCCGCTGACGCTGGTAATCGCGGCCCGCTCCAGCTGCCGGTCAATGAGCTTGTCGTATTCCACCAGCACATCGGACCCCTGCACCATCTCCAGCGCATAGCGCTTGTCCAGGCCGACCACCGTGCCGCTTTCCAGCGCGGAAGTCCGCAGCAGCGTCGCCCCCAGGGGTGTAGCCAGCTTTCCGGTGCCCTGGAAATTGAGCCCTGTCAGGGGATTCTGGAACTCGGGGAGCTTGAGCATCTGAAGCATCACATCCCCGGATACCAGCAGCGTGTTCATCTCATAGGGGTCAAACTTGGCCCAAAAGTCCACCAAGTCCTCATATTTCAGGGCCTTTTTCTGGCCGCCCGTCCCTGCGGAAGCCTGGAACACCTCTGCGGGGTTGCCGTTGCCGTCTCCGTGTAAAAGCACGTCAATGGCGTCCTCGAGATGCATCCGGTTGATGTGCGCGCCAATCTGCCGCAGCGTCACTGAAAACAGGTCCAGCTTTTGGTAGCGGATCGCCTCGTAAGAGGCCACCAGCATCCGCCCCCGCTTGTGCAGGCGCACCAGGTTTTCCTGGGTCTTGATCTTGGTCTGGGGGATGGCCGCCCCCTCTTCCACATAGCGCAGCTGCTTTTGTTCCTCGTCGGGTACGGAGGTGATCGAACGGTAGTCCGCGCCGTTAAACTTGGTCACCGTGGCGGCAATGTGGGGAAGCAGATTGGCCTCCTCCATGCCCTGCCGCACAGACCGGGCCACATATTCCGGAAAAAGCACGGCGGACTGCGTGGTGTGGAAAAACTTTTCCACCACGTCGGACCCTGCGCCCTTCACTTTGATGTCAAACCGCTTTAGCTGCCGCTGATAGGCGTCCATCCCCTCCAGGGCGGTGCCCTTATAGGCCCCGGAGGGGTCCTCCCGTTCCAGCGTCTGCGTAAAGGAGCGCCCTGCTTCGCTGTACATTCCCTTTTCCAGCTTCAAATTATCGTAACGGTAAGCCATGCTATCTCCTCCTCCTTACAGCCGGATCACAGCGCCGGCGCTGCCGGCGCTGACCACTAAAAACTCGTCCCCCGCGCTCTCGTCTTTCTTTACGCCGCCTGCGCCGTCGGCGCTCAGCTTGACCCAACCGGCGTCCACCTCACCGGAGATCCTCACCGTAGCCAGGCCGCTCAGCTGCACGCTGGCCCGCCCATCTCCGGTGTGTAGCGCCACGCCGCAAAACCGCTCTCCAGCCCCACAGGCGCCTACCGTCCCATCGCCTGTGATTTTGACCACCTGCCCGTCCAGCGCCCCGTCTCCACACTCGAACGTAGCCGCCACCTCGCCAATTCCCTCAAATGAAATCTTTTTCATGCTCCGCTGCTCCTTTCCTATCTCAAGCTGTTCTATCTGCAAACACGCTGCCCCCGCATGTCCTTCCTCCCGCCCCCATATTCTGGGGTACCCCCCGTTCCGCTCAGATCAAAAACGCGCCGTCTTTCCCGCCGCCCTCCCCCGCCGGACCGGCGTACTCCAGTTGGGTCTTCACGGGAAAGCGCTCACTCAGCCTTCGCTCATAGTTCTTTTTCAGCGCCAGCAGCTCCGTTTCCCCCAGCTTTTCGGCAATGCTCTTGCAGACGTCTCTCCCCAGCTCCGGCTCGGCCAGACCGCCCAGGCGCACAACCTCCCAGCGCAGGCCCTCCAGATATTTCCGCCCCAGGGCCGCCTCCTGCTCCAGCCGCTCCCGCTGCTGCAGGCCTTTTAATACCCCGGCCTTGGGCTGGGCCGGCACCGCTACAAAGGACCACTCATAGGCGTCGGTGGCCCCTATCAGCTCGCTCCAGCACAGCTTTCCTCCATATTCCTGCCCTTTTACGTGGGCGCAGCCGCGCGCCTCTTCTCCACAGACAGAGCACACAGTCCGCGCCACTGCGCAGCTGATGGAGACCTCCTTTTTGATCCCGCCCTCAATCTCTTCAATCAGCTCCCGGTTTGCCTGCGTGCGCAGCATGTAGGCGTATCCCTTCAAATAACAGTAAGGGTCTCCCGCTCTGGTCAGCAGCCCCTCTTCCCGCACCAGCTCCGTGCGGTAGAGCCGGGCGGCCTGCCCCCGGGCGCTCCACTGGTGGTCGAACATGCCGCTCTTCCCCACAAACAGCCGGGACAGCTCCTCCAGCGTCTCCACCGGAAAGCGCTCATAGTCCCGGTCCACCTCGTTGTCGCACAGCCTTACGCAGAAGGTGTATACCTCTTCCGCCTGTAGTGTCCTTCGGCTCAGGGCGTTGATTTGGCTCAGCACCTGCGCATCCACCGCCGTGCCCATGCCCCCGGCGGCCGCTTCCTTGACAATTTTCATGCTGCTCGCTCCCCTCCTTATTCTGCTCCCGCTTTTTGATTGTTCTCTCGCAGTGCTTTTGCCTGCTCCCGGTAGAGTTCCGCTCTGGCCTCCTCCACCAGGTCCTGCAAGTTCATGTCCTCCCACTCCACCTCCACCTGTCCGCTGTATCCATGCAGCCGCAGCCACAGCTCGCAGATGCGCTCCACCACGGGGGTCAGCCCCCGCCGTATGGCGGTAATCTCGCTGGTCATCATGTCGGCCTGCTGTGCGCTCATGCGTTCGGTAGAGGACCAGGACAGTCCCAGCAGGAAGGGTGGGATTCCTGTGCGGGCAACCAGCTGCTCCAAAATCTGCCGCACCGGCGTCTGGCTGTCCAGCACCTGATTGTCCGCCCCGATAACTTTAATGTCCACGTCGCCTACGGCGACGAAATCCCGCACGCTGCCATCCTTTCCCGCCTGCATGGCGGCGGACCACTCCTGGGCAATCTGGCGGCTGCGCTCCTGGGCCCAAACGCCGTCCAGCTCGTCTCCGCCGGGCTTGTAGACCACGGCAAAGCGCACGTTCCCCATCCGTTCCCAGTTCATGCCTACCGCCTGATAAATTTTCAGCAGGATCTCGGTCAAAAACGGCATGGACCGCAGCAGGCTTACCCCATAGGGGTTGTCTGCCTCCGGCTGGAAGGGCGTAAACAACAGCAGCTCCTGCCAGGGCAGCTCTTTCAGGGCCGCGCCCTGCCTGGTGCACAGCGTAAACTGTAAGGGCGAATCTCCCTCTTTGATCTCCACATCCGCCGGATTGCCGCACAGTACGGCGGCGATCTCCTTTTTGGACCAGTCCAGCACAATCTCACCCACGCCGCGCCCACAGGTGAGCATGGAGTCCAAATACTGGTCCAAAAAGGACTGGAGCCCCCGCTGTCCCCGTCCGGTGTTCACCTGGCGCAGGAAGCGGTCAAGTTCTTTCTGACCTCCCCCGTCCGCACAGCGGACCTGCACGCCGCCCGCCAGCCGGATCAGCTTCCAAATTGCCGCGTCCACCACCGGCACCGCCTCCCGGATGCTCCGATACAGCTGAATCTCGCCGTTTTTCAGCGGCACATATCCGTCCAGTAGCCCAAAGGGATGCCGCTGTCCGCTCCGAATCTGCACGGCGCTCCCCGCCGCCGGGGCCTTCCTTTTGTTCCAAAATCCCACGTCTCTCCCTCCTATTTAAAAGCGCCGCCGTTCGGCCGTCGCCGCCGCCAGGGCTCCTCCCTGCCGCCCTGCCGCCACCGTGGCGGCAAAATAGCGGATGTCGTCCATCGCGTGATCGTGCGCCTTTTTCACCCGGTCCCCCACGGCCCGCTCGTCCCAGCAGTACTGGGAAAATTCCCGGATTGCGTCCGTACATCCCTGGCAGATCACCAGCCTGCCCTGCCGCAGCAGCTCTGCGGTCGTCCGTATGCCGGAGATCACGTCGTTTTCTGCCCGCGCCACCCGCCAGCCTCTGCGGCGCAGCGTCTCAATAAAGCTGGCGGCCGAGGGGTCCACCACTGCCAGCTCTATCCTCCGCCCCCCTGCCAGCCGCTCCAAATCCTGCGCGTATTCTCCGTCTGTCTTTTGCCGCCCGTGGATTTTGGAGTCATAATAGTACTCCTTGACCCGGTACCACACCCCGTCCCGCTTCCCCCACAGCCCAAAGGAGGCGGGATTCACCGTGCCGTAGTCGCAGGAGACGCACCACCGCTCCAACTCCCCCTCTGGCGGCGGGCGCACATAGCGCTCGTCGAAAAAGTCGTACACTCTCCCCTCGGCGGCTGTCCATTCCCCCAGCACAAACCGCCGGAAGAAAGCCCCGCTGAAATTTCTCGCGTAGCGCTGAATCACCTCCGGCGGCAGCGCAGGATTGTCCTGCATGAAAAAGTGCAGGTACAGCGCCCCCCGTTCCTCGCTTTTCTGAATCCATTCCCGGTAAAACCAGTGCTCCGGCCCTTCCGGGTTGCAGGAAAACCACAACTTGCTCCCCTTTACCGAACACCGGGCGCAGGTCTGCTCCACAAAGGACCTGGGCATCAGCGCCACCTCGTCCAGCAGCGCCCCCGCCAGCGTAATCCCCTGAATCAGCGCGGCGCTCCCCTCATCCTTTCCTCCAAAAAGATAAAACGTGTTTTCCCGTCCTCCAAAGCGCACATCCAGCGTATTTTGGGCCGTCCGCTCCCTGCACGTAAATCCCAGCTCCCGCAGCGCCGGCAGCAGTCCGTACAGCAGATTGCGCCGCAGCGCCCCTATGGTCTTTCCGCACAGGGCAAAGCGCTGCGCGTGAAACCTGCGCATAGCCCAGCAGAAAAAGGAAAGACCGAGGCACAGGGTCTTCCCGCTGCGCACCGCCCCGTCACAGATTACGGCCTCCCGTCCAGAGGTCTCCGCCCCATCGCACCACCAGGTCAGCGCCAGCCGCTGTTTTTCTGAAAAGGCCTCAAACTCCATCCGTCCGCCCGTCTCCTGCCTTTCCCTCCAGAGCCCGGAAGAACTGCTCGGCCCGCTCGGCCTCCCCCTCTCCGCTCAGCGCAGCCAGCTTTTCCAGCGCCGCGATCCGGTCAACCAGCTTGATCTCCACCCCCCCGCTGGCGTTGCGCCTGAACTCCGCCAGCGCCCCCAGCTCCAGAGCGTCGATTCCCTTCATCTGCTCCGTATCCAGTCCGCCGTCCAAAAACGCCAGCTTTACCGCGTCGTTGACCCGGCAGTCTGCAATCCGCCGAATTCTGCACAGGGCCTGCCTGCGTCCATTTCTGCCCTTGGAATCCCCGTTCATCCTGTTCTCCCCCCTCATTGTCTACACGGCTGCACTGGAAATGTTTCCTGCTCCCGTACATCCTCCCGGCGTTTTGGCGTCAAAAAAATTCAAAAAGCTGGCGCGGGCCCGGAATCTTTTCATTCCGGGCCCGCGCTAGCTTACGAAAAACCTCACTGAGCTCGCGCCCTCCGGCGCAAATCAACGCAGCATCTGTTTATGAAATTGTTGTCAGTCCGCACCGTGCATACTTTTCTCTCTGCGGCCTATGCTAGGCCTTGTTTGAAGAATGGGAATATGCCCAAGGGCGAGGGATTTTTTCGGCTGGCAAGGGGTTTTGACGCAGGAATCCTGACGGATTTCAAGGAAAAACCCTGCCATTTGGACGTGTTAATAATTTTCAAACAAGGCCTAAACGGCACACAGCTCCGGCGCTCTGTCCACGGCCGGATATCAATACGCAGAAAGCGGTGTAATTTTCATGGCGGTTTGGTTTTGGCAGTTTCTCTTTTATAGTTTCCTGGGCTTTGTGTTTGAGGTGTTCTTCGCCCGCGCCGTCCACAATCCAAAGCGGGACCGCAAATGCCGCTATTTTCTCCCCCTGTGCCCGGTATACGGTCTGGGGGCGGTGGCGGTGCTGCTGCTGCCGGAGCATCTTCGGTCCCATCCGGTCGTGTTCTTCCTGTGCGCAGCGGCCCTGTGCACCGTCGTGGAATACGCCACCGCGCTCTTTTATGAAAAGGCCTTGGGGGTATCCTTTTGGGACTATACCCAGCTCCCGCTCAATTTCGGCGGCCGGGTCTGCCTTCCCTTCTCTCTGCTCTGGGGACTTCTCTCTCTGCTCCTGCTGTGGATCACCCAGCCCTATGCCGCCGGCCTGGCCGGTGCGCTTCCCCCATGGCTGCTTCCGCCGGCGGTTTTGTTCTTTTTTGCGGACAGCGCCTGGAGCTTCTTCCTCCTGCGCAGAACGCAGGACACCGCTTCACTGCGCTGGTACGCCCGCCTGGGCGCCCGCCGTACGGCTTAAAGCCGCTTTTCTATCGACCCGCACCGGACATTTTCCCACCCCCGGCACAGCTCCGCCTCCCGGCCGTGACAGGTAAAAAGGATTACCTGCCGCTCCTGGGCCAGCTGTGCCAGGCACCTCAGCGCCAGCGCGCAACGCTCATCGTCAAAATTGGCCAGCGCGTCGTCCAGTACCAGCGGCGCCGGCTCCTCCTCCGGCAGGGCCAGCCGGCATACCGCCAGGCGTACCGCCAGGTAGAGCTGCTCCGCCGTCCCTTGGGAGAGCGCCAGTCCCCGCCTGGGGGTAAATTCCCCGGCCTGCTGGGCCAGCGCCTCAAACTGCCGGGTGAGGACCACCTGGTCGTATTTGCCCCCTGTCAGCAAGGCAAGGTACTCCCCCGCCTGCCGGTTCAGGGCCGGGGAAAATCGGGTCTGCAAGGCGCAGCGGGCCTTTTCCAGCCCCTCCAGCGCCACGCCCAGCGCCTCATGCTCTGCTCTGCGGCGGAGCAGCTCCTCCTGGAGCCGCTCGCCGCGCAGATGCAGCTCATCCGGGTCTCCCAGGCTGTTCAGCTCTCCCTGGGCGGTAGCCAAAGCGGTATGCAGCCGTTCCAGCTCCCCCTCTGCGGCGGACAGCCGGGCGGCGGTCTCTTTGGGATCAAACCGGGGGGGCGGCCCATCCTTTCCGCTGTCCGGACCTTCCACGGGCTGGGGCAGGCCCTCTACCAGCTGGCGGGCGCTGGAAAGCCGCACCTGGGCGGCGGCGCGGCCCTCCAGCAGCTTCGCCGCCCGGTTGACTGCGGCGGTAATGCTGAATACGTCCGCCGCCTGGGGGGCAAATGCGCGTACATGCTCCAGCAAGAGCCGGCGCTGTTCCGCCTCCTGGGCGGCAATCTGCTCTAAGGCGGCCTGCGCCTGCGCGCACCGCTGCTGCGCCTGAAGAACCCGCATCCTGGCCCCGCAGTAGGCGTTGGCCCGCTCTAAAATTCCGTCCGGCGTACGCGCCTCATAGCGCTCCAGCAGGGCGTCCCGGCGCTCTCGGGCCGCCTTTTGCCGCCGCATGCTCCAAAGAAAGGCCAAGCCCGCCCCCAGCGCGCATGCCGCTCCCCCTGCGCGGCACAGCCAGGCCCAGCCGTTCGGCCCCGCCGCCAGGGGCAGCGCGAGCATAACCAGTCCCGCAGCCAGCAGGCCCAGCGCCCAGTAGGCGGGCCGCCGGACCTGCCGGGCCTCCTGCGCGTCCCGCCGGGCCTGCTCCAGGGCCTGCTCTTCCGGCAGGGAATCAAATACGGAATCGGCGGCGGCAGTCCTGGCTTCTTCCAGTTCTTGGGCGCTCTCATTCGCCCGGTGCTGCGCCTGCCTGCGTCCGGCGGCGAGGGCGTTAAGCCCACTGAGCTCTTCCTGAACCTGATTCAGCAGCTCCTTCTCCGGAGGCGGACCGTAGCGGCACAGCTCCGCTTCAATTGCGTCCGCCTGGACCTGGGCCTGCTCCAGAGCGGTGCGGGCCTGCTCATACCTCCGGCGGCGCTCCGCTTGGGCCCGGCTCAGATAGGCGTCCCGCTCCTCCTCCAGCCGCGCGTATTCCGCCTCCAGCCGGTCCGTCTCCCGCCGGATCTCCTCCGCCAGCCGGTGGACCTTAGCCTGGCGCTCCAGCACGCCGTTGATCTGCTCCAGCTCCCCCTCCAGCTGGGGAATATACCCCGTGCGGTTGTGCTGCCGGCGGTTGCGCCAATCCCGCAGCCGGCGCTCCACCTGGGAGAAAGATACCTCCTCCTCCCCGCTGGACGCCAGCGCGGACACCCTCGCCTCCAGTGCCGGGGAGCTGTCGATGGCGGCGCGCCCCTGCCCCACAAAGGCGGAGCGTTCAAAGACATCCCTGGGCGCCCCTGTCAGAGCTTCCCCGCAATTTTCTCCTGTCAGGCCGGGCGCCGCCTCCCCCGTTCCGGTGAAAACAGCCTCAAATTTGCCAAAGGGGACGTTTCCCCTGGGTCCCCGGCGCAGGGTGATCTCCCTGCCCCGCCAAACCAGCTCCACTGTTCCTTCCATAGGCGCGCCGCTCCAGGGCTGGTAGCGGTTTTTTTCGGCAATGAACCCCTGCTTATCCCGCTCCTTGGTATTGATGCCGTAGAGCATCGCCCGCAGGAACGCCGACCAGGTGGATTTGCCCGCTTCGTTGGGGGCCTGGATGATGTTCAGGCCCCCCCCCAGCTCCAGCGTCTCGTGTTCCAGGCCGCCGAAGCTGGCCTGCATCCGGCGTATCTTCATGGGCAGCAGTCCTCCCCGTTCTCCAGCGCCGCCAGTCCAAAACGCGCCGCCTGGAGCAGCTTTTCCCGCTCTGCGCCGTCTTGGGCGCTCTCCCACTGCGCCCGCAGCTCCCGCAGAAACAGTCCGGTCAGGTTGTCTTCCCCCGCCCGCTCCCACAAGTCCCGGGCCGGGCGGGTCCTGTCCCGCAGGACCAAAGTAAAGCACCTGCCTGCCCCCAGCCGTTCCAAGGCAGCCAGATCCGGCAGCTGCCGCCGTTCTCCCGTCAGTACAATCCGCAGGCAGTCCTGGCTCAGCTCCGGGCTCAAAACGGCCGTCAGAGCCTCCTCCGGCGATTCCGCCTCCGTCAGGTCCACGGTGAGCTGCTGGTACCGCCGGGCCGCCAGGGGAACAAACCGGGCGCTGACTGTCCCCCCGTCCAGGGTAACGGACAAAACTCCCTTGTCCCCCGTCTCGTCAAATCCCCGGCCCTCGGGACAGCCGGGATAAGCCCAGTAGGTCTCTCCCGCCTTTTGCAGGCCGGAGCAGGTATGCACATGTCCCAAGGCTAAATAGTCCAGCCCGCTCTGCGCGATATCTTCCAGCGCAATCGGACCGTACCGCCCGCGCTTTTCCACATTGCCGTGGAGCGCCATCAGGTGTATCTTCCCATCCTTTGGCGCGGCAAACCCCATCAGAGGGGACCGGTCCGCGTGGGGCGTGGTAAACGCCGCGCCATGAACCACGCACCCCAGTTGGGGCAGCTCCACCCCTTCCACCGCCACGGTGGAAAAAATATGTACATTGTCCGGCCAGGCCGTCCCGGCGTATACCGAGCGCTCCGACCAGAAATCGTGGTTTCCCGGCGCGATCAGCACCGGAACCCCCATCTGCTCCAGGGCCTGGGAGAGGGCCTGCACCGTGTCATAATAGGTCTCTCCGCTGTCCAGCAGATCGCCGGAGAGAAGCACCAGATCGGCTCCCTCGCTGTGCACCAGCTCCGTCAAACGGCCCAGCAGGGCCCGTTGCTCCTCCCGGCGGCGGCGTGAGAGCGCCGGCGGCAGGGCGGCAAAAGGGGCGTCCAGATGGAAATCCGCCCCATGGATCAGCTTTAGCATTGTCCATTCCTCTCTTGCATGGTATCGTGCGCGCCGCTATTGCGCCAGGTCCAGCCGCTCCACGCTGACGCAGCGCTTGGAGACGGTGTCAATCGAAAAAATCGCGCTCTCCAGCTTGCATGGGCCGGCGGCCGGCTCGAACCGGTGGGGCAGCCCGCCCAAAAAGCGGTTGATTGCCTGCTCCGGGCGGATACCCAGCACGCTCTGGACAGGCCCGGTCATCCCCACGTCGGTGATAAAGCCCAGTCCCTGGGGAAGCACCTGCGCGTCGGCGGTGGGCACGTGGGTGTGGGTCCCCCAAAGGGCCTGGACCCTGCCATCCAGATACCAGGCCATGGCCCCCTTTTCGCTGGTGGCTTCGGCATGAAAATCCACCGCCACCAGGTCGGCCTCCATGGTCTTCAGGGCCCGGTCAGCCGTTGTAAAGGGGTTTTCAAAATTGCAGTCCATCTCGCACCGGCCGATGAGATTGATTACCCCAATGCGCAGGCCCTTGGGGCCCTCAAACACGCCCCAGCCCCGGCCCGGGACTCGGCTTGTATAGTTGGCCGGGCGGAGGGTATAGCGGTCCTCCTCCAAAAAGCCGGCAATCTGGAGGCGGTTCCAGGTGTGGTTGCCCAGGGTAATCACATCGGCTCCCGCGTCAAAGATGGCCCGGGCCTGCCTGGGCAGGATCCCCACCCCGGAGGCATTTTCGCCATTGACCACAGCAAAATGGATGTCCTTACGTTTTTTCAGCGGATGCAGGTGCCGGCTCAAATATTCCAGTCCGCCATCCCCCACCACATCGCCTACGGCTAAAATATTGCAGATCATAATTACGCATCCTCTCCCCGCCAAACGGCCGCCTTCACTCCTATGTTTCTTTCCTTCCGGAATCTATTATAATGCCTGCCGGTCAAAGCCGCAAGCCTTGAAATCTCCGCCGTCCCTAAGCCTTGTTTGAAAATGGTCCACACGTCCAAAAGGCGGGTCTTTTTCAGACTAGGCCTAACCGCCCGCCAAAATCATCTAAATATTTTATGAAATCTTACAAATTCTATTGACAATCAAGCGATTGTATGTTATACTCAAGTCACCCTAAAGGAAGGAGGCGGTCCCCTTGAAGAGCCGCTTACCCGGTACGACAATTGAGATGGAGACGTCCCACGCCGGCGGGGCGGAGGCGCTCCTCTCCCCCCTCTTCCTGGCGGGCGGGCTGACGCTCTCTCAAGTGGCGCAGCTGACGGGACTGGAACCCCATATGATCCAGAACTGGGTCCGGCGGGGCTTTGTCTCCCCGCCGCGGCAAAAGCGGTATACCCGGCGGCAGTTTTCCCGTATCCTGATGATCGGGATGCTCCGGGGGTGCATGCAACTGGACAAGATCTGCTCGCTGCTCTCCTATGTCAACGGCGAGCTGAATGATGAGAGCGACGACATTATTGACGATTGGCAGCTCTACTGCTATGCCTGCCGCCTGATCCAGCGCGCCCAGGGTCAAACCCTGGCGGGACAGGAGCAGAGGCGGCGGTGGTGTCGGGAAATTCTCGCTGATTATCAGGAGCCCTCTCCCGGCGCCCGGGAACGGGTGGAGCGCTGCCTGCACATCGTCCTGACGGCCTACCTGGCCGGCCAGCTGAAACAGGAGACGGACGAGCTGCTCTGCCGGCTGTCCTGACGCGTCATCCACGGCGGCGCGCGTAAAGCGTGTTCAACCGGCCGCTGTGTTAATATAGGCGCTTTCCATTTAATTCAAGACAATCAGAGAGGAGGAGAGCTAATGTCAGCTTGGTGGCAGACCCTGACCCCGCTGGAACACGTGCTGCTCTACATCGCCGTACCGGCCACCCTGGTGCTAGTGGTGCAGACCCTGCTGCTCTTTTTCAGCGGGGACATGGACAGCGAGGGCGGCCTGGACGGCGGAGCTGAGGTGGACCTGGATGGGGACGGTGTCCCAGACGCGGTTCTGCCCGACCCAGACGGCTGCGGCGACCCGCTGTCCCACCTGGACGCGGATGACGCGGACCCTCAGGACGCTCCCCCCGGACAGGGGCTGCACATTCTCACTGTGCGGGGCGTAGTAGTCTTTCTCACCCTATTCGGGTGGGGAGCTCTGTGGCTGTGTCAGATCGGCCTTCCCGACTGGCTGGCCCTGTTTCTGGCGGTGCCCATCGGTCTGGCCGGCATGATCGGAGTAGCTTTCATTTTGCAGCAGGCCATGCGCCTGCAATATGACGGCACCCTGGACCTGCGCAACGCCCTGGGCCGGGAGGCGACGGTCTACCTGACCGTCCCTGCCTGCCGCAGCGGAACCGGCAAGGTCAACCTGATCATCCAGGACCAGCTGCGGGAGCTTGACGCCGTCACTGACGAGGCCGCCCCCCTGCCCACCGGCTCCCAGGTAGTTGTAGAGGCCCTGTCCGGCGGCGAATCCCTGGTGGTCCGCCGGAAATAGTGCGGCAGAACACCCCCTGCCCCATTTTCCCTGCGCGTTTTCACAATATGGAACGGATGAAGAAGTAGGCAGACAGACGAAAAAGGAGGATTTTATGTTCGAAAATATTTTTGGCATCCTGCTCACCTGCGTCATCGTGCTCATCGTGTTTTCCCTGCTGCTTTTCCTGGTGAAGCGGTATAAAAAATGCCCCTCGGATAAGGTCATGGTCATCTACGGTAAGGTCGGCAGCAATAAGGACGGCTCCAGCAAGTCGGCAAAATGTATTCACGGCGGCGCGGCTTTCATCTGGCCCGTCATTCAGTCCTATGAATTTCTTGATCTGACGCCCCTGTCCATCTCCGTGGACCTGGAAAACGCCCTGTCCCGTCAGAACATCCGCATCAACGTCCCCAGCCGCTTCACTGTTGGCATCTCCACCGAGCCGGGCGTCATGCAAAACGCCGCCGAGCGTCTGCTGGGCCTGCGCCTTCAGGAAATCCAGGAGCTTGCCAAGGACATTATTTTCGGCCAGCTGCGTCTGGTCATCGCCACCATGGATATCGAGGAGATCAACACCGACCGGGATAAATTCCTGGAAGCGGTCTCCCGCAACGTGGAGGGCGAGCTGAAGAAGATCGGCCTGCGCCTGATTAACGTCAACGTCACCGACATTTCCGATGAGAGCGGCTATATCGACGCCCTGGGCAAAGAGGCCGCCGCCAAGGCCATCAACGACGCCAAGAAGAACGTGGCGGAGAAGGACCGCGACGGCTCCATCGGCGAGGCCCAGGCCCGCCGGGACCAGCGCATCCAGGTCGCCCAGGCGGACGCCACCGCCATCCAGGGTGAAAACGCCTCCAAGGTGGAGGTCGCCATGTCCAACGCCCAGCGCCGGGAAAAGGAGGCCGAGGCCACCCGCATCGCCACCGCCGCGGAGAAGATCGCCTCCGCCCAGGCGCTGGAAGAGGCCTACGCCGCCGAGCAAAAGGCCGAAGCCGCCCGCGCCGCCCGTGAAAAGGCCACCCAGGAGGCGGACATCATCGTCAAGACCGAGATTGACAAGCGCCGCCGGGAGTTGGAGGCCGAAGCGGAAGCCGAGCAGATCCGCCGCAAGGCCCGCGGCGAGGCCGACGCCATACTCTCCAAAATGCAGGCCGAGGCCGCCGGCGCTCAGGCCATTCTGGTCAAGCAGGCGGAGGGCCTGCGAGAGGTAGTCTCCGCCGCCGGCGGGGATGCGGAGAGCGCCGTACGCCTGATGCTGGCTGACAAGATGGAAGAGCTCATGCGCATCCAGGTAGACGCTGTGAAGGGGGTCAAGATCGACAAGGTCACCGTCTGGGACTCCGGCGAGGGCCGGGACGGCAAGACCGCAACGGCGGGCTTTGTCTCCGGACTGATGAAGTCCATCCCCCCGATGAACGAGATGTTCCAGATGGCGGGCATGGACTTGCCCTCCTTCCTTGGAAAGGAGCGTCCCGCCGGGGAAGCCCAGCCCCCGGAAGCCCCTGCCCAGGCTCTTGACGCCCCGGAAGCGCCTCAAGCCTAACGTCATATCCCTATGGACCCTGCGGGCCGCGCTGCGGCCCGCAGGGTTTTGTCCTCTTCTGCTGAAATCCGTCTGATTTCCCCTCTTGCTTTTCTGTAATAAAGTGCGTAAAATAAAATTCTGCATGATTTTAAAATGAGGAAGTGGACGTCCATGGACCGTAAAACCCTCTCCGCCGCCTTCTCCGTGACTATCCCCGTGCTGATGGGCTATCTGGCCATCGGCATCGCTTTTGGGCTGATGCTTCAGGAGATCGGCTACAACTTTATCTGGGCCTTCTTCATGAGCCTGAGCATTTACGCCGGCTCCGGGCAGTACCTGGGGGTCACCCTGCTCTCCACCTGCGCGGGGCTGGGGACGGTGGCGCTGATGACCCTGCTCATCAATTTCCGCCACTTGGTTTACGGTCTGTCCATGCTGGAAAAATTTCGGGGCATGGGCTGGCGCAAGCTGTATATGATTTTCTCTCTCACGGATGAGACCTATGCCCTGCTCGCCTCCGCTCAGGCCCCGGCGGGCGTAGAGCCCAAAAGGTTTTACTTTGCCATCGCCCTGCTGGACCACAGCTACTGGATTTTGGGCTCAGTCATCGGCGCGGTAGCCGGGGCGCTGATCCCCCTTGATACCACCGGCATTGATTTTGCCATGACCGCGCTGTTCATCGTCATCGCCATCGACCAGTGGCAGTCCTGCTCCAAGCACCTGCCCGCCCTGCTGGGTACGGGCGCCACTGCCGTATTTTTGATCGGACTGGGCGCTTTGTGGGGACAGCAGCAGATGCTCCTGGTCTCCCTGGGCGTCATTGTGCTTGCCCTGCTGCTCCTGCGGGAGCGGCTGGACCCATCTCAACCGGGAGAGGAGGACCTGCCATGCTGACTCCTGCCTCCGCCGCCGCCTCCATTGCGGTCATGGCTGCTGTAACCTTTCTCACCCGGGCTCTCCCTTTCCTGCTCTTCGACCGGGGGGAGCGTCCCCCCAAGCTGGTGCTCTACCTGGGCCGGGTGCTTCCCCCCGCCGTCATCGCCATGCTGGTAGTCTACTGCCTGCGGACGACCTCCTTCTCATCCCCGGCTCTCTGGGTCCCCCAGGCCGCCGCTTCCGCCGCGGTGGTGTTTCTTCATCTCTGGAGGCACAACAATCTCCTGTCTATTTTCGGCGGGACCATCCTCTACATGGTTTTGGTGCAGGCGGTATTTTCATAGCGGCAGCGTTATGGCAGGGGCCCGGTTTGACAGCCGGGCCCCTGGTGCTTTCAAAAATCCCATCAAATTTTGCCATTTTCGCTTCCTCAGAAAGAAATTTAACAGTTTTCTTATTTTCCCGGCAGATTTGCCGATATTAATAAATGAAGTAGAAGATTAGCCCGAGGGATGTAATAGGAAAAGGGTGTGAGATATAAGTGCTGACTTCTTCTGGATATTCCGCGATCTCTCCGGTCGCCCCGGCAAACGCCTACCGTACCGGCACGGAGCGCGGCCGCCGTGCCGCCGCCAAAGCGTTAACCAAATATGACAGCGTCACTCTCTCCGGCCTGCCCACAAAGGAAAGCCGTTTTCGCATGGAGCTGGCCGGCCGGCTGACCCAAGAGGTGCGCACCGCCACCACCACCGGCGACATTCACGCCCTGCGCCAGCAGGTCTCTGAGGGAACTTACGTTCCTGATCCCATGGCGATTGCGGCGCGGATGATGCTGCTGGGGGAGGGCTGAGCATGGAACAGCTCTACCTGGCCTATCTGGCCCTGCTGGGGGAACTCAGCAACAGCCTGGACCAGCTTGCCGGCCTGGCAAAGCAAAAGAACACCGCCATCCGCAAGGATGATCTGCTGGCCCTGGACCAGGTGCTCAATCAGGAGCAGGCCATGTCTCTGGCCCTGCGGGGGCAGGAGCAGAAACGCGCCAAGCTGCTCAGGGAGCTTGGACTGGAGGACGTCCCCCTGTCGGGGCTCAGCGAGCGGTATCCCCCCAGCCTGAAGAACCGGGCCAAGCAGGCCGCCGAAAGCCTGCGGCGCAGCTACGACGTTTACCGCTGCGCCGCCGAGGTGGCCCGGACCACGCTGGAGTGCAATCTCCATGAACTGGATAAGATTGTATCCGGCATGGGCGGCGCGCCTGCGCCTAAGACCGGCTACAGCCCCGCTGGCGCGGCCCCGCCCCCCAATATGAGAACTGATTTCCGCGCCTGAGCAGTCCGGCGCGCTGAGCACATGTTAAGGAGTATTTGCATATGAGTTCTGTAGGCACATTTGGAACCTTTACCACCGCCAGGCTGGGTATCTGGGCCTCCCAGAAGGGCCTGAGCGTAACGGGCAACAACATCGCCAATATCAATACGATCGGCTACACCCGCCAGCGTCTGGAGCAGTCCAGCCTGAAGACCGGCGGTGCCGACCGCTACGCCAATAAATACGACGTGCAGGTGGGCCAGGGTGTTTTGTGCACCGGCGTGTCCCAGATCCGGGACCCCTACCTGGATATCCGCTACCGTACGGAGATGTCCAGCGCGGGGTATATGGACACCACTCTGAGCACCCTCAACGACCTGGCCGCCATTCTGGATGAGGTCGGCGACGGCACTGACGGCTACGGCATTATTTCCGCCAATTTTGACAGCTTTATTAAGTGCCTGACTACTCTCGGAAACGGCGCCGGCCAGGCTGACCGGGAGATCCAGCTGCGGGCAGCGGCCAAGGAGCTGGCGGCCAGCTTCAACAAATATGCTGACAAGCTCCAAACGCTCAAGGAGAACAAGGAGCTGGGCCTGCGCAAGGACGTGGACAAGGTCAATACCATTTTGAACAATATCCGGGAGCTGAATACCGCCATCCGCAAAAGTGAAATCCATGGGGACAACGCCCTGGAGATGCGGGACGAACGGAATCTGCTGATCGACGAGCTGTCTGAATACGTCAAGATCAACGTGGTCTATACCATGGAGGACGTCGGCGCAGGGCGCCAGGTGGAAAAGCTGACCATCAGCCTGGGCGACGCCAACCCCCAGCTCTCCGATACGGACGAAGCCGTGCTGGTAAACGGCCAGTACGCCGCTCAGTTTGTCACCCCCAAGCTCAACCCTGACTACGGCAGCACCGATCCCAATAAAGCGGATTTGAAGGATTTCAAGTATCTGGATGAAAACGGCGACGGCACCAACGATATTCTGGATGCCAAGCAGGAATTCGACGAGAACTATAATCTGGGCATCTCCAAGCTGCTGGACAGCAAGGGCCGGGAATGGAAGGAGTTTAAGGAGCAGCCTTTGACCCTTACTCCGGAGCAAAAGGCCGCTCTGGACGCCGACGGCGAGCTCTCCATCGACAATGGGGACGGCACCCGCACCCTGATCACCGGCATAAAAGATGCGCTTCGCGAAGTCAAGGATAACGCCGGCACTGTCATCGGCTATACCGGCGTCTTCACCACCACCACTTACAGCACCGTCATCGAACAGTTTGACGACAACGACCTGTATGGGCGGCTTCAGGCCAGCCGCGAGCTGCTCACCGAGGAGGGAGAATTCGCCAGCACGGCGGATATTGCCGTTGACGAAAAGGCTGCCACCAAACGGGGCATCCCCTATTATCAAAAGTCCCTGGACCTGCTGGCAAGGCAGTTTGCCAAGACCATTAACGAGGCAAACAACGGCTATCTGGTGGACGAAAACGGAAACTATCTGAAAAATACCGGCACTGACGAAAAGCCCGTCTACACCACTCTGGACGAAATTACCTACCGCAAGGATGCGAACGGCTGGATCTCCCTGACCAACGCCGGCGCCACGGGAGACGATGTTTTTACCTTTAAGCCCAACAGCAAAATGACTGATGACCAGCTGGAGGCTTTCCAGCTGAAGTACAACATCCTAGGTAACATTACTCAGAAGGACGTCATAGATACCCTGGTCGCTGCGGGGGAGATCAAGCCCGTCGGCGGCAACTTGTTCAGCATCCGCAACGATCTGGATACCGACGAGGGCATCAACGCCAGCAACATCTCTATCTCTGACAAGTGGTCCACCGGCGCGATCCATGTGGTGCCCACTTTCATAAAGCCCTTCGACAGCACGTTGGAAAACTCCACCCAGTCCGACAACATCACCCATATGCTCTCTTTGATGGATAAGGATCTGGTCTATAACCCCAAGGACTGGAGTCTGAACCCCGCCGATCCGGATATTGCCCAGAGCGAGCACCTGTTTAACGGCTCCTTTACCGAGATGCTCAATAATATGTTTACCGTTTTGGGCGGCGACCAGCGCTACGCCACCAATATGCTCAACAACTTTGCCGAAGCGGCCACCGAGTTGGACTCCAGCCGGGACGGCGTCTCCGGCGTGGACCTCAACGACGAGGCTATGAGTCTGATGCAGTATTCCAAATCTCTCAATGCCGCCTACCGCCTGATGACCACCATTGACGAGGCTCTGGACCGTCTGATTAATAATACCGGCGTTGTCGGCAGATAAGGAGGCTGACTGAATATGATTCGTGCAACTACCGTTGGCGTGCTCAAGGGCTACAAGAGCAATTTGATGAAATCCTTCATCTCCTTGAACAGCGCCCGCAGGGACGTGCTCAAACCCCGCAATTTCCAATCCTACGCAGACGATCCCGCCACCGCCTCCCAGGCCTATCAGATACGCCGCGCGCTCCAGCGCACCGCCAGCCAGTTAAGCGTCAGTCAAGAGGTCACTTACAAATACGAGAGCGCCTGGGCCGCTCTGAACAGCGTGGTGGACCGGGTGGACAACGAGGGCGGCTCTGCTCACGACGCTATGCTGCGGGTTTTGGACGATCCCAAAGGAGACGCCCGTACCGCTTTGGGCAAAGTTCTCACCGAGCTGGGCAATGACATTGTCCAGAGTATGAACACCAAATATGGCGACACGTTTGTCTTTGCTGGGGCTGACGGGCTGAACGTACCCTTCGAGGTGCGGGAGGACGGGCACCTCTACTACCGGGGTGTCAACGTGGATACCGAGGTTCCCAAGCTGGTCAGCGACAGCAATGGCGCCCCCGTTACCGTGGACAAGGACGGGAACTATGACCCCAACGGCACCTATTACCTCAAAAGCCGGACCACCACCATCATGAGCAAGGAGGACTACGAAGCCAAGAGCACGCTGCTCAAGGACGCCTCCGGCAACCCCCTTTGGGTAGACGCCCACGGCGTGGAAAACCCCGGCGACGCCTTCCGTTTCCTCGTCGTGGAGAGCCAGACCACTCCAGTTACCGAGGCGGATTTTACTGCGGAGGGCTCTGACTATATCGTCCTGCGGGACACAAACGGTAATCCCGTTCCCCGGCTGGATGAGAACGGAAATCCCGCTGTGGACCTCAGCGGCAATCCGCTCTACTCTGCAATTAACAAAGCCATGGTCACCCAGGAGGAGTATGACAGCAGCGTTCCCAACGTATTCACCGACCAGGCCGGCAATCTGGTGCCGGTAACGAAGGATGGCGTTTTGGATACCACTGGCGAATATTATATCGTCATGGACAATGCGCAGGTCATCTCTCAGGACGACTATAAGACCGCCCAGACCGATCTTGCCAAGCTGGATTTTATGCTGGGTGAGAAAAACTTTGTGGACATCGGCCTTGGCCTTCAGGAGAACCTGGACGATGAGCTGATTCAGTCCAGCGCTTTCGACGAAACCCTTCAGGGCATTTCTTTCCTGGGCTACGGCGTGGACGAGCAAGGGCATCCCAAAAATATTTTTTCCCTCATTCGCAAGATGGGCGACATGGCGGTCAATTACGATGATGCACAGTGGGTCAAGGGCGACAGCGTCTACGAGGAATTTGACCAGCTGGTAGGCAAATTTGAAAAGATGGCCTCTGAGTTTAAGGTCATGCACAGCGACATGGATGCTCAGGCGAAGGCTCTTAAAAACAACAATGACATGCTAACAGACAATGCCGATACTCTGAAGGAACAGATCCACGACCTAGAGGATATGGACGACGCTGAAGCTATCACATCCTTCATCTGGGCGCAGTACTGTTATAACGCCGCGTTAAAGGTCGGCAACAGTATTTTATCTGAAAGCCTGATGGATTATATGAGTTAAGTAAGGCACTGTCTGGGAGTTTGGGAAAGGAGCGCAGAATGACATATGTATCCTCTGATTGAAATCAAAACTGTCCCTATTGAAATCGAGATGAAAACGACCCACGCAAAGCTGGAGTATTCCCGCGGCACGGCTGATTTGGAAATCTCTAGGGGAGATGGCGGGTTAAGCATCAAAAGCCGTCCCATCCGCCTGAATATTGATACCTTTGAAGCCCGTAATTCGGTGGTTCCCACCGCTGTGCGCTCCGTAGAGCAGTACGCTCAAAAAGGACAGCAGGCCTCCTACGCCGCCACAGCCACTTACGCCCAGCAGGGCCAGCTTCTGCTGAGCGCCAAAATTGGTCAGGACTTGATCGGACAATTCGCCACAGAGGCTGCTACTCCGGAGGTAAATGACGTGGGTCTTGAATTTCTTCCTTCTACCGGGCCAGAAATTACCTGGGACCCCGGCGAGATGCAGATTCGGTATGAAATGGATAAGCTGAATTTCGACTGGCGGGTTAACCGGCCCCAATTCGAATTCACGCCCGGCGACATTGAGCTCTCCGTCACCCAGCAGCCTGATGTCATCATCAAATACGTGGGCGGCCCCCTCTATGTGCCCCCCTCTGCTGACCCTAATTATGAACCGGTAGATGTTCAGGCCTGACAGGAGGCATTGTTTTGAAGCTACAGACCAAATATTTCGGCGAGATCGAGTACGAGGAAGATGAAATCATCACCTTCCCTGTGGGCCTGTTCGGCTTTGAGGAAGAGCATCAATTTCTCCTGCTGCCCTTCGAGGGCAGCGCCGCTACCCTCTTATGCCTGCAAAGTGTGGCTACGCCTGCTCTGGCTTTTGTCGCCATGAATCCATTTTCTCTGGACCCCGGCTATGCCCCTGTGCTTCAGCCTAAGGAGCTCTCGCAGTTGGGCGTGCAGGACAGTCAGGATCTGGGCTTTTACGTGCTCTGCGTGGTAAAAAAGCCGGTGGCGGACAGCACTGTAAATTTAAAATGTCCTGTCGCCGTCCACCCGGCAACCCGCATCGCTCAGCAGGTTATCTTAGACAGCGACCAATATCATATGCGCCACCCCCTAGCCCAGTTTGGACGCAAGGAGGCCGCGCCATGCTGATTTTGCAGCGCCGGGCCGGGGAATCCCTGGTCATCGGGGAAAATATCACTGTGTCTGTCGTGTCCGTGGACGGCGTGCGGGTGCGTTTGGCTATTACCGCACCGGAGGATGTGCCCATCCTGCGCAGTGAGCTCGTTGTGGCCGCCACTGCCAACCGGGAATCCGCCCAGGAGGAAACCGCGCCGTCCGAGCTGCTGGATTTGTTAGGCGGCGTACTGGAGCAGAAGCCGGAGGGAGGCTCTTCCGAGTCTTCCCCCCTTTCTGAATAACCTTCAGGAAAGGAGGTCGCTCATATGATGGAATCCATTGCCAGCATGGCAACCGATATGAAGGCGGCGCAGTTTGCCACCAACTATTCCCTGGCTGTCACCAAGAAGATGATGGACACCCAAGAGCTGGCAGGCCAGGAGCTGTTAAACATGCTTCCTTCCACACCAGGTATGGGGGAATTTATCGACACCTATGCCTAACATAAAAAACGGCTGGCTATCAAGCCAGCCGTTTTTTATGTGTGCTTTGCCAATTGCCTTAAAGCTTCCGCAGCTCTTCCAGGGTATCCTGAATTTCCTTAGGGGAGAGCCGGCCTTGGGCAAAAGAAACCGCCTGCTCCAGCGTCGCTCCCCGCGCCATTTTCAGCATAGGGTGCTTCAACAAAGTAGGAAACCGGCGCTGGAGCACCCCGTGAGAGGCCGGCGTATCCAGCAGCTCCCCCAGGGTAATACGGTTGTGCTTCAAATTCATGTAAAATTCCACCTCCACCCATATCTTATGCCAGAGTGGGTGGGCGGTGTACAGGTTCTTTACGGTCTCAGGTGCACACTCTCCCGGTACTGTATGGCCTCTGCCAAATGCTCTGCGCTTATCGCCCCCGCTCCGTCCAGATCCGCAATCGTGCGGGCCACCCGGAGAATGCGGTCATAGCTGCGGGCAGTAAGCCCCATCCTGCTATACACCTGCTTCATCAAGGCGGTCCCGCCGCTGTCCAGGCCGCAGCACCTTGCCAGTTCCCCGGGCCCCATGCGGGCATTGCAGCTGGGACCGCCGGGGCCAAAGCGGGCCGTCTGGATGGCCCGCGCGGCATTTACTCTCTCTTTCATTTGGGCGGAGGATTCCGCCGCCGGGGCTTTTCCCGACAGCTCCTCAAAATTCAGCGGCGGAACCTGCACATATAAGTCAATCCGGTCCAGCAGCGGCCCGGACAGCCGCCCCAGATAGCGCTCCACTTCTCCGGCCGAACAGCGGCACCGGCCTGCATACCCGTGCCAGCCGCACTTGCAAGGGTTCATGGCGCATACCAGCATGAACTGAGCGGGATATACCTCTGTTCCCGTCACGCGGGAAATCTGCACCTGTCCGTCCTCCATGGGCTGGCGCAATACCTCCAGCGTCTCCTTTCCGAACTCCGGAAGCTCGTCCAGAAAGAGTACGCCGTTGTGGGCCAGGGATATCTCCCCAGGCTTGGGGGGCGAACCGCCACCGGAGAGCCCCACAGCGGAGATGGTGTGGTGCGGACTCCGGAAGGGCCGCTGGAGCAGCATCGGCCTTGCCGGGGTGGTAAACCCCAGCACAGAGTGGATTTTGGTCGCCTCCAGGGCCTCCCGCCGGGTCATATCCGGCAGAATGCCGGGCAGACGCTTAGCCAGCATAGATTTTCCGGAGCCAGGCGGCCCCACCATAAGGATGTTGTGTCCCCCCGCTGCGGCAATCTCCAGGGCGCGCTTTACATTGTCCTGCCCCTTTACATCGGAAAAATCCGGGCACGCCAAATCCTCCGCGGCGGGCTGCCAAAGGGCGGCGGGCGTCAGCGGCGCCTCTCCCCGCAGATGCTTCACCAGCTGCTCCACATTTTCCACCGGGTAGACGGCCAGCCCTTCCGCCAATGTCGCCTCCGGCGCGGAGGCCGCCGGCACATAGAGCCGCTTAATCCCCGCCTCCGCCGCCGCCAGCGCCATGGGCAGCATCCCGGTGACGGGCCGCAGGGCTCCCGACAGGGAGAGCTCACCCACAAAAGCGGCGTCAGGCCCCAAGGGCCGAAGCTGTCCGCCGGCAGCCAAAATACCCACCAAAATAGGCAGGTCATACACAGTTCCCGCCTTTCGCCGGTTTGCCGGCGCCAGATTGACGATAATCCGGGAAACCGGGAAAGCAAATCCGCAGTTTTTAATGGCCGAGCGCACCCGGTCCCGGGCTTCCCGCACCGCCGCGTCGGGCAGGCCCACAATATCGAAAGCGGGCAGGCCGTTGGATAGATCGCATTCCGCGGTGACCTCATAGCCCGAAACCCCGCTCAGTCCCAGCGAGCGCACATTGTAGAGCACCGGCAACGCCGCCTTTCCCCTCAAATTGCTGCGCTACACTGCGCGCAGCCGGTAGCCGCAGGCGCTGATGCACCGTTCCGCCAGCACATCCATAGCGTCCAGATAGTAGTCCGGCAGACCGTGGTAGGTCCGGTAAACCGACAGCTCGGTACACGCCAAAATAGCGCCGTCGCACCCGCTGCCCTTCAGCCAGCGGTCAATTGCGGCAAATTTCTCCCGGCTCCCGGTCTCCCCCCGTTTGATCTCATCGTAAATAATGCTCATCACCAGGGCCTGAATGTCCCCAGGCGGAGATACCCCCTCCATTTCCCGAGCGGCGCACTCCTTTTGGTATACCCCCGTCCGGATGGTGCCGTCCGTTCCCAGAACCCCCACCCTCTTCCGGCCCTCCTTCGCCAGCCGTGCCACCGTCTCCCGGGGCATATGCATCAGAGGGATACCCAGCTCTCCCTGAAGCCGGTCGGCAAAAAAGTGGGAGGTATTGCAGGGAATCGCCAGCAGGGTGCATTCCTCCCGTTCCAACAGCTTCGCGCCGGATAGCAGCCGCCGGTAGCACCCCTCTGCGTCGCCGCCCAGAATCGCCTCCGTGCGGTCCGGCATCCCGGTGTCGCTGAAAATCAGCGTAGGCAGGTGCTCCTGGTCCCTCGCCGCGTCGGTGCGGTCTAAAATGCGCTGGTAAAAATCCTGGGTGGCCTGCGGCCCCATACCGCCTAAAATACCCAGCCGTGCCTGACTCATTTCACCTTCTCCATGCAGGAGGCATACCATTTGACATACCGCCGCTGCCCCCGCCAGATGCGCAGCCGGTGCATCAGGCCTCTGTCCGCCTCGCACACCAGAGGATTTACCGCCGCTCCGGCCTTCTCTAGCGCGCGCATTTCCTCGTGATACCGGGGATTGACATAGTCGTAGGCCACCTGCCTGGGCACTACCTGCCACAGGTGGCGGTTTTTTGTCACGGTCAGGGGTTGTTCCCTGCGCTCAATCCGGTCTTCCACCAGATACTGGGCCAGGTTATAGCCCGCCCCGGTCACATAGTAGTTGCTGCGGCCTTGGCGGCAGTTAATCTCAAAGGCTTTGAATCTTCCGTCCCTCTGGTCGTATTTAATGTCGAAATTGGAAAAGCCCACAAAACGGATGTCCTCTAAAAAGGCCCTCAGCTTTTCGCAAAGCTCTGGCTCATGCTCCGTGATGATAACGGCGTGGTTGCCGATGGCGTGTCCGGTGTGCTCCTCCAGCAGCACATGCCCTACGCACATCAGGCGCACCTTTCCGTCCGCGCCAGAGTAATTGGTCACCACCCGCATGTAGCTGTCGTCGCCGGGGATGAAATCCTGCAAGATCAAAGCGTCCTCATATCCCGCCTCATAAATCTGGTCGATCACCTGATCCACCTCGGCGCGGGTTTGGAGCACATAGGCCTTTTTCTGCGTGGGGAAGGGGTGCTTCCAATAGGTATCCGACTCGGCGGGCTTCACCACAAAAGGTCCGTCAAAGGGCAGCTTAAAATCATGGCCCATCCCTTTGCGGTAGACCACCGTGGCCGGATAATCAATACCGTAGCGCTCGCACAGCTCATAGAATTTCTCCTTGTGTATGAGCTGTTCCAGCATGGGCAGAGCCACATAGGGGGCAATCACATTGCCGGGATAGCGCAGCAGATTCGCTGAAATGGCGTTCAGGTAATTATCGCCGCAGCCCAGCAGCAGAATCTGCCGGTCCGGCCACTGTCCGGCCACCTCCACGGCGTTGGCCAGAACCTGCTCTACGCTGTCGTTTCCGGGGCGCACCCGGTAGTCGATAAACCGGCTCCCCGCGCACACGCTGGCGGGGTAAATGCCGTACACCACGCTTTTCACGCCGTACGCCTCATAAAAGGCCCGGGCCATGCTGTATGCGTTGATATCCGCGCCTAACAGCACGGGAATAAAATCAGATCTCATGGCAGTATTCTCCCTGGAAGGTAATCTCATACCAGCTCTCCCCCATGGGGCGCACGCTGGCTGGGTAAGCCCGGGACACCCGCCCCGCCTGCTCAGCGGTCAGGCGCAGCTCCCGGCGGCGGATCTCCCCGCCGGCAAAGCACTCGGAAACCAATTGCTCCAAGTCCTGTTTCTCGTCTATTGTAGGCATCTTCCATTCTCCTTAGCAGGAATTCCTTCTTTTTCTCACTGGGCCTCATCCCGCCGCCCGCTTTACCTGGTAGACTCCCGGAATCTGGCTGAGCTTGTTGATCACTCCGGTCAGCTCTGCCTGGTTCTTGACCTCCAGTACAATCGAGATGTTGGCATAGCCGTCCGGCATTCCTCTGGCAGACAGGCTCTTCGTCTTTACCTTGGCGGCAGACAGGGCCATCGCCACATCCAGCGTCAGGCCGTCCCGGTCTTTGGCGGATATCTCCAGGGAGGTCTGATAATTGGACAAGTCTCCTTCCGCCCAGGCGACTTTGATCCACCGTCCGGTCTCCTCCGGCTTGCGGCGTTCCGGCGAAGCGTTGGGGCAGTCCGCCCGGTGAACCGAAACGCCGAATCCCCGGGTGATAAACCCCACCACCGGATCGCCGGGCACCGGCGTGCAGCATTTGGCAAACTTGACCAAACAGTTGCCGATGCCTTCCACAATGATCCCAGAGGTATTTTTTCCGCTGGGAGGCGCCGCCGGAGCCAGATTAACCGCCGGGCGGACCACCTCTACCTGGGCGGCGGCCTTCTCGGCGGCCTGCTGCTCAGCGTGAAGGCGGCTCAGGCGGGTCATCTCATCCTTAATGCGCACCACCGCCTTCTGGGCGGACATGCCGCCGTAGCCGATGGCGGCGTACAGGTCGTCCAGCGTGCCGAAACGCACCTTTTTCAAAACGGAGGGCAGCACCTCCTCGGCGGTAATCGCCGCCAGGCTCAGCCCCACATGCTTTAGCTCCGATTCAAAGGAGGAACGCCCAGTGGCAATATTCTCCTCCCGGCGTTCCCGTTTAAACCACTGGCGGATTTTATTGCGGGCCTCGTTGGACTTGCAGATTTTCATCCAGTCCCGGCTGGGGCCGTGGGCGGAATTCGAGGTAATGACCTCCACAATGTCGCCGTTTTTCAGGGCGGTGTCAAAGGGAACCATGCGCCCGTTGACCTTGGCGCCGGTCATGCGGTTGCCCACGGCGGAGTGGATGTTGTAGGCAAAATCAATGGGTGTCGCTCCGGTGGGGAGATTGATCACGTCCCCCCTGGGGGTAAACACAAACACCTCGTCGGCAAACAGATCCACCCGCATGGTGCGCACAAATTCCTCCGCATCCACATCCTGCTGGCTCTCCAGCAGCTTGCGCACCCACTCAAAGGCCTCCTCGGTGCCCAGCTTGGTGTTCGCCATGCCCTGCTTGTACTTCCAGTGGGCGGCAATGCCGTATTCGGCGGTGTTGTGCATTTCGCGGGTGCGGATCTGCACCTCAAAGGGCAGCCCCTCCCGCCCGATGACCGTGGTGTGCAGGCTTTGATAACCGTTGGGCTTGGGGGTGCCGATATAGTCTTTAAATCGTCCCAGCACCGGATTAAATAGGTCATGGATGCACCCCAGCACATTATAGCACTCGGGCACGTCGTCCACAATCACCCGGAACGCGTACAGGTCGAAAATCTCGTCCATGGTCTTGTTCTGGGCATACATCTTCCGGTAGATGGAGTAGATATGCTTGACCCTTCCATAGATGCTGAAGCGGATATTTTCCTCTGACAGCCGGGTCTGAATCCGCCGCTGGATATTGCCTAAGAACTCCTCATGGGCGGAGGAGCGGGCGGAGAGCTCGTCGGCAATCTCCTGATAGCCCACAGGGTCCAGATATTTCAGGGAGGTGTCCTCCAGCTCCCACTTGATTTTCTGCATCCCCAGCCGGTGGGCGATGGGAGCGTAAATCTCCATCGTCTCCAGGGCCTTTTCCTTTTGCTTGCGGGGCGACTGGTAGGCCATGGTGCGCATGTTGTGCAGCCTGTCGCAGATCTTAATGAGAATGACCCGGATATCCTTGGCCATGGCCATAAGCATCTTGCGCAGGTTCTCCATCTGCTCCTCCTCTTTGGAGGTATACTGCACCCTGGTCAGCTTGGTCACTCCCTCCACCAGGTCGGCCACCGTGGGGCCAAAGAGCTTGGCGATCTCCTCATGGGTGGACCCGGTGTCCTCAATGCAGTCGTGAAGAAGCGCGGCAATGATGGAATCCGTATCCAGCTCCAGCTCCGCCACGATCTCCGCCACCGCCAGAGGGTGGGTGATATAGGGGCTGCCGTCCTTGCGCAGCTGCCCAGAATGGGCGTTATCCGCGTAAGTGAACGCGCTGAACAGGCGCTGGGTATCCAGCGCCGGATGATAGCTTTTTACTTTGTCCTCCAGCTCCTGATAGCGCTCTAAAATAGGGTCCATCGGATCACCTCAATTCGGTCGGGCACACGGCCCCTCCGCTCTATTCGCAAAGCCTGCGCAGCCTGCGCATAATATCGGACGCCTCTAAGTCCACCTTCCCCTCCACAGGGTTTAAGTCGATCTGGAGATGGTCGGTGGTGCGGCGCAGGCAGATCAGCCCCCGCTCGTCAAAGACCTCCAGGCATACCATCGTGCGCATCACCGTCTCCCGCCGCCCGCAGGCGCGGGAGATGCTCCGGGCCAGCCGGGGCACGGTCTCCTCCAAGGGGCCGGGCATAGCGTGGCCCTTGAGATACCGCCACAGCGTCACAAACTCTTCCCGGCTGGGCAGCAGGGCGGCGGCCTCCCGACGGGTCAGCGCCTCTCCCCGCCGGAATTTTTCATACAAAGCCTCCTCCGCCTGGGCGCGGGTCAGGGCGGGGCGCAGGTCGCATATCTGTAACTGCACGCTGCGCCACCCCCGGTATTCATTGACCTGGGGCGTAAAGGCCACGTCGATTCTGGCCCCCTGCGCCACCTCCGTTTCCGCCAGGGTAGCGGAAAAAAAGATAGCGTCCAGGCTGCGCCCCCCGGCGGAAAGCTTGAGCTTCAAGTGCCTGCCGCCGCCTACCTCGCTCACCGCGGATACGGCGCATCCGCTCAGGCAGAACACCGGCTTGGGGTTCCCTGCGCCATAGGGCTCCAGCAGCTCCAACCCCTCCACGTTCTCTAAGGAGAGCAGCGCCGCGTCGTCAATCTCGCCGTCCAGCTCCAGGGTGGAAATCATCTCCGCCCCCCCGGTGCGCTGCCGGACACACTCGTTCATCCGCTGGGCAAAGGCGGGGATATTTTCCTCCAAAATCGTAAAGCCCGCGGCCAGCTCGTGTCCGCCAAAGCCCTCCAGCAGTCCGGCGCAGCTCTCCAGCGCCGCAAACAGGTTAAAGCCGCCGAAGGACCGGCAGGAGCCCTTGCCCCTGCCCCCCTGAAGGCAGATCATGAAGGTGGGGCAGGAGTATTTTTCCGCCAGGCGGGAGGCCACAATGCCCACCACCCCCTGGTGCCAGCCCTCTCCCGCTAACACCAGGGCGGAGCGCTCCCCGGCGGGAATGGCCTGCACCAGCGCCTGGCACTGCTCATAGATGCCCGCCTCAATGACCTGCCGCTCCCGGTTGAGCTCGCACAGCCGACGGGCCAGCTCCTCTCCCCGCGCCGGATCAGCCGTCAGCAAAAGCTCCGCCGCCAGCGCCGCGCAGCCCATCCGGCCGGAGGCATTGATCCTGGGCGCCAGCGTAAAGCCGATGGAAACCGAGCTCATGGGTTTTTCATCCATCCCGATCTCATGCAGAAGTGCCCGCAGACCGGGCCGCTGCGTCCGCCGCAGCGTCTCCAGCCCCAAGCGCACCAGGAACCGGTTCTCCCCGGTGATGCTCATCACATCGGCCACCGTGCCGATGGCCGCCAGGTCCGCGTACCGCTCCAGCAGCTCCCCGCTCCGGGGAGCTCCCCCCATGGCCAGCGCCAGCTTCAGCGCCACCCCCACCCCCGCCAGGGCCTTAAAGGGATAGGGGCACCCGCTCCGGTGGGGGTCCACCACCGCCGCGGCCTGGGGCAGCGCCGCCTTGCACTCGTGGTGGTCAGTGATTACCACGTCCACTCCCAGCTCTCCGGCCCAACGGGCCTCCTCCACAGCGGTAATGCCGCAGTCCACCGTCACAATCAAGGACACGCCCTGGTCCTTCAGCAGCCGCACCGCCTCCCGGTTGAGGCCGTATCCCTCCTCCATCCGGTCCGGGATATAGGGGACCACCCGTCCCCCTTCCCCGCGCAGAAAATCGGTCAGCAGACAGGTGGCAGTGATGCCGTCCACGTCGTAATCACCGTAAACCGCCACCGTCTCTCCCGTCTCCAGCGCGCTTTGCAGCCGCTTTACCGCCCGGTCCATATCCAGCATTAAAAACGGGTCCTCCAGCAGTCCCCAGTCCGCCGCCAGAAAATCCTGCGCCTTTTCCAGCGTGTCCAGCCCGCGGGCGCACAGGGTCAGCGCCGCCAGAGGGGGCACGCCCGCCCTCTCCATCGCCGCTCTGGCGCCGGGATTGCTCTCAGAACAGTTCCATTGCCGGTATTTCATCGCCGTGCTGTCCCTCCCCTCTGCGCCAGTCAGGCGGATAGAACCGCCATGGGACGTGTGAACAATTTTCAACCAAGGCTTAAACAAAGCCAGCGGCCCTTGAGAGCCCTGGCTTCTAAAGCCCGCTGACTTTGCTCAGTGCGCATTATTATAGCAAATTTCGCCCCAGGTGACAAGTATAATCACAAATATGCCCGTTCAGGCCCTCAAAAAACCGGGAAACCGCCCCCCGAAAGGAGCCGTCTCCCGGTTTCAAAATTCCTCGGCTTTCTCCTGTGCTTGGCAATTGGCAGTATGCCCGACGGCGAAAGATTTTCCGCCGGACAAGGCCTAATAGGCCGCCACTACGCCGCCGTCGTTGGCGTATACGGTGGACACGCCGCAGGTATCGCTGACCACCACTTCGCTGAACCGGCAGCGCTCCAGGGCCAAGTCCTTCAGATAAAAGGCCCGGTCCAGGCAGTTGCAGTGGGCAATGGCCAGGCGGCGGCCCACATGCTTTTCGTCCTCCGCCATAAAAGACACCATTTTGGACAGGGCCTGTCTTACCGACAGCGCCTGCCCCTTTTTACAGATTTCTCCCTCCCGGGTGGCCCCCATCAACAGCTTGATCTTCAGCGTGCTGGTCACGATATTCTGCAGCCGGGTCAGCCGCCCGTTTTTACGCAGATTGTCCAGGGTCTCCAGCACAAAAAAGGTCTCCATTCCGCCGATATAGCGGGACGCCTCGCTGACCACCCCGGAAAACGGCATTCCGCTCTCCGCCAGATCCCTGATCTTCAGGGCCAGAGCCACTTCCCCGGCGGAGGCAGAACAGGAATTGAAAATATGCACATTGGCGTTTGGATGATCCTCCAGCCACATCAGCCGCGCCTGAGCGGCAGAGTTGTGGGAGCCAGACAGCAGCGCGGAGAGGGTAACCACATAGATGTCGTCTGCGCCGCAGTCAAAGGCCTGCATATACTCCACCGGCGAAGGGCAGGCGGTGTGGGGGGCGCTCTCGCACTCCCGCATCCTCCAGAGCAGCTCAGCCTGGTCAAAGGCGGCGTTGTCCAAAACCGCGTACTCCCCCGCATGGATAGTCAGCGGTACGCTGAGAAAACAGCCTGTCTGGAGCTGGGCCGGCGTCAGATCGCAGCAGCTGTCGACGATGATTTTAAAGCTCATAACCGTAATCTCCCGATATAGTTTTTAAAATCAGATCTGGGGTTGACGTTATTGTACCATCCTTTGGCAGAAAAGTAAAGGGGAACTGTGTAAAAACTTCCGTTCCGCAGGCATACCGGTATGGTTTCCCCTCTCGCCCTGTTTGAATCTTGCGGCCTTCCTGAGATCCTCCCAGCTCCTTTCATGACCCGCTGGAATAAACGCCGCTTAAATTATTACCCTTTTGGGGTGAGAAAATCTCTTTTCTCCTCAGCAGATTTGTACTATACTAAGCTCACGTTAATTTGTCATATGCGGAGGGGTGGACATTATGCGGCCTGATAACGATAAACGGCTCTACCTGGTAGACGGCTCCCCCGAAGTTGTCTACCTGAAAAACGTAGTGCATGACCCTGAGATTGAGGTGGGCGTGCATACCTATTACCATGACGACCAAAAGGACCCCCGTGACTTTGTGAAGAACAACGTGCTCTACCACTTCCCCGGCGTGGGAGACCACATCAAAATCGGCTCTTACTGCTCCATCGCCAGCGGAGTAAAATTTATGTGCTCTATCTGTCACCACGATCCCAGCTCTTTGTCCTGGTATCCCTTTGGCTGGCTTCACGAGCACTGGGATACTCTGGATTTTGACCGGGACTTTACCTGGGGCCACCGGGGCCAAGGCATCGAGGTGGGCAGCGACGTATGGATCGGCCGGGAGGCCGTTCTCATGCCCGGCGTGACGGTCGGCCACGGTGCCGCCATCGGCACCCGCAGTATCGTCACCCACGATGTTCCGCCCTACACCATTGTAGCCGGCGCCCCCGCCAAATTCATTAAGAAGCGCTTTGACGGCGCCACCATTGAACGGCTGCTGGCGCTCAAATGGTGGGAGCTGCCTGAGGAGGAGATCAATATTTTGTTGCCCTCCCTGGTGCACGGGGACCTGGACGGCGTTTTCCTGCGCAAAGCCATCTATGAGGCCGCCAAAAGCGTGATGCGCTAGGCCTTGTTTGAAAAATGGGAATATGCCCAAGGGCGAGGGATTTTTTCAGCTGGCAAGGGGTTTTGACGCAGAAATCCTGCCGGATTTCAAGGAAAACCCCCGCCGTCCAGGCGGAAAAAGACCCGCCATTTGGGCGTGTGAACAATTTTCAAACAAGGCCTAGTCCCGGCCTCCCCTCTATTCTAGCGCTCCAAAGGTTTTAAAACCATCTCCCCCGCGGCGTGCCCGTAAACCGGGACCTGCCGCGGGATTTTTTACGCCCCGGCTGCCTCCCCCTCTCCCCCGCTGTGCAGAAAGGCCGTCCAACTCCCCGTACTATCCTGTCCGCACTTCCCATATAAATGGGTAAACGAGAAAGGTGGGGATCTACAATGCCGTATGAGGAAGCCGGGGCCCGCCGGGAGGCGGCCCACCATATCATTCTGGAGGAACGGGAACAGCTTTCGGTCTCCGGTGTGGAGGAGGTGGAGAGCTTTGATGAGAACACGATCGTTATGTACACCAGCCGGGGCACCCTGGTGGTCCGGGGCGAGGGGCTGCACATCGAAAAACTGAGCTTGGACGGGGGCGACCTGCGAGTGGAGGGTGAAATTGACTCTCTGTCCTACGAGGACGACCACCGTGAACGGGGCGGCGGACTGCTCTCCCGCCTCTTCCGCTGACATGGCTGTTTCAATTGCCGCCCAGGCGGCCATGCTGGGCGGCGCGCTGATTCTAGGGGCGGCCGTAGGCGTGCTGTACGACGCCTTTCGCATCCTGCGGGTCCGCCTGCCCCTGCCTCTTTTAGGAGGAATTTTGGACCTGCTGTTCTGGCTGGCGGTAACGGCGGCTCTGTTCGTCTACGCTGTGGCTGCGGGAAACGGAGAGGTGCGCATTTTCATGGTGTTGGCGGTTCTCGGCGGAGCCGCAGCCTATTTTTGGCTGCTCAGCCGCGGCATCCTGCGGCTGGGCTATCTGCTGGCAGACCTGGTTGGGGTGTTGTGGCGCCTGGCTACACTACCCCTTGTGGCTACTGCCGCCCTGGCGAAAAAAATTAGGGAAACTGCAAAAAAGTTCTTCCATTATCGGCGCAAGTGGTATAAAATAAAGAAGATATCCGGAGAAATGGAAGACGTGCGGCGCATAGCCCGCAGGAAAGAGGAGGGGCAAGGTCATGAACATCCAACGGGCGCCGTTAATAACCAAGCTGGTGGTACTGGCGCTGCTTATCGCCGTGGCCGTCACTCTGCTCGATCTTCGGGGGCAATTTCAGCAGGCCCAGAGCGACCTGGAGCTGGTTCAGGCCCAGGTGACCGTCCAGCGGCAGACCAACGCCGCGCTGGCCGACGCCGTAGAGAACAGCGAAGATCCCGGCCGTCAGGCCGACATCGCCCGCGATAAGCTGGGCCTGGTAGAGCCCGGCGAGATTCTCTTCTATTTCACCGATTAGACCGCCGCTGAGCGGCCTGGTACATCAGCGTCCTGCAAAATTTTGAAGGAGGAACATTCGGTCAGATGGAGTTCGGTGTTGGTTCGGTAGTAGAGGGAAAGGTCACAGGGATCACAAAATTCGGCGCGTTTGTCAGCTTGCCGGAAAACAAGTCGGGGTTGGTACACATCTCAGAGATTGCCTATACCTATGTAAACGACGTAAAAGACCACCTGAAAGAGGGACAGGAGGTCAAGGTCAAGGTCATTGGAATTGATGAGAACGGCCGCATCAACCTCTCCATCAAAAAGGCAATGGACCCGCCGCCCCGCCCTGCGGGCGCGGGCAGGGGAGCGGGCCGCCCCCAGGGCGGCGGCTTCCGGGGCAGGCCCGTCCAGGCAGAGCCCGCCACCTTTGAGGACCGTTTAAAACAGTTTATGGCCTCTTCGGACAGCAAGCTGTCTGAACTGCGTCAGGCGGAGCGCCGCAGCTCCCGCCGGGGACGCAAGTAAGCCTGTTATTGCAGCCGGAGGCAGCCGAAACGGCTGTCTCCGTTTTTTGCCCTGGGACAGAGAAAGGGAGGGACGGCATGAGCGCCAAAGAAGAATTTATCCAAATTTATCAGGAACACATCCGCCGGGAGGGGGCCGACGCCCTGCTGGACTATCTGGAGCATAAGAGCGACTTTTTCACCGCTCCGGCCTCCGCCCGCTACCACGGAGCCTATGCGGGGGGACTGTGCGAGCACAGCGTCAACGTCTACCACTGCCTTCAGGCCTACCTGGAGCGGGAGCGGGTCAGGGAGCTTTACGGCCTGGAGTACAGCCAGGAATCCGCCGCCGTGGCGGCGCTGCTGCACGATCTATGTAAAATCGGCTGCTATAAATCCGGTGTCCGCAACGTCAAAGGTCCCGACGGCAAGTGGCAGTCGGTACCCACCTTTTTTTATGAGGACCCGCTGCCCTACGGGCACGGAGAAAAATCCGTGTACATTATTTCCGGCTTTATGCGCCTAAACCGGGAGGAAGCCATGGCAATCCGCTGGCATATGGGCTTTTCCGGCGGAGAGGATAACCGCCTGATCGGCCAGGCCCTCCAGCGCTATCCCCTGGCGTTCGCTCTCAGCGTGGCGGATATGGAGGCCTCCTATTTCCTGGAGGGGGAGGACAGCCTCTAAGCCGCTTTGAAAAGGAGGAAGGGCATTGCAGGACGGATACCGGCTGCTTCACCCGGAATTTTACCGTCTCGCCGGTCCCGGCGGCAAGATCACGCAGGGAGCGGATCAGGATTGGTTTCCCACCTTTTGGCAGCGGGAGGCCGGCTGCGGCCCCACCGCCGCGGCTGTCGTCTTTGCCTATCTGGCCCAGGCCTATCCCCGCCTGCGCCCCCTGGGCCCGGAAGAGACCGGCAGGCGCGACTCTTTTACTACGCTGATGTGCCGTGTGTGGGAGTATGTCACCCCAGGGATATACGGCCTCAACCGCCCCCAGGTCATGCGGGACGGCATGGCCTCCTATGCCAAGGCCCGGGGCGTGGAGTTGTCCCCCGCCCTGCTGGAAATTCCCGCCGCTTCTACAAAGCGGCCCAGCTTTGCGCAGGTCAGCCGTTTTGTAGGCAGGAGCCTGGAGCTGGAGTGTCCGGTGGCCTTTTTAAATCTGCACAATGGGAAGGTGCATGAGCTGGACCGCTGGCACTGGGTCACCGTCGCCGCCCTGGAAGGGGAGCGGGCGGTCATACTGGACAGCGGACACACGTTGGAGATCAACCTTGCCCTGTGGCTGTCTACCACCCGGCGGCGGGGCGGATTCGTCTCGGCGTTAGGAGGCACCCAATGATGGATTTTTTGCCGGCCTGGGGGCTCTGGGCCGCGGGGTACGCAGCGGTTATAAGTCTGCTGGCCTTCTGCCTTATGGGTCTGGACAAGGGCCGCGCCCAGCGGCGGGGCGCCCGCCGGGTGCCGGAGCGCGCTTTGTTCCTCTGCGCCCTGCTGGGCGGGTCGCCTGGGGCGCTTCTCGGCATGTGGGCGTTCCGCCACAAGACCAAGCACTGGTATTTCAAATACGGCCTGCCCGCCATCCTGCTGCTCCAGCTGGGACTTCTCTGGCGGCTGGCGGTACGGTAGCAAAACGGAGGGGGCATACCGCGCCCCCTCCGTTTTGGCATGTTTTGCAGGGCCCTGTTACGACCGCCTTTTCAAGTGCCGCCGGGTACCGTCCGGCTCCACAATAACGGTGCGGTCCAACTGCTCCTCCAGATTTTTTCGGTAGGCCGCAATATACTCCTGCCGCAGGGCAGAGCGTTCGGCGGTCTCCTCCGGCGTGAGCCCGCCGGGACTCTTTGCCTTCTTCGCCAGCTGGTTGATCCGGTCAATTTTTGCCTGTTCCATTATACATACCGCTCCAATACCAACATAATGCGCCCCTTTTTGGACGGACCGCCCACCTCCCGAACCACGCATTTGCCCAGTCCCCGGCAGGTGAGCACATCTCCTTGGACCACTGCCCGGTCCGGTTTGAGGCAGTCTCGGTGGTTGAGCTGAACGCGTCCGGAGCAGATCAGGTCCGCCGCCTTCCCTCTGGACACAGAGAAACCGGAGCCGGCCACCGCATCCAGCCGCAGGGAGGACACCGTGTCCCGGATCGTTTTGACCTGTACCGCCGGGGGCGAAAGCTGAGAAAGCGCTATCGGGGACACGTTCAGGCGGGCCCGGCCGGCCTGGTCCAGGTGCAGCAGCAAAAACTCCTGCATATCCGCCAGCACCAGCAGATCGCACCGCCCCTCTCCTACCAGCAGATCCCCCACCTTTTCCCGGTCCAGGCCTAAGCCCAAAACCGCTCCCAGGAAATCCCGGTGGGAAAGCGCCGGCCCGGTGTAAACGGCCCGCAGGGCCCGGATAGGGCACTCCTCCCCCGCTAAGACCGCCTCCGGCTCCTGCCAATCGGGCAGGAACGCACAGATGCAGCGCTCCGCTCCCTCAAAACCGCCGAAAAACAAATGCCGGGGGTGTCCGCTGGCGTTGAGCAGGGCCTCCACCGACACACGCTCTTGGGGCGAGAGGAACCCGGTGTGGCTGGGGACATTGCGGGTACGGGCCAGCTCCAGCTTGTCCAGCACCCGGGAAAGCAGGACCCGCTCCTCCTCCGACTGGGCCGTTTTATTCAGCAGCTCGGTTTTTGTCATATGCCGTTACACTCCAATATAAGAATAGCTATTTTAAGATATTGCTTCACTTCACGCCCATTTGGACCAGCGCAGCGCACAGCATGCGCCACTGCGTCAAAAGCTCTTCCCGCCGCACCTGCCCGGCACAGGTCAGCCGGTAATATTTCCGGGCAGGCCCGCCGGAGCTCTCCCCCCGGTAATGCTCGGTATGTCCCTGCCTGCACAGCCCTCTCAAAATGGCATAGACGGTGCTCTCCTGGGTATCGGGAAAAGCGGCGTGAAGCTGGCGCAGCAGCTCATAGCCGTACCGGTCTCCGCCTTCGAGCAGCTGGAGCAGGCATAGCTCCAGCAGGTCCTTTTTCAGCACAGGGCCACCCCCGTTCCAATTACTCCCGCCGCCGCCAACAGGCCCATGCGCTGAGCATAGGGGACCCACCAAGTGTCCCCTGCAATATCCAGCGCCATGTTGTGCAGCACGCTCAGCAGAAACAGGGTGTTCAGCAGAACGGTCAGCCCCAGCAGGTATACGCCTACCCACCGGCGGTCTCCCAGCCGGGCGCGGACCAGTCCCGCCATCCCCGCCAGGACACAAAGGGCACAGACGCCGCACAGCAGCAGATGCACGGCAAATCCTGCGCTGCCGGGGGAGGCGGTCCCGGACAGCTCCAGCAGGGCGGGGGAAAAGCAGATGCCGGCCAGGAACATGACGCACACCCCCAGGGCCAGCAGCAAAAGAAGCTGAGGAACCAGCCCTATGGGCAGCTCCCGGCTTCGCTCCCCCTCATAGCGGAACCAGACCAGAGAGAGAATTACGCCCAGCAGCAGGGGCAAAAACAGCGCCTCCCGAGGCAGTTCAAACTGGAAATGCGGGAATTGGAGCAGCAGCCATGCGGCGGGCGCCGCCAGGCAGGCGGCCAGCACTAGGAATACCGCCATCCACCTTCCATAATCGGCAAAGGTAGTCAGCTGTTTGACCGCCTGCTTGGGGGTGCCGTAGTCCTTGCACTGGTCCTCGTAAAGCCGGGGGTCGATAGCCATTATCTCCGAGTAGTCTGAGATCACATCGGCCGCCTCTTTGGGGGGCAGCCGCCACCGGGCAATGCGGCTGAGCCGGATTAAATACGGCGAGGGTTCCATGAACAGCGCTCCTTTTTACTATTGTTTCTTTAACTGCTGTTGAAAATACTATAGACAAAAAGCAGTATAGCATACTTGCCGGTAAAAAGCAACCCTTTCCCTGAGAGAAAGGAAAAAGGACAGAAACAGGGGCCCGCTCTCAGTGGAAAGCGGGCCCCTTAGACCGTTGAAAAACCTTACCGCGTTCACGTCCGCAGGCGGAGCGCATTCTCTCCGAAAAGCGGCAGAGCCGCTTTTCCGGCGTCTCTCAGGCCTTGGGCTTATTGGGCTCCACCCCGTCAAAAACGGCCTTGGCGGAGGCGCACAGTCCGGCCAGTCCCTGGATCTCGCTGGGGATGATAATTTTGGTGGCCTTGCCGTCGGCGGCGGCCTGGAACGCCTCCAGGGCCTTGATCTTGACCACCTGGTCATTGGGACAGGCGTCGTTCAAAAGCTTGAGCGCTTCGGCGGTGGCCTGCTGCACCTTCAGGATCGCCTCCGCCTCGCCCTCAGCCTTGAGGATGGCGGCCTGCTTGGCGGCGTCCGCCTGGAGGATCATGGCCTCCTTCTCGCCCTCGGCCACCAGGATCTGGCTCTGCCGCTGGCCCTCGGCCCGAAGGACCGCCTCGCGCTTCTCCCGCTCGGCCTTCATCTGTTTTTCCATGGCGTTTTGGATATCCGGGGGCGGCTGAATATTCTTCACCTCAACGCGGTTGACCTTAATGCCCCAGGGATCGGTGGCCTCGTCCAGCAAAGAGCGCATCTGGGCGTTGATGGTATCCCGGCTGGTGAGGGTCTGCTCCAGGTCCATGTCGCCGATGATGTTGCGCATGGTAGTGACGGACAGGTTCTCAATGGCGCTCATGGGCCGCTCCACACCGTAGGCGTAAAGCTTGGGGTCGGTAATCTGGAAGTAGAGCACCGTGTCGATCTGCATGGTGACGTTGTCCTTGGTAATTACCGGCTGGGGCGGGAAATCCACCACCTGCTCCTTGAGGGAGACCACCTTGGCGATCTTCTCCAGGAAGGGAATTTTAAAGTGGGGGCCCACGTTCCAAATGGCGTGGAAGGCTCCCAGGCGCTCAATGACATAGGCCTTGGACTGCTGGACAAATTTGATGCTGGTGGCCACCACGGCAATGATGAGCACCACCAAAATAACCAGGATAATACGAATCGGTATGGGCAGCATTCTGATTCCTCCTCTTTACTGATGAGCAGCGTTCGCTGCGGCGGGAAGGGGCGCCACAATGGCCTTGACGCCCTCAATGCGGAGCACCTGCACATGCTCTCCTGCGGAAATGACGCTCCCATCGGCCTCGGTGCGGGCAGTCCAGAGCGCCCCTTTCACCTTAATCTGTCCTCTGCCGTTGAGATTGTCGATGGCCTCTGTGACCACTCCCTCCGCCCCGATGGTGCTGTCAGCGTTGGTTGCGACGCTTTTGGGGAGCAGATACCCCTTGACCACCGGACGCACCGCCAGCAGGCACAGGGCCGACACCGCCAGGAACACCGTGAGTTGAATCCAGACGTTGCCGGTAAAAAAGGATACTACCAGTCCCGCCAGGGCGCCCACGCCGAACCAAATGGAGACCAGTCCTACAGTCAGCGCTTCCCCGATGAACAAAAGCACCACCGCCGCCAGCCAGATTATGCTTTGCGTTGGCATTTACGACCCTCCTTTGCCGCACAAGCAGCCGGTATGGACACCGCCGCACAGGACCTTATTTGAAAATTGGCAAAGTGTACGGCGGTGTCTGACCACATTATAGCATATCTCGTCGAAAAAGGGAACCGGCAAAAAAATTCCCGGCAAAAAACTTTTTGTACCGGCAGGAAAAAGTATCCCACAGGGTTTGCCAAGCGGGCAAAAATACGCTATACTAATACCCAATACACCAATACCATCAAATGACTTGGAGCCAAAAAATATGACAGCTTTGCGATTATGGATCCCCACGCTGTTCGGCCTGGAGGGCCTGTGCGCCGGAGAGCTGCGGCGGCTGGGCCTGCCGGAGGTCCGGGCGGAAAACGGGCGTGTGCTCTGCTCCGCCCGGCCGGAGGACATTGCGCGCCTTAACCTGAACCTGCGTACCGGCGAACGGGTGCTGCTGCTGCTGGGGCAGTTTCCCGCGGCAGATTTCGACGCCCTGTTCGAAGGGGTCCGAGCCTTGCCTTGGGAGCAGTTTATTCCCAGGGAGGGGGCCTTTCCGGTTAAGGGCCACAGCCTGAACTCCGCGCTCCATGCCGTGCCCGCCTGCCAATCCATCATCAAAAAAGCCGCCGCTGCCCGGCTGGGTCAGGCCTACGGTCTCAAAACGCTGCCGGAGAATGGGCCCCTCTATCAAATTCAGTTCGCCCTGCAGCATGATACGGCCTCCCTGATGCTGGACACCACCGGGCCGGGCCTGCACAAGCGGGGTTACCGGGCAGTGGGAGTGGCCGCCCCCCTGCGGGAAACCCTGGCGGCCGCCATGGTACTGCTCTGCAAATACCGGGGCAGGGACCCCTTCTGCGATCCTTTCTGCGGTTCAGGCACGATCGCCATCGAGGCGGCGCTGATCGCCAAAAACCGTGCCCCCGGCCTGTCCCGCAGCTTTTCTGCCCAAAAGTGGCGCTGGCTGGACAGCCGCATCTGGCTGGACGGGGCGGAAGAGGCCATAGCCGGGGAATTTTCCGGAACTTACGACATCTGGGGCGGGGATATCGACCCGCGGGCGGTGGAGATTGCCCGGGCCAACGCGGTCAAAGCCGACGTGGAGGAGCTGGTGCGCTTTGAGGTGGCGGACGCCGTCCGTTTCCACCGCGCATCCCAGAAAGGACGGCTGGTGACCAATCCCCCTTATGGAGAGCGCATCCTGGAAAAGCGGGAGGCGCAGGAGCTCTACCGGCGCTTTGGCCTGGCGGCCCGCTCCCTGCCGGGGGGCTGGCAGATCGGAGTGCTCTCCTCCCACACGGAGTTTGAGCGCAGCTTCGGGCGGACGGCGGATAAAAAGCGCAAGCTGTATAACGGTATGCTCCGCTGTGATTTGTTTTTGTACGGAAACGTGTAGACTCTACCGAAACAGAGAGGATAAGGCATGAGAAATAGAGCAATAGGAAAAAAACTGCTGCTGCGGAGCCTGGCGCTGCTGCTGGGCGCGGCGCTGCTGCTGGGGGGCGGCGCCCTGGCCGCCCCTCCGGAAGGGACTACGGTCTGGGGATTCAGCGAGGGAATGGCCCTGTGCGAGCTGGATGGAAAATGGGGCTATGTCGACGGCAGCCGCAGCGTGTCAATTCCGATCCAATACGACAGCGCAGTCTCTTTTTCTCTGGGCTTTGCCGCCGTAAACCTGGGCGGCAAGCTGGGGGTAATCCGCCCGGATGGAACCTACCTGATCCGTCCGGAATACGACACACTGATGCCGATTGACTGCGGACTCTACATCGCCCAGAAGGGCACCCGCTGGGGCGTGGTCAGCATTCTGCCCCAGTCCTCCACCTCCGGCGGCTCCACCAACGTCATCTATGAACTGATTTATGACAGCGTGCAGGTAACCCAGCAGGGGAAAACCCCTGTGCTCACCCTGACCCTGGGGGGGAGCCGCACCATGATCCCGGTGTTTGATCTGCCCGCCCTGCTCTCCCGGCGGGGAGTGGATTCGGCCAAGTTTCCCCTGACACGGGGCCGCCTGCCTGACTTTTCCGACGTATCTCCCAGGGACTGGTATGCCCTGTGGGTGGACATTGCCTATAATGTCGGGCTCACCGACGGCGTGGGGGGCGGCTGCTTTGCGCCCGCCCAGGTCCTCACTGTGGCGGAGGCCCTTAAGCTGGCGGCCACCATGGAGAGCCGCTACCGGGGGGATAACTTCCATCTACAGGAAAACCGGAGCGGCAGCTGGTATGTCCCCGCAGTGGACTACTGTCTGGCCAGCGGCCTTTTCCGCGCAGGGACCTTTACCCACACCGACTACGCCCGTCCCATCACGCGGGAGGAGATGGCCTCCCTCTTCGCCGCCACCACCCTGGCCCGGGACATGAAGCAAATCAACAGCCTGTCCCGTGTGCAGCAGTGGATTCCGGACGTAGACAGCGCCTCTCCCCAGGCCAGTGCGATTTACAGTCTGTATACCAAGGGCATTTTGGCCGGTGTGGACGGACACGGAACCTTCTGCGGAACCCAGTCCGTCACCCGCGCGGAAGCGGCGGCGATTATCTCCCGGATGGCACGGGCGGAACAGCGGCTCGTGCTGTCCTTCTGACTGATTCAGCACGGGGGGAATTTTTATGAAGCATCTCTTCATCATCAATCCCTGCGCCGGGAAATTTGACCGCAGCCACGAGCTGCGCCAGCGCATCGAGGCTCTGATGCACAGCCGGAATCTGGAGTGGGAGATCCTGGTGACCCAGCACCCCGGTCACGGTACGGAGCATGTGCGCCGCCAAGCGGCGCGGGGAAAGCCGCTGCGCATATACGCCTGCGGCGGGGACGGTACCCTCAATGAATGCGCCGCCGGGGCGGCGGGCTTTGCCAACGCCGCGCTCACCCATTACCCCACCGGCTCAGGCAACGACTTCATCCGCATGTTCGGCCCGGATGCCGCCGCTTTTCAGAATCTGCCCGCCCTGCTGGAGGGACCTCAGGCGCCGGTGGATTTGATCGACTGCAACGGGCATATCGCGCTGAATATCTGCTCGGTCGGATTTGACGCCCGCATCGGTTTAGGTATGGCAGATTTTAAGCGTCTGCCCCTGGTAGGCGGAAGCCTGGCTTATCAGCTCTCCGCCGTGCGCACCATCATCCAGGGTATTCACCGCCCCTATCGGGTGGAAATAGACGGCCAGGAGCTGCCGGAGCGGAATTTCACCCTTTTATGCGTCTGCAATGGGCGGTATTACGGCGGGGGCTTCAACCCCTCCCACCAGGCCATGCCGGACGACGGCGTGTTGGAGTTTATTGTCATCCGCGCGGTCTCCCGGCTGACGGTGGCCGCGTTGATCGGGACCTACGGCAGAGGCGGCGCACCGGACATGCCGGACAAGGCCATCGTCCGCCGGGGCAGGTCCATTAAAATCACCTGCGTAAAGGAGGAAATCGTCAATCTTGACGGCGAGCGGCTGGACGCCGCCGAGCTCTCCATCTGCCTGTCTGCTAAAAAAATAGACTTCTTTTTCCCAGAAGGAACCCATTGGGATCCCGCGCGGCGGGGGACATCTGGTGAAAAAATCTGAATTTAAGAGATATCCGGTATTTTCAGGAGAATAGCTGTGATAAATCCATATAAAATATCTCTCACCTGGAAAATTCACAAAATATTCAAAAAATAGGACTTGCGCAATTTAGCAAGGCGGGGTATTATAATAAGCGTGTTAGCACTCAAAAGAAATGAGTGCTAACACGCTTGACAGGTTTACGAGAAAAAATCAAACATAGATCAAAGGAGGAATCCCAAATGAATCTCAAACCCCTTGCAGACCGCGTCGTCCTGAAAATGGTAGAGGCGGAAGAAAAGACCAAGAGCGGCATCATTCTCACCGGCTCCGCTAAGGAGAAGCCTGAGGTAGCCGAGGTCATCGAGGTCGGCCCCGGCGGCCTGGTGGACGGCAAGGAAGTCACCATGACCGTGAAGAAGGGCGACAAAGTCATCACCAGCAAGTATTCCGGCACCGAGGTCAAAGTGGACGGTGAGGAATACACCATTGTCCGGCAGAACGATATTCTGGCAATCGTGGAGTAATCGCCGCGGCGCAGCTCCCCGCATAATCTGAATTACAACAGGGGCGGTTTTTCCGCTCCTGTCCAAACGGAGGTAATGTAAAATGGCTAAAATTATTTGTTACGGTGAGGAGGCCCGCCACGCTTTGGAGCGCGGCGTAAACCAGTTGGCCGACACCGTTAAAATCACCATGGGCCCCAAGGGCCGCAACGTAGTGCTGGACAAAAAGTTCGGCGCCCCCCTCATCACCAACGACGGCGTAACCATCGCCAAGGAGATTGAGCTGGAGGACCCCTTTGAGAACATGGGCGCTCAGCTGGTGAAGGAGGTCGCTACCAAGACCAACGACGTGGCCGGCGACGGTACCACCACCGCCACCCTGCTGGCCCAGGCCATCATCCGCGAGGGACTGAAGAACCTGGCCGCCGGTGCCAACCCCATGGTCATGAAAAAGGGCATCGCCAAGGCCACCGCCGCCGCGGTAGAGGCCATTAAGGGCAACTCCAAGAAGGTCAGCGGCACTGACGACATCGCCCGTGTAGGCGCGGTTTCTTCCAGTGACGAGACCATCGGCAAGCTGATTGCTGAGGCTATGGAAAAGGTCTCCGCTGACGGCGTGATCACCGTCGAGGAATCCAAGACCGCCGAGACTTACTCCGACGTTGTGGAGGGCATGCAGTTTGACCGTGGCTATATCACCCCCTATATGGTCACTGATACCGAGAAGATGGAGGCCGTTCTGGACGATGCCATCATCCTGATTACCGACAAGAAGATTTCCAACATCCAGGAGTTGCTGCCCATTCTGGAGCAGGTGGTCCAGTCCGGCAAGAAGCTGCTGGTCATCGCCGAGGACGTCGAGGGCGAGGCTCTGTCCACCCTGATTGTCAACAAGCTCCGCGGAACTTTGAACGTGGTATGCGTCAAGGCCCCCGGCTTTGGCGACCGCCGCAAGGAGATGCTGGAGGACATCGCCGTCCTCACCGGCGGCACTGTGATCACCTCCGACATGGGCTATGAGCTCAAGGAGGCCACCATGGATATGCTCGGCCGCGCCCGCCAGGTGAAGATCTCCAAGGAGAACACCATCATTGTAGACGGCGCCGGTTCTGCCGACGCTATCAAGGCCCGCGTAAACCAGATTCGCAGCCAGATCGACACCACCACTTCTGATTATGACCGTGAGAAGCTTCAGGAGCGTCTGGCCAAAATGGCCGGCGGCGTGGCGATTATCCATGTGGGCGCCGCCACCGAGGTGGAGATGAAGGAAAAGAAGCTGCGCATTGAGGACGCGCTCAACGCCACCCGCGCCGCGGTGGAGGAGGGCATTGTGGCCGGCGGCGGCACCGCCTATGTCAACGCTGTCGCCGCGGTAGACGCCCTGGTATCCAGCGTGGAGGGCGATGAAAAGACCGGTGTGCAGATTGTCTCCCGCGCGCTGACCGAGCCCATGCGCCAGATTGCCACCAATGCCGGCATTGACGGCTCCATCGTTCTGGAGAAGGTTAAGAATTCCGGCCAGGTGGGCTATGGCTTCGACGCCTATCACGAGACCTATGTGGATATGCTCTCCGCCGGCATCGTAGACCCCACCAAGGTCACCCGTTCCGCTTTGGAAAATGCGGCCTCCATCGCCTCTGTGCTGCTGACCACTGAGTCTCTGGTGGCCGACAAGCCCCAGCCCCCCGCACCGGCGGCGGCTCCCGCGCCTGACATGGGCGGTATGTATTAAACTCTCAAGAAAATCCGGTATCCACGGCTGTGGATACCGGATTTTTTTACCCATCCCGGCATACTTTTTCTCAGCTTCCTTTGAGCCCCAGCTTCTCCATCTTTTTGTACAGCCCGGACCGCCCGATTCCCATCTGTCTGGCCGCCCGCTGCACGCTGCCGCCGCAGGAGCGGAGCATCTGGAGAATATACTCCCGCTGGAACCGCTCCGTCGCCTCATAGAGCGTGCCCTCCGGCATCGCCGCGCCCATCTCCTCCCCTTCGCGGGCTTGGGGCGCACGCTGCTGGCTGTCGGTTCCCAGAACCTTTTCAATTTGCCGGCCCGTGATGATATCCTCCGGCACAACGGCAAAAATCCGCTCCACCACATTGCGCAGCTCCCGCACATTCCCCGGCCAGGGGTATTTTTGGAAGACTTCCAGCGCGCTTTGGGTAAACTGCTTATTCGCGGAATATTTTTTGTTCAGCCGTTCCAAAAAGCAGTTTGCCAGAACCGCCGTGTCCTGCTTCCGTTCCCGAAGGGCCGGAATGGTAATAGGGATCACGTTGATCCGGTAAAACAGATCTTCCCGGAAAGAGCCCTTGTTCACCATGGACGCCAGGTCTCGGTTTGTGGCTCCCACAATGCGCACATTCACCTTGCGGATGCGGGTGCCGCCCACCCGCTTGACCTCCCCGGCCTCCAGCACCCGCAGCAGCTTGGACTGCATGGACAAATCCAGCTCTCCGATCTCGTCCAAAAACAGCGTCCCCTCGTCCGCCAGCTCAAACAGCCCCAGCTTGCCCTCCCGGCTGGAGCCGGTAAACGCCCCTTTGTCGTATCCAAAAAATTCCGACTCCATCAGTTCATGAGGGATGGCGGCGCAGTTGACAGGGAGAAACAGCTTCTGGGAGCGGCGGCTGTTGCGGTGGATAAACTGGGCAAAGACCTCCTTACCGGAGCCGGATTCCCCGTAGAGCATGATGGTGCTGTCCAGCTGGGCGGCCTTGTACGCGGCACTCAGGCACGCCTTTGTAGCGGGGGCCTCCGCCACAAGGGTTCCGCCGTCCTGCATGCTCTCCTGTACATGGCTCAGCGCCTGGCGGATCACCTGGTTTTCCTGCTGAAGCACCTGCATGAAGCGGTTGATGATCGTGCGGTTCTGGCTGAACACGATGATATACCGGATGTTTCCCGCCTCATCAAACAGGGGCTCGGCGCTGAGCACCAGATTTGTGCCGTTGGGCAGCTCGACAGACTGCATGTATTTCTGCCCGGTCTCTATCACGGTAATGCTGGCGGGCTTATAGCTGATAATCCGCTCGTCCACCAGATCGTATACGCTTTTGGTCACCAGCACTTCCTTGGGGAGCCCCAGGTCCTGCGCCACCGGCTCGTTGGCGTAGAGAATGTTGCCTCGACCGTCTGTGACAAAGATGTTTCCAAAGCTGCTGTCCAGAATCAGATTTAAAAATGCGAGGTCTTTTCTGAGCTGGTTGTCGTACCGGGACATAGCCGCGCCTCCCTTCTTTCGATCCAATCATAGTATAGAAAGAGAAAAAAGTCCAGAAGCAGGTCAATGGAGAGGAAAAACGCCCCTGAAAAGGGGCGTTTTTCCTGTGTCGGGAGGGTGGGGATCCGTTAAGCCCCAATCGGGTACATGACCGTACCCAGGATAACCGCAAGTACAAATACAATACAGGTGATGACGACCGTCGTGACGAAAATCTGCTTGTAGGAATCCTTGTGGGTCATGCCGCACAGGGTCAAAAGGGTGATAACGGCGCCGTTGTGGGGCAGGGAGTCCAAGCCGATGGCGGCCAGAGCGCCCACGCGGTGCAGGACCTGCGCAGGAACCCCCTGGGCAAGGTAGTCGGCGGCCATGGCGTCCAGGGCGATGCCCAGTCCGCCGGAGCCGGAGCCCGCCGCGCCCGCCAGAATGGTGGTCGCCAGAGAGAAGGAGAGCAGCGGCGAGGCCTCCAGACTTGTCAGCGCCTGGCTGAGCACCGCGTAACCGGTGCTGGCCTTTACAATTGCGCCGTAGCCCACGATGGAGCCGGTGAAAATGCACGCCATGCCCGCGTTCTGGACGGCGGCGCTGATGCAGCCCCGGATATCCTTGAGATTTTTATACATCAAAACCGCACACAGCGCGGTGCCGATCAGGACGGCCAGCAGCACATTGCAGTGGAAAAAGATGAGAAGGACGATTGTGACCAGCATGGGCAGGAAGGCGATAAGGGGATGGATGTCCTCCCCCTCGCGGGCGGAGGCTTCGATGGCCTGCATAATGCTCTCATCCGCGACGAAGTGCTCTCCCAGTTTTCTGGCCTTCTGCCCCTCCCAGAACATATAGACACAGGCCAGGCCCAGCCCGATCACACCGCAGATCACGCCTAAAACCGGGGCGGCCATAACGTCCGTCCCCAGGTATGCGATGGGGATGACGTTCATCTGCTGCGGCGTACCGGGGAAGGCGGAGGCGGCAAAGGTAAAGCAGCCCGCGGCAATCGCGCCGGGGATCAGCCGGCGGGGGAGGTCGGCCTTTTGAAACAGCGCCAGGGCGATGGGGTAAAGGGTGAACGCGATCACCAGGGAGGAAATGCCGCCGTACACCAGAATGGCGCCGGTCAGCACCAGGCCGACAATGGCGAACTTCGGCCCCAAAAGCCGGGCCAGGAATTTGGCGATAGACGCCGCCGCGCCGGTTACTTCCATAAACTTTCCAAACAGCGCGCTGATGGAAAACAGCAGCAGGTAGCTCTTTACGTAGTTGGCCGCAGCCCCCATGAAATCCTCCGTCAAAGCGCTCAGCAGGTTTTGCCCGTCCAAAAGGGCGAGAATTACGGCGGCCAAAACGGAGATAGCCACAATGTTGACTTTTTTGAACGCCAGGAATACAACGATAGCCAGGGTCAGTATGATCCAGACAATAGAAATCATGAATTTTTCTCCTCTCTACGGGCGTATCGGCGGCGGCGTGAGCCGCAGATTACTTGAGGTACTGCTTCTCTCCGTGGTAGCGGTCCATCTGGTCGTAATACTTTTTCAGGGGCAGCAGCTCCAAAAGCTCGTCCTCGTCGAATTTGGCGTCCACCTTGGTCATATCCCGGGTCTGGGCAAACTGCTGCAGGGTTTTGCGCACGGCGGTAAAGGCGGCGTAAATGGTGTTGGGCCAGTATACGGACAGGCAGGCCCCCGCTTCGGTCTCCTGGGCAATGGAGTCCTCGTACTTGATGCAGGTGGTCACCACCGGCCCGTGGATACGGCTGCGCCACTGCTTCATGCCCTGGATGGAGCCGGGGAACGTGATGAAGCAGGCGTCGGCCCCAGCCTCCAAGTAGGCGTTGCAGCGGTCAATGGTTTCCTCCAGGTCATTTTTCAGCCAGAGGACGTCTGTCCGGGCGATGATGACGAAGTTCTTGTCCTCTCTGGCCTCGCACATAGCATGGATGTGGTCCACCATTACCTCCTTGGACAGGTCGATGGGACCGGTGGACACGTGCTTGCCGATGATGCCGTCTTCCACCTGGATGCCGGACACCCCGGCGCACTCAAACTCGTGGACCGTGCGCCAGATATTGCCCGAGTGGAACCATCCGTTATCCACGTCGCAGATGAGCGGCAGGTCCACTTCTTTGGCAATCTCGTAAGCCAGAGGGAGCAGATCCTTGAGCTGGACCAGTCCCACGTCCGCCAGAAAATATTGGGAGGCCGCTGTAATAAAGCTGCCGGTATATACAATGGGGAAACCGGTATGTTCAATGAGCTTGGCGCTGAGCACATCGTAAGCGCCCATCACAGGCACGCACTCCGGCGCGGCCATCAGCTCCCGCAGACGGATTCTCTTCTCATACATGTTCATCACAATTCTACTCCTTTTTGTGTAGTTTTCTTTAAATCATGGACATGCCGCCGTTTACATTAATGGTGGCGCCGGTGATAAAGTCGCTCTCGTCCGAGGCCAAAAACAGCGCGGCCCCCGCGATATCCTTTACGTCCCCCAGCCGGCGAAGGGGGACGTTCAAAGACGCCTCGGCAGAGCCCAGCGTTTCCGTCATAGCCGTGAGAACCGTGCCGGGGGCGATGCAGTTGCAGGTGATATTGTATTCTCCCACCTGCTTCGCCACCGCCTTTGCCCAACAGATCACTCCCGCCTTGGACACGGGATAGGTGGCCTCCGTAAATACTCCGCCCACCTGTCCGGCCACAGAGGCCATGTTGATGATCTTGCCGCTCTTCTTCTCCTTCATGATCGGAATGACGCACTGTGTACCGTAGATTGTGCCCATCAGGTCGATATCCAGCACCTTTTTCCACCGCTCCGGGGTGATCTCCTCTACGGGGCACGCGGGCAGGGTGATGCCGGCGTTGTTGACAATGATGTCCACCGTTCCGAACCGCTCCACACACGCGTCAACGGCTTTCTGCACCTCTTCCTTCTTGGCCACATCGCACTGCACCGCCACGGCCCTGGCGCCGCCCTGGGCTGTGATCTCCTGCGCCACAGTCTGGGCTTTCGCCAGGTCCAGATCCGCCAGCAGCACGTTGGCCCCCTCCCGGGCATAGGTGCGGGCAATTTCCGCCCCGATTCCGTTGGCCGCGCCGGTAATAATGGCCGTCTTGTTTTTAAGTCTCATCGCTGATGTCCCTCCTTTTTTAAGTTCACCCCTGTTTTATAGCAAAAGCGATGCCAAGCCAACCGCATGTGTCCGACGCACAAAAAAGGCCGAAACCGCAGCAACCCCCCTCTGCCGCTGGGGTCCAGCGGGAATATCTGCAAATCCAAATGTATCCGTTTGGAGACATTCTGTGTTTCTTGCAGTCCACATGTCTCCACTTGGATACAGCGCAGACGCACACAAAAAGCGCTGGACAAACCAAGCATGTTCATCCGGCGCTTTTTGTATACGGGAAAAAACCGGGGCGGCCGCTCCTGTGGGAGCGGCCGCCCCGGAAAAGGGGGGACAAAAAATAACATTTAGTTGGTGGGCTTCAGATCAGCCAAATCATCGGAGGTAATGGAGCCCTGCTCCTGATAGTACTTCAGCGCGCCGGGATGGAGGGGAATGTTCCGGTCCTCCAGGGCAGTCTCCAGCTTGATATTGCCGGCGTTGGGGTGAATGGCGGCCAGGCGCTCGGAGTCGGCCAGAATGACGCTGAGCCACTCATAGACGGTCTCCTCGGGCACGTCGGCGCGGCAAACCCAGCAGGTATAAGCGGTGAAGGTGACCACGTCCTCATCGTTGCCCTGGTATGTGCCGCCGGGTACTACAACCTTGTGCATGAAGGGATACTGCGCAATAATCTCGTCCACCAGCTCGTCACCTACGTTGAGTAGCTTCATGCCGGCGGTAACGGACAGGTCGGTCAGGCTGGTGAAGGGGTGGGGGCTGGAATAGAAGCCTGCGTCCAAAGTGCCGTCCTGAATGCCGTTGCAGATATCGGAGATAGACAGGTAGCTGACCTCTACGGAGTTTTCATCGACGCCCGCCACCCGGAGCATAATGCGCATGTACTTGTCCATATAGCCGGCGGTAACGCCAATGCGCTTGCCCGCCAGGCCGGAAACATCGGTAATTTCAGAGTCCTTGGGCAGGAACACATGGCAGGTCGGACCAGAGCCGCCGGTGTTGTACAGGAACCGCAGCTGTCCGGAGGGCAGCCCCTCGAACTCGCCCACGCCATTAAAAGCGTCGATGATGTCGTCAAGGCTGGAGGTGCCGAAGTCGGCGTCGCCCATCATGACCAGGCGGGCCATCTCGGTGCTGCCAGTGGCGGCGTCCAGAGAGATCTTGTACTTGCCTGGGTACTCTTTTTCGATCAGATCGGACACGCCGGCATACAGCGTGTAGTTGTAGGCGCCCAGGGCTCCGGTGGCAATGTGGTAGGTGCGGGAATCCGTCTGGGCGGGGGTGGCCTGCGCGCCGCCGCTGGGGGTCTCGCCGCCATTGCCGCCGCTGGGAGCCGCACTGTTGCTACACCCAAACATGGCCAGGGCGAGCAGCGCGGCAAGTCCCAATGCAAGAATACGCTTGAACTTTTTCATGTTTCTCCCTCTTTCAAATTTTTTAAGGCCGCTCCGTCCGCTGCGCGGAAGCCGGGCCGGAGCTTCCTTGCGTCCCGCCGCCGGTGTGGCCGTCCCGGCGGTGAAACTGACATAAAAAAGCAGTCTGCTTTTTTACCGGGTACAATCGCCGCTATGCGGAAACGGCGGGGGGCTGCGGCGCTATAAAAGGCGGATCTTTGCGGATGACCTTGTGGAACACAAACACTCCAACCAAAAGCACAAAACCGACCAGGTCCGTAGCAACACCGGGCACAACCAGCGCCAGGGCCCCCACAATCAACAGTATGCGCTCCCAATTGGCCAGCTTCCAGTTGTAGAAGAAGCCCTCCTGCCCACAGGCCAGGCAGTACACGCCCACCAGCGCGGACAGCGCCGACCAGAGAATGGTGTACCACGCGCCCTGCCAGAGCAGAGACTCGTTATAGGCAAACAGGAACGGGAGGATAAAGGCGCAGATGGCCAAACGGAAGGCCCGGGTACCCGCCTTAGTGGGGCTGCACCCGGCGATGCCGGCGCCCGCATAAGAGGCCAGCGCCACAGGGGGCGTGATGACAGAGATACAGCCAAAGTAGAAGATAAACAGGTGGGAAGCCAGCCCCGAAAATCCCATGGTAGTCAGCGCGGGGGCCACCAAAATCGCCAGCACCAGATAGGCCGAAATGGTGGGGATGCCCATGCCCATAATGAGGGAGACAATCATGGTGAGAATCAGCAGCACCAGCGGCTGCCCGCCGGAAACGCCGATCAGAGCGGAGGAGAGCCGGTAACCTACGCCGGTGCCCATCACAACGCCGCTGATGATTCCCGCCATAGCGCAGGCCACCGCCACCGGCACCGCAGACTTTGCCGCGCTTACGCAGATTTTGACCAGCTTTTCAGGCGTCAGGCGGCACTTCTTGTCCAGCATGACGATGACCAAGGTGAGCAGGATGGTATACAGGCCGGCACGGGCTACGGTTTTACCCACCACCGCCAGGATATAGACCAAAAATACCAGGGGCAGCAGCAGGTAGAACCGCCGCAGCAGAGGACGCACCTTGGGCACCTCTTCCTTTTTCATGCCCCGCAGGCCGTTCTTCTGTGCATACACGTCCACCGAGAGTAGCAGGGAGGCGTAATACAGCACGGCTGGAATGGCGGCGGCCTTGACCAGGTCAAAGTAGGGGATGGCCAGCCGTTCCGCAATCAGAAAAGCGGTAGCCCCCATGACGGGCGGGGTAAACTGCCCGCCCGTAGAGGCCGCGGCCTCTACGGCGGCGGCGGTCTCCGGCTCATAGCCGGTTTTTTTCATCAGGGGAATGGTAAAGGTGCCGGTGCCGATGACGTTTGCCACAGCGCTGCCGCTGATAGAGCCGAAAAATCCGCTGGCAATCACCGATACCTTCGCCGGTCCGCCCCGGTATTTACCGAAAACAGCGGTGGCGATGTCCGTGATGTAGTCTCCTACGCCGCTGACTTCCATCAGCGCCCCCAGCGTGACAAAAAGCACGATGTACAGCGAGGAGGTATACAGCGCGGCGCCAAAAATGCCGTCGGTGGTCAAATAGGTCAAATTGATAAAGTTCTTAAAGGTCAGGCCGGTGTGCTCCAGAAAACTGGGCCAATAGGGGCCTGTGAAGCCAAATATAATAAATATGGATACCACAATTACAAGGGCCTTGCCCATGGTCCGCCGGGTCGCGTCCAGAATAGAAAGGATCAGCAGCACACCGAAAACCTTGTCGATGGTGTAGACAATACCGCTGCGGGCTTGAAGGTCCAAATAGTTGACCGTCACATAGATTACGCTGGACAGTCCCAGCGCCAGGAAAATCACGGCGGTAATCCGTTCCACCTTGCCCTTGTCGCTGTTGATGATGTCCTGCAAATAGCAGACCAGCAGGACAAATCCCAAATGGATGGTCTTTTGGCCGTTACCCTGCACCACGCCAAAGTAGGCGGTGTACAGATGAAACACAATAAATGCAATACAGATCGCTTTGAAGGATAGGGACATGCCCTTATGAAGTCCGTTCTTCATAACTTCACTCCTAAGATTATGTCTTACGTATCAGCGGGTACAAGCGTCCCAGCCGTTCCGGCTCTCTTCCGCTAAGCTGTGCCTGGCGCCCGCCGCAGCGGCTCTGCGCGGCGGAGCTGTCCCACCGGAAGCTGCGGCCTCTCTCCTCCCTTCCTGCTGGCCGTGCGCCGCACTCAAGATGGACTGCGGCGTACCTGAAGCTGTCTGGAGGGCGCTTGCGCCTCCGCCTTGCCCAGCCTGCAAAAATCCCGCACGGGAGGAGAACCGAGCGCGCCCCTCAGTATACCATATGCATAAACGCAAAAGAATTGGTATACTGGCTGGATTATAGCATACCGCCCGAAGAAAGGGAAGAGGAAGTTGGTAAATGATAGGCTTTCTCCAGCATTTTTGTAAGTTTCTATCAAAACTATTCATCAAAATTTGGTTAAAATGCATATTTTTATCTCTAATATACAGCGTTTCTGCAAGAAAATCCGCCCCCTGCAAAAGGTATACCTTTTGCAGGGGGCGGCGCTTACACGCAGTCCCTGCTTCCTGATTAACAGGAGCCAGGGGCCGTCGTGTCATTTGCAAAACAGCCGCTGTCCTTTTGCGCGGCGGACGTTATCCCGCCGGCATAGTCTGGGACAGCTCATCAGCCTCAGCCTTGGCCAGCTTGGTGGATAGGTTGACCCGTACGTCGGCCAGGTGTTCCTCCATAGACTCCCTGGCGCCAGCCGCGTCCTGCTGGACAATCTTATTAAATACCGCCTCGTGGGCCAGAATGGAATTATAGGAAATTCCACTGCTGCTGGTGGTAAACTGGCGTGAGATATCCAAAAGCTCATATAGGTTCTCATATACGGTAGACAGCACCGTATTGTGGGCGGCCTGCACCAGCCGCCGGTGAAACTCGTGGGACAGCTGCCGTAGGTTCTGAACCGCCTCGTCATCCATTTGAGGCGCTTTTTTGGCCATTCGCATGTCCATAATGGCCTGGTAGAGTTCCTCAATGTCCTGATCCGTCCGCCGCTGGGCGGCGTTATAGGCCGCGAAGCTCTCCAGGTTAATCCGCAGCTCCAGCAGATCCATCAGCGCGTCCGTTGTCGCCGTCACCGCAAAGGCCATTTTCTCAATAGGGTCCTCCACCGTGATATTCCTGACATACGTGCCGTCCCCCGGGCTGCTGTCTAATATCCCGGTATACTCCAGGATTTTCAGCGCCTCGCGGATTGGGACACGGCTGACATTAAACCGTTCCGCCAGTTCCCGCTCGGAAGGGAGCTTATCGCCGTATTTTAATTCTCCGCGGGTAATCATGTCCTTAATACCGTCAATCACATATTCATAATACCGGCCGCCTCCGGCGCAGGCGTTTGGGGACTTCCCCATGACTGCTCACATCCTCCACGTAATTTCAAGTTTTTTTAGTATACCACGGCTTTATGCAAATGGGAAGGGAATTATTCGGACTTTCTATGGGAAGATTCTGCTATGTCCGCAGCTGCATGCCTCTCCTTCCTGATCGGCCGTATCGCCGGCATTCCTGGAAAAAGCGGCAAAAATTCTCCTTAAAAACCGTGCAGGCCAGACGGTATACCGCATGTACGGCAGCGCCGCACGCCGCGAATCGGCAAGATGGCTTTGCATTCCTCCAAAATGTGTGCTATACTTGATACCGTCTGGCATACCATCCCAGACGGCAGGATACGCGCATACCGCCCGTCCTGTTTGATATGGAAAGGAGCGGGCTGCCGTGGCGCTGCAGGCTGTAGAGAGTGTCGTTTCCCTGCTGATTTTAATTGGCGTAGGCTGGTGGCTGGCGGGACGCCCTTGGTTCGGCGCCGCCGGAGCCTCCCTGTTTTCAAAATATACTGTAAATGTAGCCGTCCCCTGTTTTATGTTTTATAACATGGTGGACGTGTGCGGCAGCCGGGAAACGCTCTTTCACCTTCTGGCCGGCGTTCCCTTTCCGGCATTTATCGTCTGCTGCAATTTCGCCTTAGGACTGCTTCTGGCCCGTCTGCTGAGGGTGGCGCCCCAGCGCAAGGGCGTTTTTCTCAACGTCATTACTTTTTCTAATGTAGTATTTGTGGGGCTGCCGGTTGTCAGCGCTTTGTTTGGAGAGCAGGGCCTGCCCTATGCGATGATTTACTATCTGGCCAACACCCTGTTCTTTTGGTCGGCAGGCGTTTGGCTTCTGCGCCGTTATGGCGGGAAGACCTCCGGCGGTTCTCTGGCTCAGGCGCTGCGGGGGATCTTTTCTCCGCCCATCATAGGGATGCTTCTGGGTGTAGCGGCCGTGCTGCTGGGCGTTCAGGTGCCCGCTTTCCTCTACCGCCCGATTACAATGCTGAAAAATACCGCCACACCCATTGCAATGCTTTTTATCGGCAGCGTGATCCGTTCCACAAAGGCCGGCGCAGTCAAATGCACGCATGAGCTGGCGGCAGTTTTGGCAGTGCGGTTCGTGCTCTCTCCCCTGCTGGTGGCGGCGCTCACCCTGCTGCTGCCTATGCAGCCCATCATGCGGCAGGTATTTGTGCTCCTCTCCGCCATGCCGGCTATGACCCAACTGGGCGTTATGGCTAAGGAATCAGGCAGTGATTACAGCTTTGCCGCCCTGCTGATTACCCTGACAACCGCGGTGAGCATGGCTATCATTCCTCTTTACATGCTCCTGATTGAACGCTTCCTCGTCTGAACCCCTTGTCTGGGCGCCAGGTTTCCCGGAAGGCGCCCGCTCTATTCTTCCCTTTTCCGAAGGGTTTGCCAAAAAATAAGAGCAGGCAGCCGCCCCATACAGGCAACTGCCCGCTAAATGCTAGGCCTGATCAGTCAGTGAATTACCTCGTAGCGCAGTCTGAGATATGAGTGTTTCAAAACCTCGCATTCTTGCAATTTCAACACCCCTAATTTTGATAATTCATTTTCTGACAATAGGGATTCTCCATCAATTAAGGTAGAAGTATCTTTTCCGCCAATTAAGATGGGCGCAACGACGATATCAATATAATCTATCAGTTTTTCACGAAGAAGCAGTCCATTTAATGTACCGCCGGTTTGTATCGTTATTCTCTCACAACCAAATTTTAATTTGAGCTGTGTGAGGACATCTTTCAACGATAATTCTTTTTGATATATCGTGTGAAGATTTTCTTCTTTCATTTCAAATGCCGGATGGGCCTTATTTGATGTAACCAGCACAAATTGTTTTGATAAAGCGCAAAAATAGCGTATACCATGCTCTTTTAAATGTTTATTGTCAATAACGACAAACGAGACAGGCGTTTTATCCGGCATCTTCTTCGTGTTGACGCCGATTTTCGCCTGCACCCTGCCAGAATTCAGTGACCATAAATCGGTCGTCTGCTCTATTTCATAATATTGATGCAGCCCTTCCTTAACGCCCGGAACTTTAGGAAAGTCCTTATCTACGTCTAAATTATCCGATGCGCCCGTGCTAATCTTCCCATCAACAGACGTTAGCATAAACAATGTTGTAATAGGCCTGTCCATTTTATCCCTCCAAATTTGCGTCTGCCGAACTGATTATAGCGCACAGCGCGGAGCGTATCAACCAGGTTTTGTAGAAATTACTGAAATTCTACCTCAACACCACTTTTCCAAAAAGGCGCTCGGTCTGGCTGTAAAGGCAATCGTAAATCAACATTATTTTTTATTGACAAATACAGTTTGCTCCATTATAATAAAAAAACGTGATATGTGCGGATGTGCTGGAACTGGTAGACTGGCTAGCTTGAGGTGCTAGTGTCCCATGGACGTACGGGTTCGAGTCCCGTCATCCGCACCATGTCGCCGCGGACGTCCTATCGTTCGCGGCTCCTCTCCAAACCGCAACCGCTTTGCTGGGTTGCAGTTTGGTTTTGGAGGCGAACCCGTAAACTGGTATTTCTAAACTAAGTACGCACTCCAAAAGAAAAGACCGCCTTTGGCGGTCTTTTCTTTTGGGTTCCGCGCCCCAAAGGGGGCGCTCCACCCCTGATTGCACGCAAATCGCCCGGAGTGAATCCGGTCGATTTCAAGGTTTTGCCTGCGGCAAAACGCTTGTACGCCGCACTGGCGGCGGACGCAGGACACACGCCGCCATCCCGCCAGGATATGCGCATAGCGTTTGTCCACCCTACTTCTCTCAAACAGAATACGGGTCCGCCCGAAAGGGCGGGCCCGTATTCTGTTTGAGAGAAAAGAGAGAGGAGTGGATGTGTCACGTCGTCCTGACAGCATTTATCCTACCTCTTCTCTCCGCCCAGTTGGTGAACAGGCTGTGAACAGAACATGAACCTTTTGTAAGCATTTCCCTTTTTATGCTCCTCCGCTTGAAAAAAGACCGCCCTCTGCCGGAAAATAAGACACATTTTTCCCCCCGCGCCGCATATACTGGTTTAGCGCTTATCAATAAATGCGGTGTATACTACCCCCGCCGCCGCGCAATCCACGTCGGTCAGGCCATGTATATGCCGAATATTTACAGATAAGTCCTTACATGCCGCGCACAAAGGAGGTCATTAAGATGCCGGAACAGGATGAGCGCCAGACCGCCGCCCCCCAGGCCGGGGGCAAGGAGGATGTGGATGATTTAATTTTCCGCACCGCTCCGGGCTGGCTGGTCAGCGACCGTTAATAAGAGCCACTGGTTAAGCCGGCACGCATCGGTTTGATCAGTGGTTCTTCATTTTCTGCCCAGTGTAAAAAGCCTCTTAAAGCTGCCGGAGTCACGCCATAGCGGCGCTTTTCTTGATGAGAACCTTTTTCCTTGCCTCTTGCAACTGCACGCGGCACAGGTTATAATATAAAATTATGGAGAAATTTGCAAAACAGAACACACAGACAATCGAAAGGGGCGCAGCCGAATATGGAACTGCTGGACATTATCGATCTCAAACAACTGCAGCAGATGCAGGACTGTTTTTCTCAGGCTACCGGGATGGCGGCGGTAACGGTGGATAGAAAGGGCTCCTTTGTGACCAAGCCCAGCAACTTCACCGATTTCTGCATGAAGTACACCCGGAACTCCCCCCTGGGGGCCCAGCGCTGCGCACAGTGCGACGCGGAAGGAAAAGGTGCCTACTCCTGTCATGCGGGACTGATGGATTTTGCTGAGCCCATTATCGTGGACGGCGTGCAGTACGGCAACGTGCTGGGAGGGCAGGTGCTCCCCCGCGAGCCGGACGAAGCGCAGTTCCGGGCTGTGGCCCAGGAGCTGGGTATTCCCGAAGACAGCTATATTGAAGCCCTGCGCAAGGTCACCGTCCGCTCAGAGCAGTCCATCCGCGCCTCAGCAGCCCTGCTGCGGGAATTGGTCAAAAACCTGGTCGCCTATCACTTTATTGCCCGGCGCAGCGGATATATGCCGGAGATGCTGGAGGAAATCTCCAGCATGGGCAAGTGCTCCCGGGATATCGCCTCAAAGGCCCGGGATTTAAAACGGGTGTCCACCCAGCAAAGGCTGCTCTCCATCAACGCGGCCATTGAGGCCGGCCGGGCTGGGGACGCGGGCAAAGGCTTTCGCATTGTGGCCAACCAGATGGGTGAGCTGGCGGAGTCCTCAGCGGCCATTTATGAGACCATCATAGAGGATTCCGACAATATCTATACGTCCGTCAAGCACCTGGAGAACGATTTGAAGGAGAGCCCGCTGTAAATCTCCGCCCGGGGCAGCCTGTCAAAGCCCAAACGCGGCCTAAGCCTGCCTGCAATCTTCAGCCAAGGCCCAATATACAAAAGAAACGCACCGCCCGGCGGGGCCCTCCTGGCCCCGCCGGGTGTTCCAGACCCCTGCTAGAGAGAAAGGAGACTTCCATGCACAATCCCTCCCCCTCCCCCGGCGGCAATCCTCTGGGGAGCGCCCCCATCGGCCGGCTTCTGCCCCAATTTGCCATTCCCTCCATCATCGCGTTTTTGGTCAGCTCCCTCTATAATATTGTAGATCAAATCTTCATCGGGCAGGGAGTGGGCTACCTGGGCAACGCCGCTACCACAGTGGCCTTCCCCTTTACCACTATCTCCACCGCCCTGGCGCTGTTGATGGGCATCGGCACGGCGGCCAATTTCAACCTAAGCCTGGGGGCCGGAAACCAGGATAGGGCGCGGCAGGTGGCCGGCACGGGGCTGGCTTGCCTGGCGCTGCTGGGCCTGGGCCTGGGCAGCGTAGCTCTGGCCTTCCGCAGGCCGCTGCTGCTGCTGTTCGGCGCTACGCCGGACGTGCTGCCCTACGCTTTGACCTACACCAGCATCACCGCCCTGGGCCTGCCCATGCTCACCTTCATCACCGGGTGCAGCAACCTCATCCGGGCTGACGGCAGTCCCGCCTATTCGATGCTGTGCACCCTGTCCGGCGCGGTGCTCAATACTGTGCTGGACTACCTGTTCATATTCCCCTTGGGCATGGGCGTGGCCGGCGGGGCGCTGGCCACCGTTTTGGGACAGGCCCTCTCCCTGGCGATGACTCTGGGCTATCTTCTGCGCACCCGGCTGCGCATGGTGGTCCTCACCGCCGCCGACCTGCGGCCCCGGTGGGCGCTGTTCCGGGCCGTCTGCTCCCTGGGCATGGCGGGCTTTTTCAACCAGATCGCCATGCTGCTGGTACAGATTGTCCTCAACAACACTCTGACCTATTACGGTTCTTTGTCCCAATACGGGCGGGACATTCCTCTGGCCTGCTCCGGAGTGGTGTCCAAGGTGAACATGCTGGTGCTAGGCTGCGTCATCGGCATCGCTCAAGGGTGCCAGCCCATCTTCAGCTTTAACTATGGCGCCCGGCAGTACAGCAGGGTCAAGCAGGCCTATTGGAAGGCGGCGGCAGCAGGCACGCTGATCTGCTGCGGGGCCTTTGTGTGCTTCCAGCTCTTTCCCCGGCAGATCATCAGTCTTTTCGGGCCGGGCTCTGAGGAATACTTTCAATTTGCCGAGCGTTTTTTTCGGGTCTACATGTTTATGACCCTGGCCAACGCCCTCCAGCCTATCACCGCCACCTTTTTCACCTCCATCGGCAAGGCCCGGCGGGGTATGATGATCTCCCTGACCCGCCAGGTGCTTTTCCTCATCCCCTTGCTGCTGCTCTTCTCCCGGCTGTGGGGCATTGAGGGCACCCTCTACGCCGGTCCCATTGCCGACGGCGCTGCGGTGGTAGTCGCGCTGACCATCACCCTGCGGGAAATGAAGCGTATGCCCAATCAGGACGGCCTGCCGCCCAATTAAAAGCCATGTCAATCGCCAGCATTCAAACAAGGCCTAACGACAGGAGGAGCAATATGCGGGTTTTAATCATTGACGGACAGGGCGGACGCATGGGACAGCAGCTGATCCGCTCCATCCGAGAACGATTTCCTCAGATCGAGGTCACCGCCGTGGGAACCAACAGCATGGCCACCGCCGCCATGCTCAAGGGCGGCGCCCAGCAGGCCGCCACGGGAGAAAATGCGGCACTCGTCGCCTGCCGTCAGGCGGACGCCATTCTGGGCCCCCTGGGGATCGTGGTGGCTGACGCCCTTTTGGGAGAGATCACTCCCGCTATGGCCGTGTCGGTGGGGCAGTCCCGCGCCAAAAAAATTCTGCTCCCCATCAACCGGTGCAACAGTGTCGTCGCCGGCGTGGGTGATTACTCCATGAACGCCCTGCTCTCTGCCGCCCTGGCGGAGCTGGAGCGGCTTTTGAAGTGACAATGAATGGAAACGGCGGGCTTTGGGGGCAGATACAGCTTCCAAAGCCCGCCGTTCTTGCGTACTTTACATTATTTTAATTGCTTTTTCTCCCCGCCCGGTGTAGAATGGACTGTAATTTGTATGCAAGGTCTGGGCGGCGGACAGCGCCGCCTGTTGAGAAAAAGGAGGAACGCCATATGAACCATACCTTCGCACAGTATCAGCAGAGCGCTGAAGATATCCGCGCCAGAATTGGGGATTTTGCTCCCAAAGTCGCTATGATCCTGGGCTCCGGCCTGGGTTTTTTAGGGGATGTGGTAGAAAACCCCATTGCAGTCCCCTACCGGGACATCATCCACTTCAAGGCCTCCACCGCCCCCGGACATAAGGGCCAGCTGGTGTTCGGCGCCCTCCAGGGGCAGAATGTGGCCGTCATGCAGGGGCGGATGCACCACTACGAGGGCTACTCCTATGAGGAAGTCTCCTACGCCGTGCGGGTGCTCCGGCTTTTGGGGTGCGACACGCTGATTGTCACCAACGCCGCCGGATGCGTCAACACCCAGTGGAAAGCCGGGGATTTGATGCTGATCTGCGACCAAATCAAGTTTTTCATGGAGTCCCCCCTGCGGGGGGAGAATATCCCGGAATTCGGCGTCCGCTTCCCCGACGCGTCCCACCTGTACACGCCCGCCCTGCGGGAGCTGGCCCGCACCGCCGCCGGCGAGCTGGGCATTCCCCTGCGGGAGGGCGTGTACATGTACTTCCCCGGTCCGCAGTACGAAACCCCGGCGGAGATCCGCGCCGCCCGCGTGCTGGGGGCCGACGCTGTGGGCATGTCCACCGCCCCGGAGGTCATCGCCGCCGGACACTGCGGTATGCAGGTGCTGGGCTTCACCCTGCTGAGCAATATGGCTGCGGGTATTCTCGATCAGCCCCTCAGCGAGCAGGAGGTCCTGGATGCTGCGGAGTCCTGCAAGGATAAATTTTCCCAGTTGGTGCTCGCCTGCCTGAGCAAATTGGGCTGAGCCTCTTACAACCGGCAAATAGAAGGGAGACGCGTATGTCAATCCTCATTCACAACTGTACAGCCGTCCTCATGGACGAGGCCAACACCATCCTGCCCTGCGCCTTTGTGGCGGTGGAGGGCGGAAAGATCACCTGGGTGGGAGACCGCCGCCCGGTGGGCTTTTTTGACGAACTCATCGACGCAGAGGGGGGGATTCTGCTCCCCGGCCTGATTAACTGCCATGCCCACACCGCTATGACCGCCATGCGGGGCTATGGGGACGGGCATGACCTTCAAGACTGGCTGCACAACTACATTTTCCCCGTGGAGGCCAGGTGGGATGAGCGGGCCATCCGCGCCTGCACCACCCTGGGGCTGGCGGAAATGATCGCCTCCGGCACCACCTGCATTGCGGACATGTATATGTTCACCGGCGCAGTGGCCCAAGAGGTGGCCGCCGCCGGCATCAGCGCCAACCTGTGCTGCGGCGGAGTGCTTTTCGACCCCGTGTTCGATCCCAAAACCTGCCACGACTGCGTGCAGCAGGAGGCGCTGTCCCAGCAGTGGCACGGCTATAACGGCGGGCAGATTCTCTTTGACGCCTCCATCCACGCCGAATACACCTCCCGCCCGGAGCTGTGGAAATGGACCGCCGATTTCGCCAAGGCCAACGGCCTGGGTATGCACGTCCACGTGTCCGAGACCAAAAAAGAGCACGAGGACTGCATCGCCAAATACGGCAAAACTCCTCTTCAAATTCTGGACCAGTACGGGGTGTGGGATGTGCGTGCCATTGCCGCCCACTGCGTGTGGACCACGCCGGAGGACTGGGCCGTCATGGCGGAAAAAGGAATCTCCCCGGTGCACAACCCCGTGTCCAATCTGAAGCTGGGCAGCGGCATCGCTCCGGTGCCCGCTATGAAAAAGGCTGGCGTCAATGTGGCGCTGGGCACCGACGGCGTGTCCTCCAACAACAATCTGGACATGGTAGAGGAGATGAAGTTCGCCGCCATTCTCCACAACGGCGCCGGCTGCGACCCCTTGGCTCTGCTGGCCCCCGACGCTCTGCGCATGGCCACAGTCAACGGGGCAAAGGCCCTGGGCCGGAATACCGGCCGGATCGCTGTGGACTGTGACGCCGACCTCATTCTTCTGGACAGCGGCCGGCTGAACCTGATCCCCTGCCACAACCCTGTCTCCAATCTGGCCTATGCCGCTCACGGCGGCGACGTGCGGATGAATATGGCCCGCGGCAAAGTCATATACAAGGATGGGGACTTCCTCACCATCGACATCGCGCGGGTGAAGCGGGAGGTGGCGGAATACGCCGTACCCCTGCTGTTTGGAGGGAACTGAGAACCTGTACGCACCGCCGCACACTGGTTAGACACACAGGTTCTAAGGGGGAGTGAGCTTGTCGAGCCAACACAAAAAGAACACCTTCTACGGGGCGGCCGCCCTGCTGGCTGTGACCACTGTTTTGGTCAAAATCATCGGGGCCATTTACAAGATCCCGCTGATGGCGATCTTATCCGACGAGGCCTACGGCGATTTCAGCGGCGCCTACAATATTTATACTTTCTTTCTGACCATCTCCACGGCGGGCCTGCCCATCGCCCTGTCTAAAACCGTGTCCGAGTGCAGCACCCTGGGCCGTGAGAACCAGAAGGAGCGGGTATTCCGGGTTGGGTTTTCCGCGTTCCTGTTCATGGGCGTGCTGAGTTTTCTGTGCATGTCTCTGGGCGGTCAGCTGGTGGCCACCCATGTGATTGAAAACCCCAAGGCCGTTTACAGCGTGCTGGCCCTGGCTCCATCGGTGCTGTGCGCCTGTTGCTGCTCCGCCTTCCGGGGGTACGCCCAGGGGCACATGAACATGGTGCCCACCGGCGTGTCTCAGGTCATTGAGGCGTTGAGCAAAATGCTCCTGGGACTGGCCTTGGCCATGCTCATCCTCCACTCCGCTATCGAGCCGGAGGAGCTACGGGACCGCCTCTCCGCTGCCGGAGCCCTGGCGGGCGTGTCCATCGGCAGCATTTTGTCGGTCGTCTATCTGGCCTGGAACCACATGCGCACCCGGCACCGCCGCCGGACCCGCTCCGCCGACCGCCCCGACTCCGACGGGGAGATCCTCAGCCACCTGCTGAAGCTGGCAATTCCCATCACCTTGAGCTCCTGCACTCTGTCTATCGTCAATTTGATCGACACCAAGCTGGTCAACGGACAGCTGCAAACCGTCTTCGCGGCCATTGAGGGGGGGCTCACTGGAATCGGCAACAGTGTTTTGGACATTTTCTCCAAGGCAGAACTCCTATTCCAGGGCAACGTAGCCGACCTGGCCGCCCATCCGGACTCCGGAATCCAGCCGGTGCTGGATTCCGCCCGCGCCCTCTACGGCACCTATCAAAAGACCATGAGCATCTATAACCTGCCCTTCAGTCTCATGGTGCCCCTGACCGCCTGTATTGTCCCCGCCGTATCCGCCTGCATTGCCCGGCGGGACCGTCTGGGGGCCCAGCGGACGACCGAGTCGGCCATGCGCATTTCCGCCCTAATCGCTCTGCCCTGCGGCATCGGCCTGTTTTCCCTGGGCGGGCCCATTATTTACCTGCTCTCCCTGGGCAATGTAGACGCGCAGATTGCCGGCCCCCTGCTGTCCATCCTGGGCCTGGCCTCTATCTTTGTCTGCATCCAGGTGGTGGCCTCCTCCATCCTCCAGGCCAACGGCATTGTCAACCTGCCCATCATCACCATGGCCATCGGCGGTGCGGCAAAGATTTTCATGAGCTATGCGCTGGTCGGAAATCCCAAGGTCATGATTTTTGGCGCGCCCACCGGCACTCTGGCCTGTTTCGCGATTGTCTCCGTGCTGAACCTGGCCATTATCAAACGGATGATCCCCCGCCCGCCCCGGTATTCCGTCGTCTTCGCCAAGCCACTGATCGCCTCGGTCATTATGGGCGGGGCCGCTTGGGCCTGTCATGGGCTGCTGTCAAAATTTCTCCATGGCAGCTTTTTGATGGATGCCGTGGCCACCGCCGGCGCCATTCTAGCGGCAGTTGTGGTGTACGCCGTTTTGGTGGTGGTCTTGCAGGTACTTTCTAAGGAAGATCTGGAATTAATGCCCAAAGGGGACAAGATCGCAAAATTTTTGCATATTCAGTGAACTTTTTTGGAATTATGGGTTGCAGGAGGCCTTGAAATATGGTAAATTTTCAATACAAGGATTTTTACGGAATAAAGGACCTGGAGGAGATTGTCCGCATACTCCGCGCCCCCGGCGGCTGTCCGTGGGATGCGGAGCAGACCCACCAGTCCATCCGCCGGAATTTTCTGGAGGAGACCTATGAGGCGGTAGAGGCCATCGACGAGGGGGACGCCGCCCATTTGAAGGAAGAACTGGGCGACGTGCTTCTTCAAGTGGCGCTTCATGCGGAGATGGAGCGGGAAACCGGCGCCTTTGATCTGGACGGCGTGGCCGACGGTATCTGCAAAAAGCTGATTTTCCGCCATCCCCATGTATTCGGCGACGTGTCAGTTTCCGGCACGGGAGAGGTCCTGTCTAATTGGGAGGTGCTCAAACGCCAGGAAAAGGGTCAGGCCACCCATACCGACGCCCTAGAAGCTGTAGCCCACGCCCTGCCCGCTCTTTGGCGGGCGGAGAAGGTCCAAAAGAAAGCGAAAAAAGCGGGCTTTGACTGGCCTGACGTTTCCGGCGCGCTGGACAAGCTCTCTGAGGAGCTGGAAGAGCTGAAGGCGGCAGTCTCCCAGGGGAGCAATGTGGAGGAGGAACTGGGCGACCTGCTTTTCTCTGCGGTCAACGTCTCCCGCTTTGTCTCCTGCGATCCGGACGCAGCGCTTCACCGGGCGTCAGATAAATTTATTGCCCGCTTCCGCCAAGTGGAGCAGGGTGCCGCCCAACGAGGGCGCGCCCTGGAGGAGATGACCCTGGCCGAAATGGACGAGCTGTGGGAGGCCGCAAAAAATACTTAACAGCGGCAACGCTTTTAAGTGATACAGACGGCCCAGTGGGCCAGGTAAAACATAGGAGGAATTAAAAGAATGAATAAGGCAGAACTCATTAACGCCGTAGCCGAAAAGGCGGGCCTGTCCAAAAAGGACGCTGAGGCCGCTATCAACACCACCCTTGACGTAATTTCTCAGGCTCTTGCGGAAGGCGATAAGGTGCAGTTGGTCGGCTTCGGCGCCTTTGAGGTGCGGCAGCGCAGCGCGCGCAAGGGCCGCAATCCCCACGATCCTGATAAGGTAATTGACATTCCCGCCACCACTGTTCCTGTATTTAAGCCTGGCAAGGCCTTGAAGGACAGCGTAGCAAAGTAAAGCGCTTATCTCCGCGTAAGCGTTTCGTATAGTTTCTGCGCATATCTAACGAAAAGTCAACCAAAAGGGGGTTCCCCAGCACAAGCTGGGGAACCCCCTTTTATCCTATTTCAGTTCATCTAAAAAAGCTTTCGCCCCATAGCGCAGACAGCGCTGAAGCCGCCGCTCCCCCCGCTTAATGGTCCGGGAGACCGTGGATTTGTCCACCCCCAGCCGCTCCCCGATCTCCCGCATATTCATGCGCTCCCCGTAGTAGAGCAGCAGCACCTGCCTCTGCCGGCTGGTGACGTCCTCCTGCAGGGCTCTTACCAGATTGCGCTTTAAGCGTTCCATCTGGGCCGAGTTGTCCGAAGACATCACCCGCACGTAAGACGCCATGTCCGCCGCATAAATTCCGCCCCGCCTATAACGTGTATTTGACATTGCGCCGGTATCCCCTTTCGTAATAGCGTTCGCATAGCACGGCCAAATCCCGGGCCTCCCGCCACATGGTCTCAAGCATGTGAATGCGCTCTTCCAGCAGCCTTTGCTGGGTGATATCCTGTGTTTCCCTCCGCTGTCTCTCCAATGCCGCGGCCCTCTCTCGCAGCGCTGCGGCGCTGGAACGGTAGCTGACGGATAGTTCCTGCAGCCTCATACCTATTTCAGCGCTCCTTTTTCCGGCTCTGCCACCCATTCAGCTCTTTCCGGCACTGGGCGCATACCTTTTTTTCCTCCCCATACAACTCTCCCCGGCACCGCAGGCACCAGCCTGCCGGCGCAACCCGCTGCATATCCCGCAGCGGATCGGGCCTCACCGTATGCATATGGAAATTCCCCCTTTCGTATATTCTAAAAATTCTGCAAATCCCCTTGACAATCCGCCTTCTTTCTGTTAAACTAAACGTCGTTGTGGACAAGCAAAGGCTGACATGCTGGTGTAGCTCAGCTGGTAGAGCAGCTGATTTGTAATCAGCAGGTCGGGGGTTCGAATCCGTCCACCAGCTCCACGCTTTAACATTACAAGTGCATATGGAGGAGTTCCCGAGTGGCCAAAGGGGGCAGACTGTAAATCTGTTGCGATAGCTTCGGTGGTTCGAATCCACCCTCCTCCACCAACGTCCTGCCAACCGGCGGGGCGTTTTTTTATGGGGCTTGTCCTTTCCCGTCCAGTGTGGTAGAATCGACGCAGAGAGGAGTGATACTCATGCCGGATTCATCCGACCTGAAGGCTGTTCTGACCGAGCTGCCCCTGAAAGACGCCTACAACGACCTAATCCACCCAGCGGCCTCCGCTGTCGGGCAGACGCTTTCCCTTCCTTTTCGGGCGGTCAACGTTCTGCTCGCCCCTCTGACAAAGTGGGTTCTCCAGGGGGAAGAGAAGCTCAACGCCGTCTCCCAGCTAGTGGCGGAAAAAGTGGCCGACGTGCCCCGGGAGAAGCTGGTCCCGCCGGAGCCCTATGTGGCCGTCCCCGCTATGCAGGCTATCTCCTACTCCCTGGACAACAGTGAGCTGCGGGATTTGTACGCCAACTTGCTGGCCAAGGCCATCAACACCGATACCCGCCAGCTTGTCCACCCGGCCTATGTTGAGATGATTAAACAGATGAGCCCTTTGGACGCTCTGCTCCTTCGTCAGATTAAGGTAAAGGCGCTTTCCTCCCTGGCTTTGTGCGATGTACGCTGGCAGGAAAAGGCTGCGCCGCTTTCAACGCACCTGCCCACCTTCCGCTTCATCCGCAACGGAATTGATCTTATGACCAATCTGATCTCCATCTCTATGCCGGGAGTTGACGCCGGGGACCTGTCCACCTCCATTGAAAACCTGGCCCGGCTGCGTCTGGTAGAGCTGGACCGGCAGCGGTGCCTCATCGATGAAGAGGAATACGTCTATTTTGAGCACTGTCCGGCGGTGGACTCCCTGCGCGGCACAGATTACAGTTACCGGCTGATTCCGGAGGAAAATAAAACGCCGGACGAATATGAGCTGGCGCTGCTCAAAGGTCTGTGCCTTGTCACCAACTTGGGTGCGCAGTTCTCCGATATCTGCGTCTCCGACCCGGAGTAAATCGTCCTCCTCACTTTGCCGCCGTCTGCCAGGGCCGGTTTGGGCCGTCTATAAACTACCCCTTGCGGATTCCCCTCAAAGGATTTCCCGTCTACTCCAGCCCCCGCCGAAAGGCGGGGGCTTTTCCCGTCACAGGGCAGAATCCTCTGCCAGGTCCGCTCTCCCGTCCGCTCCCGGCGGCAGTTCCTCTCCAGCAGAATAATCCCTCCCCATTTTCTAGTTGGCTCAATTTTTGAGTGCACAAAGATCATATCACTCATATAGTTAGATGTCAATACTATTTTGCTCAGATTTTTAGATCGTCATTGCTTTTCTTCCGGACCTGTGCTATTGTTATTTTAAGAGGTGAGACCTATGACAAAGCAGGAAATTGGCGCTGTCCTCATGAAGCTGCGGAAAGAGGCGGGTAAAAGCCGTGAAGAGGTGGCACAGTCTCTAGGAAAATCTGTAAAGACAGTGGGCCATTGGGAGACCGGTCATGCGCAGCCGGACACAAACACTCTTTTTTTACTGTGTGCCATGTACGGCGCCGATTTACACACGTCGTTTGGTCTGCCAGAAAGCAAAAAGGCCCCGTCCTTATCGGACGAAGCCCAAAAAATTGCCGAGGACTATGATAGTTTGGATGCGCCTGGAAAGAGCCTTGTCAAGGTGGTCATAGCTGAGGAGCGCAAACGCTTCCAGGCAGAACGGGAGCGCCGCTTGGAAAAGGAGCTGTGGATGGACCGCGGGGATGAGTACGGAGAACATGCCGACCCCCGTGTAATCCCCCTGTACTACACGCCGGCAGCCGCCGGATATGCCTCTCCAGTTTTTGAGGAGGATTTCGAGTACGTCGAGGTCGGCGGAACCGTACCCAGGCAGGCCGACTTTGCTGTGCGGATCAGCGGCGACAGTATGGAACCCTATATTATGGACGGCGCCACCGTCTACGTCAACCGGGACCCCATGGAAAACGGGGATGTGGGCATTTTCTATCTGGACGGGGACATGCTCTGTAAGCAATACTATAAGGATGAAAACGGCCATGTCCGCCTGCTGAGCCTGAATCGGAACCGGGCGGATGCAGACCGATTTGTACACGCCGGCGACGATGCGGTGCTCTCCTGCTTTGGCAGGGTCATTCTGGAGCACCGCCCCAAACTCAACATACCATAACCAGCTGGGAAAGGAGCTGTCATTGATGAGCAACGAGGAAAAAATTTTAGCGGTTTTGGAACAGCACGGTGAAATGCTCGCACACATGCAGGGAGACATTAACTCCCTTAAGAGCGACGTCGGAACCCTTAAGAGCGACGTTTCTCACATAAAAATCCGATTGGACATGGACATTGAGAAAAAACTCAATCTGCTCGCGGAAGGACATGAAACCCTATTGGAGACCCTCGCTCCAAAAGACCGGGTGCAGCGCCTGGAAGACGAGGTAGAGTTTTTGAAAAGCGTTGTAAAAGCGATGGGCCAGGAAATTGCCGCGCTGAAGAAGGCGCAATAGCCCTACAGCGCATTACCCTTTCAGCGCCGTTTTCCCTGCATCAATTGTACATCGGCGCACCGTAGAAAACGGTAAGATGGATTGAATCTCGCGGAGCCTGTATACAAGGGGTGGTCGCATGCTGTGGAATGTGAAGGACGGATGCGTGCTTGTGGGCGGCACAGACATGCGCTATGTCTCCTTCGGGTACGGACAAAAAACGCTGATTCTGCTCCCCGGCCTCTCGGATGGGCTGGCTACCATAGAGGGAAAGTCGCTGCTGGTAGCAAAGCCGTACCGGCTGTTTTTTGAACATTACACGGTATACTTATTCAGCAGAAAAGACGTCATGCCCGACGGCTATTCCATTCGGGACATGGCCGCAGACCAGGCGGCAGCTATGGAGACGCTTGGTCTTGAAACAGCGTCTGTATTAGGCGTATCCCAGGGCGGGATGATCGCCCAATACTTGGCCCTTGACTCCCCCGCTAGGGTGGAAAAGCTCGTCATTGCAGTCTCTGCCGCCCGCGTAAACGAACCCCTGCGGGACTGCGTCAGCCGCTGGGTCAAACTGGCGGAGCAGGGTGACCATAAGCACCTGATGATCGACACGGCCGAAAGGAGCTATTCCGGCCGCCGCCTCATGAAATATAGGAAACTCTACCCAATGCTCGGGTGGATTGGCAGGCCCAAGAGCTATGACAGATTCTTAGTCAACGCAAATGCGGTTCTTGGCTTTGACGCTTATGAAGAGATAGAAAAGATCGCGTGTCCTACCTTGATTCTAGGGGGAGAGGACGACAAAATTGTCGGTGCGCAGGCCTCTTACGAGCTGCATGAGAGAATTGCCGGCAGCCAGCTTTATCTATACAAGGGATTGGGTCATGCCGCATATGAAGAGGCCCCCGATTTCAACGAACGGGTATTCAGCTTCCTGGAAACCAGCTCTATCTAGGACACCCGCAGCGCAGGTTCGTCTTAAGCACGCATCCTGCGCAGGGATACCCGTCTAGGCCTTGTCTGCCCGATACGGCGGGTATCAGTGGAAAAACCAGACAGGACGGTAATTGCCGCCAAAAAATTGCCGGAGCAAAGCGGAACTTGCTCCAGCGTGCAACAAACCATCAAACCCGATTCTCCTCGGCTCTGCTTCCAAAACCAAACCGCAGCCCAGCGCGGCGGTTGCGGTTTGGAAAAAGGGGCAAGAGAACAGAGCAAAAGAATCCCGCCCAAAGGGCGGGATTCTTGAATGAGGGGGACTTTGCCCCGATATGGCAGCGGGAGAAGGATTCGAACCCTCACATACAGAGTCAGAGTCTGCTGTGCTACCCTTACACAATCCCGCTATCCTGCGCCCTGAACAGGCACAAAAATTATTATAACGAAAGATCGGAAATTGTCAAGTGGAAAATGAAAAATTTCCAAAAAAGTTTCCCGGGAGCACCGCCATCCGGGAAACTTTTTGCGCTTTCGTCCTGCCTGCGCTTATTCCTTCTTTTTATGGAAGCTCAGCTTGGACTCCGTGCCGCTGAGGATGCGCTGAATATTGCCCCCGTGCTTCCAGACGATCAGGCCCCCACAGACAATTGACAGCACCAGCAGCATCCAGTCACGATAGACAAACCAGGTGGCGAACGGAAAAGACGCCCCCGCCCATACGGAGCCTAGAGAGACCCAGCGGGTGAGCACTACCAGCACAAACCAGCCGCCCCACACCACCAGGGCCACCCGCCAATCAATCATAATGGCAATTGCCCCTCCGGAGAGAATCCCCTTGCCTCCCTTGAACTGGAACATGCAGGGAAACATGTGGCCCAGCAGGCAGAAGGTGCCCGCCCAATATTTAGACAGCACAATAAAATCCCAGCCGCCCGGACATGCGCACCCTATGATCCACATGCCGAGCAAAACGGAAAGCACCGCCTTCAGCACATCGCATAGGATCACCACAAAGGTCAGCGGCCCCCCAAACGTCCGGTGAAAATTGGTCAGGCCCGCGTTCCCGCTGCCGTGGGTCCGCACATCGTCCCGCAGGATATATTTCGAGACAATAACCGCTCCGTTAAAGCAGCCCAGGAAATAGGCCCCAACCGCAACTCCTAAAAACGCCAGGGCCGACCACGGCATGGTCCACATAAATTCCTCCCACATGGAGACTGCGCAATTCATCATCACGGGAGCTTCCATCTGTTATCCCTCCTTGTCGCCTTTCTGCCGGATGGTCAGCCGCACCGGCGTTCCTTCCAGTCCGAACGTGCTTCTAATTTGATTCTCCAGATAGCGCTGATAGGAAAAGTGAAACAGCTTAGCGTCGTTGCAGAAAATCACAAAGTGCGGGGGCTTGACTCCTACCTGGGTGATGTAGTAAATCTTCAGCCGCCGTCCCTTATCGGTGGGAGGCTGCACCCGGGCGGTGGCGTCGGCCAGCACCGAGTTGAGCATCCCCGTGGCAACGCGCATGGACGCCTGATTATTGACGTAATGAATCAGGTCAAACAGCCGCTCCACCCGCTGCCCGGTCAGAGCGGAGATAAAAACGACGGGGGCGTACGCCATATAGCTTAGATCCCGGCGCACGTCTTGACGCATATGGTCCATGGTCTTGCTGTCCTTCTCAACCGCATCCCATTTATTGACCACAATCACGCAGGCTTTCCCCGCCTCATGGGCCAGGCCGGCCACCTTCGTATCCTGCTCGGTGACCCCCTCGTTGGCGTCGATGAGGATGAGGCACACGTCGCAGCGCTCAATGGCCATGATAGCCCGCAGGACGGAAAATTTTTCAATGCGGTCGTCCACCTTGGATTTTTTCCGCATTCCCGCCGTGTCGATAAACAGGTATTTCCCCCTTTCGTTTTCAAAAAAGCTGTCCACCGCGTCCCGCGTGGTGCCCGCCATATCGCTGACAATCACCCGCTGCTCTCCCAAGATCCGGTTAATCAGTGAGGATTTTCCCACGTTGGGCTTGCCGATCACCGCCACCTTAATCACATCGTCCGGCTCCTCCTCCCGGTCCTCCGGGGGAAATTGCTCCAGGCAGGCGTCTAACAGCTCTCCCGTGCCATGGCCATGGACGGCGGACACCGGGACCGGATCCCCCAGGCCCAGGTTGTAAAACTCGTAGATATCCGGATTGGTCTGGCCCACCTGGTCCATTTTGTTCACCGCCAGCACCACCGGTTTCCCAGAGCGCAGCAGCAGGTTGGCGACCTGCTGGTCTGAAGCGGTCAGGCCGCTTTTGATGTCGCAGAGAAATATGATCACCGTGGCGTTCTGGATGGCGATCTCCGCCTGCTCCCGCATGAACGCCAGAATCTGGCTGTCCGCCGAGGGCTCAATGCCTCCGGTATCCACAAGGTCAAACTTCCGTCCCAGCCACTCGCACTCGGCATACAGCCGGTCCCGGGTAACGCCGGGGGTATCCTCCACAATGGACAGCCGCTGCCCGCACAGCTTGTTGAACAGCATGGATTTGCCCACATTGGGGCGGCCGACAATGGCAACTAAGGGTCTCATTGGCCCACTCCTTTTAACCCAGGAGGCTGTGTGTGTCACCCAGGTGTTGAATACGAATTCTCACGGATTGTAACGGTAATACTCCGCCTCCGGAAGCAGGGGCACGCCTCCACTTTCCCGCGGCAGGTTCAAAATGGCGTCTACCAGATCAAAGCCGTCCCCGGCGTCCACCACCGCGACCGGCACGCCAAGCGAACGCTCTACCTGCTCCACGCTCACATCGTCCAAAAAGACCCGCTCTCCCGCCCGGAGCATATTGTCCGGCAGCAGCAGGCGTTCTCCCAAATTCTTTCCGGAAAGCTGGGCGATCAGGTCCTGGCCGGTAACTAGGCCGGACACGGTGATGGTCTCGCCGAAAAATTCATTCCGGACCGGGTAGACGGTTCCACTCATTGTACCACACCTATCCCGTACCCTGTCAATGATTTCCCGCAAAAATGGGGCGGCGGACACCCCGGTGGCCAGAGAAAAGGGCGGTGGGACCGCAAACGCGTCCACACTCTCCAGCGCCGCCGCCACCTGGTGCTGGAGCTGGCGGAGCATTCCCACGCCGTTTTCCAGCTGGGGCATGTCCTCATAATAGCCGTACTCCGGCAGGCTGCGCCCCGCAAGCAGATAGAACTCATCGGAGCACCAGGCCAGCGCGGTACCCCGGCGCGCCAGCGAACCGGCGGCAAATTTCTCCACCTGGTCCACTACCGCCCCGGCTTGGACCGGGGTGTAAGGGGCAATCGCGGTCAGGTCCTTCCGGTGGCGGGTCACCCCCACGGGCACCACCGCCACGCTGCTCACCGCCGGATAGAGCGCCGCCAGATCCCGCAGGGTCCTCTCCAGAACCGGCCCGTCATTCACGCCAGGGCAGGAGACGATTTGGCAGTTCATGCGGATATCCGCCTGCGCCAGGCGCTTCATCACCGCCAGGCACTCCCCCGCCCGGCGGCTGCGCAGCAGGGCGGTGCGCACGGCGGGGTCTGTCGCGTGGACGGAGATGTTCACAGGGCTCACCCGCAGGTCAATTATCCGCGCAAGCTCCCGCTGGGAGAGGTTGGTCAGGGTAATATAATTGCCCAGCAGGAAGGACAGCCGGGCGTCGTCGTCCTTAAAATACAGGCTCTGCCGCATTCCGGGGGGCATCTGGTCTACAAAGCAGAAAACGCACTTGTTGGCGCAGGAGCGGGCCCGGTCCATCAGATAGGTCTGAAAATTCAGCCCCAGGCTCTCCCCCTCCCCCTTGCGCAGGCGCACAAGGCGCACTCTGCCCGCCCCATCCTCAAGGGCCAGCTCCAGCTGGGCGTCATAGGTATAAAATTTATAGTCCAACACGTCCACGATCGGATGTCCGTTGACGTGCTTCAGGGTCTCCCCCACCCGCACGCCCGCACGCCGGGCGGGGCTGTGGGGATCTATGGATTCGATCTTTGTCAGGCTCACGGCGCTCCTCCACTGGACCGGCGAAAGCAAAAAGAGGGGAAGACCCCCTCTTTGCTTTCCAGGCTATTCACTTCGTCTCGGCGGCAAACTCATGGCCGTTATAGCTCATGCAGTTCTTGCACATCCGGTGGGGCAGGCGGAATTCGCCGCACTTCGGGCAGGTAGTGACGCCGGGCGTATCCAGCTTCCACACGGAGCTGCGGCGCTTGTTCCTGCGCTGCTTGGAAACTTTGCTCTTGGGGACTGCCATCTATGACACCTCCTTAAGGTCTAGCACCTGTATTCACATAGGCTTTCGTCATTCGCTGTGTGTATCCAACAGCTGCGCCAGGGCAGCCAAACGTGGATCAACCTCTGGCTTGCAGCGGCAGGGCCCCTGGTTCAGGTCCGCGCCGCAGCGGGCGCACAGGCCCTTACAGTCCTCCGCGCACAGGTGTGTGCTCTCCATGTCCAGCACCAGGGCCGTGGTAAACACCTCGTCCAAATCGACAGCGCCGTGGTCAAGCAGAACGATGTCGTCGTTTTCCTCGTCCTCCAGCGTCTCCGCCAAAAGGCATTCCACTGTCGTCCGCTGTTCCCGGCGGAAGGGCCTGAGGCAACGGTCGCACCGCAGGTCCAGCACAGCCGCGGCCTCTCCGGCCAGCACCAGCGCGTCCGCACGGTTGCGCACCTGGCCGGAGACCTCCACCGGCATCTGAAACGGCCGGACGCCGTAAAAATTCAGCCCGGCCAGGTCCAGCTGAAAAGAAAACGGGACCGCCGCGCCGGGAACGTGGAGAATGGGGCGTAAATCTAGCTGCATAGCACACCTCACATAACGCTACAGCGGACATTATACCCAAAATTCCGCGGAATGTCAAATACTTTTTCCCCTGGCGGCAGTTTTTTTCGGACGCTCTTCCCCCTTCCCCCCACTTGTGCTATACTGCTTCATATCAACCGGCACAGGAGGCCCCCAATGAAGGAATTCACCATTGGCAAAAATGACGCGGGACAGCGGCTGGACCGCTGGCTGGCAAAAACCGTCCCTCTGCTCCCGGCCCCCCTGGCGCAGAAATACATCCGCCTCAAGCGGGTGAAGCGCAACGGAAAGGGCGCCCGCCGGGACATCCGGCTGGAGCTGGGAGACCAGATGCAGCTGTACATCAACGACGAATTTTTTGACGCGCCCCGGGAGGACAACGCCTTCTTAGCGGTGTTCAAGCCCAAGCTGGACATTGTATACGAGGATGAAAACCTGATGCTCCTCAACAAGCGTCCCGGCCTGCTCTGCCACCCGGACCAGCACGAGAAGGTCAGCACCCTCATCACCCATATTCAGGCGTACCTCTATCAAAAGGGGGAGTGGAACCCCAGGGAAGAGGGCTGCTTCGCCCCCGCCCTGTGCAACCGCATCGACCGAAACACCGGCGGAATCGTCATGGCGGCGAAAAATGCCGAGGCTCTGCGGATCATCAATGAAAAAATCCGCTGCCGGGAGATCGACAAATACTACCTGGCGGTGATCCGCGGCGCAATGCCCGCCCCGGTAGGGCTTTTGGAGGGATTTTTGCTCAAAGACGGGGACCGCTCCCAGGTGAAGGTCTGCCGCAGGCCGGTTCCCGGCGGGCGCAGCGCCGCCACCGAATACCGGACCCTGGACAGCCACGGCGGCCTGTCCTTGATCGAATGCCGCCTGCTCACCGGGCGCACCCACCAGATCCGCGCCCAGTTCGCCGACGCGGGCCACCCCCTGCTGGGGGACGGCAAATACGGCAGGGAGCGGGACAACCGGCAGTATGGGCGCAGCTACCAGGCCCTGTGGTCTTATAAGCTGACGTTCTCCTTCCCCACCGGGGCGGGGATGCTGGAATATCTGCGCGGGCGGACCTTTACTGTGGAACAGGTGGACTTCGTGCGGGAGTATTTCCCCGGTTTTACCGTCCCGAAAAGCCCAAATCCCGCCTGAGCACCTGTCAAAGCTCGGTTTCTGCTTAAAAAATATTAACACGCCAACCGTCTTCTCTTTCCGGACAAAAACCTCCGCCGCCGGCCGCTGCTCAGAGCAGCGCGTCCGGCGGCGGCTTTTTCCTTTGAAGCACGCAGCTCAGCGGGCAGAGCCCGCCGCTCCGGCCTTGGACCTTTTGCGGCGCCGTTTTGCCCGCGCCAGCAAAACTCCGGCCGCCAGCAGCGCCGCCCCCGCCGCGACCAGCGCAGCCGGAGCAGCGCGGGTCCCCGGCACAATGCAGTAGACCGCCGAGAGGCCGTCCATCGTCAGCAGCAGATACTGCCCGTTCACCTGGGCCTCCACCTCCCGCCACCGCCCGTCCCTGTACTGCCAGAGCTGTCCGCCGCCGCCCGTCTGGTCCAGCAAGCGCAGCGGCACCTGGGCCTCTGCCGGAAGCCCGGTCCCGGCAAGACAAACCTCCCAAACCGCCGCGCCTTCCGCCTGCTGCGGCGCGGCTTGGGCGCTTGGGCGGACATGCAGCTGGGCGTCCTGTGTAAATTGTCCCTCCGCCAGCGCCAGGGATACCCCGCCTTCCGCGGTCTCCGCGCTGGCGGTCAAAGCCGCCCAGGGCGTGTAAACCGCCTCCAGCACCACATCGGCGCCAGCGGTAAGCTCCGACACATCCGGCCACCGCCCGTAACACCCCTCCCGCTCCGGCGGCTGGGGGAGAACAAGCGTCCCGAGCGTCTGGCCGTAGGTCAGGGGGAGCACCGCCACGGTCTCCTCTCCGGCGCGCAGGGTGAGGGTAAGGGTAAGTAGCGCCTGGGGAACATCCGGCTGGGCGCACAGCGCGCTGTAGGCCACCGGCTGGGCCACCCCCTCATAGCTGACTGCGTCAATACCGGCCCAGCCGGTATCCACAAAGCAGTTGCCTTTGATCTGACCGCTCTCCAGGTCCGCGTCCCCGGCAATGGCGCCAATCCGCTCCCCGCCGCCGGAAAAAACGGCGATGGCCCGGCAGTCCTCCATACGGACGGCCCAGCCGGCGATGCCGCCCACATAATCGTCTCCGGTCAGGACGCACTTGGCGCAGCTTTGACGGATGACGCTCTCCGACCAGCCGGCGACGCCGCCCACGTAGCTGCCCCCGGCGCTCTCCACATCTCCATAGTTTTCGCACCTCACGGCGGCGCCCAGGTCCATGCGGCCTACCAGCCCGCCCGCGCAGTCCTTTTTAGCGGCAACGCCGCCCTGGTTCACATTTTCCAAAAGGACCGCCCTGGTTTCGTACACACTGCCCAGGGAAAAGCGCTCCACGTCCTCCTCCGGGTCCAGACCGTATTCCACCGACATGCTCCCAGCCACACCGCCCACGTTGCGGTCTCCCTCCACCGCTCCGGTATTGCGGCATTGTGCAACCTTTCCCTGGCGCACCGCGTCAATGTCCTGGTCAGAGCTGTCCACCACCAGCTCCGGGTGTTCCACCCCCTGCTGGATGTCGCTCATGGCGTCCAGCAGCAGGGTAGAGATTACATTTAATTGACGGCTGATAGCCCGCAGGTCTCCGGAGAGGTCCTCCTGCCCGCCGGAGAGCTCTTGGTGAAGGGCGCTCATCTCCTCTGACAGGCCGTTCACCGCGGCGTACAGGCCATCTCCCGCCGCGCGGAACTCCTCCCCCAGGGGGAGCAGGGATACCGGACCGCCCTCCCGCAGGCCGTCCACCGCCTGCCTCATTCCTGTAAAGGCGCTCTCCAGCTGGGCGCCGATTTCGGCTGTGGTGTCCGCCGCGCCGCGGAGACAGTCCGCCGCGCGGCTCAATGGGTCTGAAAGGCCGGCGGCCTCTTCGGCCGCATCCCGGAGGGAGGATGCCGCCAAAGTCAGGCGCCTGGCGGCGGCGCTCAGGTTAAGGAAAGCGTCCTCCACATCCCCCAGGGCCTCGCGCAGGGCGTCAAAATCAATCCTCACGCTTTCTGAAAGCGCCTGCACGCTCTCTGCCGCCTGCCCGGCGGCGGTAAAAAGCTCCGACAGGGCGCCGATCAGCCGCTGGATCTCTTCATCTGGAAAAGGCAGGCCGGCCTGTAGGGCCTCCAACAGCCTTGCAGTCGCTTCCCCGGCGCTTGAAAAGGCCCCTGCCATACTGGAAAGCGCCGCCGACAGGTCCTTGAGCGCCTGCCGCTGCGCCTGCTCATCCCGGCGCAGCACGGCGTTTTGAAGCAGGTCCACAGCCTCGGCCAGGGCCTGCTGCGCCTGCTCCAGCCTTCTCCCCGCGCGGGCCAGCTCATTCAGGGCCGCGCGCATCTCCTCCGCCGCGTCCTGTCCCACCTGTCCGGCCTGCGTCAAGGCGTCCAGGGCGCCGTTTAGATCCCCGCACAGATCCTCTACCCGTCCCGACGCACCCGCCAGCTCATCCAGCGCGGGAGACAGCCGGTCCAGGGCGGCAGTGACCGAGACGCTCAGGCCGTTCAGCTGCTCCACGTTTCCATCCACAAATCCGTTGGTCTCATCCAGCAGCGTGTGAGAGTGCTCTTTCGCGTCGCCGGCATATGCGCCCATGGCGCTCAGCCGCCGAGAAATCTGCTCCGCCCGGCCGTCCGCACTGGTCAGCGTCCGGTTAATCAGCCCGTCCAGGCCGTTCAGCTCCCGGCGCAGCTCCTCCAGCGTGTCCGCCCCGGGCCGGATGAGCACATCCGGCTCCATCTGGCCCACGATGCCGCCCACGTCCTTGCGGCCCTGAATCACGCCGCTGTTGACGCATCCGGACAGATAGCCGCTCTGCCGCCCCGCGATCCCCCCCACGTTATAGCCCACGTGGGGGTATCCCACCGCCCCGGTGTTGGTGCAGCTGAGCACAACGCCGGTGGACAGCCCAGCCACCCCGCCGGTGTCGCTGTGGCTGGAGCGCAGCATATCCTGCTCGGCGTCCTCCTGCTCGGCGGCTAAGGCCCCGGCGGAGGCGTCCGCCGCCAGATCCTGGAGGCTGAGGGTGACGTCCGGACTGGCGGTGTTGACGCTGGCCTGACTAGTGCATTTGAGCAGCACGCCTGAATTCTGGCCGGTAATGCCGCCGGTGGCACTGAAACCGGCAATCTGGCCGAAAGCGGTACAGCCGGATATCTGACCGGTCTCCCGGTTGAGCCCCGCAATGCCGCCCACGCACCGCTCCCCCTGCACCGTGCCCCGGAAGGTGCAGTTTTGGATGCAGCCGCCGTTGACGCCGGCGATTCCGCCCACCTGGGCGGCGCTGCCGCCGGGGCGCACCGTGCCGGAGACGTTCAGCTCCCGCACCACGGCCCCCTCCTGCAAAAACCGGAACAGTCCCATAGAGGAGCCGGCGGTGCTCAGCGATATTCCGGAGATGCTGTGCCCCTGGCCCTCAAATACTCCGCCGAAGGTGGGAATGGGCGCAAATTCCACACCGGACAGGTCCAAGTCGGCCTGTAGATATACCGTGCGCCCCCGGGACCAGCTGTCCAGGGCGCAGCTGCGGACCAGAGCGGTCCAATCGCCGGCCGTGGAGAGAAAGACAGCCTGCGCTTCCTCCCCGGCCCGCGCCTGGGGGCACAGGTTCAGCAGCAAAACCGCGCACAGCGCCCAGGCTGCGGCCCTTTTTCTGTTCAGCACGGCGCATCCTCCTCTCTCTGGAGCGCACCCTCCAGGTGGGGCAGCGCACTCTCCGCTTCTCCGGCGGGCCGCACCGCGCCGGCCTCTACGGCGGCGTTGATGGAGCCGTAGATTGTGCCGCTGAAGTCGGCGTCCACCATGCCTGACAAGTAGCCTCGCACATGTCCGTCCACCCGCAGGTTGCCGGTGCGGGTTTGGATGGGCAGGCGGGCCTTGAGGGTCACGGCGGTCTTATCAATGATGATATCCCCCAGCAGCAAAATCTGGGGCAGAATGCCCATCACCAGGAAGATGGAGATCAGGGTTCCGCGGCCCAGGCACACACCGATGGAGGCGACTGCCGGCGTGGAAGAGAGAAACCCGATCAGCACCCCGGCGGAGGCCAGAATGGAGCCGGAGGTAATGATGGTGGGAAACGCCTCGTTGAGGGATTCCACCACCGCGTCCTTCAGGGGCATTTTCTGCCGCAGGTCGGTATAGCGGTTGGCAATGACGATGGCGTAGTCGATATTGGCCCCCATCTGGATGGAGCTGACCACTAAATAGCTCAGGAAAAACAGGTTTTCCTTCATCAGGTAGGGGAAGGAGAAGTTGATCCATACGCTGCCCTGGATCACCAGAATCAGCAGCACCGGAAGCCCCGCGGACTTAAACGTAAAGATCAACACTAAAATGACGAATACAATGGTTAAAATACTAATCATCAGGTTGTCGTTGTTAAAGGAGGCGGACAAATCCGCGTCGCTGGTGGAATTGCCCACCACCAGCGACCCCTGGGGATAGTAATGCTCCACCGTGTCGTGCAGGGTATCCAAAAAGGCGAAGGTCTCCGGGCTCTCCTCCGGCAGCTTCAGTTGGAGCACCAGGCGGCTGTAACTCTCCCCCTTCAGCTGAAGCTGCGCGTCGTGGAGCTGGCCGTACAAGTCCTCAATGCGCTGGGTCATATCTTTGTCCAGATTCACATACCCCGCCTGCATCTGGTCATAGACGAACAAAAACATGTCAATCAGGGGCACGCCGTAATGGTCGATGCCGGAGACCACCTGTCCGTACAGCTCCTCATTCACCGCGTAAGCGGAGTAGAGCAGCCGGGCAACCTCAATATCCAGGTCTGTCATCTCGGCAAATTGGCGGGGTGTCAGCCGGTCTGTGAGCACATAGCCGTCCATGGCCTCCACATTGGCCAGGCCCAGCACAGAGCTGGTCTGGGGCATGGCGGAGAGCCGCCGGAGCAGTCGGCCCTCCTGTTCATAGTCCCCGCTGGGCACCAGTACGGCTATGGTGTTGACGCTGCCGAAGGTCCCATCCACCTTCTGCTGGGCAATCTGGCTCTCGTTTTGGGTAAAGGTGGTCAGGGTGGTCTGTCCGTAGACGTAGGGACAGCGGTTGGCGGAGAGGAATCCCCCCACCAGCAGCAGGGCAAAAATCGGCGGCATAATAAAGCGTGTCTTCACCGCCAAACGCCCCCATGCGGAGATTTTGGGGACAAAACTGCGGTGGTGGGTCCGGTCAATCAGCCCCGAAAAGCTCATGAGCAGGCCCGGCATGAGGGTAAACACGCTGACCAGGCTGAGCAGGATGGCCTTCATCAGCACAAAGCCCAAATCCTTGCCGATGCCAAAGCGCATAAAGCACATGGCGCCCAGCCCGGACAGGGTCGTCATGGAGCTGCCGGAGATCTCCGGAATGGCCTTGCTCAGGGCGGTGACCACGGCGTCCCGCGCCTGCAAGCGTTCCCGCTCTTCCGTATAGCGGTGGCACAGGATAATGGCGTAGTCGATGGCCAATGCCAGCTGGAGCACCACGGCCACCGAGTTGGAGACAAAGGAAATCTCTCCAAAAATAAAGTTCGTGCCCTTGTTGAGCAGTGCCGCCATGCCGAAGGTGAGCAGCAGCACGGGAATTTCCATGTAGGTGTGGGAGGTAAACAGCAGCACCAGCAGGATAATGCCCACAGCGATGAGCATGACCATCTGCATCTCCGCATCCAGGCTCTCGGAAGCGGAGCCGCCCGTATCGCCGGTTACATACACGTCAAAACCGCTCAGGACTCCCTTCACCCGCTCTAACGCCTCCAGGCTCACGGCGTCCTCTGCGGCGCCGTCATAAGTAATGGAAAAAAGAGCCGCGCCGGAGCGGTAGTGGTCCTGGGTTTCGTCAAATTCCACGCTTTTTACGCCCTCCAGCCCCTCCAGGCGCCCGGCCAGTGCCTGGGCCTGGGCCAGAGATACGTTGTCCACAAGAATCCGGCTGGTGCCGAAGGTCACAAATTCCTCCTCCATCACCGTCAGTCCCCGCCGGGTCTCGGTCTCCTCTGGAAGGTAACTGGTCAGATCATCATTCACCGCCACCCATTTGGAGGAGAATAAGCAAAAAATGCACAGTCCCATATACAATAGGTAAAAAACCTTCCTCTTGTCCACGATAAAAGCCGCAGCTCTCTGAATGGGGCTCTGCTTCTCCTGGCCGTCCTGCTTCACACCGCCCAAAACGACGCCTCCTTTTCACAAATTAGTGTACTGTGTATCATACGCTGGCGCGCCGTAAAAAACAATCGACACTTTTACGGATTTGTAGCAACCCATCCGCGCGTCTGCACAGCCGGGCAGGCGGTCTGCCGCGGAGGTCCAGGTATTGCGCTGCGGCGGGCGGCGTGGTATAATAGCCGTAAAATGGCTATGGCGCCTTTTCCCCGGCACGGTTCGCTCCCCCGGCTGCGCCGGGAGACGTGGCTGGCTCCTGATTGAATGGGGCCGGGAACAAGCATTTAGGGAGGAATTTTATCGTGAAACGGTTAAAAAAACAGCTGACGGCCGCCCTTCTCGCAGCCATCCTGCTGGCGGCGGCAGTCCCCGCCTTCGCGGCAGATGCGGAAAACTTCAGCGGCCTGGACAGCGGCAGCACTTCTATGGCGAAGCTGAGCAAAGGGGAGATCGCGCAGATGCTGGCGGACGCCCCGCTGGAGCTCCCCGGCAACGTATTTGACGAGGCCCCCTCCTGCATCGCCCCCTATACGGCAGGCAGGGTAACCGACAGCGCCCTTCAGGCGGCGGCGGACCGGCTCAACGCCCTGCGCAGGCTCGCGGGACTGCCGGAGGTCGCGCTGGATGCGGCTTTAAATGAAAACGCCCAGTACGGCGCGGTGATTGTCGCCGCTATGGGCGCGCTGAGCCATACGCCCGCGCAGCTTCCCGGCATGAGTGGCAGTTTTTATGAGAATGCCTATTCCGCCACATCCAGCAGCAACCTCAGCGCGGGCCGGACGCTGACTGGCGCTGTAGACGGCTTTATGGACGACAGCGACGCCAGCAATATCGACCGTTTGGGACACCGGCGCTGGCAGCTCAATCCCGCGATGGGCAAGGTGGGCTTCGGATTTGCCTCCACCGACAGCGGATACCGCAGCTATGTGGCGGAAAAGGTATTTGACGCCAGCGGGAGGGGCTGCGAGTACGATTTCGTGGCCTGGCCCGCCTCGGGCCATTTCCCCAATGATCTCGCCGCTTTCCGCAGCGCCACCGCCTGGAGCGTAACCTTGAACCCCCAGCGCTACCAGACCCCCGCCCAAAGCGCGATTACCGTTACCCTCACCCGGGAGAACGACGGAAAAAGCTGGGTGTTCTCCGGAACAAATTACACCCCCTCCGCCTCGGGAGACTATTTCAACGTGGATACGGTGGGGTACGGCGTGCCCAACTGCATCGTCTTCCGCCCGGGGGACGCCGGCAGCTATGAGGGCCTCTACACCGTCCGCATCGACGGTCTGAAGGACCATTCCGGCCGGCCGGTCGCAGACTTTACGTATCAGGTGGATTTCTTCAACGCCGCGGCCTATTTCGACGCGCCGCAGCCCGCGCCTTCCCCTGAGCCTGATGCCGCCCCCGTCCCCAGCAGCGGCGCCGCCTACCCGTCCACGCAGCAGGTCTGGGTGGACGGAAGGTCCGTGACCTTCCAGGCCTACGCCCTGAGGGACGCCAGCGGCAACGACACCAATTACGTAAAGCTGCGGGATGTGGCCTATGTTCTCAACGGTACCCCCGCCCAGTTCCAGGTGGGCTGGAACGGCTCTGTGTCGGTTACTACAGGCGCAGCTTATACCGCCAATGGCAGCGAAATGTCCACTCCCTTCAGCGGCATCCGGAGCTATGAGGCCGCAGCCGGGGCAACGCTGGTGGATGAGGTCCCGGTGCAGCTGTCCGCGATCCTGCTCAAGGACGACGCGGGCAGGGGCTACACGTACTATAACCTGCGCCAGCTCGGCCAGGCCCTGGGCTTTGGCGTAGACTGGAGCGCGGAAACCGGAATCACTGTAAGGGGACAGGATAATTGAGAAACCGGGATAAACCGGGAGAGGCGGGGGAAGTGCTGGAAAACCCCCGAATATCAACGGGAATGGGCATAATCAGGGCGGGAAAGGCCCGGACGTTCTCATTTTCATTGAGCGCGAAGGCGTCGACGGCGGTCGGCGTCTTTTTTTTGTGCCCAGAGGCCACTGGAGGCCGCACGTCGGCGGCGGCGCGGCGCGGCGGGCACCGGCCCGGCTGAACAGGAAAAACCCCGGAAAACCGCTTAAAAACGGCAATCCGGGGACTTTTCTCGATGGCAGGGATGGACAGGACATTATGGGGGCCGCTCGGCCACGCCCCGGAAGTCACAGCAGCAGACCAAGAAGGCGTGGGCTTCGCGGCCCTTGAGGATAGTATAGCAGGGTGGCGGGGGAAATGCAAGGGGGCCCAGCGTAATAACGCACCGTTAGAGCGTTAGAATTTGGACGAAAATCGGGCGAACCGGCGCAGATCGGGCCGCTGGCGGCGTTACTTGACCGTTACTCCACAGGGAGGGCACCCTCGCCAGTGCCGCGAATTATGGAGGGAGCAAAGTGACAAATCGCTCAAAACCCGGTCACCATGTCACATTGTTGAATTTCAGGCATTTTAGGGGCTTCGCAACCGAGTGGAGCCCCGTTTTTCAATGTGACACAAAAACGGATAATTATTTAACCAGAACAGGCCAAAAAAATTTAGGCGATCACGCTCTGGCTATCGTCGCCGGAAGCGGAGGTGGGCTTTGCTTTTTCTCTCTCGGCGGCATACGTCCAGTAAATAGACTCCATCTTTTTCTCAACGTGCTTTTTGTACTTGAAGTAAATCAGATCGAAAAGGTCTTCCCGCTCATAAGACGGTAGGAGCCGGAACATGGCAATCAGGTCAGCCTCCTCAGCCTCAAGGGGACTGCCGTCACATGAGAGTCCTTGCTCAGATTTAATACGCTCCAGGTCATCACTCTTTTTTTCGGGGGGCGTTTCAAGCTCCAGGAGATAGTCTGCCGACACCTCGAAAATGCGGGCAAGAGCGGCCAGTGCGTTGTACCCGGGCTTGCTTTTTCCAGATTCCCAGTCTCCAACATTTCCAGGGGAAACACCCGCAGCCTTTGCAAGTTGACCTTGGGTCATTCCCTTTTTGGCGCGTAATTCTTTCAGCAATGTGTTAAACATAGCGGCCTCCTCGAATTTGCGAAATTTACTCGCAAAACTATTGACTTCTACGAAAATGCGAGTATAATAATAGACAGGTTAAGAAATTAACCGACGCCCCCAGCATATCACAAAAAAACGAAACGCACAACAGGAAAGGAACAGCAGACATGAAAAACGAGAAAGTCCTGGACGCATATATCGCCACGATCGCCGAGATCAACGCCAAGCTCGCCGCCCTGACCGAGCAGACCGAGAACCACCTGGGACACAGCCCCGAGGAGATCAACTGGGGCCACGTCGGAACCGCCAAGCACGTCCTGGAGCAGCTCACCGAGATCACGGAGTTCCTGGGCTGCGACAAATAAGCCGAAACGCCCGCGAGGGCGTCGCCGGGAGGAGCCCTACCCGGCCTGACGATGGCAGGGCAACAGAAAGGAGCAGCAGCAGATGAACAGCTACAAGTTTACATTCCATTACCCCGAGAGCAGCGACGAGACCGCCTACATCACCGAGCGGACGGAGAGCGCGGCCCGGAAGGCCCTCCTCAAGCAGTACGGCAAGGTTGAGATCGTGGACTCCGAGCTCCACGACACCGGCGTCAACGCAACGAAGGCCCAGGAGCGGGAGACCCTGGAGAAGATCAAGGCGATGGTCGAGGAGCTGGGCCCCCAGTCCTACCTCAAGACGGCCTTCGACGGCGTCTACGAGGTGGCCGAGATGAACATCGAAGAGGACGCGGCCTACAGCTTCCCGGGACGGGTCAATATCCTTGAGGAGCAGCTTCGGGAGATGGGCAGCAAGTACAACGCCGTGAAACTGGACGCCGCCCACCTACAAGCCCAGCTCGACGACACCCTCGCCCAGCTTGCGGCGGCGCAGGAGCAGATCGCGACCCTCAAGGGGCGGCAGCTCCCCGCGTGGCTCCACAGCGCCGCCTATGGCCTCGCGGTCGAGGAGCTCGCCGCCGCCCAGAAGCGGATGGAGCAGAGCGCCGAGACTATGGCCCACTACGCCGAAGCGCCCCAGGACATCGCCTTCGCCGAGGCCGTCAAGAGCTACCGGGCCGCAAAGGAGCGCCGGGGCGTGTGCGAGCAGATCGTCAAGGGCCTGGAAGCCCTCACCGAAGATTGAGCCGAAACGCCCGCGAGGGCGTCGCCGGGGGGAGCCCTACCCGGCCTGACGATGGCAGGGCACACAGAAAGGAAGGACAAGCAGAATGAGAAAAATGAAAAAGATCAACGGTTATCTGGTCGTCCGGTTCAATGACCGGGAGAAGCGCGAGTACGAGGACACCGGCCTGGGCAACTTCGGCGTGATCGACGCCGAGCTCTACACCGGCATCCTGGACGTCGACCGGAGCGTCATGG
>CANAAV010000006.1 GCA_947346365.1 uncultured Flavonifractor sp.
TGGTGTGTCACGACTTCATTCTACCAGAGACTGCAAACCTTGTCCTTTTTATTTGCGCAACTTATTGTACCTTATCATGGCTTCAGCGCCGTAAAAATAGCTTCCTGAATTTGTGTCCAACATAATTTCCTCCTTTGAGCATAGCAAAACGGCGCTTCGCCCCAGAAATGGGAGAAAAAGCACCGTTTTCATAAATTGTTTTGTTGTTAGTACATTACCAGGCTTGTCTGCTGTCTAAAAATAATAGATTTTCTCATGTCAGGAAGTTATGTTATCTAGGCCTTGTTTGAAAATTGTTAACACGTCCAAGAGGCGGGCCTTTTTCCGCCTGGACAGCGGGGTTTTCCCTTGAAATCCGTCAGGATTCCTGCGTCAAAACCCCTTGCCAGTCAAAAAATCCCTCGCCCTTGGGCATATTCCCATTTTTTCAAACAAGGCCTAACCTCAGCTTTATATCACCCGGGACTTGTATTCATTGTGCCGATATGCAGGGCCATATTTTGCGAGAAGATGATCCAAGTGTCATCTGGCCGCCTGTTCATGAAAATTGTCCCTGCCAAATCCGTTCGCTTTCTGCTTCCCCATCCGGTACGGCCACTGAAGATGGGCTTGATGGTATTGATTATTACTTGTTTACTTACCGCCAAATATTTCCGGTGAAAGAAAATTTCTTCTTTATGCCAGCCTATCATAATAACACGCCGTTTACAGGCTCACTATCTCAATTTCATATCCTATAAACAATCCTGATTCGAGTACTCCTACAATATTTTTTATTGAGGCCTCCAATGAACTGTCGACTTCAGTAAAAACTGCATCAAGTATATAATTCCCATTTTCCGTGATAATTGGACCGTCCTTAGCCTTTCCTGACAAGCGCAAGCGCACATTGTTTGCGCCCAGTTCATACAGTCGAGTAGCGACAGATTTATATGCTTCTGGGACACATTCAACAGGAATAGGGAAATTTTGACACAGTTTTTTCACGAACTTACTCTGATCAACAATGATATATGTCTTTGGAGAATTTGACATAATTAATTTTTCGTTAAACATGGCGCCGCCCCGTCCTTTAATTAACCAGCCGTTAGCAGAAACTTCATCGGCCCCATCAAACCCCCAGTCTGGTCTGACATCGTTAATGGTTGCAACAGGAATTCCAAGGGCGATGCATGCCATGCGGATTTCATTAGATGTAGGAATGGCAGTAATACTTATATCTTCGCTCTTAATCCTCTTTGCAATTTCCTGAACCGCTAAAAATGAAGTCGAGCCGGAACCGAACCCAATTACATCACCGTCTTTTACATATGATGCAAGTTTTTTCGCGATTACTAATTTTTCATTATAATTTATTATTTCCTGAGACCACTCCATATTAAAGTATGCTTCATTCCACTTCATTTGCTTTTTCATCCTCTCTATTTCTTTCAAATTAAAAAGAACATGGTTCCCCTTTTACTGTAAAATATTTCATAGCTATATAATTATTTCTTAATTAGTATACTTCGCTTTTTCGAATTTATCAAGAAAATATATTTTTTCATGATCAGCTATAAACAACACCTCTTGAATTTGAATCTTTCTTCGTCACTCCTGGCTTATTCATGGCAGCAGAGGAGACACTGTCCAACAGAAACATATTTAATATGGTGGGATGGAGTGGTAGAAGCGGGCGGTAGGTTCACAGATGGTCCAAACAAAAAGGCCGCTTGCAGGGGCCCCGCAAGCGGCTGGCTTTTTTTTCTTATTTTCTATCAGGAAGTAATTTATATTATTAACAGTTAAAATCTACCCAGATATCTCCCATATCATCTTCCACGTCCAGGCTGTAGGAACCGCCGGAGCGGCTGGCGCTGCTATGGCGGTTCTCACCGTTGACATAGACTTCTCCCATGCTGGTTTCCAACTCATAGTCATAGCGTTCTTCGCCCTGGCTGAGCCGCAGGGTCACTTCACCCATATTGGCGTCCACGTCGATATCGCCCTGCAAATCGCCTTCCAGCGTGACGTCGCCCATGTCGTCGTCCACATCCAGACGTTTGGTGACTGTGAGCCCGGAGGCATAAATGACGCCCATATTGTTGACGAGCGACCCTTCGCCCAGCACAGAGTCCCACAGGTACAGATCCCCCAGAGAGCACTCTACTGTCAGCTTTTCTACGCTCAGGTCCTGAAGGTCAACGTCGCCTAAGCTGTTATGGATTTCAAGTTCCGCCAAGGCGGTCTGCTGGGGAACATAGATAGTGGCCGAAGCCGTTACGCCAAGGGGAGAGGGTCCTTTGGAGCGGCTGTACACCCGGAGAGTACCGTCCTCCTCCTGCGTGTAATTCAGGTCATATCCGCCTCCGTCCCAGCTCAGCCAGAGACCGAAGTCGTCCCCGCTCTGAACTGTCACGTCGCCTAGGGCGATGTCTATGTCCAGTTTGGTAAAGGGTTCCAGGTGGTCCCGCTCCAGCCAGCCCGAGGGGATGGAGGTATATTCGGCAGGGGCATCTATGGAGGGGGAGATTGAGCTCCTGCCGCCGCTATAATACAGGCTCATCGCTCCGGTATCCGCGCCGCTCAGCCTTCCGGTCAAGGCCAGCAGTCCGCCTGACATCACCAAAAACGCGCCCGCGCCCAGCAGTATTTTGGTCAGTTTCTTCATGTCCGGGCCTCCTTTCTGCCGGCAATCCGCCGCAGCAGAGCCGCTACCCCTCTAAGACACAGTCCGGCCAGAGCAAAGGAGCCTGCAATCATCAGCAGTCCAAGCCCGGCGGTGAGCATTCCCAATCCGGAAAAGTACATCATAGTGCTCAGCCCCGCCTGAAACAGCAGGGAAAAGCTGCGGGTGCTGGCGTACAGTCCGGCGAGGATACAGGCCACGCCGCCTATGCTCACCGCAGCTGCGGTTACGATTACCGCCAGTATGACGGCGGCCACCACGGCCACCGCCGCAGCCAGCAGCGGCAGGGCGATTGGGGCGGCGCACAGAGCCAGCAGGGCAGTCCACAGTCCGCCCAGGCCCCGGCGGTTCTGTGTCGGCGGCGCGGCCTGCTGCATCGGGGTGTGGCCCAGCACCCGGTGGGCCAATTCCGCCGGAGAGCCCAGCTCCCGCACCACCTGGCCGGCCCCCTCCGGACCGGCCTCGTCAAAATATTCTTCGTAATAGGCCAAAATACGTTCCAGCTCCGCTGGGGTCATCCGGCCCACCAGCAGCGCTTGCAGCTGTGCCAGGTATTCTCCTTTGCCCATGTCAGCTCCGCCCTTTCTCCAGCGGCTGGGTATGGCCGCGGCCATACCGCCGTGTGATCTGCTTTCATTTTAGTTCCGAAAAACCTGCCGTGCAAGAAAGGTTCCCTTAAAAAGTCTTTAAAAATCATTAAAAAACCTGGTCAGGCCTGGTTTGAAAAATGGGAATAGGCCCAAGGGCATTGTAAACGCCGCCTTGGCGGCACAAGGCCCGCCAAGGCGGCGTGAAATAAGGCGTTTTTTATTTAGCCGTCCTCATCATGGCTGTGCCCGCAGCCACAGTCGCAGCCGTCCTCCAAATCGAGGGCAAACTTCTGCTCGCAGCTGGGACACTGAATTACGCCCTCTTCCAATACGTCCTCGTCAATGACGAGAGTTTCACCGCAATTGGGACACTCAGTCTCAAAAAAATCGTCGTCTCCGCAGCAGCAGCCATCCTCGTCCTCATCCTCATCAAAGACCAGCTTTTCCACGTCGGCCAAGTCGTCGGACAGAGCGTCAATCTCCTCGCCCAGAGCCTCGGAACTCTCCTCCAGATCTTCGATAGACAGGCCCACTTCCTCCAAGATGCCGATCATCACAGAGATGAGCTTACCTTCCTTGGATTTTTCGGTGTCGATATCCAGACCTTCGGCCAAGCCCTTCAGATAGGCAACCTTTTCAGAAATCGTCATAGCAGTCTCCTTTTCCTTTCGGCCGTATACGGCTGTTTAATGGTGGGTTTTCGTCTGCGCGGTTCGCTGTGCGCCGAGCTCCCGGACGCGCGGCGCTTATAGGACGCGCCTTGCGCCCTCCGCTTCGGCGCACTGCTTACCGCTGCGCGGAAAATCCGCGCCGCTCGGGGCGCCTGTTTTTCCGTCTGCGCGGTTCACTGTGCGCCGGCTCCCGGACGCGCGGCGCTTATGCCTTGCAGCGCTCCAGGTATTCGCCCGTGCGGGTGTCGATCTTGATTTTATCGCCGGGGTTGATGAACAAAGGCACCTTGATTTCGGTTCCGGTCTCCAGAGTGGCGGGCTTGGTAACGTTGGTAGCGGTGTCTCCCTTGAAGCCGGGATCGGTCTCCGTGACCTCCAGCTCTACGAAGGTGGGGGGCTCCACGGCAAAGATTTTGCCTTTATAGGAGTTGATCTTGCACACCATGTTTTCCTTCACGAACCGGAAATTGTCTCCCAGCATCTCGCTGCCGATGGGCACGAGATCAAAGGTCTCGGAGTCCATGAAATAGTACAGATCGCCGTCGTTATAGCTGTACTCCATGTCCTTGCGCTCCACGTAGGCCTGCTCGAATTTGGCGGTGGGGTTAAAGGAGGTCTCAGTGACGCCGCCGGTGATGACGTTTTTCATCTTGGTGCGCACAAAGGCCGCGCCCTTGCCGGGCTTCACGTGCTGGAATTCGACCACCTGCATGACCTGACCGTCCATTTCGAAGGTCACGCCATTGCGGAAATCGCTGGCAGAAATAGTAGGCATTGCTATCCATCCTCCAAACAAAGGTATTTTATACTTCTTGCGAACCTATTTTACCTTATTCTTCCCCTCTTTGCAAGTCTTTTTACAGAATGATAAGCTCTTTGGGGGATTTTGTGATGTCAATGCATCCGTCCTCGGTCAGAATGGTCACATCCTCAATGCGCACCCCAAAGCGGCCGGGCAGATAGATGCCCGGCTCGGCGGACACGCAGGCTCCCGCCGGCAGGGGCTTGTCGTTCCTGCTGTTGGCGTTGGGAGACTCATGGATCTCGATACCCAGGCTGTGGCCGTAGCCATGCCCGAAATACGCCCCATATCCGGCGCTTTCAATCACCTTTCGGGCGGCGGCGTCGATATCCCTGCCGGGTACTCCGGCCTTCGTAACGGCAATGCCCGCCAGCTGGGCCTGAAGCACCGTGTCATAAACCTTGCGCATCTCGTCCGTGGGCTCCCCCAGGGCTACGGTACGGGTCATGTCGGAGCAGTAGCCGCCATATTTGCACCCGAAATCCATGGTAATGAACTCGCCCTTTTGGACGGGTTTGTCCCCGGGGACGCCGTGAGGCAGGCTGCCGTTGGGGCCGCTGACCACGATGGGGTCAAAGGACATCTTCTCCGCCCCCAGCAGAAGCATGTCGTATTGGAGCTTGGCGGCAATTTCCTGCTCGGACATGCCGGGCTGGATAAACTTGCAGATGTTGGAAAAGGCCTGGTCGGTAATCTCCTGGGCCTTTCGCATCAGGGCGATCTCCTCGGGGTCCTTGGAGGAGCGCAGGCCGTTCACCAGTTTTTGAGCGGGAAGCAGCTGGCAGGGGAAATCCTTGGTGTACTCGTTGAAGGTGGAGACGGTCATATACTCCTCTTCAAAGCCCAGCTTCCGGATGCCCAGATCTTGGATGGCCTGGAGAATCAGGGCTTTATGGGGCGCGGCGGTAGTGGTCATGGTAATCGCCGCGCCGGCGACGGTTTTTTCCGCCGCCTCGATGTAGCGGGAATCGGTGAAGTAACGGCACTGGTTAGGGGCAATTACCACCGCGCCCTCCCCGTGGAACCCGGCGGCGTAAAATTCACCGGGCTGACTGGTTACCAGCATGGCGTCCAGTCCAAATTCTTCCAGCTTGGCTGCAATCTGCTTGAGGTGGTTCATGGGATTCGCGCTCCTTTTTCATAGTAATTTAGAACCTGTATTCATAACCGGGGAATGCTGGATTGGCAGAGGATTTTGCCGGCAATCAAGGCAAATTTTCGCAGGCATCCTGGCGGATGGCAAGAAAATTTAACGCAGAGTGGCGGTAAAAAAGACGCCAAGACAGCGTCAAACGATTATGAATACGGGTTCTCAGGGATGTCCGGCTGATTGATAAAGACGCTTCATCGTCAAAGCGTCTGAGGCCTGGGTGCCTGCGCTCTCACAGATAAAGGTGGGGCTCCATCCCCGGCGGGCAACCTCCTGCATAAGAGGAGCCGGGTCGGGGCCAAAGGCCTGCTGGTCAAAGGTCAGGTGCATTTTCTCGCCCCCCTTGGGGGTAAACTCGATTTTGGAAAAATGGCTGTGGAAGCGCCTGGCCCTGTCCGCGCCCAGCACCGCCTGGATGCGGTCGAGCATACGCGCGCAGGCTTCATGGCCCTCCAGCTCGCCCAGCGAGCGGGCGTACAGGTGCCCAAAATCCACCGTTGGGACCAGACGGGCGTCCAGCGTGCACAGCTCCAGCACTTCGTCCAGATCCCCCAGCTGGTTGAGCTTTCCCATGGTCTCCGGACACAGGGCGATGTGTCCGTATCCCGCCCCGTCGCAGGCGTGCAGAACCTCCCGAAGGGAGGGGACGGCGATGTCCATGGCCTCCCGCCGGGTGCGCTTCATCAGTGCGCCGGAGTGGATCACCACCCGCCCGGCCCCCATCCAGTCCGCCGCCTGACAGGCCGCGACGATGTATCCGACAGTTTTTTTCAGGCTTGCGGGGTCGGGGTTTGCCAGATTGATGAAATAGGGGGCGTGGAGAGAGAGGGAGATTCCGTGCTCTCTTGCCGCGCTTCCCAGCATCCGGGCGGTCTCCTCCCGGATGGAGAGCCCCTTTCCGCACTGATATTCATATGCGTCCAGGCCCAGAGAGGAGAGCCACCCGGGAGCTTGGACAGAGGATTTAAAGGGGAAATTGCCGGCGTTGCCCGCCGGCCCAAATTTTGCGCTCACAGCGCCACGCTCCTTTGACTGGACAGGGTGCGGAAGGGCCACTCGGCGGCGTAACGCAGGTAACGCCCCGGATTGCCTGCCAGACGGATGGGCTCCACCAGCAGGGTGGTGATCCCCGCGCTGCGTCCCCCCAGAATATCGGTAAATATCTGGTCGCCTACAATGGCGGTTTGGGCGGGGGTGCAGCCCATGCGCGCCATAGCCTCGCGGAACGCGCCGGGCCGGGGCTTGCCCGCGTGGGCAGTGAAAGGGACGCCCAGGGTCTGAGAAAACCGTTTCACCCGCTCCGGCCGGCGGCTGTTGGACAGCACGAAAAGGGCGATGCCCTGGGCGGCCAGCGCCGCGGACCAGTCCCGCAGGGCCTGGTCCGGCTCCGGCACGCGGTAGGGGACCAGGGTATTGTCCAGATCCGCCAGCAGCAGCCGGATTCCCCGGCCCGCCAGAGCGGCCGGGTCGATATTGTAGACGCTTCGCCCAGTCCAGTGGGCCAGCAGGGGAAAGGGCATGGTTTCACCTCTTCTATTTCCAGGTTTTCTCGCATAGCAATGATTATACACGCATCCTACTCTCTGGACAAGGGGGAACTGCCTGCTATGTTAGAAAAAACCAGCTTGATTCTCACCGTACCCCCCGCCAGCCTGCGCCAGGTCAGGCGATTTCACCTGCCGGTGGCCCACATGGCTTACCGGATTGGAGGCGGGCCGCACCTGTTCCGGGCCAGTATCCCCGTGTCCATCCGGGGCGGGCTGATGGTGATAGACAACGCGGGCTTTTCCGGTGGGGGAGAGCCGGGTCCTTTCTGTCAGGAGGTCCTTCGGGAGTGTGCGGCCCGGGGATTTACAGGGGCGCTGTGCGATTTTGAGGGGCCTGCCGTGCAGCCTCTGCCCGCAATTGTCCAGACGCTGGGGGAGGCGTTTCAGCGGCGGGGCTGGCCCTTGTATGTGACCGAGGGGTATGGGGACTGCTCGGGCAGGGCCCGCGTGCTGATTTCCTCCGCTGTGTCTGGCGGCTCTCTGCGCCAGCGGCTGCAGGAGGCCGTCGAGCGTTACGGCGCGTCGCGGACCGTCCTGGCGGCAGAGCGGGTGGCGGAGGATTTTTACCTCCCCTCGCCCACGGGCCAGGGGATCCCTTTGACCCGCGAAGAGCTGCACCGGCGGCTGGAGGAGCGCTCTCCCCAGGTGTATTTTTCCAGCGAGCTGTGCGCCCATTACTTTACCTACATGTCCGACCGCAGCGGGGCGCACTTTGTCCTGTTTGACGACGCCCCCTCCATCCGCAAAAAGCTCCAGCTGGCCCGGCAAATGGAGATTGGGGAGGCGGTTTTGGCCTATCCTCAGGTAGACGACGTGCTGGAGGAGATTTTGGCGGTGTGACCGGGCCGCTTACTCCGCAGGGGGGTCGGCCAGCTTGAAGCCGATGCCCCATACCGTTTTGATGTATTCCCTAGGGCTGGCCTTGGCCAGCTTAGAGCGCAGGTTGGAGATGTGGACGTTGACGGTATTGTCGTCTCCGAAATACTCCCCGCCCCAGACCTGCTGGTAGAGCTGCTCGCGGGTGAATACTTTTTTAGGGTGCTCCATCAGCAGGGTTAGAATGTGAAATTCCCGGGCGGTGAGGGAAACCGGCTGTCCCGCGGCGGTGACGCTCACCGCGTCCCGGTCCAGCCGCAGATCCCCATGGGCCAGCACGCAGGCGCCGTTCCCCTGGCCGAATTGCTTGTACCGGCGCAGCTGGGCCTCCACCCTGGCCAGCACCTCGGTGTTGTCAAAAGGCTTGGGGATGAAATCGTCAGCCCCCAGGCGCAGGACGTTCACCCGGTCCTCCAGTCCCGCCTTGGCGGACAGGACGATAATGGGCATGGTTTTTCTCCGGCGCATCTGGGCGATAAATTCCTCGCCGGTCAGGCCTGGGAGCATCAGGTCCAGCAGCACCAGGTCATACTCGTACTGCTGTGCCCACAGTATCGCTTCGCTGCCGGAGAACGCTGGGCGGCAGGGGTAGCCTGCCCCTTCCAGAACCCGGCATAAAAGCCGATTGATGTCCGGGTCGTCCTCCACCACCAGAATGTTGCAGCTGCTTGGCTCCAATTCCATAAAAAACCTCCTGTATGCGCAGCGTCAAAGCCCCTGCTGTTTCACCCGCAGCCGTTTGGCCAGCTCCGGGTCCGGGTCCACCAGGGCGGTTTGATAGGTGGTGTACACCACCATGCCGGGCCGGGCTCCGGCGGGTTTTTTTACATATTTGACCGGGGTATAGTCCACCGGCACCCGGCGGCCCTCCCGCCCTTGGGAAAACCACGCTGCCAGCTGAGCCGCCTCGGTCAGGCTGTGCAGGTCGGGCTGTTTGCCCTCCAGCCAGAGGATGACGTGGGAGCCGTGGATTTTTTGGGTGTGCAGCCAGATGTCGCCCCTGCCCGCCAGCTTGGTGGTCAGCAGGTCGTTCTGGCTGTTGTTTTTTCCCACACTGATCCGCAGGCCCGCCGTGGAACGGAATTCCATAGGTTTTCCGCCGGGCTTTTTGGAGCGGTCCTTGGCCTTGGCCTGCCGGCGGAGGTAGCCGGCCCCAGTGAGCTCCTGGCGGATGTCCTGCAAATCCCGCTCCCCCTCTGCCAAGCGGAGCGTCTCCAGCACGCCCTCCAGGTACTCCAGCTCGCTGCGGCCCTTCTCCAGCTGTACGGCCAGCATCTGCTGGGCCGTTTTGGCCTTGTTGTACTCTTTGTAGTATTTGGCCGCGTTCTGCTGGGGGGTGAGCAGGGGGTCCAGGGGGATATCCACTTCTCTGCCCTCCGGATCATAGTAGTCCGCGGCCCGGAGACTTTTCATGCCCTTGGACATGGCGTGGAGGTTGGAAGTAAGGATGTCCCCCAGCTCCCGGCGGCGCTCTTTATCCTGGGTGGCGTCCAGCTCCCGCTGCTGGTTGACCAGCTTCCGCCTGGTGCGCTCGCAGGCCCGCTTGACCGCCTGAACCAGGTCGTCGCCCCGCTGGCGTACCCGCTCGGCCTGCTCTCGCTCCTCGTAAAAGGTGTCCAGCAAGGTGGAAAAGCTCTGCTGAGGCAGGCTTTCCGTACCGGGGCCGTACTGGAAGATGGGCAGGAAGGAGAAGTCCACCGGCCTGCCCTCCCGTACCAGCAGAAAAGGGGTAAACTCCTCACGCCGCGCGGAGTTGGAGAGCTTCTCCAGCTCCAGGGCCAGGGCCTCCCCGTCTCCGCCTGCCCGGAAGGCCAGCTCGCGGGCCAGTAGGGGAGACAGGCCGGTAAACGTATCCAGCAGGAGCTTATCCGGCTCCCGGCCGGTGGGATTGGATAGGGCCTGCCGGAGGGAGGAGGGGTCCAAGGCGAGAGGATTGGGCTTTCCGGTGGGCTGCGGCGGCCGGTAGAACAGACCGGGGAGCACCTGCCGCCGGTTCTGGGCCAGATCCCCCTCTACCCGGCGGATACAGTCTAAAATGCGCCCCTCCCCGTCCAACAGGATCAGGTTGGCGCTGCGGCCCATGGCCTCCAGCACCAGGCGGCGCTCTACCCGGTCGCCCAGCTCGTCGGCGGCCTCCAGGTGAAAGTCCAGAATCCGCTCCATAGGGGGCTGTTCCAGGGAGAGGATGCGCCCGCCCAGCAGATGCTTGCGCAGAATCATGCAGAACATGGGGGGCGTGCCGGGGTTTTCCCGGCTGAGGGTGGTCAGGTGGGCCCTGGGATGGCCGGGGCTGGCGGAGAGAAGCAGACGGACGTTTTCCGCGTTTGCGCGGATATAGAGCAAAACCTGATCTTTGGAGGGCTGGTAGATTTTATCAATCTTCCCCCCGGTGAGCTTCCGGCGCAGCTCCGAGGCCACGGCGGTCAGGCAAAGGGCGTCTAAGGGCATGTCGACTCCTCCATGATCCGTTCAAATAGTTCGTTGAGCCGCCCGGTGCGTCCCTGGAGATAGAGCCAGCCGAACAGGGCCTCCAATCCGGTGGCGGTTTGGTAGTCGGCCCGGCTGGCGTTGTGGGGAATGCTGTGGGGGCTGCTGTTGCGGCCCCGGCGGAATACGGAGTGCTCCTCCTGGGTGAGCAGGGGGAGGATGCCCGCCGCCGCCCTGGCTTGGGCGGGGGCGGCTACATAGCGCACGGCGGCGCGGTGGAGCCCCTTGGAGGTGGCTTTCCCGTGCAGGCACAGCCAGGAGCGCACCATCAGCTCAAACACCCCGTCTCCCAGGTGGGCCAGGCCCAGGGCGCTGACGGCCTGGAGGGCGTCCGGCGGCAGGGAGAGCTGGAAATAATCAGTCATCGGCGGTTCTCCTTGTGGTTTGATCTGGTAGTGTAGTATACCGCAGATTGGGAAAAAAGACAACCGCTCAGGAGAGAAAAAGCGCCCGGCGGGCGCGGAAAACGGTTGACAACCTCTCCCTGGGGGAGTAGGATGGGAAAAACCGAACGGAGAAAGGAAGTTCCGCCATGAGCCAGCAGAGCGTCAGCACCCAGTGCCTTCACGCCGGATATGCCCCCGGCAGCGGAGAGCCGCGCAATATTCCCATCGTCCAGTCCACCACCTTCCGTTATGCCACAGGGGAGCAGATGGGGGCCCTGTTTGATCTGGAGGCGAGCGGGTATTTTTATACCCGGTTGCAGAATCCCACCAATGACCAGGTGGCGGCAAAGATCTGCGCGCTGGAGGGAGGGAGCGCCGCCATGCTGACCTCTTCCGGACAGGCGGCGTCTTTTTATGCCATTTTCAACATCGCCTCCTGCGGGGATCACGTGGTTTGCTCCTCCTCTATCTATGGGGGGACGTATAACCTCTTTGCCGTGACCATGAAGCGGATGGGGGTGCAGTTTACCTTTGTGGACCCGGACTGCACTGAGGAGCAGCTTAACGCCGCCTTCCGGCCGGAGACCCGGGCCGTTTTTGGCGAGACCATCGCCAATCCGGCTCTGACAGTGCTGGACATTGAAAAGTTCGCCCGGTGCGCCCACGCCCACGGGGTGCCCCTGATTGTGGACAACACCTTTGCCACCCCGGTAAACTGCCGTCCCTTCGCCTGGGGGGCGGATATCGTCACCCACTCTACCACCAAATACATGGACGGCCACGCCAATGCCGTGGGTGGGGCCATCGTGGACAGCGGGCGCTTTGACTGGACGAAATATCCGCAGAAGTTTCCCGGATTGTGCACCCCGGACGAGAGCTATCACGGCGTGACGTATACCCAGCGCTTCGGTCTGGAGGGGGCCTATATCACCAAAGCCACCGCCCAGCTGATGCGGGATCTGGGGGCGGCCGCCTCGCCGCAGAACACCTATTATCTCAATATCGGCTTGGAGACGCTCCCCCTGCGCATGGCGCGCCACTGTGCAAACGGGCAGGCCGTGGCGGAATTTCTCCAGAACCACCCCAAGACGGCCTGGGTGCGCTACCCCGGCTTGAGGGGGGATCCCTATTACGCCCTGGCCCAAAAATACCTGCCCCAGGGTTGCTGCGGGGTGGTATCCTTTGGGGTGAAGGGAGGCCGGGAGGCGGCCGGCCGGTTTATGGCGGGGCTGGAGCTGGCGTCCATTGCCACCCATGTGGCCGACGCTAAAACCTGCGTGCTCCATCCGGCCTCCACCACCCACCGGCAGATGAGCGACGCGGAGCTGGCCGCCGCGGGGGTGTCCCCCGATCTGGTGCGTCTGAGCGTGGGGATTGAGGATGTGGGAGATATCCTTGCCGACCTGGAGCGGGCGCTGGCCCAGGCGTGAAAGAGACACACACCTCAAAAGGCCCGGCCATGCGGCCGGGCCTTTTGAGGTGTGTGTTGTGTGTTGCGAAGGAATGGAGAGGGATAAGAGAGGAATTGGTTAGGAGGATGGTCGTTCGATTCATCTCTGAATCTGTCTTGTATCATAAGGCATAATTGAGGCTAAATCGTGTCTGGGCTGTGAATAAATTGTAAATTGACGCCTGAATCAGGAGCTTTCTTCCTCTTCTTTCAAATCCTCCGCAGCCAGAGCCATCAGCTCCTCCTTGCCGGGGGCGTCCAGGGCGGCCAGACGGTCTGACTGGCGGGCCACCGCCCGCTCAAACACGTTGCGCACATCCCGTGCGTTGCCGAAATTCTCGTCCCGGTTTTCATAGAGCTCGTTAAAATAGGCTTCGGCATAGGCGGCGGCCTCCTCGCTGAGGGTATAGCCGTTGCGGTCGCACATTGAGCGGAAGATCTCCATCAGCTGTCCGCCGCTGTAGTCCTCAAAATAGAAGTACTTGTTGAACCGGCTCTCCAGGCCGGGGTTGGCGTGGATGAAATTGCCCATGAGCTCGGTATACCCGGCCACAATGACAATGAGATCGGCCCGGTGGTCCTCCATGCCCTTGAGCAGAGCCTCAATGGCCTCCCGGCCAAAATCGTTGGGGGCGTCCTGATTGGCCAGGGCATAGGCCTCGTCGATGAACAAAACGCCGCCCAGGGCCTTTTGAATGACCTCGTTGGTCTTGATGGCGGTCTGTCCCACGAAGCCCGCTACCAGGCCGGAGCGGTCCACCTCTACCAGCTGGCCCTTGGAGAGCACCCCAATGGCGCGGTAAATGCCCGCCAGCAGCCGGGCCACCGTAGTTTTGCCAGTGCCGGGATTGCCCATAAAGACCAGATGAAGGCTCATGGGCGGGACCGGAAGCTGGTGCTCCTGGCGGAGCTTGCGGACCTTTACCAGGTTAATTAAGCTTTTGACGTCGCTTTTTACCTTTTCCAGGCCGCATAGGGCGTCCAGCTGCTCCATCAGCTCCTCCAGGGTGGGGGCGGGGGGCGGCTCTTGCTTGGGCTGGCTCTGAGACTGAGGGGCGCCGGAGGCCGAAACGGCGGTCCCGGCGGCGGCAGAGTCGCCGGCAGGGCGCTGGGAGACGAAATCCTTGGCGTTTAAGGGCGCTTTTCCTCCGGCGAGACCGTCCCGGTCGCACAGGGCGCTCAGGGCGTCGGCGCACTGGTTGACAAAGCCGGCCTCCTCGTCACTGACTACGTCGTCCACCGCGGCGAAGAGGAGGAGCATAAGGGTCATCAGGTCGATGAACCGCCGGGACAGGCTGCTTCCCGCCACCTTGTCGCAGGCCCGCATACGCACAAAGCAGGCGGGCGCTTTAAAGCCCGGATACTCGCTGACGGCGGTGGAGAGCTCCCAGAATAGGATGGACGGAACGGGATTGCCCTTGGTATAGAGCGCGTTGTAGTACTCCACGTGCCTGGGGGTGACGGACGCGCCGTCGCTGCTCCATACGCCCAGGGCGCAGGCCCGCATGAAAACGTCCACCTCCTGGGTGAACTTCTGGCGCAGAGCACCGTCGGCAATCTGCCGGCGGAAAGCGGTAATACCGTCGCTGTACTGCTTATGCACCTGCGCTGCGCTGAGAGAACCTTTCAAACTGACACACCTCGGTTTTCCTTATTATGTAATCTGCCGGAATTAATGTCCCTCTACGTGGCTTTTAACCCGCTGGATGATCATGTCCAGAGCCACGACGTTGTGTCCCCCCTCCAGTACAATGATGTCGGCAAAACGCTTGGAAGGCTCCACAAACTGCTCGTGCATGGGCTTGACAGTGGTCAGGTACTGGCTTACTACCGAGTCCAGGGAGCGGCCGCGCTTTTTGATATCCCGGGTAATCCGGCGGAGAATGCGCACATCGGCGTCGGTGTCCACAAAAATTTTGATGTCCATCAGGTTGCGCAGGATCTGATTTTCAAAAATCAGGATGCCCTCGACGATGACGACCTTTGTAGGGCGCACCTCCACAGTCTCCGGCGAGCGGTCATGAATGGTATAGTCATAGGTCGGGCTTTGAATGACCTCCCCCCTGCGCAAGGCCTCCAGGTCGGCGATCATCCGCTGGGTGTCGAATGCATCGGGATGGTCGTAGTTGAGCTTGGTGCGCTCCTCATAGGGCAGATTGCTGTGGCTTTTGTAATAGCTGTCATGGTAGAGGATGGATACGTTGTCCCCAAACCGCTCCTTGAGCCGCAGAGTCAGGGTAGTCTTGCCCGAACCGGTGCCGCCTGCGATACCGATAATCATAGTGTCCATGCGCCGCGCCTCCTTTTTCGTTGGCCTGTCCCGCTTGTATGCTGTATGCAATGCCGTGTCCAGAGCAGGGAGCGAACCGTGCCAGTGAAACGGTATTGTATCCATTTTGCGGCTATTATACCATGGTTTCCGGCCCCGTGCAACACTGGACCGCCTGTGAAAGCGTGTGATTTCACACAAGCTGCTGGTCTGAACGGACTGTGCCCGGCAGGCGGCATAGAGCGGCGAAACCATTGCAGAAAGGATTTATTTAGTAAGATATTACACAATGGAATAAAGCGCGCCCGGCTCCACAGATTGACGCCCGTTGAAAAGCAGCTGCTTCTCAGCGGGCGTCGTTTTCCTTATGGCGTATTTTCCGGCGGGGCTGGCGCATTTATGCGCCGGACGTCGGCTGACATCCGGTGCCATGTCAGAGTGAGGCCAGCAGCGGCCTGCGCTTCCAGGCGCCGCTGCGCCACCGCCAGAGGAAGAGAAGGGCCCGCAGGCACTCGTCACAGGCCATGGCGGTCCAGAGTCCCGGCAGTCCCAGACCGAAGACCACCGCCAGTACGGCGCCGCCGCCGGCGGCGGTGATCCAGGCGCTGATGATGCAGATGGCCACCGGAAAGCGGATGTCGCCGCAGGCCTGGAGCGAGCGGCTGATGACCAGATTGACCGCCCGGCCCAGCTCCAGAGGGATCTCAATGAGCATGATGAGCTGAAACAGCTCCAGCGTCTGGGGATCTTTGGTAAAAAGGGACAGCAGGGGGCGGCAGAATACCGCCAGCAGGGAGGACACCAAGGCGGACACAGCGACGGCCGCCAGCAGGGTGCGTTTCACCTGGCGGTTGGTCTGGGCCAGATTTTCGCTCCCCATCAGCCGGGCCACCACCACCTGGGCCGCTTGGCATACGGCGGAGGCGAACATGTAGGAGAGGTTGGCGAACATGTTGGCGTATACCCGGGTATTGATGACGAACAGGGCGAAGCGGTTGCAGGCGGCCTGAATGCACAGCTGGGAGAGATTGTAGGAGACTGACTCCCCGCCGGCGGGGACCCCGATTTGCAGCAGGCGGCGCAGCTGGCCCCAGGGAAAGGGACGCAGGCTCTCGCCGGTAAACAGGGGCCCGAAGCGGCGGCGGAAGAGCGCAGAGATGGCCAGCACCCCGGCAATCCGGGACAGGCTGCTGGACACTGCCGCCCCGGCTGCCCCCAGAGCCGGCAGGCCGAAAGCGCCGTTGATGAGTACGGCGTTGCCGGCAATGTTCAGCAGGTTCATGCACACGGAGATGAGCATACTCTGGCGCATCATCTGATAGCTGCGGAAAAAGGCGGTATAGGTCAAAAACACCGCCTGAAACACCAACCCCGCGCCGATAATGCGGGTATACCGGCAGGTGTCGCCAAAAATTTCTTCCGGAACGCCCATCAAGGCAAAAATGGGGCCGCAGAAGAGGACTAGAACCACCCCCACCGCCAGGCCGAAAAGCGCGTTTGCCAGCAGGGCGGCGGCACAGGTCTGCCGGACCCGGCCGGTGTCCTGGGCGCCAATATACTGGGAGATCAGAATGGCGGCGGCGGTACATAGGACGGAAAAGACGATGAGCAGCAGGCTGGTGACCTGATTGGCGTTGCCGATGGCTCCTACGGCGTTGGGATCGTACCAGCCCACCATAATCTGGTCGGCATTACCCACCAGCATTTGCAATAGCAGCTCAATAAAAATGGGCCAGGTCAGGCCCAGTATGCGGGTTTCCTCCGGCCTGCCCAGACGCTGGCGGGCGGCGGCCGGCATGACTTTTTCCATAGAGGCACCTTGCTTTCCGGGATTTCATGGGCTGGGCGCTGAGGCGCGGCAGCGGTGGGCGCGCCTTGATAGGGCACGGATTATTATAAGGTGTCTATGGCAAAATACAAGAGGGAAAACCGCCTGTGTTCTGCTTTGCAGGGTCTGTATTTTCGTCAAAACAGCGAATCTCTCTATTCGGACAGCCGCCTGCGCAGGCCTTCCATGGCCCGGCGCTCCAACCGGGAGACCTGCACTTGGGAGACGCCTAAAACCTTGGCGGCCTTATCCTGGGTCAGGTTTTTGTAATAGCGCAGCAGGATGACCTGCCGCTCCCGCTGGGGCAGCGTGTCAATGGCGGCGCGCAGGGAGAGTTTTTCCACAATACCCTCTTCCATGCCCTCGGTGCCCAAAACGCTCTCCAGGGTGAAGCCGTCCCCGCTCTCCATCTGCAAAGAGGCCACCGGCAGGCTGGCCTCTTCCGCGGCGGCGATCTCCTCCGCCTCCAGCCCGGTCTCCTGGGCCAGCTCCCCCACGGTGGGTTCCCGCCCCAAGCGGGCGGAAAGCCGCTCCCGGGCCGTGCGGACGGCACCCGCCCGCTCCTTCAGGCTGCGGCTGACCTTTACCGCTCCGTCGTCCCGCAGAAAGCGGCGGATTTCCCCGGCGATTTTAGGGACTGCATACGTGGAAAATTGGCAGCCAAAGGCCGGGTCAAAGCCCCGCACCGCTTTTAAAAACCCCAGGCAGCCCAGCTGATACAGGTCCTCCGGCTCGGCTCCGCGCCCATAGTACCGGCGCACGATGCTCCAGATCAGGCCGGCGTTTTCCTCAATAAGCTGGGCGCAGGCGTCGTTGTCCCCGGCACGGGCGCACTCCAGCAGGGCGGGCGTGTCCGCAACGCTCACGCCCCGCCCCCCACGCGCAGGGACACACGGCGGCGCAGAGTGACGGTAGTTCCCTTGCCGGGGGCGGAGCGCACCTTTACCCCGTCCATAAAGCTCTCCATGATGGTAAAACCCATGCCGGAGCGGGTCTCGTCCCCGGTGGTGTACAGAGGCTGCCTAGCCTGGGCCACGTCCTCGATGCCCACGCCCCAGTCCTTTACCACAATTTCCAGAGTATTGTCCCCAAACAGCCGCAGGCGCATGGACACTTTGCCGATGCAGTCGGGGTAGGCGTGGACAATGCAGTTGGTTACCGCCTCGCTGACGGCGGTTTTAATGTCGTTTACCTCATCCAGCGTGGGGTCCAGCTGGGCGGCAAAGCAGGCCGCCGTAGCGCGGGCAAAGCCCTCGTTGGCAGAGCGGCTCAGAAAGACCACCGCCGCTTCATTCACGGGTTTTGTCATATGTATTCCTCCTCCTGGGGCGGCGGATCGTTCCGCCCCCATATCCGGGACCTTCTGGCCCGTGTGATGCCTATTCAAAAGAGACCAGCCGGTCAACTCCCGCCGCCCGCAGGACCTTGCCCGCCTGTTCCGGAATGTTGCATACTTTCAACTCTCCCCCCAGCTCTCCCAGCCGCCGGTAGGCCCGAAGGATCACCGCAATGCCGGAGCTGTCCATAAAGCTCACTTCCCCCAGGTCCAGGGTCAGACTGCGGGGGAGGGCGGCGTTGATGCTGCGCTCCAACTCGCCCATAATCTGCTTGGCCCCGTGGTGGTCCACCTCGCCGGACACCACCGCCCGGAGCACCCGGTTTTCGCCGGTACACGTTACCGCCATGGCTTGTCCCTCCTGACAGCGCCCGCCCAAGCGCGTGGGCGGAGCATAAAAAATCGCAGTATACCAATTTTTGGTATACTGCGATTATAGACCTGCCGGCCTGCGCTATTTGTCGCTTTTTCTCACCGGATAAGATAAAAGTCGGTAAAAATCCACGCTTCCCCAATTTTTTCATAGGGGAAATTGTGTTCCTCGCTGCCAACGGGGGCGAAATCCGCCTCGGGGTCCAGCAGCTCTACGGTCACATGAACGGTGCGGCGGTTTTTGTCCGCGTCCCGCAGGACCTGAATGGTCTCGGCTCCCTTGGTGATGTCGCTCCCGCGGCCCCCGTCAATGCCGTAGAGGACCCCGTCGATTTCCACATACGCAGTCGCGCCGGCGGGCAACAGCTCCTCCACCAGCGCGTCAGAGAACAGGCCCTTCAGATAGCCCCGCAGGCCTGCCAGAGTATCAATGCCGGGATAGTCCACCCGGTAATAGAGCTGCCCGTCAAGCTGCGCAGGCTGGGCCATATCCAGGGGCAGGTGGGTAAGCCGGAACCAGCCAAAGGCCTCTACTGCCTGACGGTAGGCCGCCAGCACCGCCTCGTCGCCGGGACCGGCGGCAGGCGTGCTCTGCGGTGGAGGGGGGGGCGTGGGGGAAGGCGTCTGGGGGACGGGCCGGGGCGTTGGAGTGGGCATGGGAGTCGGGTCTACCAGCGCGGGTTCTCCGGTCTCCGGTACAGGGGAGGGCGACGGCGGCAGGGGAACGGTGCTGGCCGGAGCGCTGGGGCGGACTGTCTGGGTGGGGAGGGGTGTGGACGTGGGGACGGGCTGGGTGCCTGGCGCGCAGCTGCCGGTGCATCCCCCTAGCACAAGGAGCATGCCCAGCAGCGGCAGCAGCTTTTGTGCCCTCATGGGCTTGACCCCCTTTCTTGTGTTAAAATGCTGGGAACGGAATAAAAGACCGTTTTTTCGCCGGTGCGGCGCGAATGATTTCTAACCGGCGGTCAGGGCCGCCGGGATACATATTCTGTGAAAGCGCTGGCGCCTATTGCGCTTTGATTTGGACCCTTTTGCTCCCCGGTTTCACCGGGAAGCAAAAGATGGGACAATATACCATTTTGCTGTGCTTCATGGTATATTGTATCCGCTTTCCCTGGGTTTCACAACTATAGATGCGTGACAAGAGATGACAAAATAAAGACAAAACCGCCGCTGTTTCCCTAAAACAGCGGCGGTTCACAGTTTTTCAGCGTTTTTCAGCCCTTCAGAGCGGAGAGAGGGCGCTTAGCCCAGGGCGGCGGCGGACTGTTCCAGCTGTTCCAACAGGGCGCGCAGCTTTTCCGCCCGTTCCCGCTCAGCCTGCACGACATGGGCGGGGGCCTTGTTTACAAAGCCTGGGTTGTTCAGTTTGGTGTCGAGTTTCTCCAGCTCTGCGCGGTCTTTTTTCAGCTGTTTTTGGACCCGCTCCCGCTCTTTGTCCAGGTCCACCAGCTCTGCCAGGGGCAAAAACAGCCGGGCAGCGTGGGTGATGACCTCTACCATCCCCTCTTGGGCGGCCTGCTCAGAGTCCGCGGCGGCGGACACGCCCTCAATGGTCACTTCGCTGGCGTGGGCCAGGCGCTTAAGGAAGGGAATGCCGGCGGCGAAGACCTCGGTCTCCAGGGTGGCGACGGTCAGGCGCGCCTTTTTGGAGGGAGGCACGTTCATCTCTGCCCGGCGGGCGCGCACGGCGCTGATGGCCTCCATGACCAGTTCCATAGCCCGCTCCTCCTGGGGGAAAGACAGACGGCCGTTTTGCTGGGGCCAGCGCTGGAGCATCAGGAAGGCCTCCCGGTCCTCCTCCGGGCGGCGGGGCAGGGCCTGCCAGATTTCCTCGGTAATAAAAGGCATGAAGGGGTGCAGCAGCTTCAAAGTCTCGCTGAGCACATAACACAACACCTGCTGGGCCCGCTCCTTGGCAGCGGGGGCGTCTCCCTGGAGCCGGGCTTTGGTCATCTCAATATACCAGTCGCAGTAGCTGTCCCAGATGAAGTCGTAGACCTTTTGGGCGGCGACGCCCAGCTCATAGCGTTCCATATTGTCGGTGACTTCGGGGATCAGGCTGTTGAGCTTGGAGAGAATCCACTTGTCCTCCAGCTCCAGCTGCTCCGGCAGGGCGCAGCTGTCAATGGTCAGGTTCATCAGTACAAAACGGCTGGCGTTCCAGATTTTATTGGCAAAATTGCGCATGGCCTCGCACCGCTCGGTATAAAAGCGCATGTCGTTGCCGGGAGAGTTGCCGGTAACCAGATTAAAGCGCAGGGCGTCCGCGCCGAACTGCTCCGCCATCTCCAGAGGGTCGATGCCGTTGCCCAGGCTCTTGGACATTTTGCGGCCCTTGTCGTCCCGGATCAGACCGTGGATGAACACGGTGTGGAAGGGGGGCCTGCCCGTGTGCTCGCAGGCGGAGAAAATCATGCGGGCCACCCAGAAAAAGATGATGTCGTATCCGGTAACCAGCACGTCGGTGGGGTAAAAGTACTGCAAATCCTCGGTATTTTCCGGCCAGCCCAGGGTGGAGAAGGGCCACAGGGCGGAGGAGAACCAGGTATCCAACACGTCGTCCTCCTGTTTGATGCGGGCGCTCCCACAGTGGCGGCAGTTTGAGGGATCGGTTTCGGAAACGGTAATTTTTCCGCAGTCCTCGCAGGTCCAGGCGGGGATGCGGTGGCCCCACCACAGCTGCCGGGAGATGCACCAGTCCCGCACGTTTTCCATCCAATTGGCGTAGGTCTTGGAGAAACGCTCGGGGACAAATTTGGTCTCCCCCTCGCGCACTACCCGCAGGGCCTCCTTGGCTAGGGGCTGCATCTTTACAAACCACTGGGCGGAGATGAGAGGCTCCACGTCGTGGTGGCAGCGGGAGCAGGTGCCCACATTGTGCTGATGGGGCTCCACCTTCACCAGCCAGCCGCCCTCTTCCAGATCGGCGACAATGGCCTTTCGGGCCTCATAGCGGTCCATGCCGGAGTATTTGCCGTATCCCTGCGCCACTCTGCCGTGGTCGTCCAGTACCCGGATGGTCTCCAGACTGTGGCGCAGGCCCACTTCAAAGTCGTTGGGATCGTGGGCGGGGGTCATCTTGACGCAGCCGGTGCCGAACCCCAGATCCACATACTCGTCGGCCACAATGGGAATTTCCCGGCCCACCAGGGGCAGAATGCAGGTTTTCCCAATGATGCCGGCGTAGCGTCCGTCGGCGGGATTCACCGCCACGCCGGTGTCGCCCAGCATGGTCTCCGGCCGGGTGGTGGCCACTACGACGTATTTGTCCGCCTCCCCCTGGATGGGGTAGCGGATGTGCCAGAGGCTGCCGGGCTTGTCCTGATATTCCACTTCCACGTCCGACAGGGCGGTGACGCAGTGGGGACACCAGTTGATAATGCGGCTGCCCTTGTAGATCAGCCCCTTGTCATACAGGCTGACGAACACATGGCGCACGGCCTTGGACAGCCCTTCGTCCATCGTAAAGCGGGCCCGGTCCCAGTCGCAGGAGACGCCCATTTTTTTCTGCTGCTCCACGATGCGGGCGCCGTACTTGTTTTTCCAGTCCCACACCCGCTCCAAAAATTTTTCGCGGCCCAGGTCATAGCGGGAAAGGCCCTCGTTTTCCCGCAGGGATTCCTCCACCTTAGCCTGGGTGGCGATGCCGGCGTGGTCGGCGCCGGGGACCCACAGGGCGGCGTAGCCCTGCATCCGCTTGAAACGGATGAGGATGTCCTGAAGGGTGCAGTCCATGGCGTGACCCATGTGCAGCTGCCCCGTCACGTTGGGGGGCGGCATGACAATGGTGAAGGGCCGCTTGTCCGGGTCGCGCACGCCTTTGAAGCAGCCGTTTTTCTCCCATGCCTCATACACGCGCCCCTCCACCTCCTGGGGCTCATAAATCTTCGGCAGTTCTTTTTTCATCTGTGTCCTTCCACTCGCTTCCTTAGAGCCGCGCCCCGTCGGCGCAGGCTCTGAAATAAAATAGCAAAACGCCCTGGGCCGGATTCCGGTCCAGGGCGAATTTCTCCGCGGTACCACCTGGCTTCGGGCGCAAGGCGCCCGCGCTTGTAATCCCTTAACGCGGGAATACGCCGGACCTTACTGCCCTTCAGGTCCAAAGCTCCGGGACCACTTTCCCCGTACGCTTGCAGGGACTTTCACCAGCCGTCCCCTCTCTGCGGCGCACGCACGGATACTCCTTCCCATCCTCGCTGCTTGACACATAGTATATGCGCTGCGCAGAGAAATGTCAAGGGCGGCTTAAATCGCTGCGCCGGAAAGGGCCGAAACTGTTTCTGAGCAAAAAGCCCTTGCATTTGAAAAAGATTATGCTATAATATCCGCAGAGCGCTTAGAAGCTGTATTCATCAGCGGATATACCCGCGTATGCGCGGGGCGGCGCCATACAAATCAGCGCAAGGCGCCTGACCGCCCTCCGCCGGAGGACGGCCGGGAGAATAGGGAAGTGGGTGGGAATCCCACGCAGGACTGCTGCCGTATCGGTATGAGTTCCGGTCAGACATGCCACTGTGGAGCAATTCCATGGGAAGGCGGGCCGGGGCGTTGACGCCGGAGCCGGAAGACCTACCTTGCGATGCAGACTGTCGGAAAAGGGGCAGGCGCCATAGCTGCGGGCAGACAAACTGCGGATATGGTTTTACACGGCATAGGCATGCTTTGATTAGCGCCTTTTCCTCTATTTGGAGGGAAAGGCGCTTTTACATATTCAACCATTTTAGAAAGAACAAGGAAGAGGGAGGACGTACTACATGACAACACGATGGAAGAGATATGCGGCGGGCGGGCTGGCGCTGCTGCTGGCGGTGGGAATATGCGCCTGCGCTCCGGCGGCGGGCGGGCCGCCCCCCGCATCCGCCGTGCCGGTGCCCAACTCTGCCGCCCCTGCTCCGGCGGCTTCCGTCCCGGCGGCGGATGGGACGGTTGCTTTTACCGATGCCCTGGGTCGGGAGCTGACGCTGGCGGCGGGTCCCCAACGGGTGGCGGCGATGATTGGAAGCTTCGCCGACGTGTGGTGCCTGGCTGGAGGAAAAGAATCCATTGTAGCGGCGGCAGAGGATGCCTGGACCCAATTTGACCTGGGCCTTTCCGAGGACGTGCTGAGCCTGGGGGCGGTCAAGGAGCCTAACGCGGAGGTACTGCTGTCCGTTCAGCCGGACCTGGTAATTGCCAGCGCTAAAACCGAGGCCGCCGTGGCCCTGCTGCCCACGCTGGAGAAGGCGGGCGTCCCCGTAGCGTATTTTGACATCAGCAGTCTGGAGGATTACCTGGACATGCTGGATATCTGCACCCGCCTGACCGGCAGGACAGAGAACTATGATCGGTACGGTACGTCGGTCATCGCGCAGGTGGACGCCGCCCGGGCCCGGGCCCAGGGGCAGGAGGGAACCGAGGTGCTCTATGTCCGGGCGACCGGAAGCACCTGTAAGGTGAAAAACAGTAAAAACACCGTGCTGGGGGAAATGCTGGCGGACCTGGGGTGCGTCAATATTGCAGACAGCGACGAATCCCTGCTGGAAAACCTGTCTATGGAGGCCATTCTGGCGGCGGACCCGGACAAGATCTTTATCGTCATGCAGGGCAGCGACCAGGCTAAAGTTCAAAACACTCTGGAGCAGTCCCTGCTGTCCAACCCGGCCTGGCAGCAGCTGAGCGCCGTACAGGCGGGAGAGGTATACTATATGGACCAGTCGCTGTATAACGTAAAGCCCAACGCCCGGTGGGGCGAAGCGTATGAGGGGCTGGCGGATATCCTCTATGGCGGGTAGAGAAAACCGGAAAAAACGGATCCCCCTGCGGCTGCTGGCCGCAGGGGGACTGGCCCTGCTGGCGGCGGTGATCAGCCTGTGCACGGGAGCGGTCATGGTGGCGCCCGGAGAACTGGTGCAGGCCTTGCTGGGACAGGGCGGAGGCACCACGGGGGGGAGCATTGTGCTTTTGGTGCGCCTGCCCCGTACGCTGGGCTGCCTGCTGGCGGGGGCGGCTCTGGCAGCCTCCGGCGCAATTATCCAGACGGTGATGGCAAACCCCCTGGCAGCGCCGAACATCATCGGAGTCAACTCCGGCGCGGGTTTTTTTGTGGCCCTGTGCAGCGCTTCTCTGCCGGCGGCCCTGTCGGTGAAGCTGTCCCCCCTGGCGGCGTTTCTGGGGGCCTTCGCCTGCGTCATGCTGGTGCTGCTGATCGCGGAGAAGGCCGGCTCCTCCCGAATCGTTCTGGTACTGGCCGGCGTGGCGATTTCCAATATGTTCGGCGCGGGGACGGACGCGGTCGTCACCCTCTCCCCGGACGCTTTGGTGGGGTATTCAGACTTCCGCATCGGCGGGTTGAGCAACGTAACCATGGAGCAGGTGGCCCCGGCCATGTGGGTGATTGTACTGTGTCTGGCGGGGGCGCTGCTGTTTTCTAACGAGCTGGACGTGCTCACCTTGGGCTCCGACACCGCGCGGAGCCTGGGCCTGCCGGTGGGGCGGATGCGGGTGCTGGCGCTGGCCTTTGCCGCGGCCCTGGCGGGAGCGGCGGTGAGCTTTTCCGGACTGCTGGGCTTTGTGGGGCTCATCGTGCCGCATATCATCCGCAGACTCATCGGCAGCGAGAGCCGGAATCTTATCCTGGGCTGCGCCCTGGGCGGGGCGGCGCTGTTGACGGTGTGCGACGTGGCGGCCCGGCTGCTGTTCGCGCCCTACGAGCTGCCGGTGGGAATTGTCCTCTCGTTCGCGGGAGGCCCTTTTTTCCTGTGGCTGCTCATCCGGAAAAGGGGGCGGCATCTATGATCGAGCTGCGGGATCTGTCTGTGGGCTACCATGCGCAGGCGGTTTTGGAGCATGTGGACCTGGATTTTCCCCAGGGCAGCGTGACCGTGCTTCTGGGCCCCAACGGCTGTGGAAAGAGCACCCTGCTCAAAACCGCCCTGGGCCTGCTGCCGCCGGTGTCGGGAGAGGTGCTCTATGACGGGCGGCCCCTCTCCGCCCTTGCCGGCTCTGAGGTGGCCCGAAAAGCGGCCTATATGGCCCAGAATCACGCCATACCGTCCATTACGGCAAAGCGCATGGTACTCCACGGGCGGTTTCCCTACCTCTCATTTCCCCGGCGCTACCGGAAGGAGGACTACGAGGCGGTCCGTCGGGCTTTGGAGAGCGCCGGAGGGCTGGAGCTGATGGAGCGGCCCATGCAGGAGCTCAGCGGCGGGCAGCGGCAAAAGGTCTATCTGGCGATGGCTCTGGCCCAGGAGACCCAGACTATCTTTATGGACGAGCCCACCACCTGGCTGGATATGCGCCACCAGCTGGAGGTGATGCGCACTGCCAGGGCGTTGGCCGAGGCGGGAAAGGCGGTGGGTCTGGTGAGCCATGACCTGTGCCTGGCCATGCGTACGGCCCACCGGGTGGCGGTGCTCTCAAACGGAAGAGTGCGCCTGGTAGCCGCGCCGGATGAAGTATTTGAGAGCGGAGCGCTGGACGAGGCTTTCGGCGTTCTGGTCCGCCGGGTGGACACAGACGGCGGATGGCAGTACTTTTGCGAGTGATGGAGGAAAAAATGGGTTATTTTCCGCTGTTTATAGACTTGGAGGGGGTAGCGTGCCTGGTGGCGGGAGCGGGGCGGGTGGCTCTGCGCAAGGCGGAGGCCCTGCTGTGCTGTGGGGCCCGGCTTACCGTGGCCGCGCCGGAGGCCCTGCCGGAATTCCAGGCCCTGGCGGAGGAGGGAAAGCTCCGCCTGCTCCGGCGGACGGTCCGGATGGAGGATGTGCAGGGGCAGCGTCTGGTGGTGGCCGCCACCGGCGATCAGGCTGTCAACCGAGCCCTTGCCGCCCGGTGCCGGGAGGCAGGCGTCTGGGTGAACGTAGCCAGCGACCAGCAGGCCTGCACCTGTAAATTTCCGGCGATGGTCCGGAGGGGCGAACTGACAGTCGGCGTGTCCACCGGCGGGGCCAGCCCTACGGCGGCCCTGTGTGTGAAGGAAAGAATTGAAGAGATGCTCTCAGCCGGTACAAACGCCGGACTGGAGGAGGCCTTGGAGTATTTGACCCGCACGCGGGGGGAGGTAAAAGAGCGCATAAAAGAGGAGGCCCTGCGCGCTCGGGTATTTGCGGCGCTTTTCGACCGGTGTATGCAGCGGGGCGGAGGGCTGGCAGAGGATGAATTAGAAGCGTTGTTAGAGGAGGCGGCAAGATGAGGGAAGAAGCGGCGGGCTGTGTCTACCTGGTAGGCGCGGGCTGTGGAGAGGGAGATTTGATTACCCTGCGGGGCCTGCGGGCGCTGCGGGAGTGCGATGCGGTGGTCTATGACGAGCTGATTGACCCGGCCCTGCTGGATCAGGCCCCCCAGGCCCAGCACCACCCGGTGGGCAAGCGCTGCGGGCGGCATTCGGTGCCCCAGGAGGAGACCAACAGAATGCTGGTGGAGCTGGCCCGGCAGGGAAAGCGGGTGGTCCGCCTGAAGGGGGGCGACCCCTTTGTGTTTGGGCGGGGAGGAGAAGAAATTTTGACTCTCCAGGCGGCGGGGATCCCTTACGAGGAGATTCCCGGCATCTCTTCCGCGATCGCCATTCCGGCGGCGGCGGGGATTCCGGTGACCCACCGAGAGCTCAGCCGCAGCTTCCACGTGGTGACGGGACACACCAACGCCCTGGTGGATGTGCTGCCGGAGTCAATCGACGCCCTGGCGGCGATGCAGGGCACGCTGATATTTTTAATGGGTCTGAGCGCCCTGGAAAAGATTGCCCAGCGGCTCATTGCGGCGGGGAAGGACCCGGCCACTCCGGCGGCGGTCATCTCCGGGGGCAATTCGCCCCACAAGGCTGCCGTCCGGGGCACTTTGGCGGATATCGCCGGTAAGACCCGCGATGCCCGGGTGCAGGCCCCGGCGGTGATTGTGGTGGGCGGCGTGGCCGCGCTGGAGATGGCCCCCACCATCCGCAGGCCGCTGGAGGGGGCCAGGGTGGGGCTGCTGGGCACCCCAGTGTTTGTGGAAAAGCTGGAGAGGAAATTCCAGGCCCTGGGGGCCAAAACCGTGCGCATGGCGGCGGCGGCGGTGGAGCGCCTGCCTGTGCCCATCCGGGCGGAGGAGCTGTGCGGCGGGGACAAGTGGGTGGTTCTCACCAGCGCCAACGGTGTGCGCTGCTTTTTCCAGTGGCTGGCGGAGGAGCGGATGGATCTGCGCCGGCTGCACCGGTGTAAATTTGCCGTGATCGGACAGGCCACCGGCAGGGCCCTGGCGGATCGAGGGATTCTGGCGGACCTGTGCCCGGAAACAGCGACCAGCGCCGCCTTAGGAGCGCAGCTGTGCAGCGCGGTAAAGAGGGGGGAGGAGGCGCTGCTGTTCCGCTCCGCCTCCAGCGACAGCGCTCTGGCCGATGCTCTGGCGGACCGCCGGATTGCCGTGCGGGATTTTGACCTGTACGATGCGGTGTTTACTCCGGGAGCGAGCCGGGAGGCGGTGGATTACCTGGTTTTTGCCAGCGCCGGAGGCGTAAAAGCCTATTTTAAAACCCACAAAACCCTGCCGGAGGGGGCGACGGTGATCTGTATCGGACCGGTGAGCGCCCAGGAGCTGAAGAAATGGACGCCCGTCCCCTTTTTGACTGCGCCAGAGATATCGGCAGAAGGAATTGTCCGGTGCGCCCAGGCCGACTGGGGCCGCCGGAATCAGCCAAAAGAATAAGGGGTTGGACAGGATGAAGCAGGCGCTGCTGATTGTCAGCTTTGGGACCACGGTACCCAAGGCGAAGCTGGATATTGAGGGAGTGGAGCGGGCGCTGGCGGAAGCGGCTCCCCAGATGGATGTGCATAGGGCCTATACCAGCTCTATTATCCGCAGAATTTTGTCCGGGCGGGGGGAGCCGGTGCCCAGCGTGGAGGAGGCGCTGGAGCAGCTGGCGGAGCAGGGGTACACTCACGTGTATGTGCAGCCCACCCATCTGCTTCCCGGGGTGGAGTACGCCAAGATAAAGCGGGCGCTTCACTGCTTCCCCGGGCGCAAGCGGTTTGAAAAGCTGGCGCTGGGAAGCCCGCTGCTGCCGGACAACCGGTCGCTTTTGGAGCTGGCGCAGGTGATCGGCACGTGCTATCTACCGGAGGAGGGGGCCCTGGTGCTGATGGGGCATGGCAGCGAGAGCTTTGCCAACCTGGTCTATCCCGCCTTGCAGACGGTGCTGGCGCTGAGCGGAGTGGAGCGCGCCTATGTGGGAACGGTGGAGGGCTGGCCTGAGCTGGATCAGGTGCTGGAGCAGCTGAAGCGGACAGAATACCGCCAGGTGAGGCTGGTTCCGCTGATGCTGGTGGCGGGAGACCATGCCGTGAACGACATGGCGGGTGAGGCTCCGGAGAGCTGGAAAAGCCGTCTGGAGGCGGCGGGTTATGCCGTGAGCTGCCACATGGACGGCCTAGGTTCCCAGCCGGCCATTCAGGCCATGTACCAAAAGCGTCTGCGGGCGCTGCTGGAGACGGCGCAGTAAAATCCACATGCTCTGCGGCCGGCCCTGCCGGGTTTCAGCTTGTCGAAAAAGCTTCACAGAGTTTCCGTCCGCAGGCGGGAAAAAATGAAAGTCCGTTTTCTCCGGCGACGTGCGCGTCGGAGAAAACGCTTCTCGGCCCGCAAGTGTGGCCGCTGTCCGCAGTCGGGCTGCATCCCCGCTGTCGAAAAAGGCAAAGCCTTTTTCGACAGACTGAAACCCGCCAGGGCCGCCCCAATCTGGGGTGGCCCTGGCGGGTTTGCTGTCTTGCGTTGGATGGATAGCCCAGCCTGTGAACAGGCTGGGAGGGGCTCAGCGGAAGGCCATGTAGGCGTGCAGAACGCCGGAGGGGTTGAGCCAGGTGTACTTGTCGGCCTTGACAGTAAAGCCGGTGCTGGTGATGGTGATCAGACTGCTGCCCTCGCCGCTGATCCCGATGTGGGCCAGGGCGGTGGCGGCTTGGCCGGACGCGACTAAAACGGCCTTAGGGCGGAAGCCCAGTGTGCAGACGTAGGTGCCGCCGTTTCCCGTAAAAGTGCCAAAAGTGGCCTCGAGCTTGGCGCTGAGGGCGGTCTGGGTGGAGGCCTGGTCGGCCTTGCTTGTCTCCAGACCGTGTAGGGCGGTATCCACCTTTAAAAAGTCCTCGTTAAAATCGCTGCGCAGGAAATTGTCGCTGGGCGCCCACTGATGCAGGCCGTAGTGTTCTGTCAATGCTCCCATAAGTAGAGCCTCCTTTCTCTATTTACAGTGGGACAGGCTGTGAAAGGGTATTCCGGCGTACAACTTTCCTCATTTTTGTATATTGTCAGGAAAAATTGACAAAGAAATGGAAGAGCGGTATAATAACCGCAAAGCGGCGGCCAAGTTGGCGTTTCATGAATTTGTATTTTGCCTTTTATGGAAAATAGACAGAAATATGCCGCGGGTTCTTCTCTTTTTACCGCTTTGGGAAAAGACGGAAGTACACGGGAGAGGATTGGACGGCAGGGAATGGGACAGGTCCGGCCCCTGCCGTAAAACAGGAGGTTAAAGGTTATGGCGAAAAAACAGTCCCAACGCAGACGAGCCAAGCCGGCCCAGGGGCCGGCAGAGCCGGTTTCCATCCCGGCGGCCGCGCCGCAGATAAACGGCGGGGCGGTTTCCCCGGCGGCGCCGGTGAAAAAGGGATGGGCCTTTTTGGCTCTGACCGTCTTGTTTTTTATCATGAGCCTGTTTACGGTGGCCTCTACGATGAAAGGGCTGGCGATTGTGACCTTCACCGCCACAATCGCCGTGGTGATTTTCCGCCTGCCTGTGCTGGGGCGGCGCATGACGCTGCCCTTCGCGGCGGTGACCCTTTGGGTGGTCATGTGCGGGATATCCACCCTCTATGCCATCGCGGGTAAGTTTGCGCTGCAGAGCTTTTTGCGGCTTGCGGTGGGATACTGTGTATTTTTGCTGTTTATCGCCTTTGCCCGGGAGGGGGAAGACCAGGGGCGGGGCTGGGCCACTCTGTTGGCGGGGGCCTCCGCCCTGGCGGGGCTGGTGAGCATTGATATGCTCTCCACCCATCTGATCAGCGGGCCGGTGCAGAGCTTTTTAGGGCTGTTTACGAGAAGCTATGAGGGCATTGCCAGTGTGTCGGTCAATACCCGCATGACCTCCATCTATTTGAATCCCAATGTGTTTGCGGGGGTCAGCGGAATGGGCGTGATGCTCTCCCTGGGCCTGGCCAACACCGCGCGGCGGACGGGGGAACGCCGTTTTCAGCTGTGCTGCCTCTTTCTCAACGCGCTGTCCTTCGTGCTGGTGTTCAGCATGGGAGGCAGCACGATGATCAGCCTGGGCTTTTTGGCCTTTCTGCTGCTGGAAGCAAAGCAGCGCCGGGGGCCGCTGCTGGTGCTGATGGTGGAGACCTTTGTACTGGTGCTGGCGGCGACATTCCCGATCTTTTTGACCAGCTTTGGGGAGTGGAACGGCTTCCAGCCGGTTCCGCTGCTGTGCGCCGCCGGAGGAGCGCTGCTGCTGTGCCTGGCAGACCAGTTCATTGGAAGCAAGCTGGCGGACGTTCTGGCCGGCCGGGGAAAGCTGGTGCTGGGTTTGCTCCTGGGCGTGCTTGCAGCGGTGGGCGTCTATGTGGCGGTGGCCCTGAATGTGACCGGAGGCGTCACCTTAAAGGCGGACCAGAGCTTTATTCGCGCCGACTACCTGGCGCCGGGGGAGTATACGCTGGAGGTAGAGGCAAATCAGACAAGCCGCCTGCGGGTCTACTGCGAGACGCTGGAAGACGCTATGCGGGGGACAAGACACAACTTGTATGACGGAGATTCAGAGAACGTTGCTTTTACGGTCCCTGAGGACAGTCAGGTTGTATTTTTCCAATTTCTTCCTGACACAGAGGTTCGTGTGGAGTCTGCAAATTACCGGGGGGCGGCGGGCCAGGGCAGCCTGAAGCTCAAATATCTCCTGCTGCCGGGTTTTGTAGCCAACCGCATCCAGGGCGTCTTTGCCAACCACAACGCGATTCAGCGTACGGTCTATTTCCGGGATGGGATGAAGCTTTTCCAACGCAGCCCTGTGTTCGGGCTGGGCATGGGCGCCTTTGAAAACGCGGTGTGCAGCGTGCAGAACTATTTCTATGAGACCAAATATGCCCATAACCACTATATTCAGATGCTGGTGGAGACTGGCGCGGTAGGCTTGATACTGTTCCTGGCGGTGCTGGGGCTGTCTGGGGCGGCGGTTTTGAAGAGCCGCCGGAGGGAGGACGCCAGCCCGCTGACCGCCGCGCTGGGAGGCGCGCTGGTGTTTATGGCGGGCCATGCGGTGGTGGAGATGACCTTTTCGGAGAATTTCTTTTTGCTGACGGCCCTTGGCGTGTTTGCGCTTATCAGCTTGTGCTGCGGCGGGACGCTTCCGCTGCTGCCGGAGCGGGAGCACGTACGCAGGTGGCTGGGACTCGGCATTGGCGGCCTTCTGGCGGTCTATGCCGTGCTGCTGGGGCTGAATATGCGGGCCAATCAGCTTTTTGGCAGCATATCCAGCTCGCCGGATCCCTTCGGAACCCTGAAATCCATTGTTGTGATGGATCGCTTCGAGTGGAAGGACTATATGCTGACGTATGTGTATAACGCCGTGAACATGCCGCAGGAGAGCCCGGTCCGGGCGCAGGCGGACGAATACGCCGCGCAGCTGATGCAGGCGGAGTCTAACTCGGCGCCGCTGTATGTGGCGCGGTACTACTTTGGGACCGACCAGGTGCAGAAGGGCTTTGCAGCCCTGGAGAAATACGGGACATATGTTGTTTCCGACCCAGACACCTGGAAGGAAATTTTCCAGCTGCTGGAGAGCGAGGAGCGGGATACCGGGGAATTCCGGGAAGGGGTGGCCCGTCTATACCAGATCCTCCAGGATTGGAATGCCACCAGCATCGGACCGGTGAAGCTGAGCGAACAGGCGGAGGCTTTTGTACAGCGGGTTGCCGGGTAGACCGGGCGCCTGTAAAGGCTGCGGCATATTGCCGGTGAACAGAGCGTAGACTAGGCCGTAAAAGCGGCGAAGCGCCAGAGGAGAAAGGGCGAATCAAATGGGAAAATATTTTGGAACAGACGGCTTCCGGGGCAAAGCCGGAAAAGACCTGACCACGATGCACGCCTATGAGATTGGGCGGTTTCTGGGCTGGTACTACAGCCGGGACCACCGGGCGCGGGTTGTGGTGGGAAAGGATACCCGCCGCTCCAGCTATATGCTGGAGTACGCTTTGAGCGCGGGAGTGGCGGCCTCCGGCGCGGACGTATATCTGCTGCATGTCACAACCACTCCGTCGGTGTCCTATGTGGCCAGAACAGAGGGCTTTGACTGCGGGGTGATGATCTCCGCCTCCCATAACCCCTATTACGACAACGGGATTAAGCTGCTGAACCGGGATGGAGAAAAGCTCTCGGAATCTACCATTGCTTTGGTGGAGGATTACCTGGACGGGAGGCTGGAGCTGGACGGAGCCCGCTGGACACAGCTGCCCCTGGCGGAAGGGGAGGCGGTGGGCAGCGTGATTGACCACAGCGCCGGGCGCAACCGTTATATTGGGTATCTGATCTCGCTGGCAATGTACTCCTTTAAGGGAAAAAAGATCGCGCTGGACTGTGCAAACGGCGGGGCCTGGAGCATTGCGCCCAGCGTATTTCGGGCGCTGGGTGCGCAGGTGTATGCCATCAACGACAGCCCCAACGGCCTGAATATCAATCTGGAGGCCGGTTCTACCCATATTGAGGGGCTGCAGGTCTATGTGAAGCAGCACCATATGGACGTGGGTTTTGCCTACGACGGCGACGCCGACCGCTGCCTGGCGGTGGACGAGACCGGCGCTCTGGTAGACGGGGACAAGATCCTGTATCTCTATGGCTGCTATATGAAGGAGCGGGATAAGCTGATTAATAACACGGTAGTCACCACAGTGATGAGCAATTTCGGCCTGTATAAGGCGTTTGATCAGGCGGGAATCGGCTATGTCAAGACCGCTGTGGGGGACAAATATGTCTACGAGCATATGCTTGAGCATGGAGACAGGATTGGCGGGGAACAGTCCGGGCATATCATTTTCTCCAAATATGCCCGAACCGGCGACGGTATTTTGACTTCCTTGAAGGTGATGGAGGTGATGCTGGCGAAAAAGCTGCCCCTGAGCCGTCTGGCAGAGCCAGTGACGGTCTATCCCCAGGTGCTCGTAAACATCCGGGTGGCGGATAAGCAACAGGCGCAGGCGGATCCCGCTGTGCAGAAGGCGGTGCAAGGGGTGGCGGAAGAGCTGGGGGACAGCGGGCGCATCCTGGTGCGGGAGTCCGGCACGGAGCCGGTGATACGGGTCATGGTAGAGGCGCAGAGCAAGACGCGCTGCCAGGAGCTGGTGGACAGGGTGATAGGCGTAATCCGCGAGCGGGGATACGAGGCGACATAGGGTTTAGAAAAGAAGGGTTTCCGGCGGCGCGGAATGCAATTGCGACGTTTAAAAGAAAAGGAGCTGTATTTATGGCGTTTACCAGAGAGCAGGCGTGGGACCTGCTGCGGGAGTTTAATCAGGAGCCTTTTCACCTGCGCCATGCCCTGACGGTGGAATCGGTCATGGGTTGGTTTGCACAAAAACTCGGCTATGGCGCGCAGGCGGAGTTTTGGAGCCAGGCGGGCCTGCTCCACGATTTGGATTTTGAGCGGTGGCCCGACGAGCACTGTGTGAAGGTGCGTCAGCTGCTGGAGGAGCGGCAGGCGGACCCGGCTCTCATCCATGCGGTGGTGAGCCATGGGTGGGGGATGACGGCGGGGGACGCCCAGCCGGAGCACGAAATGGAGAAGGTCCTTTTTGCTTGCGATGAGCTCACCGGCCTGATTGGCGCCGCGGCCTTAATGCGCCCCTCCAAAAGCGTGCAGGACATGGAACTGTCTAGCCTGCGCAAAAAGTACAAAGACAAAAAATTTGCCGCCGGCTGTTCCCGGGAGACCATCGCCAAGGGAGCCGAGTTGCTGGGATGGGAGCTCAACGACCTGCTGGAGCAGACGCTCCAGGCTATGAAGGCCGGAGAGGCGGAAATTGAGGCCCGGTGCGCCGCGCTGTAACGAGGGCCTCTTTACAACTTGTAGAACGTATGTTAGAATGGAGAGGAAAATCCTCTCCATTCTTTTCGCACAGACCGAAAGGAGCGTCGGGTATGTCCTACCGCCCTCTAGCCGATGAGATCCGTCCCCAGAACTTGGACGAAGTTGTGGGCCAGAGCCATATTCTGGGTGAAAACGGCCTGCTGCGCCGGATTATCCTCGGCGGCAGCATTCCCAATCTGGTCTTTTACGGCCCCTCCGGCACGGGGAAGACCACCGTGGCCAATATCATCGCCAAGCGCATCGACCGGCCGCTTCACCGGCTCAACGCCACCACCGCGTCGATCTCGGATATCAAGGATATCATGGGCGAAATCGGCACGATGCTGGCGCCCGAAGGGGTGGTCCTCTACCTGGACGAGATTCAGTATTTTAACAAAAAGCAACAGCAGTCTCTGCTGGAATTCATGGAGAATGGGCAGCTGACTCTCATTGCCTCTACCACGGAGAATCCCTATTTTTATGTCTACAACGCGGTGCTCAGCCGTGCCAGCGTTTTTGAGTTTAAGCCGCTGGAGCCTGCCGATGTGCTGCCTGCTGTGAAGCGGGGCGTCCGCCTGATGAGCCGGCGGCTGGGGGCGCAGGCGGTGTGCGAGCCAGGGGTCGAGCGGCACATCTCCAGCGCCTGCGGCGGAGATGTGCGCAAAGCAATGAACGCTGTGGAGCTGCTGCTTAGCTCCGCCCGGCAGGAGGACGGACGGCTTTTCGTCACGCTGGAGGACGCCCGCATGGCCGCCCAGCGCTCGGCTATGCGGTATGACAGAGCGGGGGACGACCATTATGATATTCTCTCCGCCCTGCAAAAGTCCATCCGTGGTTCCGATCCGGACGCCGCCTGCCATTACCTGGGCCGCCTGCTGGAGGCGGGGGATCTGCTTTCCGCCTGCCGGCGGCTGATGGTCATCGCCTGTGAGGACGTGGGGCTGGCCTGGCCCCAGATTATTCCCATTGTAAAGGCGTGCGTGGACGCGGCCACTATGCTGGGCTTGCCGGAGGGTCGGATTCCCCTGGGGGACGCGGCGGTGCTCATGGCCACTGCGCCCAAGTCCAACAGCGCCCACGTGGCGCTGGATCTGGCCATGGCGGACATACAGGCGGGAAAAACCGGGGATTACCCCAGGCACCTGCAAAATAGGCACGCCGATTCCGCGGGCATGGAGCGGGAGCAGGGATATCTCTACCCCCACAATTTTCCCAATCACTGGGTTCCCCAGCAGTATCTGCCCGACGGGCTTACCGGCGTGCGCTACTACCGGTTTGCGGAGAATAAAGCTGAGCAGGCGGCAAAGCGGTACTGGGAGGAAATCAAGGGGGAGTCCCTGTAAACGGCGTTTTCCTGCGCCGGTGCGCGGGTGGGTTCCCGCGGGTGCGGGGCTGGATACCTGCGCACCGGCCTGCCGGAAAATTTTGTCTTGCAAAACGGCAGGAGACGTGCTATAATATTAACTACGTTATAAGCAGGTATAGTTCAGTGGCAGAACGTCAGCTTCCCAAGCTGAATATGAGGGTTCGATTCCCTTTACCTGCTCCAGGTCGCCGCGGACGTTATATCGTTCGCGGCGACTTTTTGCAAAAGTCACCTCTCACTCATTTTGTCGCGGCTCCTCTCCAAACCGCAACCGCTTTGCTGGGTTGCGGTTTGGTTTTGGAGGAAGACTTGGAAGTTGGTACTTCTAAACTGGGCACGTGCTCTCAAAGAAAGGACCGCCTTTGGCGGTCCTTTCTTTGAGGTTCCGGCAGCCCATGGCCGCTTTCACCCGATTTGATTTTATGTGCGGACAGGCGAAGTAAATGCGCCCTGCACAAATTTTCCCTGCGGCGAACAGACGGGCCGGGGACGTCTCCTTCCGGAAATCAACTGCGCGCGCTTATTGCGGCTTAGAAATTCCCAACCTCATGTGAGCGTTTGTCGCCGTCTGTGGCATCCTCCTCTTGCTTTTTCGACCTGTTTTCAGTATAATGGCGCCAGGTAATCCAACCGTGCGCTCGGGGAGAGCACTCCCTCAATCACTCTGAAAAGGAGGCCAAACTATGGCAAAGTCAGCGACAGAGGACCGCCCCCGCTGGGGAGCGCGCCTGCGGCGCAGACTGCTTTTGGCAGTTATTTTGGCCGCGATAGCGGCAGGAGCCTTTTTTCTCGGCGGCATATTCGGCCATCAGCCGTCCCAGCCGGAAATTACCACCGATCTAATCGGACAGCAACTGGCGGATATCCAGGAGCTGGCCACTGTAGAGTATTTCTATACCAACATGGGCCGTTTTGAAAACTGCCTGGACTTTTACGGCTGGGCGGTGCCGCTGACGAGAAAGAGCTTTATCGTCTCCTACGACGGCGTTGTCAAAGCCGGCATCCGCCTAAATGACATTGACGTCAAAATCTCCGGAAGCCAGATTACCATTACCCTCCCCCCGGCGGAGATCCTCTCCCATGAGATTCCGGAAGAGAGCCTCGAAATTTTTGACGAAACCCACAACATATTCAATCCTATTCAGATCAGCGATTATACCGGTTTTACCCGCGACCAAAAAGCGGAGATGGAGGCCCGCGCTATAGAAAACGGGCTTTTAAGTCAGGCCACGCAAAAGGCCCGGACGGCTGTGGAGCGGCTGGTTTCCCTAATGCCAGGGATGGAGGCATATACGCTGAATATCAAGTAAACTGTCCATCAAAGGGGTGACTACGCATCAATTTCTACATGATTTTGGGCATTGTATTTTCCGTGCTGGGCACTGTGCTTATGGCCGTGCTGATTGTGGGGAGCATCGCTTTTAGCTGTTGGTTTATCCGCTCTTGGAATCGGGAGAAGCGCCTCCGGCAGGAGGAGGCCGACGCCCACCGGATGCGGCACGGCGGACAGGCCGTGCTGGAGTGGACCGGCCCACGGGCCGCGGGAGAGCCGGACAGCGAGTTTGGTCCTATGCTGGTAGAGCTGCCAAGGCGCTCCGGCTCAGGCAGCGCCGCGTTTTATAAGTATGGGGCGGTGATTGGGAAAAAGCGAGTGTGCTATGAGGAGCTGAAGGACGTGGTTTTCCTGCCCGGAGAGCCGGGGCCCAGCCGCACGTTAAAGCGGGCGGTGCAGAATTCCGCCGTGCTCTGGCTCTATCGAAACCGGGGACCCGCCATCGGAATTCGGGACTTTCAATACGAATTTAACGCGCCGGTTATGGAGGCGATCCAGCGCGGCCTGGGCTACCAGAGCCGGTGAGCGAATCCGGATAAACCGCTTATATGCTTTTCTTAAATGTGTTCCAATCTCGAGCGGTGATTGCCGGATGTTTTGTTATACGCTTATTTATGCGGCAAAATATGTACCCAAAAGCATAATAGCGAATGCAGCCCAAAAGGAGGGACTGGGCGGCTGCCGGAACACCAAAAGGGACAGGATTACGCCGATAAACGGAGCAATCGCATAATAGGCGCTGGTTTTCGCCGCCCCCAGTTTTCGCTGGGCGTAGACGTAAAAGAAAATGCTCAGTCCGTAGGCCACGAAGCCCAGCAGCAGCGCGTAGAGAGTGAATTGGGGCGCTGGGAAGCGCTCGCCAATTGTAAGGGCAATCGCCAGCGAACCTAGGCCAGAGCCAAAGCCTTTGAGAACAACGACTTCTAATGGGTCGCTCTGGGACATCATGCGGGTGCAGTTGTTCTCAAACCCCCAGCAGATGCAGGCCAGCAGGACGAACAGCGAGCCGGCTGAGAAATGCAGACTGGAGGCGTCCTCAAAAGAGAGTATCACACTGGAAAGGGTAATCAGCCCGATTGCCAGCCATAGACGTTTGCTGACCGGCTCTTTAAAGAGAAACAGCGCGATCATGGAAGTGGCGGCAATCTCAAAATTATTCAATAAGGATGCATTGGCCGGTGTTGTGGATGTAAGCCCTATCATCAGGCAAATAGGGGCCGCAATATCTAAAACAATCATACCGATGGTAAAAGGGAGGTCTTTGCGTGTCAGCTTTTGCTCCGCTTTTCCCAACCCCAGCCGCTGCCGCCCCATTCCCAGCAGAGACATTCCGATACCGGCGCCCAGGTACAACATGGCGGCCATCATAGTAGGGGATACATCCTGCAGCAGAAGTTTTGAAGCCGGGGCGTTGATGGCATAGAGCGCCGCCGCCAGTACTGCCCATAAAACAGATGGATTTCGTTTTTTCCCCACAATACCCCTGTCCTCTCCCGTTACGAGCTTGTCAATGGCCGCAGGCGGGCCCCGCAATACCATTTGTCCCTTAGCGGCGCGGTTTTCCCTGACTGGCCAAATTTTCTCAGAAAAATAACCCTACCTAATCGAGCCGCGGGTGCCCCGTCCGATTAGGTAGGGTTTGTTTACCTCAAGAGAATTCTCGTTTCTTCCATGTGGATGTCACACGCTTCCTCCTGTGTGGTAATTTCCTCTGTCAGCCTGCCTATCTGGACCTCCAGGACGGGACATAATTTTTCACAGCGTATTTTTCCCCTGCTTTTCTTGTCCAGCACCTTGTCCACGCGTCTGAGTTCTGCCGCCAATGCCTCCCGTCTCTCCATGTAAAGGTCCCGCTGCTCGGCAAGCTGTTGCAGCAGCGCCTCCTCCCCCTCCGAAATGCGGGAGCCCTTTTTCCGTAAGCTGGTGATCGGCTCCCACAATTTTTCAAGGGTTGACTGCACGTGCGGCAATTCCTCCCTCACCCGTTTCCACGATTCGGAAATCTGCGGAGGATAGCCCACGGAAAACTGGCTGCGGCCTCCGGCCAGATTGCCCACCCGCAGGCACAGGACGCTGTCTCGCGCCCATATCACGCTGTCTACGATGATTCCGCGCCCGCTCATGGCATAGACCGTGCCGCCGCAGCGAATTTCGCCGTTTAAAACCGTCTCTGTAATTACGCTGGTCCCGGCGTCAATTTTTGCCCGCTCAACTACGGGAGTCTGCACCTGGCAGGCCGCGGTCAAAAAGGTCTTGCCCTTGGCGCCGTAAATGCCTTGTTCCACCCGGATGGTTCCGCCTGTAGAGGTTATGCGGGCTTGCCCAACCCTCCCGCCGATTACAATGTCGCCGGAGGCCTCTATGTCCACCCCTCCATCCACGTTTCCGCCAATATAGAGATTGCCTGAAACCCGGAGCGTTCCCTGAAATTGATCCAGCTCTCCGTCAATGATTTTCTGTGCGTGAATGCAGAATTGGTCGTTTTCGATATATAAGATTCCATCTGCAGCCGCCACAAGCGTTTGCCCGCCTCTGCCCACGGCGGTGTTTTCCCCTTGAGGAATCCAGGCGCTGGCGGTTTCCGCGCAGGGGAGCGCCTGCCCAGTCACATCCATGCCGTCCGTTCCAGCTTTTGGTTTTCGTATCAGACAAATGATGGTGCCCTTCCGAATGGGCTGCAGCTGAAGGTTCCGGTCAAAGCTCACCTGCTCTCCGTTTTCTACCTCCAGGCGCATGTGCTTGCGCCGCTGGAACAGCTCAGTCACTTTGCCGTCTTCTCCCGCTTGGGGCAGCTTTCCCCGCGCTACCGGGAATATATGGAGGTACCCCAGATCAAATTCCTGTTGAATTTCGTCCTGTAAAATACCGTAGCTGATGCCTTCGTAGTGTATATCATCCAAGAATTCTTCTAAGATAATCTCATTTCCGCCATTTTCCGGCGGGAGCAGACATGCGTAGGCGCTCATCCGGTCCTCCGAGAGGAAAAACCGCGCCTGCGCATTCACGGATTGCTGTCCATCGTCCAGCGCCTTTTTATGCCGGGCTCTGCACAGCTCCTTTAACAGTCTGACAAAATCGTCCACTGTTCTGCTGTCGCCCGGATACTTCGCCTTCACTTCCTTGCCCGCCGCATCCAGTTCCGAAAACATTTTCCTGTAAGGAGTGGAGGGAAACGGTTTCCTTTCCTGCTCGCCCGTCCCTTTTGAGACAAAACGATCAAAAATCGCCACTTTTATCTCCTGCCTTTTCTCGAACCTTGTATAAGGAACCGATTCCGCAAGCTATGGCAGCCCGCTCCTATATTCAACCATTTATATCATATCATTCCTATGAAAAATTATCAAGCATTATTCCTCAAAGGCGTTTCAACTCTTGCTTTTTTTACCCGTTCGGGTTACAATATGGGCTTGTATCAAAGAAGAGGAGTGACTATACATGCCAGAAGAGCTCAGCCCGGTTATGACCCAGAATTTTATCCATGATTTTATTGACGAGGATACTGCCCAGGGCGGCCGGTTCCAAGGCATGGCCGTCCACACCCGCTTTCCGCCGGAGCCCAACGGTTACCTGCATATCGGCCATGCCAAGGCCATCTTTGTGGATTTCGGCACGGCCGAGAAATACGGCGGGCTTTGCAACCTGCGCATGGACGATACCAACCCCACCAAGGAGGACGTGGAGTATGTCCAGTCCATTCAGGAGGATATCCACTGGCTGGGCTATGACTGGGGAGACCGGTTTTTTTTCGCCTCAGACTATTTTGAGCAGATGTACGAATACGCCGTGGCCCTCATTCAAAAGGGGCTGGCTTATGTGTGCCAACTCAGTCCTGAGGAGTTCCGGGAGTACCGGGGGGATATAAACACCCCCGCCCGCTCTCCCTGGCGGGATAGGCCCGTGGAGGAGTCCCTGGACCTGTTTGCGCGGATGCGCGCCGGGGAATTTCCCAACGGGGCTTATACGCTGCGCGCCAAAATTGATCTGGCCAGCGGAAACTTTAACATGCGCGACCCGGTCATCTACCGGATTAATCACATGCACCACCACCGCCAGGGGGACAAATGGTGTATCTACCCCATGTACGACTTTGCCCATCCCCTGGAGGATGCCCTGGAGGGGATTACTCACTCCCTCTGCTCCCTGGAATTTGAGGATCACCGGCCCCTCTACGATTGGGTGATCGCCAACTGCCCAGTGCCGTCCAAGCCCAGGCAGATTGAATTTGCCCGGTTGGGGATTGACCATACGGTCATGAGCAAGCGCAAGCTGCGCCAGCTGGTGGAGGAGGGGCGGGTCTCCGGCTGGGACGACCCCCGTATGCCCACTCTCTGCGGCCTGCGCCGCCGGGGCTATACCCCCCAGGCGATCCGCAATTTTTCCGAGCGCAACGGAGTCAGCAAGGCGGCGTCTACGGTGGAGTACGCGTTTTTGGAGCACTGCCTCCGGGAGGATTTGAACCAGAGCGCCCGCCGGGTGATGGCGGTGCTCCGACCGGTGAAGCTGACCATTGTAAACTATCCGGAGGACGGCTCGGAGACCGTCTGCGTGGAAAATAACCCTATGGATCCCTCTTCCGGCGTCCGGCAGGTGCGCTTTTCCCGGCATTTGTGGGTGGAAGCCGACGATTTTCTTGCCGAACCGGTCCCCAAGTATAAGCGCCTGTATCCGGGAGGGCCCGAGTGCCGCTTGAAAGGCGCCTATCTCATCAAATGCATCGGCTTTGAAACCGACTCTGACGGACAGGTCAGCGAGATTCTGTGCGAATACGATCCGAACAGCCGCGGAGGCGATCCCGCCGACGGGCGGAAAGTGAAGGGGGCGACCATCCACTGGGTGGATGCCGCCACTGCCGCAGACGCAGAAATCCGGCTGTATGACAATCTGTTTTCCGACGCCAATCCGGATGGAGGAGACAAGGATTTCTTGGAGTGTCTGAACCCAGATTCCCTGGAGATCCTGCAAGGGGCCAAGGTGGAGGCATCTCTGGCGGACGCCCAGGCTCCCGCGTCCTTCCAGTTCCTGCGGCAGGGATATTTTTGTGTGGATAACAAGGATTCCAGGCCGGGACGCCTGGTGTTTAACCGGTCCGTGAGCTTGAAGGACAGCTTCAAGCCTGGAAAATAAGGAGGATACAGCCGTGCTGATGTTTCGCAACGACTACTCTTTCGGCGCCCATCCGCGGGTGCTGGAGGCCATGTGCAAGACCAACCTGGAGGGCAATGTGGGCTATGGGGAGGATTGTTACAGCAGCCGGGCCAAGGAGCTGATCCGTTCTTTGTGCCAGTGCCCCGGCGCTGCGGTGGAATTCCTGGTGGGCGGGACCCAGACCAACGTTACCGCCTGCGCGTTTCTGCTCAAGCCCTGGGAGGCGGCAATCTCCCCGGTTACCGGGCACCTGAACGGGCACGAGGTGGGGGCCTTTGAGGCCACTGGGCACAAGATTCTTCCCGTGGAAGTGGGCAGCGACGGCAAGCTCTTCCCGGAGATGCTCCCCCCTCTGCTGGAGCACCACAAGGACCCCCACCTGACCAAGCCTGCCCTGGTGTACATCTCCAACGCCACCGAAAACGGCACGGTCTATACCAAGGCGGAGCTCACCGCCCTATATGAATTCTGCCATGCCAATGGGCTGCTGCTGTTTGTGGACGGGGCCCGGCTGGGCGCGGCCCTGACCAGCCCGGCCAACGACCTGACCTTGGCGGAGTTCGCCCATTTGACCGACGCTTTCTATATCGGCGGCACCAAGAACGGAGCCCTGTTTGGAGAAGCGCTGGTGATCACCCGGCCGGAGCTGGCGGAGGACTTTTTCCGCATGAAAAAGCGCATGGGTGCGGTAATGGAGAAGGGATGGCTCCAGGGCGCGCAGTTCCTGGCCCTGCTGGAGGACGGGCTGTATTTTGACATGGCCCGCCACGCCAACGAGCTGGCGCAGCGGCTTCAGGATGGCATTCAGGCGCTGGGCCTGCCGCTGATGGCCCAGTCGTCTACCAACCAGGTGTTCCCCATTGTAGAAAATGGGCTGCGGCCCCGGCTGGAGAAGGTGTGCGCCTTTGAGGACTGGTGCCCCTATGACGCGGAGCACACGGTGATTCGTTTTGTCACCTGCTTCCACACCACCCGGGAGAACGTGGACGGGCTGCTCGCGGAGCTGAAGAAGCTGCTTTAGGCCCAAGGCATAACCGAAGACGGGGAAACCCGCCGGCGCAGAGAAGAAAAGCCCGGACCCTTATCCATGGGTCCGGGCTTTTGTGCGCTGCGGATGTGGTTATCTGCGGTTTTTTTGATAGATGACGTTCAAGCCCTTCAGCAGCAGATCCCGTTCCAGATGCATGTTCCGCCGGCACAGGGGGACAATGAACTGGGCCATGCCGCCGGTGGCGACCACCGTGGCGGGTCTGCCCAGTTCCTCCTCCATCCGCTCCACCATGCCGTCCATCATAGCGGCGGCGCCGTACATAATGCCGCTGCGCATGCTCTCCACAGTGTTTTTGCCAATCACATGCTCCGGCTGGTCCAGCTGTATGCCGGGCAGCTGGGAGGCGCGGCTGGACAGCGCCTCGGCAGATACCCGTATGCCGGGAATGATGGCCCCGCCGATATAGGTATTCCCTTTGTCCACCACGGTGATCGTAGTGGCGGTGCCCATATCAATGATAATCAGCGGCGGCTCGTAGTCCTGCATCGCCGCCACAGCGGCTACGATTAAATCGCTGCCTACCGACGCGGGATTCTCCATGCGGATGTTCAGGCCGGTTTTAAGACCGGGCGCCACCACCAGGGGGTCTTTTCCGGTGACCTTCCGTACTCCGGTGCAGATGGAGTTGAACACGGGCGGCACGACCGAGGAGATGATGCATTCGTCAATTTCCGACACCTGGACCTGGGACAGGTCCAGCATATTTTTGATTTCAACCCCGTATTGGTCCGAGGTCTTGATGGGATCGGTGGCGATACGGATCTGAAAGACAATCTGGTTTTCCCGGATGCCCCCCATGACCACGTTGCTGTTGCCGATATCAATTGCCAGTAGCATGAACGATCACCTCAATTAAGCGCTCAGGCCTTGGACGGCGCCGGTTTCTTCACTGCGGCGCCCACCTGGAGCAGGGCCTTTCCAATGGCGGACACCAGGACCACGGCGGCGATGGCTTCCATCACGCCGGAGCCAGTTACCGTGCCCATGACCAGACCGAACACGGCCTGCATTCCCACGTTTTTCACCTGGGCGTACTGCTGGGCCAGCAGCAGATAGATGCTGCCCATGACAAGCACGGTGTTCGTCATAGAACCCACAAAGCCCACGATGGGCAGGGCCGCCAGATCGGGAAGCCGGAGCTTTTTGAGGCCGATCCACAGCCAGCCCGCCGCCACGCCGATCAGAATCCGGCATCCCACCGCAATCCAGACCGCCTTAAGGGCGCCGGAGACGCCGGTAGTGCTCATAAACGGAGAAAAGGCGAAGGAAAGCAGGGTGGGCGCCACAGTATTGCTGACCACGGAGCACAGCCCGAATATGCCCCCTAGAATGCCGCCGGCTAAGGGCCCAAACAAAAGCGCCCCTAAAATCACCGGAATGTGGGTGGTGGTGGCTTTGATGATGGGCAGCTGAATCATGCCCAGGGGCGTGTTGGCCAGGACAACGACCACTGCCGCCATCAGGGCTACGCCTACCATCCAATGGGTGTCGTGCTTGCGTTTGTTCATATTTGATTACCTCCTGCTGCCGCTCTCCCTCTGGGAGATGCAGTGCATATTTAAGAGGGCGAGGACCGGAATTCCCCGCCCTCTCAACTCCGCATTATAGCGGCTGTTTCCACGAATTGCAAGGGGGAGTTTTCCGGAGGGGCAAAAACGGCACCATGGCGGCGGTGCAGAGGGGGCGGAGCGCGTTTGGGCCGCTGCCGCCGGGCGGGGCCGGGGCTGGAAAACCCCAGGGAAAACGGGGACAGCGCCTTTACAACCGGGGAGAAAGCCGCTATAATTGGAGAAAAATTGATGGGCGCACAGCCCGGTATTTGGGGAGGAAGCTCATATGCTCAAGGGAAAAACCGTCCTGCTGGGGGTCACCGGCGGAATCGCCGCCTATAAGGCCGCCGCGCTGGCCTCGGCGCTGGTGAAGCTCCACGCCTGCGTGGAGGTGGTGATGACGCAGCACGCCGTGGAGTTTATTGCTCCGCTGACCTTTGAACAGCTCACGGGCAGGCGCACGATGGTGAACACCTTCGACCGCAGCTTCAGCCACCAGGTAGAGCATATCGCCCTGGCTCAGCGCACGGACTTGGTGATCATCGCCCCGGCCACTGCCAATATCTGCGCCAAGCTGGCCCACGGTCTGGCGGACGATATGCTCACCACCACCGTGCTGGCCTGCCGCTGCCCCAAGCTGGCCGCCCCGGCGATGAATACCAATATGTATGAAAATCCGGTGACGCAGGACAATCTGGAGCGTCTGCGCCATTATGGCTGGGAGGTGGTAGAGCCTGCCAGTGGACGGCTGGCCTGCGGTGCGGTGGGTATGGGGAAAATGCCCGAGCCGGAGACGCTGGTGCAGCACATTCTCCGCCGGATCGCCCTGCCCCACGACCTGGAGGGGCGGAGGGTTCTGGTTACCGCCGGTCCAACCCAGGAGCCCCTGGACCCGGTGCGCTTTCTCACCAATCACTCCACCGGAAAGATGGGCTACGCCCTGGCCCGCATGGCGATGCTCCGGGGCGCGCAGGTGACGCTGGTCAGCGGCCCTACCGCCCTGCAGCCGCCCCCCTTTGTGGAGGTGGTCCCGGTGACAACGGCCCAGGAGATGTTCCAGGCGGTGGCGGACCGGTGTGAGGAGAGTGATTTCATCTTCAAGGCTGCGGCTGTGGCGGACTATACCCCCAGCCAGTACAGCGGAGACAAGGTAAAAAAAGGGGATGGCGAGCTGTCCATCCCCCTCCGGCGTACGCGGGATATTTTGCAGTACCTGGGAGAGCGCCGCCGGGCAGGGCAGGTCATCTGCGGCTTCTCCATGGAGACCCGGGACATGGTGGAAAACAGCCGGACCAAGCTGGAGAAAAAAGGGGCGGACATGATCTGCGCCAACAACCTGAAGGTGGCCGGCGCGGGATTTGGCACAGACACGAACATTGTCACGCTGATTACCGCCGCCGGGGCCGAGGAGCTTCCCCTGCTGTCGAAGGCGGAGACGGCGATGCGGATTTTGGACCGCTGCGCCGCCCTGGCGGCACAGCGCGGATAGCAGGCGCTTACAGCGCCAGGCCGCCGATAGCCTGTTTGAGCTGCTGGGCGGAATCCCTCAGGGCGGTCCGCTCCGCCTGGCCCAGAGGAATTTCTAAAATTTTTTCCAGGCCGTCCCGCCCGACGATGGCGGGAATGCTCAGCGCCAGTCCCTCCAGGCCGTACTCCTGCTCCAGCACGGCGGAAACCGGCAGCACCGCGTGCTCGTCTTTGACAATGCACTGGGCAATGCGCCCCACCGCCATGGCGATGCCGTAATAGGTGGCGCCCTTGCGCTGGATGATGGCGTCGGCGCTGCCGCGGATATCCTGGTACAAACGCTCCATATCCGCTCTCCGGAGCTCTTTTCCCCGCAGGCGGCAGAAATCGTCCAAGTCCAGTCCGGAGACGTTTGCGCCGCTCCACACCGCCAGCTCGCTGTCCCCGTGTTCGCCGATGATGAAGGCGTGGACATTGCGGCTGTCCACCCCCATCTCCTCTCCCAACAGCTGCTTGAACCGGGCTGTGTCCAGTACGGTGCCGGAGCCGATGACCCGCTGCCGGGGAAATCCGGACAGCTTCCACGCAGCATAGGTCAGCACGTCCACCGGGTTGGACACAATGAGCAGGATGCCGCCGAAATTCCGGGCGGTGAGCTCTTGTAAAATAGCTTTCAAAATAGCGGTATTTCTTCCGATCAGCTCCAGCCGGGTCTCTCCCGGTTTTTGGTTCACCCCCGCGGTGATGACCGCTAGGGCGCAGTCCGCGATGTCGTCATAGCTCCCGGCTGTAATCTCCATGGCGGCGCCGTAGGGCATCCCGTCGCTGAGATCCATGGCCTCGCCCTCCGCTTTGGCACGGTTGGCGTCCAGCAGCACCAGATGGGAAAACAGTCCCTGCTGTAAAAAACGAAAAGCGATGGAAGCGCCCACAAATCCGCAGCCGATTACCGCCGCTTTCCTGAAATTGACTTCCATATAACTCCTCCTTTCCAAATAGCCGCCGATGGGGGTTATTGTACCGGTTTTGGGTGAGGATTATACGGCCGTTTGTTTAGGCCTTGTTTGAAAATTGTTAACACGCCCAAATGGCGGGGGTTTTCCTTGAAATCCGTCAGGATTTCTGCGTCAAAACCCCTTGTCAGCCGAAAAGATCCCTCGCCCTTGGGCATATTCCCATTTTTCAAACAAGGCCTGGGCGCGAACGCTGTGAGAGGGGTTCAATAGGCGGCCGCGCCGGGCGCTGGATGATTCCAGCGCCCGGCGCGGCCGTGCTTTCACAAGGCGGCTTGCCCGAATATCTGCGGCGGGACTGGCAGAAGCCGCCGCATTGATGTATTTCAGCAGGGCGGGACCTGCTTTAAAGCCTGGGCCAGTTGGTCAGGGCAGGAGGTGGATTTGGCGCCGCACCTCACCCCGTCCAGACGGCGGATTACCTCCGCAATTTCCATCCCCTCCACAAGCCGGGAGATACCCTGTAGGTTGCCGCTGCAGCCGCCCGTGACCCGCAGGGAACGCACGATGCCGTTTTCAACTTCAATGGTCATTTTTCGGGAACACACGCCTTGGGGGCAGAATTCATAGGTCACAGCAATCTCTCCTTGTCTTATCATGATTTGCGGAGGAAGAACGGGGCGTTCCTGCCCCTGATTATACGCCGTCCAGTGTTAAATTGCAAGATGCACGGGAGTTTTCAAATCCCTTTTAAGATAAAGTGTGGCTGGACTACAGCTTCAGCAGCTTTCACAAAACATATTGATAAGATAGGGGGCCTGTATTATAATAGACTCCTCAAACCAAAACTTATGGAGGAATATTTATGGATCGTTTTAAAAAGATTTATCAGCAAGGTGTTATTGATGTGATTGAAATTTGGGTTGATACACAAACCGGTGTAAACTATGTTTTTCACAGAAATGGAAATGCGGCAGGTTTTACCCCGCTGCTTGATAAAGATGGAAAACCAGTAGTAAGCCAATAATGTTACAACTTCCGGTTTATTGGGCAGTCATCCATTAGTGGATGGCTGTCCGACTTGGATGTTTTGACGAACAGTTTGGCGAAATGGCTTTGAGCAACACTCATCTGAAAAGGGAGTTTTTCGACTGCCTCTTGCATTCCTTCGTAAGGCGTACTATACTGGGGGTATCAAACAAGAGGAGGTTGGCTTTTATGCAATATCGAATTCTTGGCGAGCCCATGCCTGTGGTTGTATGTGACCTGAACAGCGGGGAATCTATGATTACCGAGAAGGGTTCTATGGTGTGGATGAGCCCGAATATGAAGATGGAGACCTCCGCCGGGGGTCTGGGCAAGGCGTTTGGGCGGATGTTTTCCGGCGAGTCCATGTTCCAGAATATTTATACATCCCAGGGCGGTCCCGGCATGATCGCCTTTGCCTCCAGCTTCCCCGGTTCCATCCGGGCGGTGGAGATTCACCCAGACCGGCCTGTAGTTGTGCAGAAGAGCGGCTTTTTGGCCTCTGAGCAGGGGGTGGAGCTGTCTGTTTTCTTCCAGAAAAAGGCGGGCGCTGGCTTCTTCGGCGGCGAGGGCTTTATTATGCAGAAGCTCTCCGGACACGGCACGGCCTTTTTGGAAATCGACGGATACGCGGTGGAGTATGATCTGCGCCCCGGTGAGCAGATGGTGATAGACACCGGCAATCTGGCGATGATGGACGCCACCTGTTCCATCGACATTCAGAGCGTCAAGGGGATTAAAAATGCCCTGTTTGGCGGTGAGGGACTGTTTAACACGGTGGTCACCGGGCCGGGGAAAATTGTTCTTCAGACCATGCCCATCAGCAGCGTGGCCGCCTCCCTGTCTCCGTTCTTCCCCTCGGGGAGCTGAGCGCCGCCTGAAAACAGGGTGGGGGGCAGAGATAGGAATTTTAAGCGCCGCGGTGGCCGCCGCGGCGCTTTTTGGTTGGGAGCTATTGTCCCTTCCAGCGCAGTAGTGTGGGGAAAAATTTGTGCATTTGGGCCTGGGCCTGCTCGGCGGTGATGCCGGGGTTGGCCTGGACCACCATAGGGGTGCAGAAGTCAATCATCTCCTGCATGGTCATCGCCCCTTGGAAAGCGCCTTGCTGATAGCAGTACTTGCAGTAGTGGGGGCTGCGGGAACCGTCGGCCTCGGTGCCGTAATCCTCCGCGGCGGCGAGGGGCATACCGCAGGACTGGCAGAAATTTTGTTCCATACATTGTTCCTCCTTCATAAAAGCTGTCCCCATTGTATCATCAAAATCCTGACATCCTGCGTCAAGGTCTGTGCATTGCCGCCAAATTTCTTTGGCCAAGGCGCCCAGGCGCCTGCGCACCTGGCAGGGCTCCAGCACTTGCACCCCGGCGCCAAAGGAGAGCAGGTAGCCGTACAGCCAGGCATCTTCGGGGAAGGCCGCCTTTACACGGAGGGAGCCATCCTCTTCCCGGGCAACGCACCCCGCGTCAAACTCATCGTAGACCCGGTAAGCCATGGCGGGAGAAAAGCGCAGGCGCAGGTGCAGTGGCGGGTGCTCCGGCGCTGTGTTTCCGTCAATGGGCGGCGGGGGCGACGGCAGGGTGCGGAAGCCCTCGCCTGTCTCCATCTCCAAAATGCGGGAAAGCTTGAAGGAACGGTAGGCGTTCCGGTCCAGGCAGAACGCCTGAAGATACCAGGCCTGCCCCTTAAAGACCAGCCGGGCGGGCAGAACCCGGCGGCGGGCGGCGGGGCCGCAAGCGCCGGCATAGGTGAACAGGAGCTGCCGCTGCTGCCGGATGGCGTCTCTTAAAACAGTGAACGCAGCGTTGTCTGTTCCGGAATTGCCCCAGCGGGATAAGTCCACCTGGAGCCAGTTGGGCTCCTGCCTCCGGAAGAGCCCCGAGAGCTTGTCCAGGGTCTGGGCCGCCTGAGTTTGAGCGCTTCCGGACAGGCTTTGCAGGGCGGTCAGGAGCTGCTGCTGTTCCTCGTCAGAGAAGGCGGCCCGGTCCAGAATGTAGTGCTCCATCAGGGCTACGCCGCCTCCCCGGCCGGGAACGGCGTAGATGGGCACTCCCGCCGCGGACAGAGCGTCCACATCCCGGTAAATGGTGCGCTCGGACACCTCGAAGCGCTGGGCAAGCTGGCGCGCGGACATGCGTCCGTGCCGGAGCAGCAGATAGATAAGCTGAAATTGGCGGTTGGCAGACATATACGGTCCCTCCCCATGCAAAACGCCGTCGGCGGTGAAATCATATCACAGTGGCAGGGGAAAGACAACCGTCCGCTCTGAGTGAGGAAATGATTTCTGCAAATGCAAAAGACTCTTGACAAAGGATTTCTGCAAATGTAGAATAAGGATATAATTTCTGCAAATGCAAAAGGAGCGAGAAAGATATGAGAGAGAGCAGAAGCCTGCCGGAATCCGAGCTAGATATTATGCTGGTGGTATGGCGGGCGGAGGGACCGGTAGCGGCGCCGGAGATTCTAGAGCGGCTGGAGCGCCCGCTGACCGCCAGCGCGCTGCACAGCTATTTAAAGCGTCTGGAGGAAAAGAAATTTTTGGCCTGTGAGAAAATAGGGAAGGTCAATCAGTACCGCCCTCTGGTCGCGTGGGAAGCGTACCAGCGTCAGGAGGGAACGAGCATTCTGAGAAAGCTCTACGCCGGCTCGCTAAAGCGCTTTACCGCCGCGCTGTATGATGGAGGGGCGCTCACGGGGGCGGATGTGGAGGAGCTGCAGGCCTACTTGGATACGCTGAAGGAGGAGTGAGCATGGAAGGGTTGTTTCTGCGGGTAACGGCGGTGTCGCTGGCCTGTTCGGCGGTGATGCTGCCTGTGCTGCTCCTGTCCCGGCGGCTGTGCCACCGATATGCCGCCCACACCTGCTATTACCTGTGGCTGCTGCTGGCCCTGCGGCTGGTGCTGCCCTTTCAGCTGACCGTGCCGGAGCCGGTAGTGACTGTGCGCCCGCCCAGCTATGAGGTTTCCGTAAAGCTTCCCCCTTCATCCCAAAGCGGGGCCGCCGCCGTGCCGGAGGTTCCTGTTCAGAGCGGCGCGCAGGTCCGGCCTGCGGCGGCGCTGGAGTCCGAGCGGAGGGTGCCGGTGACCCAAATTCTTGCGGCGGCTTGGACGGCCGGCATGGCGGCGTTTCTGCTGTGGCAGGGGAGCGCCTATGTCCTGCTCCGCCGCAGCCTGCTGCGCCGGGCGAAAGCGGCGGATGAGTGGGAGAACGCCGTCCTGCGCAGACAGCAGCGGGAGCTGGAGCTGCGCCGCCCGGTAGAGCTGCGGCGGGCGGCGGGCGTAAGCAGTCCCATGGTGCTGGGGCTGCTGCGTCCCGTGGTGCTTCTGCCCGAGCGGGCTGTGGAGGAGGACGCTTTGGAGATGGTCCTGCGCCACGAGCTGGTGCACCTCCGGCGGTGGGATGTGGCCTATAAAGCCCTGTTTCTGCTGGCCAACGCGGTTCATTGGTTCAACCCACTGGTTTGGTGGATGGTCCGGGAAGGGGGACGCAACCTGGAGCTGTGCTGTGACGACGAGGTGGTCCGGGGGAAAGACGGGCAGTTCCGCCGCCGGTATGGCGAGGTCCTGCTCCGCACAGCCGCCGCAGGCCGCGCTCCGGCCTTGTCCAGCCGGTTTGGCAGCGGCAAGCGCCAGCTGAAGGGGCGGCTGGGGAACCTGTTTCAGCATAAGAAAAACAGCGCCGCTTTGATAGGGATTATCCTGGCGGCAACCCTGCTGGCAGGGGCGCTGGTGGTCTGCGAGGCCGCAGGAAACGGGCGGATCAGCGAAACGGAGGCCATAGACCGCCTGGAGCAGAGCATCGCCTACGATGCCCAGAGCGGGGTTTTGAGCTTCACCATCCCGGATGCGGATACGCCCTCCCAGCCCTGGCGGCTCCAAATCAGCGGACGGGCGGAATTTGAAGACAGTATGAGCGCGAGCCTGCACTACCACACCGATACCCAGTGGGAGCCGGGGCAGACCTATACGGAAAACCTGAAGGAGATCGCGGACAGCCTGAGGGAGCTGTTTATCCACGTCACCCTGGGCGTGACAGAGCGGCCCATCGACCTGCTGCCCTATATCCGCTCCGGCGCGGTCTCCCAGGGGGATACAGACCGGACTCCCGAGGGAGAGGCCGTGGGGAAATTAGTGCAGAGCATCGAATACCTGGACGGGGACCTCTGGTTCACCATCCCGGATTACGGCAGGGCGGAGGACTGGCGCATCCGCATCACAGGCAAGGATGCCGGCGGCAGCAGCCACAGTCAGAGCGCCGACCATGACTACCACTATCTGGAGGGCGAGATTCTGGAGCCGGGCGTGACCTACGCCATGAATATCCCCCCGGCGGACTGGACGCAGCTGGCGCAGCTGACCCTGCGGGTGTGGCTGGGGGAGGCGTATCAGGGTGTGGAGCTGCTGCCCTACGCGCAAATCCCCCGGTCCGGGTGCTACTCCATGGAACCGCCGGCGGACGGCGGCAGCGCCGGGTCCTGGGCGCCGGTGCTGATGCTTGACGGGACGCAGCGCACCTTTACGCTGAATTCCGACCCGCTCTCCTCCTACTTTACCCGGGGGCGGTATACCGTAGAGGGGGGCGTAGTGGAGTGCGCCACCGATGACGGCAGATACCGCTATGTGTTTGAGAGTGCCGATGGGAACACGCTGCGCTTTGACCAGGGACGCTCCTCCCAGATCATCAGTATTGACCCCGAATTTGCCGTGCCCGCCTATGACGGGGCGCTGTTCCGCTGGACCGGGGAGCTTCCCCGGCCGGAGGAACCGTCGGTGTATGTCAACAACGCCTATGGCTTTGTCCTACAGCTGCCGGAAAGCTGGGCGGGCCATTGGCGGGCGGAAGAGGTGGACGATGAATCCGGCGATTTTTATGGGCAGACGGCCTTTTACTGTACCGCTGTAAACGGGGAACAGGGGGCGCTGGTAGGGGAGCTGGGCGTCTGGCCGGAGGAAAAAACCGAGCTGCTGGGCCGGGAGCGCCTGCTGGGCCATCAGGAGGGCCGCTGGGTATATCTCTACTACCCCCAGACCGACATGCCGGCCCTGGCCCAGGCCAGTGAGGCCCAGCGGGATATCTATGACCGTATGTACGACGATCTGAGGGATATTCCGGAGCATGCCCTCTCCTTTACCGCGAGGATTTTCCTGGGGACGGCGGCGGTCCAGTCCGCCGGAACGGACGGGTACCGGGCGGTGCTGCTGGGGGAGGAGCGGTTTTACGATCCCGCCGCAGGGCGATGGCTGGAGATCGGAGAGATGGCCCGGGTGATCACTGACGACGAGGATATTTTATCGGTCTATAATGAGGGCGCAGCCAGCTTTACGGCGGCGGATCTGGACCAGGATGGGCGGCTGGAGGTGATCCTCCAGCTTGGGATAGCGGACGGCTTTGTGATCCTGCGCCAGCGGGAAGGAAAGGTCTGGGGGTATGGGGCTTTTCAGCGCTGGATCATGCCTGTGAAAGCGGACGGGACCACCTACTATTCCGGCGGGGCCGGCAATTGGGGGTGGGGCCATATCACGTTTGGCGAGAAGGCGTTTGAGTACGACCGCTTGAACTATTGCGAATCCGGCGGCGGCCAGAACGCTGCGCGGTATGTGGTGAACGGCGAAGCCGCTGCACGGGCGGAGTTTGACGCGGCTGCGGAGGAGGCCCTCGCCCTGCCCGACGCGCAATGGTATCCCCTGACCCCGGAGAACGTGGCGTCGGCCTTTCCATAAAAATTTGTGAATGCGGGATATACTGAAATATGATAATAAAAATAATGAGATAGAGATGTAAAAATTAGGATACCCCTTTATACAAATTGCCGTTTCTGTCTGGAGTTTTGACATAAGGCGAATCTTGTCTATTCCCCTTTTAAAAATTCGGCGTTATAGTATCAGCAACCCGAGGATATGAATAGAGCAGGCCGAGAAAGGAGCAGACAGACTTATGAAGATTCCTGATAGTATTAAGCGGTATGGACTGACCAAGGTATATGATTATTTGGATAAGGACCCCATGACGAATATGAGCAAGGTCATGGATATGGTCAATAAATTTGCCGGGGATACCCTGCCCGACCAGCGGGCGGCCTTTGACAAGGTAATCAGCGACCCAGATTCCTGTTGGTATAAGCTGATTGAGAAGGTGTGGACCGAGACCGATCCGGACGTGCTGAAAACCTTCTTTAACAACTTTATGATCAACGCCAACATTGTGGGCTGGCCCCATCAGGAGGAGATGCGCGCCAAATACGGCTGCAACATTCCCTGGGCCATTCTGCTGGACCCAACCTCGGCCTGCAACCTGCACTGCACCGGCTGCTGGGCGGCGGAGTACGGCAATAAGCTCAACCTGACGTTTGATGAGATCGACTCCATCATTACCCAGGGGAAAGAGCTGGGGATCTATCTGTATATCTACACCGGCGGAGAGCCGCTGGTGCGCAAAAAGGACCTGATCGCTCTGTGTGAAAAGCACCCGGATGCGGCCTTCCTCTCCTTCACCAACGCCACTTTGATCGACGAGGCGTTCTGTCAGGATATGCTGCGGGTGAAGAATTTCGTGCCGGCCATCAGCCTGGAGGGCTTTGAGCAGGCCAACGACAGCCGCCGGGGCCAGGGCGTCTATCAAAAGGTTACGGACGCTATGGCCCTGCTGAAGTCCCACAGGCTGCCCTTTGGCATTTCTACCTGTTACACCAGCGTTAACTATAAGGACATTACCAGCGAGGAATTTTATGACAAGATCATGGAGCTGGGAGCCTATTTTATCTGGTTCTTCCACTATATGCCGGTCGGCAACGACGCAGCTCCCGAGCTGATGCCCACGCCGGAGCAGCGCACCGAGGTCTACCGCCGGATCCGGGCTATGCGTTCTACGAAGGGTATTTTTGCCATGGACTTCCAGAACGACGCGGAATATGTGGGCGGTTGCATCGCCGGTGGGCGGCGCTACCTGCACATCAACGCCAACGGGGATGTAGATCCCTGCGTGTTCATCCACTATTCCGACTGCAATATTCGGGAGAAAACCCTGCTGGAGTGCCTTCAGTCCCCGCTGTTTATGGCCTATCATGACGCTCAGCCCTTCAATGAGAATATGCTGCGCCCCTGTCCCATGCTGGAAAATCCGCAGTGCATCGAGCGCATGGTCCGGGAGACCGGCGCCAAGTCCACCGATCCCCAGTCTCCGGAGAGTGTGGAGCACCTGACCGCTAAAACCCGCCCCTATGCCGAGCGGTGGACGCCCACTGCGGATCAGCTGTGGCAGGAGGATCATCCCTCTGCCTGCGCACCGTCAGCCTGCGCCGGATGTGCCGGCTGCGGCCTGTAAGAGCCAAAAAGAAATAAGCGCCCGGATGATACACATCCGGGCGCTTGTGCTGTCATATTGTTTAGCCCAAACGCTTCTCCAGGGCGGAGAGCTGGGCAGAGAGCTCCTTGGGGAGCTTATCGCCGAATTTGCCGTAGAACTCGCGAATGCCTTTGACCTCTTCTCTCCACAGAGCGGGGTCCACGCCCAGCAGCTCTTCCAGCGTGGCGCGGTCCACGCCGGAGCCCTCCAGGTCGATGTCATCGGGGTATGGCTCGTAGCCGATGGCGGTTTCAGCGGCTCCGGTCTCGTTGAAGCAGCGCTTCATAATCCACTCCAGCACCCGCAGGTTGTCGCCAAAGCCGGGCCAGATGAAATCTCCCTTTTCATCGGTGCGGAACCAATTGACGTTAAAGATTTTGGGGGCATGATCGCCTAACGCTTTTCCCATATTCAGCCAGTGCTGCCAATAGTCAGCCATATGGTAGCCGCAGAAGGGGAGCATCGCCATAGGGTCCCGGCGCACCACGCCTACGGCGCCTGCGGCGGCGGCGGTGGTCTCAGAGGCCATAATGGAGCCGACGAATACGCCGTGCTCCCAGCTGCGGGACTGGTACACCAGCGGGGCGGTCTTGGCCCGGCGTCCGCCAAAGACAATGGCGGAGATGGGTACGCCCTGGGGATTTTCAAATTCCGAAGAGATACAGGGGCAGTTCAGTGCCGGCGCGGTGAAGCGGGAATTGGGGTGAGCGCCCTTCTCTTGGGCAGTTTTTCCATTCCAGGGGCGTCCCTTCCAGTCCACGGCGTTCTCCGGCGGGTTCTTATCCAGCCCTTCCCACCAGACGGTATTGTCGTCCAGATTATGGACCACATTGGTGAAGATAGTCCCCGTGCGGGTGGAGGCGAGGGCGTTGGGGTTGGACTTGTCGTTGGTGCCAGGGGCCACCCCGAAAAATCCGTATTCCGGATTCATGGCCCATAGCCGGCCGTCCTCGCCCACCCGCAGCCAGGCGATGTCGTCGCCTACACACCAGACCTTCCAGCCCTTTTCACGGTAATGGGCGGGGGGAATGAGCATGGCCAAATTGGTCTTGCCGCAGGCGGAGGGGAAGGCGGCGGCGAGATAGCGCACCTCTCCGGCGGGATTCTGGATGCCCAGAATCAGCATATGCTCCGCCATCCAGCCCTCGTTCCGGCCCAGGCAGGAGGCGATGCGCAGAGCAAAGCATTTTTTACCCAGCAGCACGTTGCCGCCGTAGCCGGAGTTGACGCTCATAATGGTGTTGTCCTGGGGGAAGTGGACGATGTAGCGGTTTTCCGGGTCGATGTCCGCTTTGGCGTGGAGGCCCTTGACATAGTCGGGGGAATTCCCCAAGGCGTCCAGTACAGACCGGCCTACGCGGGTCATGATGGCCATATTGAGCACCACATAGATGGAATCGGTCAATTCAATGCCGTACTTGGCGAAGGGGGAACCCACCACGCCCATGGAATAGGGGATGACGTACATCGTACGGCCTTTCATAGCCCCGGTGTAGAGCTTGCGCAGCTTGGCGTACATCTCCTGGGGGGCCATCCAGTTGTTGGTGGGACCCGCGTCCTCCTGCTTTTCGCAGCAGATGAAGGTGCGGTCCTCCACACGGGCCACGTCGTTGACGGCGGTGCGGTGGAGGTAACAGCCGGGCAGCTTATCCTGGTTGAGCTTTTCCAGCTCTCCGGTGGACACGGCTTGGGCCCGGAGCTGCTCTAACTGCTCTTCGCTGCCGTCAATCCAGACGACCGCGTCCGGCTGAGTCATGGCTGAGACCTGGCTGATCCAGTCCAGTACAGCGCGGTTTGTTGTCAATGCCATAGGGAACCCCTCCTTATGTTCAGTCACACGATTCGATGTCTGCTTGTGCTCTATTGTAAAACAGAACGGGGAATTTTGCAAGTCCTTTCCGCTGAATTTGCAAAATTCCCCGATTGTCGCCGATAAAACCCCGAGAAAATCGAAATATTCCGATAAAAACGACAGAGGATGCGGTTTGATTATGCGTTAAGAGCGCTTTGCAGCGCAGCGGCCAGCAGGGCGAACTGGCCGATGTCCAGCCGCTCTCCCCGTATGCCGCCGCTCAGACCGGCGCGCTGGAGGACTTGGGAGAGCGCCTGCTTGTCAAGCTGGGCGCCGAATGCGGCGGAAAGCCCGTTGAGCAGCGTCTTGCGCCGCTGGGCAAAGGAGGCGCGGACCACCCGAAAGAAAAATTCCTCGTCCACCAGGTTCTGCGCGGGCTCCTGCCGGGGCGTCAGCCGCAGCACGGCGGAGGTTACCTTGGGGGCGGGCAGAAAGCACGCCGCGGGCACCTCAAAGAGGAGTTCCGGCTGGGCGTGATACTGGCAGAATACCGAAAAGGCCCCGTAGTCCGGCTGACCGGGGGCGGCGCAGATGCGCTTGGCTACCTCCCGCTGGATCATCACTGTGATACAGGCAAACCGTTTGGCCTGGAGCAGGGCGGTGATGGCCGGGGTCGTGATATTGTAGGGGAGATTAGCGCAGGCCAGTGGAGTGAGGCCTGAAAAGGCGCGGTCCGCCAGGGCGGGCAGATCCAGCTTGAGCACGTCGCCGGAGATGACCTCTATATTGTCATAAGAGGCCAGGGTTTCCGCCAGGATGGGCAGCAGCGAGCGGTCCAGCTCCACACAGGCCACCCGCCCGGCCCGCTGGGCCAGCTGGACGGTAAGCGGGCCGATACCGGGACCGATCTCCAGCACACCGCAGTCCGGTCCGGCCTGGGAGGCTTGGGCGATCTGTGCGGGCACCCAGCTTTCAATCAGGAAGTTCTGCCCCATGCGCTTGGAGAAGCGAAAGCCGTGCCGGGCGAGCAGGTCCTTGATGGTGCGCACGTCGCAGAGGTCCATGAAAATTCCCCCTCTTTATTCCGTCAGGAAGGCGGCGGCTTTTGCCCCGTCCTGGTAGCCGTAGCCGTACAGGCGCTCCATAGCGAACTCGTTGTGGCGCAGGGTGCTCATCCCCTCAATGTCCAGAGGGGCCAGGAGCAGAGCCCTGCCCTGCCGTTCCAGCTCTTTGACCTGGGCGACTTGACGGTTATAGACCTCATGGCGGTGCTGAAGGGCTTGCCATGCCTTGGGGTAGGCCCGCAGAAGGGCGGCCATGGCTTTTTCGTGCTTTAAGGGGGGGCGGACAAAGTCGCGGGGCCGGGTCAGCAGGACCAGAATGCGGGTGCATCCGTCGTCCAGGGCCTTTTGATAGGGCACGGGATCGGAAACACCGCCGTCAAAATAAGGACGCCCGTTGACCAGATAGGGCTTGCACGCCATGGGCAGACAGCAGGAGGCTTTGATGGGATCATAGTGGTCCCGCGGCAGATCGGCCCGGGTAAAGTAACGGGGCTGCCCGGTGAGGGCGTCGGTGGCCACCACCACGAAGGGGACCGGGTTGGCGGCGAAAGCCTCGTAGTCCAGAGGGTCCTCCCCGCCGGTTCCGCTCAGAGCGTCGTATACATAGTCCAGGTCGATATACGAGCCGGTTTTCATCAGGTTAGAGAAGCTCATATACTCCTTCCGGGCGGCGTACTGCATATAAAAGCGGCGGTTGCGCCCCCGTTGTCCCGCCAGGTAGGACGCCATGTTGGCGCTGCCGGCGGAGACGCCCAGGCAGTATCCGGGGAAAATGTGGTGGTCCAGCAGGTAGTCGTACATTCCGGCGGTATACGCGCCGCGCATTCCGCCGCCTACGTCGATGATACCGGTCATAAATCTGCGCTCCTTTTTCAAAAATCAGAATGGGCGCACAGCTGTGCGGCGATGTGCTCTAACAGTCCGACGGCCCCCACCCGGTAGCCGCTCAGGCCGTACCGGGCCCGGCCCAGCCGGTCGCAGACCAGGCATAGGGGCGGGCGCTCCGGGTCCAGAGCCAGGCGGCGGGCCGCCGCCTCCAGATCATAGTCCCAGTCGTCCAGCAGCACCTGCACGCCGGGCCAACGGCGCAGCAGCTGGGCTAAGGCCGGGTGGGAAAGGGCGGCGGGCCCCCTTAAAAAGAACCTCACGTCCACGGGCAGGGCGCATAGGGCGGCCTGCCGTTCCGCCAGCTCGTGGAGCACGTGCTCTGTGGGCTCGCCCCCCTCCTCCAGCCAAAAGAGCAGGGCGGGGCGCTCCCCCTGCCGAAGGGCGTTTGGGATGTGCGCGCCCTCTGGGGTGGCGGCGGGAATGGCGGGGAGGGTCTTGCAAAACAGCAGCTCCTCCAGCGTGAGCGCACGCAGGCGCAGGGGGATCTGGCGCTCCTCGCCGGCGGCCAGGGAGAAGTCCCGGCGGAGGGCGTGCTGATCGCCGCTGGGCAGGCGCACGGCGGTGAGGAGCCGGTAGCGTCCGGCGGGGAGGGTCAGCGGGCGCCAGGGCTCCTGCCAAACCCCGGCGGGCAGGGAGAGGACACGCCAGCCCGCCGGCGTGCGGCGGGAGAGGGTCCAATTTTGGCGGTAGAGAAATTCCTGTCCCGCCGGGCGGAGCAGGGTGAGCCGGGCGGTTTCCTCCGGCTCCAGAGGGCCAAACGCCCCGTCCCGCCAGAACTCCGGCGCGCCGTCCAACGCCCGCAGGCGGGCGGGAATTCCCAAAGCGCGCAGCTGGGCCACGCACAGCAGGCGAAAGCTCTGCGCGTCGCACCGGCCGGCCTCCAGCGCCGCCAGGGGAGGCCAGCGGAGGTTTTCATAGACCCGCCCTTCCTCCAGGCGCACCTTCCGGCGCAGGAAAGCGGGGAGGGCTGCGGGGTCTGCCCGGAGGGCGTCCCGCTCCGCCGCCGTCCAGCGGGAGGCGAGGGGCCCCCGCCAGGGGGTCAGAGGCTCCAGCGCGACGCGGGGCGCGCACAGGGCGCCCCAGTAAATTTCTTCCGGCAGTCCGGGCGGCTGGGGGGGCAGGCAGGACAGATGGTCCTCCAGCACGCAGGCGGAGAGATCCCGCAGGTCCTTGGCGGAGAGCGTGCGCCCCAGCCGCTCCCGGGCGGGGCCGTCCGGAGGGCTGAGAAAAGCGAACACCTGGTCAAAATTGCCCCTGGCCTGCCTTAAAAGGTCCTCCCGCCCCGGCAGCAGAGCAGCGCGTCGGGGATCATACCAGTCGGCGGCCTTGCTGGCGCGGGCGTGTGCGGCCTCTGCCAGCTGCCGGGCGCGCTGGGTTCGCTGCCGCGCCGTGAGGGGCGCGGGAGGCGGGGCGCCCGAGGGGGCGCGGATGTCCAGCGAGGTCCAGGCGCCGTCTGTCTCAGCGGGCGGCGCCAGCTCCAAAGTGAGGGGAGCTCCCGTGTACTCCCCCTCCGCCTCTAAACCGTTCAGGCTGGCCCGCACGTGGACGTCGCCCAGGCCCAGCTGGGCCTGGGCCTTGCCGTCCTCGCCGGCGGTCAAAGCGGCGATGGTGTGGTATCCGGCCTCGTTGAGTGCCTGAAGCTGGAACACCGCGCCGGGGGCCGGACGGCCGGCGACCAAAGCGGTCAGGAGGCAGGGGCGGGTCTGGGCGTACCGGGAGGTCTGGTTGTACCAGCATACGCCCCCCCGCTGCTCCAGAAAATCCCCGTGCAGTGGGGAATGTCCCCGGCCAAAGGTGCGGGAGTGGACCAGCAGGGCTTGAGCGGCGGCAGAGTTGAACCATCCCCGGTCCAGCACCGGTTCCGGCTCGCAGGCGCCCAAAAAGCGCCAGCGGCCGCCGCACAGAGCCTCCACCCAGGCGTGGTTGTCGTCGCAGTGGGCCCAGCGGGGGGCGTAGACCTGCCGGGCGGCAAGGCCCACGCTGCGCAGGGCGGCGGTTAAAAAGGCGGATTCCTCGCCGCAGCGGCCGCTGCCGCAGCGGAAGACGGTCAGCGGGGAGGCGGTGCGCTCGTCCTGAAGCTGATAGGACGCCTGCCGGGCGCACCAGCAGTTGACCTCCAGTACGGCCTGCTCGGCGTCCAAGCCCTCCACCAGGGGGCACAGCGCCTCAAAAAATAAGGAGCGGTGGGGAGACAGGTCCTCGTCGTTGACCCGGGGGCACAATACATAGTGGAAAAACAGCTCTTCCTCCAGCTGGGCGCACCAGGGGAAACGCCGCCGCACCATCAAAGCGTGATCGGCGCAGTGCAGAAAGTAGGAAAACGGGTAGCAGTCCAGATCGCTGAGGGGGAGATTGTCCCGCAAAAAGGCCATGGCCCGCCTCAGGGCGGGAGAAAGCCCGGATAAATCCCATGAGACGATAAAAGCCACCTCCTGTCAATCATATTTGGCAAGAGAATATTATAACGAACCTGCCGGAAAAAGCAAGGCTGGATGATTGAGACCGCCGAAAAAATAAAAACGGGGCTTTGGGGGAATAAAGTGCAGCTCGAGACAGAAGCCGGGGAAGAAGCGGTAAAGTTTTACCCGATAACCCTTGCAATTTCACTTGCAATCAGATACAATATGGGTGGAAACATAAAAGGCGGCAGGCCACGGGGTGTTGGCGCACCCCATGGCCCTGCGCGAGTGAGGGCACCACTCAACACAGCGATATTACATCGTACCACGGGTCTATTATATCCGTTTTTCTCCGGAATGGCAAGGCGGGAAACGGTGGATAGGCTTTGTGTTCGCATTGATTTTTTCAAGGCGGTGTTGGGTATTTAAAACTCGACACCGCTTTTTATGTTTCCGACGGACCGTCGGGGCGGGGCGCGCGCCCGCCCTGAGCCGGTCTGTTGGAAATGAGAATAAAGGAGAAAGAAGAAATGAAAAAACGCTTTCTGGCAGTATTCCTGGCGCTGGCACTGTGTATGGGGCTGGCTGTCCCGGCATTCGCGGCGGACGAAATGGTGGAAAATGGGGTCGACGGATCGCAATACAAGCTTGCCGTCCATCTCCCGGACGGTTACGTGATGACCAAGGAAGCGGGCCCGTATCGTACAAGAGGTCTTAAAGGGACCGGATTTTATGGCGAGGTGGGGCCGCTCACTGTTCCAACCTCTGTGCCGCTGGTCCCTACGGGCGTGGATATCACCTTAAGCGGGCTGAATCCCCAAAACGGCGCGCCGTTGGATAGGGTGTATTTCATGGCTTGGTCAGATCCGGACGGCGACGGTGTTTATGATGCGAGGCTTTTTATGAGCCTGTCTGAGAACGTCATCGGCGTTTTCCCCCTTGCAGACTCCTATTCATTGATGACCAATACAAATTACTGGCTTGGCCCGCCTGTGGGGGCGCTTGACTATGCGCTTAATTTTGCTGTGTCGCAGGACGCCTCCGGTTCTATGAGCGTTACGGTCTCCGCTGACCGCTTGTGCGCTATGTTCGGCCCTAATACCCTTCTCCATGTGTCGGTAAAAGACGAGCAGGATGGGGACATAACGGCGGGATTTACGATCCGGCTCACCGGTGAGGGCGTATCCCAGTCCGCGCCCGCCTTCACCGATGTTCCCGCCGGGGAGTATTACGCCGCCCCAGTGGCCTGGGCCGTGGAAAAAGGCATCACCAATGGTACCTCGGACGCCACGTTCTCCCCCGGCCAGAACTGTACCCAGGCCGAAATTTTGACCTTCCTGTACCGCGCGGCCCGGGGCGGGGGGACGGCCGCCGCCGGTGATATGGACAAGGCTGTCAGTTGGGCGCGGGAGGAGGGGATGATCGGAGCCTCCTTTGATGGCGGGAAGCCCTGTACCCGCGCCGTTGCCGTCAGCTATATCTGGCAGGCCCTGGGCAAAGAAACAGCGAAAGCCGGTATCTTTACCGACGTGCCTGCGGAGGCGGACTATGCCGATGCCGTATTCTGGGCCGTGGAGAGAGGCGTCACTAAGGGCACTTCGGACACCACCTTCTCTCCCGGTCAGGTGTGCACCCGGGGGCAGATTGTTACCTTCCTTCATCGAGCTTACGCCGGCTGACTTTAACAGCGTTAAAGGATGGACCAAGCCCGGCGGCGGGAGACAAGCGCTCCTGCCGCCGGGCTTGACCCTTAATTCATGCGCAGGAGCGCGCGCTGCGCGGCTTTTTCCGCAGGCCGATTGACAAACGGGCCCAAACTATTTATGATAAGGAAAACCGCCCCTTTCCCCGCTGAGAGAAGCGGAACGCCCGGGGCGGGAGGAGGGATAGGCAGTGAGCACGGCGGAGCTCTGGGTGGAATGCGTGGGAATCCGGGAAGGCGGAACCTTTCCGGCAGAATATACGGGCCGTGGAGAGGACCGCTCCCCGGAATTTGTGCTTCGAAATCTCTCTGCCCGGGCCCGGACCCTGGCGGTTACCCTTGAGGATGTAAGCCATGTAATCCCGGGGTTTTGCCACTGGGTTATCTGGAATATTCCCGCGGCGCAGCGGGTGCCGGGGGGAATTGCCAAGGGGCGGCGGCTGCCCGCGTTGGGCGGCGCAGTGCAGGGGCTTGGATACGGCCTGCACCGCTACGCCGGACCCAAGCCGCCCAGGGGGAAAACCCACCGCTACCGCTTTACGGTATATGCCCTGGACTGTGCGCTGAATCTGGGGCCGTGGGGAGGCAAACGGGCTCTCTTGCGGCGCCTGGAGGGGCATATCCTGCAAAAGGGATGTGTAACGGCGGAATTTACGTCAAATGCTGAAATTGACGGCTGACAGAGGAGGAGCGGATATGAAACGGGTTGTTTTAGAAGTCTGCTGCGGCAGTGCCGATGATGTGGCAGAGGCCTTCCGCGCGGGGGCGGACCGGGTAGAGCTCAACAGCGATCTATTCCACGGGGGACTAACGCCCACAGTGGGCTCTCTAGTGGTGGCAAAGCGGACCACCGGCATGAAGATTATGACCATGGTGCGTCCGCGGGAGGGCGGATTTTGTTATACCGAGGGAGAGTTTGCCGTGGCGGTGGAGGACGCCGGGGAGCTTCTGCGCCATGGGGCGGATGGGCTGGTGTTCGGCTTCCTCCATCAGGACGGAACCTTGGACCGGGCGCGCACGAAGGTTTTGGCGGATCTGGCCCGAAGCGCCGGCAGGGAAGCCGTATTCCACCGGGCCATTGATGTGGTCCCGGATTGGCGGCAGGCCCTGGATACGCTCATTGAGCTGGGGGTCACCCGGGTGCTCACCAGCGGTCAGGCCCCTGACGTGTCCCAGGCCACCCAGACTATCCGGGAGATGATCGACTATGCCGCCGGACGCATCGAAATTCTCCCCGGCGCGGGCATTACACGGGGCAACATGGACCGGGTGATTGCCCAGAGCGGCTGCACACAGATCCATTTGGCCGCCCATAAGATCCAGTACGATCTCTCGGTTCAAAACAACCGGGCCATCTACTACGGCGGCTGTCTCTATCCGCCGGAGGACCGCTTCAATCTTATCGACGGGGAATATATCGGTGCGCTGGCCGCCCACCTGACGCAGCGCGGCGGGGAGGCGTAGGCTGTGCGCTATCGTCTGGTCCCCATGGACCGTTCCCACCTGGCCCAGGCGGCGGCGCTGGAGCGGGAGTGCTTTGCCCACCCATGGACACAAAGCCTGCTGGAGCAGGAGCTGTATAACGACATGATCTCCCTGGTAGCGGCAGAGGGAGAGGACGGCACGCTGCTGGGCTATGGCGAGGTGCGGGCTGTTTTGGACGAGGGCACGCTGGAAAAAATCGTGGTCAGTCCGGCTTACCGCCGGCAGGGAATCGCAGAGGAAATCCTGCGGGCCTATCTGCGCTTTGGGCAGGCCCATCTGTCTTTTTTGACCCTGGAGGTCCGCGCCGGCAACGCCCCGGCCATCGCCCTGTATGAAAAGCTGGGGTTCCGCCCGGTGGGCCGCCGGAAAAACTATTACCGGGAGCTGGGCGAGGATGCTGTCATTATGACCGTTGAATTCGGGAGAGCAGAGGAGAGCGACGTCCCTGCCGCCGGTTCGGACGGTGTGGAAAAGAGCTGAAGGTATGAATATTCTGGCAGTAGAATCCTCCTGCGACGAGACGGCGGTGGCCGTGGTGCGGGACGGGCGGACGGTGCTGGCCGACGCCGTGGCGTCCCAGGCGGATATGCACGCCATCTATGGCGGCGTAGTGCCTGAAATTGCCTCCCGTAAGCATATTGAGGCCATTGTGGGCCTGTCCGGCCAGGCCCTGGAGCAGGCGGGGATTGGGAAAACGGATTTGGACGCGGTGGCGGTGACCTACGCCCCGGGGCTTATCGGCGCGGTGCTGGTAGGGGTGAATTTTGCCAAAGCCGCCGCGTTTGCCCTGGAACTGCCCCTGGTGCCGGTGCACCATGTGCGGGGGCACATCGCCGCCAACTATATCGCCCACCCGGAGCTGGAGCCGCCCTTTGTCTGCCTGTGTGTTTCCGGGGGGAATACCCTCATCGTAGATGTACGGGGATATACGGAGATGGAGGTTATGGGGGCCACACGGGACGATGCGGCGGGAGAGTGCTTTGACAAGGCTGCGCGGGTGCTGGGAATCGGCTATCCCGGCGGGGCTCCGATGGACCGGCTGGCCCAGGGAGGAGACGACAGGCGCTATGATCTGCCCCGCTCACATGTCAGCGGCGCGCCGCTGGACATGTCTTTTTCCGGGCTGAAGACGGCGGTGATCAACCTGGTCCACAACGCCGGACAAAAGGGAGAGGCGCTGGACCTGCCCGGGTTGGCGGCCTCCTTTTCCGCCGCGGTCAGCGATACGCTGGTGCCCCGCACGATGGAGGCCGCCCGCCTGCGGGGGTACGGCAAGGTGGCGGTGGCCGGCGGGGTGGCGGCGAACAGCCGCATACGGGCCGATCTGGAGCGGGCCTGCCGACGCTCCGGCGACAAGCTGTACCTGCCACCGCTGTCCCTTTGCGGAGACAACGGGGCCATGATTGGCTGCCAGGGATATTACGAGTACTTGGCAGGGGTGCGGGCCGGGATGGACCTGAACGCCTATGCCAACCGGGATATTGGAAAAGGCTGACACGGAGGATACTATGCAGACGGTCATTATTTTAGATTTCGGTGGGCAGTATAATCAGTTGATTGCCCGCCGCGTGCGGGAATGCCATGTGTACTGCGAGGTAAAGCCCTACACCACGCCGGTGGAGGAGCTGCGGGCCATAGGACCGATTGGGATAATTTTCACCGGGGGACCCGGCTCCGTATACCTAGAGCATTCTCCCCAGGTGGACCGGGAAATCTTCCGCCTGGGCGTGCCCATCCTGGGCATCTGTTACGGCTGCCAGCTGATGGCTCACGCCCTGGGAGGCCAGGTCACGCCCGCTCAGGGAGACGCTGCCAGAGAGTATGGCAAGACCTGCACGTATTATGATACCGCCTGTGCGCTGTTCCACGGCCTGCCTGCGCAGGGGATTTCATGGATGAGCCATGGGGACTACATGGCGAAGACACCAGACGGTTTTGCCCTTGTGGCCCGCTCCGAAGCCTGTCCCAATGTGGGGATTGCTGACGAGACGCGGGGCTTTTACGGCGTGCAGTTTCATCCGGAGGTGGACCACACCCAGGGCGGCGTGGATATGATCCGAAACTTTCTCTATAGGGTGTGCCATGCCAGCGGAGATTGGACTATGGGGGACTATAAGGCGGCGGCCATAGCCCAGCTCCGGGAGAAGGTTGGACAGGGTAGGGTGCTGTTGGCTCTCAGCGGTGGGGTGGACTCGTCCGTGGCGGCGGCGTTGCTGGCGGAGGCGGTGGGCCGCCAGCTCACCTGTGTCTTTGTGGACCACGGCCTGATGCGGTTAAACGAGGCAGACGAGGTGGAGGACGCCTTCTCTAAATGGAACCTCAACTTTGTCCGGGTGGACGCAGAGGCGCGCTTTTTGCTGAAGCTGGCGGGTGTGGACGAGCCGGAGCGGAAGCGGAAGATCATTGGCGAGGAATTTATTCGGGTCTTTGAAGAAGAAGCGAAAAGGATCGGAGCGGTAGATTTCTTGGCCCAGGGCACCATTTATCCCGATGTGATAGAATCAGGGGCAGGGGATGCGGCCGTAATCAAAAGCCACCACAACGTGGGCGGCCTGCCGGACTATGTGGATTTTCAAGAGATTTTAGAACCCTTGCGCATGCTGTTTAAGGATGAGGTGCGCCAGCTGGGCCGGGAGCTGGGCCTGCCGGAATATTTGGTATCGCGCCAACCCTTTCCCGGCCCGGGTCTAGCCATCCGCATTATTGGGGATATCACGAAGGAGAAAGCGGATATGCTCCGTCAGGCAGATTTTATTTTTCGGGAGGAACTGGCGGAAAGCGGTGAAGGCAACCGGTTGAGCCAGTATTTTGCCGTGCTGACCAATACCCGGTCGGTGGGTGTAATGGGGGATGGGCGCACCTATGACTACACACTGGCCCTCCGGGCGGTGACCACTTCTGATTTTATGACCGCAAATTGGGCGAGAATACCCTATGATGTGCTGGACCGGGTATCCACCCGTATCGTCAACGCGGTGAAGGGGATCAACCGGGTCGTGTATGATGTGACCAGTAAGCCGCCGGCGACGATTGAGTGGGAATAAGTATCAAAACCCCTGTAGCCGTTGTGCCGCAACGGTTACAGGGGCTATTTTTGTTTCTGTGGCATTAAAATGGCATTACCGCATCAAATCATCGAGTTTTTGGACCGCCTCACCGCCCGCCGTGGGGTAGAGATGTCCATAGGTCTTGAGCGTCGTCTCCACGTTCTCATGGCCCAGGCGCTCACTCACCAGCAAGATCGGCGTCCCTAGCCGGATGAGGAGCGCGGCGTGGGAGTGTCGGAGATCATGCAGGCGGATTTTCTCCATACCGGCGGCGTCACATCCCTTCTGCATCTGCCGGTGGAAATAACTCTTTGTATACGGGAAAAGCCGGTCCCCCGGCTGCGGCTCATAGAGGGCGTCCAGGTAGGTCCTGATCTCATCACATAGGGCCTCTGGCAGCGGGATGACCCGTCGGCTCCGGGGCGTCTTCGTGTCCATGATGAGCTCCTTCCCGTTGATCGTCTGGAAGCCCTTGTTCACCGTCAGGGTCCGGGCCTCCAAGTCGATGTCATCCGCCCGCAGGCTCAGGAGCTCGCTGATTCTCAGGCCGGTCCAGAACAGGATAGACAGCCCCGTCCTGGCCGGGAGCTTCGGCACGTTGGGGATGAAGGTCTTAAACTCATCCACGGTCCAGAAGTGCATCTCCTGGGCCTGCTTCTTGCCCACGCTGCCCGCGAGGCGGGCCGGGCTCACCGCAAGGCCGTAATACTTCGTGGCATAGTTGAAGATCGCGGCGAGCTGGTTGTTGATCGTCTTGACGTAGGTGGGCGACAGCTTCTCCGCCAATAGGCCGGACTGCCAGCGCCGGACGTGGGCCGGGGTAATCTGGTTGACGGGCAGGTCCTTGAAGAATGGCAGCACCCGCTTCTCGATGAGATACCGCTTGTTCTGCATTGTGGTGGGCTTGAGCCGGTGCTCCATGTCCGGGAGGTAGAGCTCCACCAGGGAAGCAAAGGTCATGTCGCAGGTCCGGGTCCCCTGCTTCAAAAACTCATCCTCAAAGGCTTTGGCCTCCCTGCGGGTGGCAAATCCCCGCTTCTTTTTCAGCTTCCGGTGGCCCTGCCAGTCCGTGTAATAGAACGACGCATACCAGGTCCCGCGCTGCTTGTCCTTGTAAGCCGGAATTGCTATCACCCCCACGATAAGCCAAACAAATAAGGAAAATTACATTGACATGGCATCGAAAAAAGCATATACTACAAGTAGAAACAGAGAAGGTGCGGGAGAAAAATGGGAGCTTTTAAGGTCGTTTTCTACGAAAAAGAGGACGGGAGTAAGCCCGCAGAAGAATATTTGCACTCCATTTCTCCCAAAATGGTAGCTAAGATTTACTCCACAATCGGGATGCTAAAGGAACGCGGGAATCAGGTGCGGATGCCAAAGTCTGAGCATTTGCAGGACGGAATTTTCCAGATCAGGGCCCAGCAGGAAGGCAATATATCCCGCGTGTTATATTTCTTCACCATCGGGCAAACCATAGTTTTGACACACGGCTTTACCAAAAAGACCCCCAAAACCCCACCAGCAGAAATAGAGCTTGCGAAAAAGTATCGAGCCGACTATGAGCGACGGGAGGCGCAGCAGAAATGAAAACTTTTGAAGAATCCCTGGCTGAGTTCATGCAGGACCCCGAGTTTCGGGCCGAATGGGAGGCCCTGGAACCCGAGAGGCAGCTTGTCCGCGCTATCCTGGACGGGAAGCCTCTGACCGGCTACACCGTGGAGCAGATCGCGGAGGCCGCCGATGTCAGCCTTGAGGAGGCCCGCATCATGCAGAAGGGCAGCCAGCCCCGCGCTATTCGGGCGAGCAAGCACCCGGCCCGCGTCTCTGTGTGAGACACCGCCGCCCCGGAAGGGGCGGCTTTTTTTATGCCTATACCACCCGGTAAGCTGCGGGCACGTCCTTGAGCCGGACGCGCTCCGAGCGTTGGTAGTCCCGGATGAGCTCCGCCACCCTGCTGGAGGCTCCAGGCTCCCCGGCATCGACGGCGGCCTGATACCGGACTTGCAGATCGGCAAGACGGGCGACACGCTTCCGGGCGCAGGTGGGGCAGAGGCCCCCTACCAGGTCCGCGCAATTTCTCTCCTGGCCGCAGTCGCGGCAATGCAGATAACCGATCATTGTGGAAAACTCCCTTCCGAATCTTCTCCCTCGCGCACGCGCGCGTAAGGAGGAAGAAGATGATGATATGTCTTAAAGAACGTCTTATATACTATATACGTCTTTATATGGGTGCAAAATTTACACTGTAAAAAATGCACCCTATTTCGTAAAATACAGTCTATTTTTTGCACCCTATTTTTTAGATAGGGTGCATTTTTTACACCCTATTTTTTTGGGGGATGCAAGCGCACTAAGTTTTCAACACTATTTCCACAGAGTTTTCCACAAATCACTTTCGCCGGAAGTCCACATAAATCACACGGCCTTCCCGCCGGAGGGCTGGGCCCTTGTTGCCTTTTTGGGGCCCTCTTCCTTCGAGACTTCAACCAGCGTTTGCAGACGGCCTATAGCCCGCTGCTGCTCCCTGTACGGGAGAGTGCGGAACAGCTCCAACATCTCAAGCTCATCCGGTGTCATTTCCTGGGTGGGCTCTTTTTTTGTTTCTGGGCTCCCTGTATTCGAGGAGCTTCCAGAAAGCGATTCCTGCTCAGGTCCGTAAACCGGGAAAGGAGATGTTACAAGAATTTCTACGCCAGAAGGGTCAGACCCCATATCAATATCAACGCCAAAGGCCCAAACAAGTTTTGCGAGGGACAGGTTATCTACTCCGTTACACAAGGTTTTGGAAAGGTCCCCCATCATGCTTGAAATACTTGAGAGAATAGCCCCTTTGTGCTCAAGAATCAGGTCCCATTTAGCAAACACACCGGAACCGACAATGTATTCCATTGGGACATCAAGCTCTGCTGCAATAGCGGCCAGTTTTTCAGAAGATGGCATACTGCCGAGCTTCATCCGGTCAACAACAGATTTTTTCAATCCTGCATTTGCAAGGAGCTTATTTACAGAAATCCCTTTATTTGAGGCGATTTCTGTTATTCTGTCTGCTGCGAAGCGAGCTGATTCCTTGGATTCCATAGAAGACCTCCAAAATAATTCCTTATTTTTGAGGAAATAGTATTGACTTCCTCGAATAAAAGGAGTATAATAACACCATAAGGATAAGCCAAAGAAATAAGGTAAACCCACACAGACGCCGGGTGCAACCGGCGCATGAAGCGCCCAAAGGCGCAGAGAGGAGCTAACCATGAAAACCATCAAGCTGCAAGGCATCCACAATCCTCAGCCTGCAATCGAGGCCCGAGAGCTCAAGCCCGGCATGACCCGCCTCTACAACTACGGCGAGAAGGGCGAGATCGTCAGCGTCGTCCCCTCCAAGACCGGAAAGACCTTGACCGTCACCGTCCGGGAGAACGGCAAGGAGTACACCCACCGGATGAACGCCGGGACGCTGGTGGCGGTGGTCCAGCAGGACGCCGAGCCCGCTCCCAAGAAGTCCGAGGAGATCAAGAAGGCCATTGACGATCTGGAGCGCGAGAACGAGGAAGCGGTCCAGCGCATGGTCTACCAGGTCCCCGAGCGCACCGCTGAGAACCACGACGCCCTCTGGAAAGCCTACTGGGAAGCGGTGGGCCATGAGAACCGCCGGAGGTCTGAGAACCTGCGGACCGAGCTGCTGGTGCAGCTCAACCGGGAGATCGAGGTCGGGGACGGCGTGACCATGTACCTGTATAGCGATTCCCACGCCTGCACCGTCATCGCCCGGACCGACAAGACCCTCACCATTCAGCGGGATAAGGCAACCCGGGACCCGGCCTTCAAGCCCGAGTGGGTCCCCGGCGGCTTCTCCGCTATCTGCACGAACAACGACGCGCAGAAATGGAACTGCGAGCCGGACCCGGACGGGGAGATCATCAAGTGCCGGTGGTCCGAAAAGCATGGGTGCTGGCAGACCGGCTCTGATGGGTCAATCAGGATAGGCCGGGGGCGGCATGAGCACCACGACTACAACTTCTGAGGGGGGTGAGGGCTTGAAAATCTACGCCGTCGAGCAGTGTTACTACGACAACGGCAAGGTCGAAGCCAAGCTGTGGGCCTTCCACGCGGACGAAAAGCCGAAGCCGTACCAGAAGGAGGAACCGCAGTTGGACCTTTACATCGACTACTTTGTCGATGAGACGCTGGCAAAGAAATTCCTGGAGGACGCCCAAAATGCGTAAATATCCCAAGAACCATAAGGACGTCGAGTATTACGTCCCGGGCCGGAAACGCAGAGTGGCGGGCTCTACCGTCGCCACCAGCTACTTCCTGGCAATCGTCCACCAGGACAACCCCGCCGCGACGATCTCACAGATCAGGGAGATCATCACCGACGAAGCCAAATTCGTCCTGGCCCCGGAGGCCGTGGCCGTCCTGGACGCCCACATCAAGGCCGGATACGGGGACCACATTCCGAACTGGAGGTATTGATTATGGCTAAAGTATCTACTATCCGCGAGAAGATCGCGCACTTGCTGGCCCTGGCTGAGAGCCCTGAGCCGGAGGAGGCCAAGGCCGCGATGCTGCGGGCCCGGGAGCTGATGGCGAAGTACAAACTCCGCCCGGAGGAGTGCGTGGACGCCGAGAACACCAAGGTCATCCGGGAGACGGTGGGCGTGACCTGCACCGCGATGACCAACCCCTGGGCCTGCGCCCTATCCGCCGTCATCGCCGAGCACTACTGCTGCCAGGCGTACCGGAGCCGGATGCCTGGGCGGAAGGTCGTCACCGTCGGCCTGGTGGGCCTGGAGGACGACTTCGAGATCGCCAAGCGGATTTTCCTGTACGCCTACGACTGCGTGATCTCCGCGATCAAGCAGAGCATCACCTGCGACCCGAGGGCGGAGCGCGGAACCTACCGGGAGAAGTGCAACGCCTACGGCTGGGGCTTTGTCGCTGGCGTGGAGGCCGCCTTCCGCGACCAGGAGGAGGAGCACAAGGACTGGGGCCTGGTGCTGGTTGTCCCCCAGGCCGTCACGGATTCCATGGCGGACATGGGCAAGAAGACCACCTTCGGCACGATCAAGAACAACCATGCCGACTGCGGCGCCGCTGGATTCGAGGAGGGCCGGAAATTCGACCCCACCCGCCGCGTGGCCGGTGGGTCGGAGCAGATGGCGTTAGGGGGTGGCTGCTGATGAAGTGCAAACGCTGTGGGGCGGAGATCATCCGCATCGGAACCATGGGAGGTCCGGTCGTGTGCTGGGCTTCCCCTATCACCTACTGGCGGGTCCGGGGCAAACACGCCCGCGAGCTCTATACGCCAAACGGGGAAACCGTTCACGGAGACATGACCGGCGATCTGCAAAAGGCCGTCGGTATCGGCTACCTGCCTCATACCTGCCACCAGCTTCCGGTCATCTTCAAGGGCCGGGATAGCTGGAGCAGGCCCGTGTACGAGGACCCGTCCGGGCGGCTGCTGGTTGACGTGGACCCGCGCAAGGACCGCAAGCCGGACATCTGCACCAAGCAGGGGAACACCTTCGACGGCGAGCCCTGCGACCCGGTGGAGGGAGATTTTGACTTCATCCCCTGTCGGGACACCTGGTAATGAGTATACCACTTCGCAACCCAAAAAACAAGCCAAAGAAATAAGGTAAAGGAGGAACCGAAAATGAGAACCGCGAACCGGACGAAGCCGAAGACGGCTTTTGGTATCGAGGTCCGCCTATTCACCGCTCAGACCGGCATGAACATGAAGGAGCTGGCGGAAAACGCCGGGGTGAAGTACACCACGCTGGTCGAGACGACCACCGGACGGTGCGCCGGACGGCAGCTCATCCCCGCAGTCCGGCGGTATATGGACGACTACCAGCGGGAGGAGACGTGACCATGGAGAGGGTGAAGACTGCCCGGGATATGTTCTACTTCGTGGAGGACGTCATGGCGATGCTGGGCTACTCCAAAAGTAAGAGCTATAAGATCATCGCCTCCTTGAACCGGGAGCTGGAGGCAAGCGGCGTCTGTATCTGCGATGGCCGCATCAATAAGCGCTACTTCGATAAGCGCTATGGATTTACTGAACCGGAGCCCACCAAAACGGGTCGCCGTGTATCAGTATGAGGGGGGAGCGGTTTGGAAGTCAAATACATAACCGTGAACATCAAACCGAAGTATCGTCCCCGGAGGAAGTGCTCAAACGGATGGACAATCTATGCTCGACTGTCCGTCCTGGCTCTGGCGGCGATGATGACCGCCCGTCTGGTGCTGCTGATGATCGATGTCATCCAGGCCGGGGTGGATGCCCCCGGTGCCGTTGCCATTCCGCTCTATGCGGTGTGGTTCACCTTTACCGGCTGGAAACTCAGAGAGTGGATCGCCGGACCGTCTGAAAAGGAGACTGAGAAATGCAATACAGAGAGTGCCCCCACTGTGGAGCTCACCTTGACCCCGGAGAGGTCTGCGACTGTCGGCAGAGAGGGGATGATGCGGTGAAGGAGAAGACCATGGAGGACCTGGCCGGGTCCCACGACTTCGAGGACGTTGTGAGCCCCGGGGACGCCGTATCGGAGGAGATTGTTTACGACTTCCTCTGCGACCTCCCACCCACCACCAACCGGGCGAACCTGATGCAGAGCGGCGAGCCGTCCGACTACAGCCTGGACCGCCGCACCGGCCAGATGAGGCCGACCTACATCACCTTCCAGCGCCGCGAAGGCCGTTGGTATTTCTGCGGGCGCTGCTTCGAGGGCGACGCCGTGAGAGCAGACCAGATGGCGGGTGCAACCGCCTGAACACGAAAAGGAGATAACTACCATGTATCGCTACTACATCACGCGGAAGAACGCTGAGGGCATTATGGATTACCCGGCCCTCCCTATCCCCGAAACAGTCTACCACTATGGAGAGAACGGGGTGGAATTTGGCTGTATCCGGGGAAGAATCTACGGGTACGTTGAGTATGAGAAGGAGCTTCCCTCTCCGGCTATCCAGGGCTGCGAGCTCATCCCCGGCCCCATCCCCACCTACTACTCCATCAACGAGGAGCTGGCCCGGCGGGCCCACGATATGATGAGCTACTGCGACTACAAGAAGGGCAGCAAAACCGCCGAGTATAGACGGTGCGTGGATGACGTCTACATGACCGCCCACCTGCACAAGCAGAGGGTGGACCCCATGTACCATGAGAAGATTGACTACCTGGCCGACCTCTACGCTAAGAAGCTAGCGGACAACATGAACGAGGCCAGCAGCATCGGGACCCGTTGCCCGTCTGTGCTGATTGCCGGACCGGCCAATTTCCCGGTCTGCAAGAAGGAGAAGCAGAACGCCGCTTCCGACCGGAACATGGAGGAGTGGAGGCACATCCAGGGGCTCATCGAAAAGATCAAGGGGACCGGGACCGGCGGTATCAGCGGGGACGACCCGAACGCCCTGGAGAAGTTGCGGGAGAGGCGGGACAAGCTGGTGAAGCACCAAGAGCTGATGAAGGCCGCCAACGCTGCAATCCGCTTGAAGGACACAGAGGAGGGTGATCGGCGGCTGGCCGAACTGGGCTTCGATGCACAGGAGATCGCGGGGTTGCGGAAGCCGGACTGGTGCGGGCGCGTCGGTTATCCGGCCTTTGAGCTCTCCAACAACAACGCCAACATCCGCCGCATTGAGGGCCGCATCAAGGAGTTGGAGAAGCGGGCGAGTGAACCGGCCCCGGAGGGCTGGAAGTTTGACGGCGGTGAGGTCGTCATCAACCAGGAAGTAAACCGGGTCCAGATCGTCTTCGACGGGAAGCCGGACCCCGACGTCCGCAGAGAGCTCAAGGGCGAGGGCTTCCGCTGGGCTCCGTCGCAGGGCGCGTGGCAACGTCAGCTTACGGACAACGCCCTCCGGGCCGTCAAGCGGCTCAAGTGCATTGCCCCTTCTGCCTAAGAAAATAATACCACGGAAAGGAGTGGTTTTGAGTGCCTGAGACAACGAAAAAAGCGCCCCCCGCATATCTGCGGGAGGCGCGTGTGAGGGCCGGATTTGTCAGTCGGGGAACGGCGTCCGCCGCCGTTCCCTTCTCCCCGGAGACAATCGGACGGCATGAGCGCGGGGATGTGGAGATCGAGCCCGCTGACATCGTGCTCTATGCGGAGCGTTACCAGAGCCCGGACATCCTGCCCCGGTATTGTGCCGGGTGCCCAGTGGGGCGGGCGATGGGCAAGAACGCCACAGATCGGGAGCTCCCCCACGCGACCCTTCGCATCCGGCGGCTGATGACAGAGGGGCAGGCGGTAGCCAACCGCCTGGAGGAGATCGCCTTTGATGGCGTAATCGACCCGTCCGAGCGAAGCGACTTCGCGGATGCTCTGGCCTTCCTCCGAAAGCTGGAGGAGAGCATCAGCGACATCATGTTAATCGGCCTGGGAAATGGGAAGGCCGCCCCCGGTGCAACGGAGACGGCCAAACAGCGCAGAGATAACTAACCTGCGCTTATAATACCATTTCCCCGGCTGCCTGTCAAGCAGAAAGGAGAAAAATCAATGGATTATAGCCAAACCATCGTCCAGCTCAACAAGTTCCCACCGGACCGGTACAACGTGCTGGTCCCCGTCACCACCATGCAGGTGGCGTCAAATCTCCAGCGCATCACCGTGTCGGAGGTCCAGCTCGACATCCGGCAGAATCAGGACAACAAGGGCCCCAGCAAGGACATCTACTTCGAGAAGTCCAGCGGGGCCTACGCGATCACGAAGGTGGGCGGGATGAAGCTGGCTGCTGCCGCCAATATCAGCATCGTGGACACCACGCCGGAACGGACCGAGGGCTGCCAGCGGTGCATCGAGATGGCCCGCGCCACCGGAAAGCCCCGTGTCTGCGGTAACTGCGAGCACGTCCATGACGTGGCCGTCACCGTCACCATCCGGGTGCCCGAGCCGTCCGGCGGCTTCCGGCTGATGAAGGCCACCAAGGAGATCGACTGCACCCTGGAGGCCAAGGGGATGGACGGCGGGATGAACAGCAAGCGATACCAGCGCTTCCTTCCCCACCGGACGGCCATAGCGGAAAGCAAGGCGTTCATGCGGGCGATCAGGGCGGCCCTGGGGCTGGCCGGTACATACCAGTATGACGACCTGCGGAAGCCCTTTGTCGTGGCCCGTGTGGTCCCCAACCTGGACGCGCCGGAGATCAAGCAAGCCCTGGCCGGGAGCTATCTCCAGTCCATGGGGATGCTGTTCGAGATGCCGGACCAGCCGGGGGCTGCGGCTCTGCCCGCCCCCGCCGCCGCTGAGGCGGTCCCCGCCTTCCCTGATGAGCAACCGGGACAGCTCCCGTGGGAAGAAGCCCCGGAGGAGCCCCCCGACACCTGGAGCAATAACGGCGACTATAACGGCTGGGGAGACCCGCCTCCGCCCCCTCCGCAGCGGATCACCTGCTCCCGGTGCCGCCGGGAGATCACCGGTGGGCAGTCCGGGACGGGGCGGCCCTGGACCCCGGAGGACATCGCCGGGTATAGCCAGCGGACCTTTGGCCGGGTCCTCTGCCCGGACTGCCAGAAGATTGAGAAGGGAGGACAGCGGAGCTGACGATAGACCTGACCGGGAAAACCTTTGGGGAGCTCACGGTCCTGGGACGGGGACCCTCTCCGGGAAAGAAGACAAACGCATGGTGGACCTGCCAGTGCTCATGCGGCTCTGTCATTACCGTGGATGGAAACAAGCTGAGGAACGGGAGAGCTAAGTCCTGCGGGTGCAAACGCGGGGAACATATCAGTGCGGCGAAGTTAGCCCACGGGGACAGCAAGAGGAAAAAGGTTGCTTCGCTTTACAAAAAGTGGGCCTCCATGAAGAAACGGTGCTTCAATCCGCATGAACAGAACTATGAGCGGTACGGAGGCAGGGGAATTACCGTCTGCAAGGAATGGGCAGAAAGCTATGAGGCGTTCAAGACGTGGGCCCTATCCGCTGGCTACCGTGAGGGTATGTCCATCGACCGGATAGACCCAAATGGGCCCTACTGCCCCGAGAATTGCCGGTGGGTCCCGATTGCCGAGCAGGCGTCCAATACCCGCAAGAACATCTACGCAACCATGAACGGGGAAACCAAGACGGTCAAAGAATGGTCACGCCATTTCGGAGTGAAATACGAAACGCTGAGATATAGGCTTCGCAAGGGCATGAGCCTGGAGGAAGCGGTGAAAGGAGATAACTGACCATGATTCGAGTGCTTCATACTGGGGATGTCCATTTAGGGGACATGGCTGGGCCAACCAAGGATGGCGTCAACCTGCGCCGCCTGGATACCCTGGCCTGCATGGACCATATCGTCCAGACGGCCCGGGACCAGGGACCGCACCTGACCATCATCGCGGGGGACCTGTTCAACCGGTCCCGCGTGTGGGCCGACACCGCGCTGGACGACGTGAACGACGCCCTGAGCCGGTTTATCCGGCCCCTGTGCGAGTATAGCGACGCTGTGGTGCTGCTGTTCGGGACCATGAACCACGACAACCCCAGGGCCTTCGAGGTCATCAAGAAGGCCACCGGGGACCTGGAAAACCTCCGCATCTACACCACTCCGAAGGTGGAGAAGATCACCACCAGCGCGGGGCCGGTACAGATCATGGCCGTCCCCGGCTTTGACAAGGCCCGCCTCCGCCTGTTCAACCCTGGCGCCGACAAGGAGACAGAGAACCGGAACGCCACCGCGCTGGTCAATGACATTGTGCTGGGGCTGTCCGCGCAGATCGACCGGTCCATCCCCTCCATCCTGACCGCCCATTACACGGTATCCGGTAGCGAATCGGAGAACGGCAGTACCTTCCTTGCTGGGCAGGATGTGGTCATCCTCCCGGCCACCATCGACGCGGCGCGGGTGGACCTTGCCTGCTTCGGCCATATCCACAAGCCCCAAAAGCTGATGAGCAACACCCCGGCCTACTACTGCGGGAGCCCGAACCAACTCACCTTCAACGATGAGGGGGAAGATCACGGCTTCTGGATTCACGACATCTATAATCCTAAAAGCGAGGGCATAGGGCGTAGCGAGTTCGTACATACCCCGGAGCGCCGACACTTCACCCTCCGCATGAGCGCGGAGGATGTGGTCCAATTCATCTCCAGCGGGGAGTATGCGGCCCCGGCGGGCGTCAAGGACACCATCGTCCGCATCCGGTATAGCTGCACCACGGAACAGGAGAAAGCCTTCAACCGGGCCGAGCTCCAGAGACAGATCATGGCCGCCGGAGCGTTCTATGTGGCCGAGATTGTCCCGGAGGACATTGAGGACCTGGACGCCAAGAACCAGCTTACAGAGCATGACGGACCGGCTGAGTGTCTGGCCCGCTGGCTGGAGGCCAACGAGATCACCGGCGAGAAGGCCGCCCGGCTCATGGAGCTGGCCGCCCCCATCATCAGGGGGGCAGACGACGGGCGGGATGACGGGAAGCATACCGGCGCTTTTGTCCCAAAGACGATTTTAGTGCGGAATTATCGGAGTTATACCGACGCATTCTTTGATTTCGAGCCGGTACACATGGCTATGGTCAATGGCCGGAACGGCGTGGGGAAGTCCTCCCTGTTCATGGACGCGATTGCCGACTGCCTCTATGAGGAGACGCGGAAGGAGGACATCGGCGGCTGGGTCCGGGATGGGACCAAGAGCGGGTCGATCACCTTCACCTTCGACATGGGCGGCCAGACCTACCGGGTGGTCCGTACCAGGACCAAGGCCGGGCGCGGGACCCTGGCCCTCCAGCGCTTCGATGCTGAGGCTGAGGAGTGGGCCGATGAGAGCGACACCACCATGAAGCTGACCCAGGCGAAGATCGTCCGGCTGCTGGGCATGGACTGTAATACCTTCTGCTCCATCGCCCTCATTCGTCAGGACGCCTACGGCCTGTTCCTGGACGCTGACAGCGACCGCCGCATGGAGGTCCTGAGCGCCCTGCTGGGCCTGGACATCTACAACCGGATGAGCGAGGCCGTCAAGGCGAACGCCAAGGAACAGCGGCAGAAGATTGCCGCCTCCAAGGAGCGCGTCAAGCTGCTGGGCGATCAGGCGGCAGGCAAGGACCAACTCAAGGACGAAGATATGGTCCTTTGGGAAAAGACCCAAGAGTTGGAGAAGACCATCCAGGAGGCGGAGGCGGCCTTGCGGGTCGCAGAGAGCGAGGAGGCTCTTATCCGGGAGCTTGTGCGGCAGGCGGACGATAAAAAGCGGATGGCTGAGGAGATCAACGACGGAATCAAGAGAAAATGCGACGCCGTTTCCGAGCTAGAGGCCCGTGTGGCGACGAACTACACCCTAGCCAACGGCCTGGCCGCTGCTGAGGAGGCCGCCAAGACGCTGGAGGAGGCCGCCACCCAGGCTGAGGCCCTGAAACCGGCTGAGGACCGGGACAAGGAGGCCCTGAAAGAGCTAGGCACTAACCGGAAGGCGCTGGCCGACGCCGAAGCTGCAATCGGACGCCTAGAGAGCTCCAAGCTCCAGTATGAGGCAATCCGGCGGCGGCGCGGGGAAATCGAGGCCGCTGTGGAAGCACTCAGGACCATCGGTGAACGGGTGGAGGCCGCCCAGCGGAAGGTAGAACAGTTTGAGGTCGCCCAAAAAGCCACCCGGGATGCAAAGGACGCCGCAGATCAGCACGTCGCAGACAGCCGGGTCCGCATCGGTGAGCTGTCCGCCCGCCTGGAGGCCGCCAAGGCCGAGGCCGCGAAGCTGGCCGACAGCGGATGCCCTAGCCCGGAGACGGCCACCTGCAAATTCCTGACATCCGCCGTGGCCGCGCAGGCCGCTATCCCGGAGCTGTCCGTGGCCCTGGAGACGATGAAGGCGGACGACCGGGCCAAGTATCAGGCCCTCATGGATGCCTACCAGAAGTCCCGGGATGTCGAGATAGCCATGGGAAGCCCCATGATGGTCCTCATCAAGATCGAGGAGGACCGGCGCAAGCTCCAGGATGTTGCGGACCTGGCCCCGTCCTTGGCCGCTGCGGACGCCAAGGTGGAGGAGATTGCCGCCTCCCTGGAGGAAACCAGGGGCCGCGTCGCGGAGCTCAAGGACATCATCGACAGTCTGGAGCGCGAGCGTGAGGAGCTGGTGCCGGACCTCAATTCTCTGGAGGCGCTGAATCTGAAAATCTCTGGAGCGAAGCCTCTGGCCGCTGCCCTGGCTGACTGCAAGGCCGCCGCTTCTACGGTGAAAGCCCTTGAGCCTCAAATCGTCAACATGAAGGTTGAGATCGAGGAGGACCGAAAGAAGGCCCTGGCCGTTACGCTGGAGGAACAGGAGATCAGGGGACGTATCCCCACCCCGCAGAACGGCGGAGCTGACACTCTGCGGGCACTCATCAGCACCTACCGTCGGACCATCACCGACTACGCCACCCAGCGGGGGACCATCAAGGCGAAGCTGGACGCGATCAAGGAGGCAGAGGCTCAGATGGCGGAGCTGCGGAAGTCCATCGAGGAGACGGCGGCGGTCCTGGATGACTACACCATTTTGGGGCAGGCGTTCAGCATCGACGGGATCCCCTACATGATTATCCGCGGCGTCGTCCCTGAGATCATGCGTCAGAGCAACGACATCCTGGCCGCCATGACCGGCGGGCGGATGGCGGTGGACATCCGCACCGAGAAGGAGCAGAAGTCCACCAAGCAGGTCGTCAACAGCCTGGAGGTATGGATAAATACCATCACCGGAGGCAACCGGCCCTATCAGTCCCACAGCGGCGGGGAGAAGGTCAAGATCGCCCTGGCCGTCACCCTGGGCCTGGCGGATGTCAAGGCCCGCCGGGCAGGCGTCCAACTGGGTATGCTGTTCATCGACGAGCCGCCCTTCCTGGATGGGGACGGTACGGAAGCCTACGCCGACGCGCTGGTGAGTATGGGAAGCAGAAACCCCAATATCCGCATCCTGGCTATCTCCCACGACCCCACTATGAAGGCTCGTTTCGCTCAGAACATCGTCGTGACCGGCGGCGATGACGGCAGTACGGTGGAAATGGAATAACAAGTGGCTGGGCGGCTTCTGAAATCTGAATGAAAGGAGGGCCCGCCCGTTGAGCTATATCGACGAAATAAACGCATTTGACCGCCGGATGCACCGGGCCCCCCTTTCGCCCATTGCACAGCTTTTGTGGTATAAGCTCATGCAGTTTTCCAATCGACTGCACTGGCCCGAGGACTTCCAGATAGACAACAAGCGGCTCATGGCGGAAATAAATGTGTCGGCGCTCCACACCTTGATAGCCGCCCGGCAAGAGCTGGTGGAAGATGGGCTACTCACCTTTACGCCGGGTGTCAGAGGAAGGCCGAGCATATACCAGCTTCTATCTGTGGAAATGCTGGAGGGTGCTCACCCTGAATTGAGCACCGAAAATGACACGGAAGACTTCCTGTATGAGATCAAGGACGACATCACCGGTTATTTCGGCTACAACGAAGCCCTGGGCAAGGAGCTCCAACAGACCGTCGAGGCGATCTGGAAGGAGTTCCTGCCCGGGGAAAAGCCGTCGGAGGCGGACGCCCGGGAGGTCTTCAATTACATCTACACCCAGGACCGGCAGGAAGACGGAACGGTCATTATGAGCTTCCCGAGAGAGCGGAAGGAAATGCTGGCCTATGCCTTCGAGATCGCCCGGAAAAAGAGGGCAATCAACTGGAAGTACATCGGAGGAATTTACCAAAACTGGGCCCGAGCTAACTTACACACCATGCAAGATATTGACGACCATGAGGAGGAGCGCTACCAGCGGCGTGGCGTTTCGTAAAGGAGGAAATCAAGATGAAATCAAAAATCGTCGCGCTGCTGTGCCTGCTGGCCTGCACCGCGATCACGGCAAGCGTAGCCCTGTTCCCTGGCGGAGGGGACAAAGACCTGAAGCAGAGCGCCCCGCTTCCTGCCTGGAGTGCTGGGCCGCAGATCAGCACCACCGCCGGACTGGAGACGTTCCCAGTGGACGCCACCCCGGACACCTTCTCCCCCGACGACATGGAGGCTGTCATGCTGGCGAAGACCATGTATGCGGAGGCCAACGTCCTGCGCTGGTATGGGGACCAATTCGGCATGAGCTACAAGGCCCGGCAGGCCGCCGTCGCCTGGGTAGCCCTCAACCGGGTGGACGCCGGTGGCTTTGGTGAAGACCTGTATGATGTCCTGACCCGGCCCAACCAATTCGCGTATGACCCGGACGCCCCTGTCACCGATGAGCTGCTGGAGCTGGCCTGGGATGTCCTGCATCGCTGGTGGGCTGAGAAGGACGGGGAGACGGACGTGGGCCGCACCATCCCAGCCGATTACCTGTACTTCGAGGGAGACGGCAAAGAAAACTACTTCCGCAAGGAATACCAAGGAGATGGGGCCATGTGGGACTGGAGCCTACCAGACCCCTACAAGGAGGGCCAATGAAAAAAGGCGGAGAAATCAAAATCAACCTGGATTTTATACCCGAGACAATCCAGGCAGAGATCAAAGAAAGGATTCTTTCCGGTGTTTGCCCGTATTGCTTCGGGAGCGGCAGAGTAAAGGTCATGCAGAATTACATGACCTATGATGCCGGGACTATCCGTGGTCCAGACACCTACATTAGTTGCCCATTTTGCAACGGAACAGGAAGGAGGAAATAAGTATGGAATTTTGCAGAAAGCATGATTGTCCGATTACAGACTGCAAGTACCACCAGAAGCGAGCTCCGTTTGGAATCGCCTATACTGCGCGGGATATGGACACGGGCTGCAAGCGCCTGGCCGATCACCTGGCCGAGGAGGCCGCCAAGGAGGAGCGCATACAGAAGATGGACATGGGAACGGCCTATGTCATCTTCCAGAACATCGACGCCCCGGACATCTCCGATGAGGAGAAAGCGGCGGCCATTTTCAAGGTCGTCAATATGGAGACGCACAACAGCGTCACGAAGGCTTCGATGCTCAAGGTGCTGCGGTGGCTGCTGGAGTTTTCCTTCGAGATAAAGGAGGGATGACCGGTGGAAAAAGGCCGTATGCGCCGGTGCAAAAATTTCAACTGCGACCACCTCCATGGTCATTACTGCTGCACCGACTGCGAACAGCGGGCCACCTGTAAGAATCCCTGCCTGAACGACCCGAGCCGGTGCGGTCTGGAGGACACAGAGCCGGTGAAGCCGAGCCGGTGGAATAGGAGGCGGTCCCCATGAGTGACAGCGACATCTTCACCATCCCGGCCCGGCGGTGTAAGCGCTGCGGCGGCCTCCTTACCAGCAATCAGGCGTTGCGGGACGGCTATGGCCCCTGCTGCCTGCGGAAGATCAGGCAGGAAGCGAGGGCTAAGGAGGAGGCCAAGAATCAGTACAGTTTGTTCCCTCCAGAGCCGGAGGGGGCAGAGAGGAGCGACTAACCCATGAACCTACACAAAACCAAGATTGACTGGTGCTCCCACACCTGGAATCCAGTCACGGGCTGTCTTCACGGCTGCGAATATTGCTACGCCCGGCGGACCACCCAGCGCTTTGCCCCGCATCCCTGCGAGCGGCCCGGCGTGGCGCCGCTGGAGATACTGCCCAAGGGGTCCGGCTGCTTCTACGATGAGGAGCCGACCAAGCTCTACGATGAGACGGGGAAGTATGTCAGGACCACCCCCTATCCGGCGGGCTTCGCGCCCACCTTCCACCCCTACACTCTGGACTACCCGGCCAAGCGGGAAATCCCGTCTACGGTCTTTGTCTCCAGCATGGGGGACCTGTTCGGGGAATGGGTCCCGGACATCTGGATAGAGGACGTCTTTGCTGCCTGCAAGCGGGCCCCTCAGCATACCTACCTGTTCCTCACCAAGAATCCCAAGCGGTACATAGAGCTGGCCCGGTATGGGAAGCTCCCGGAAGTGCCGCAGTACAAGAACTTCTGGTACGGGACCACGATCACCACCCCGGATATGCCCTTCTTTTTCTGCGAGGAGGCGAACATATTCCTGAGCATCGAGCCCCTACTCGCCCCATTCCGCAAGGAGGACTACATCGACGCGCTGGATGATGTGGGCTGGATAATCATAGGGGCCATGACCGGGCCCGGCAGCAGGGACCACCAGCCGAAGCGGGAATGGGTGGAGGACATCGTGAAGACCGCCCGGGAGGCGGGTGTCCCCGTCTTCATGAAGAAGAACCTGGCCCCGGTGTGGGGAGATGACCTTATCCAGGAGTTCCCGGCGGGTATGCCCATGCCCCAGGAGGGGCGGAAGCAGCTTCCCCGGTGCCGGGAATGCGAATACGCCACCGCCAAGACCCAGGGGAAGCGCGGGACTGGCTACGACTGCGAGATCGGCTGGGAGGCCGCAGGATACGACGACCGGGGGGCGCGACACGTCCCCGGACGATACACCAGGACATCCCCGCCCTGGTGTCCGATCAGGAAGAAAGGAGAAGGAAAATGAGGAAACAGACCTATGTTGCGACGATCATCTACCACGGAGGGGCCTGCGACGTGAAGATCGTCAAGGCCAACGACCTGAAAGACGCCTGGCAGAAGGTGGTCAAGAAGGAGCTGGCCGGGGAGGTCCATATCCGGTCCATCGAGCTCTCCATCGTGGTGGATGACGCCGATCTGCGGTGACGCCCATGAGTGTGGAGCAAATGCTGGAGCTGTTTTCCGGCGATGAGAATAGGACCATTCAGGACGCCTTCCGAAAGCTCCACGCAAACCTGAAATTTAGGGCGGAGCGGACGGTGGTGGCGATCTCCGGCGGCTCTGACAGCGACGTCATGCTGGATATGGTCCGGGCCCTGGAGCCGGAGAAAAACTATCCCGAAGCGAAGCTGTTCTATGTCTGGTTTAACACGGGGCTGGAGTACACCGCGACCAAGCAGCACCTTGACTATCTGGAAGAAAAGTATGGAATCACCATCGAGAGGAAGAAGGCAAAAACCCCTGTGCCGAAGGGCTGCAAGGACTACGGGCTTCCGTTCCTGTCAAAACAGGCAGCGGCCTACCTGGGCCGTCTCCAGGAGCATGGCTTTAACTTCGCTGTGTGGGGAGACGAAACCTTCGACCGCCTGTATACCATGTTCCCGAAGTGTAAGGCGGCCCTCCGCTTCTGGTGCAACGAGTGGGGCGAGGGAAGCAGAATGAACATCAGTTGCTACCGGCTGCTCAAAGAGTTTATGATCGAAAATCCTCCGCAGTTCCGCATCTCCGATAAGTGCTGCAACGGAGCCAAAAAGGACGCCTCCCATGACTACATCCGGGAGATCAACGCGACGCTGAACATGGTGGGTGTCCGCAGGGCGGAGGGTGGCGTGAGAGCAACGGCCTATACAAGCTGCTTCTCCGAGGCTTCCAAGCGTGGGGACATCGCACAGTTTAGACCGCTGTTCTTCTTTACGGATGAGGACAAGGCGCGATACTGCCAGATCAGGGGTGTCGCTCACTCTGACCTTTACGAGAAGTACGGCTTTGTCCGAACCGGCTGCGCCTGCTGCCCCTTTGGGTCGCGCTTCGAGGATGAGCTCCAGACGGCGGAGAGGCTTGACCCTGGCCTGCGCCTGGCGGCGGCAAATATCTTTGGTCCGGCCTATGAGTACACCAGGGCATACCGAAGGTACAAAATCCAGCATGACGAAATGGGAAAACGAATCCCCGGGCAACTCAATCTGTGGGATGAAAAGGAGGATAAAACGTGGGCAAACGCAACTGTCGGAGGACCGACACTGAGCGCGAGCAGCATGAGCGGGCAACCCGCGTCCGTAGGATGACGGACACCCAGCTCTGCCAGTACATAGACGACCTGGAGGCCGGCACTCGACCGGCGGCCCCCAACAAGACCGAAATCATTGAGCAATTCCTTGACGACCTGGCTATCCGGTCCGACACCGGGCTGCGGGTGAGCGACGCCACCATCCGCAAGATCAGGGCGATGGCGGAGGAGAACGGCTACTTCCAGCCCGGTAATATGTGATGCTGAGCTGGAGAGATCACAAAGCGCTCCAGCGCTACCGGGCGGATGAGGCGGCGGGACTGCTGCTTCGCCTCCCGGTCCCCCTGGGGGAAACCGTGTGGCGGGTCCGGGCAAATCCGGCCTGCCACTACGGCGTGAGGCAAGCAGAAATCTTCCTGTTTGGGAAGGTAGTGACACCGCGCCAGATCGTGGAGCCGGTCCCCTTCGCCCTGTCCATGCTGGACGCCTGGGGGAAGACCGTCTTCCAGACTGAGCAAGAAGGGAGGAACAAGATCAACCGTGACACCGCAAGAGCGGGCCAAGCTGGCCCGAAAGTATCAGGGGAAGGTCAACCGGGCCCAGGGGGCCTTCTTTGAACGCATGATCGAGCAAGCCTGCGATTACTACCGGTCCCGGGGCATCGCGGACATCGAGAAGACCCCGGAACCCATGCAACCCACTAGGGACCTAGGCGGCGGGAAGTTTATCGCCCACTACACTGGAATGGCCCAGGCGGACTACAAAGGCTTCCTGATGGGAGGCCGCGCCGTCAACTTCGAGGCCAAGTATACCGACACCGGGCGCATGGCCCAGGACCGGGTAATGCCTCAGCAGGTGGAGCGCCTGGAGAGGGCCCACCGGTACGGCGCCCTAGCCTTTGTCCTGTGTTCCTTTGGATCTGTGGCCTTCTACCGCATCCCCTGGGAGGTATGGCGGAACATGAAGGCCCACTTCGGCCATAAGTACATAACGCCCCAGGAGGCCACCCCCTTTGAGGTCCGCATCGGCGGGCCGGGGGTGCCGATGTTCCTGGAGAAACTGGAAGAACCGGAAAAGGTGACGTTTTACCTCACAAAAGAGGAGAAATCGGAGGAAGGAGTATGAAAGCTATCACCATCTGGCAACCATGGGCCTCGCTGCTGGCCTGCGGCGGGAAGCGGTTTGAAACCCGGTCGTGGGCGACGGCCTATCGCGGGCCTATCGCAATCCACGCCGCCAAGAAGGACGTGTTCGACGCCCTGCGTATGCTCCCCGTCCCCCTTGCCCTCAAGATGAAGGAGGTCATCGGGGCCGAGTGGAAGGACCTGCCCACCGGCGCGGTCATCGCCACCGCCACCCTGATCGGCTGCCATGAGATCGACCGCATCCAGGAAATGCGCTGCGCCCCGCGGGAAACGGGCTGCTGGGACTGCAACCGGCGCGGAACCTGGATTGACGCCTCCGACCAGGAGGTATCCTTTGGAGACTGGACCCCTGGCCGCTTCGCATGGGAGTTTGCCGATGTCAAGGCCATTACCCCGGTCCGGGTAGGTGGGCGGCAAGGCTTGTGGGACTGGAGGCGTACATGAGCACCAGAAGAAGGCTGACCAAGGAGGAGCGCCGGGCCGTCTATGAGAAGATGGGCGGCCATTGTGCCTACTGCGGTTGCAAGCTGCGGTACTCCGATATGCAGGTGGACCATGTGGTCCCCCTGAACGGCTATTCTGTCCAAGGCCCGGATGAGCTGGACAATATGCTGCCCGCCTGCCGGAGCTGCAACCACTACAAGGCCAGCGCGTCGCTGGAGGGCTTCCGCAAGCTGGTGGAGAATATGCCCTATGCCCTGGCCCGGGACAGCGTGACTTATCGGAACGCCGTCCGCTTCGGCCTGGTGGAGCCGAAACCGCATCATGTGGTATTTTACTTTGAGCTGATGGAAGGAGGGGACAGAGCGTGAACGAAAGAACCGATATTCGCCCCAACGATACGGTGTTGCATAAGCCCACCGGGGAGAGATGGGTGGTCTGCGGCGTCAACCGCGATCTCAAGACCCTTATTCCCTGTGGATACCCGTTTCCTTCCATGGCCCGCATGGAGGACTGCGAGCTGGTCGAAAGGGCCTATGAGAAGGAGCCGCAGAGTATTGAGCAGATCGAGGCGTTGAAAAAGCACCACATGGAGAGCTACATCGACGTGAGGAGCGCCATGTTTCACGGAATCATTTAGGAGGAAATGCTATGCTGATTATGACACAATCCAAGACCGGGTTGGTCAACACAAACCAAGTCATCCGCGTCTTTGCTGCTGGCGGCGACGTGATGGCTGAGGACCGGAACGGCGCTATGACCCTGCTGGGGTCCTATGCGAAAGCCGAGCGCTGCGTGGAGATCGTGGCGGAAATTGCCGCGAAGTATGCGAGCTACATCAGGGTCGCGGGTGGCCCGTCTCTCACGGTCAACGCCTACGTCCAACCCCTCATGTTCGAACCCCCGAAGCTCTACCAGATGCCGGAGGAGGTAGCGCAGGATGAGTAAATTCGCCGATGATGTTAAGCTGCTGGGCGATCTCCAGTCCCTCATCGAGGAACAGAAGAAGACGGCTCAGATGAGCCCGTCCGCTCAGATGATCGTCAAGAAGGTCCTGCCCGGAGCCGGGCAGCTCCTCCCGGAGGCCCGGGAGAGAGCGGAACGCACCATCACCGTCCTGACCGCTGCCAAGGAGCGGCTGGCCGAGCTGATGGAGGAGGCCCACAAATGAGCGCCCGGCGGGAGAAGCGTCTCCGTAAGCTGGAGGAAAAGCTCGAATACATGAACGGGCGGGTACACGCCCTGGAATTTAGAGTTCTTTCCATGGAGGAGAAGGCGGACGCCCTGGAGGTCCAGGACGCCGACTGGGCCCCGGCCCCTCCCCGGCGGAGCCTGTGGCGCCGACTGCTGGACGCGATCATGGGGAGGGATGAGCCGTGACCCCCGTACCGTTCCGAGAGCAAAACCATACCTTCCTCCCGCCTCCAGGCATGGAGGACAAGGTGGGCAACCTTCCCGCCTTCGTTGGGGAGGGACAGGTCATTTCCTGCTGGAAGCTGACCCTGTGGGAGAGAATCAAGCTGCTGTTCACTGGGCGGATGTGGTTTTCCGTCATCGGGAACGCCCAGCCCCCGATCTGGCTGGGCGTACACTGTCCGTTCATCCGGCGGCGGTAGGAAAGGACGTGACAGCATGAGCATTGAGCGTTTCCGCTGCTTCTTCACCCCGATCTGCGACGGCTGCGAGACGGAGCTCCCTGCCGAGGAGAGCTTCATGGACGCCGTGGAGGCCAAGCGCCGGGCCGGGTGGAAGACATCACGGGATGAGGGCGGCGAGTGGGTGGACCTTTGCCCTGAGTGCGCGAAGGCCGAGAGCATGAGCAAGTGATAGGGCGGCCTCCCTTGTGGGGAGCGGCCAACCCCGGAATAACATAGCAAGGGAGGCGACAAATCAGTGGGGAAGAAAACACCCAGCATCGAGGAGATCATCAAGAAGGCGGTGGACGCGGGCCTGGAGGCCGGTCGCCTGTCTGCGGAGCGGTCCACCCGCAACGCCTTCAAGGACACCGAGCGTCGGCTCTATGCCCTGCCCACCCTCCGCCAAAAGCTGGAGGATGACAGGGAGCGCCTGGAGGAGATCAAGACCTACGGCCCCAGGAGCCGGAGCAAGAGCATCACCCGATTTGGCAAAAGCAGCGTCCGGCTGACCCCGGAAGAAATCCTGGAGGCCGTGGTCACGGATATGGAGGCCACCATCGCTGCGGATGAATATGAGATCGAGCGCATGGAAAAGGCCCTGTCCATCATCGCCGACGATGAATATGTCAAAACCGTCACCGGACGGTACATCGAGGGCTTGACAGATGAGGAGATCGCGGACGACATTCACTGTGATACTTCCACCGTCTGGAGGAACCGCAAGAGGCTGGTGCAACGCCTCTGCGTGTGGCTTTACGGGGCAAAAGCCGTGAGCTGAGATTGCAATTTACCGGTGCAAAAAACGTGCAATAGACTTGTGCAATTTACCTGTGTTATAATACTCCACAATAGGATTATTGGGGACAGGCAAATCCCTCTTTCCGAGGGCGGTCTTGCACGTTAAGCGCAAGACCGCTTTTCGTTTCAAAAATCCGTACTTTTTTGCAAAAACCTGTGACAACGACACGAAAAAGTGGTATAATTATAGTGCGGAATAACTAACCGAAAAGGAGACATCACCATGGAAAGAATTTGCCTGTTGGACCTGAACTATACCCTTGTGGGGAACCAGATGGACACCCGTTATCTGCGCCCCTTCGCCCGCCGGATGCAGGCGGAGGAGTATCGCACCGATCTCATCGAGGCTATCCGCGATGATTATGTCATCATCATCACCGCCCGGCCGGACTACCAGATGAAGCAGACGATGGAGAACATCCGCCGGAAGACCGGCTGGCAGCCGGGGGAGTGGTACTTCAACGACATCGACGCCGAGCCCCCTGCCTTCAAGGAGAGCGCCCTCAAGCGCTTTGTCTTCCCCCGGCATGGGACGGACGGCACTCTCTACTATGCGGTAGAGAGCAACCCCAGGACCCGGACCATGTACCGCCGGTACAATATCGCCGCTGCCCCCTACGATGTCTTCATCAAGGGGCGCGGGACAGCGCTCCCCATGGAGCCGGTATGTACCCAATGTAGCTTGTTCTAAATCCAGCAGAGAGCGGGACGCCAAGTGCGCCCCGCTTTTTATATTCACCGAAAGGAGACAAAAGCGTGGAGACAAAGATTGTCAAACTGGCGGACATCAAGCCCGCCCCGTACAATCCCCGAGTGCAACTAACCGAGAAAGATCAAGAGTACAAGGCCCTGGACGCGAGCATCGCCGAAAGCGGCCTGGTGCTGCCCCTGATCGTCAACCTGCGGGACAACTGCCTGATCGGCGGACACCAGCGCCTCTCTGTTCTGCTGGCCGCCGGGGAGACGGAGACAAACGCCGTGGTGGTGGACCTGGATGAGGCCCAGGCCAAGGCCCTGTGCATCGCCCTCAACAAGCTGGACGGCGAATGGGACTACGGCCAACTGTCTGAAATCCTTCAGCAGCTCACCGAGGACGGGGAAAACCTTCTGGCTACCGGCTTCACCGAGCAGGACATTGATGATCTGCTGGGCGACATCCGTGGAGAACTGGACGGCGACGATGAGGAGCCCCCGGCCAAGGGAAAGAAGGAGGACGACACCGACGGCATTAAGTGTCAGGTGGGCGACTTCAAGTTTACTCTGGATGAGGCAGAATTTGAGGACCTGATGGCAGACGTCCGGGAGAAGGTGGGCTTCACCCAGGCCCTTGTCTGTGATGAGCTGAAAAGGAGGCTTTTCGATGAAATTTGAAACCAGGTTTGAAACCCTCAAGCTGGCGGACATCATCCCGGCCCCCTATAATCCCCGGGAGGACATCGAGCCCGGCACCGAGGAGTACAAGCGCCTCCGCAAGAGCCTGGAGGACCACGGCATGGTCGAGCCCCCGGTGGTAAACATCCACAATATGCGCTGCATCGGTGGAAACCAGCGGCTCACCGTCCTGCGGGACATGGGCGTCACTGAGGTCCTTTGCTCCGTGATCGACCAGCCGGATGAGAGCAAGGAGATGAAGCTCTGCCTGGCCCTGAATCGTATCGAGGGGCGCTGGGATACCGACAAGCTGGGCGATCTTCTCCGCGATGACGATGTGGTCCAGTTTGAAACCGGCTTTGACCCGGATGAGCTGGCCGTGTACCGCCACCTGGAGAACACCCCGGACCCGGATGACTGGCCGGAAGGCGACGACGACCCCTTCGGCGCAGATGACCCCGACGCCGAGGAGGATGGAGAGCCCGAGGACCCCGAGGAAGACGCCGCCGGTGAGGATGAGCCCGCCTTCAACCAGACAATCATCCGCATCGGCCATCTCAACTTCAAGATCGAGGTATACCGGTATAAGCGCCTGCTGGAGCAAATCCGGGATAGCGGAATCTTCGATGAGAAGGAGATCGCCGCAGAAATGAAACGGAGGCTTCTGGAAAATGATTAAACTGGTCCCCATCGACGCCGTGAAAGCGTCGGACTATAACCCCAGGCGCAATGACGAAAAGCGCCTGGCCCTCACCGAGATGTCGCTCCGCAAGCTGGGCTTCCTACTTCCCATCTATGCGGATGATGACGGGGAAATCCTGAGCGGCCACCAGCGTCATACCGTCGCCACCCGCATGGGCTTCACTCAGATACCAGTGGAGTACGTCAGCGGCAAGGAGCTGGGAGAGCGGAAGGCGGTCAACGTCCTGTTCAACAGGGCGACCAATGACCTCCAAAAACAAGACACCTGCGCGAAGATCAAGCGCCGCCTGTACGATATGGACATCGCGGCCATGACCGACACCCTGCCGGACATCGAGCCCGACAGCCCGGAATCCTTCCCCTGCGTCACTGGCCTGCGCCGTATGGACACCGTGAAACTGGCGAAGCTGAATCACCGGGGCTTTGACACCCACACCAAGCAGCTTGCAAAATCCCTGGAGCGGAGAATCCGGTGCTTCATGCCCATCGTCGTCGGAGAGGACGGGAACGTCATAAACGGGATAGGCCGCCTCCAGGCAGCGGCGGAGGCCAAGCGGAAAGTGGTCCCCTGCGTCCAGATCAGCAAGGCCCAGGAGGAATTTGCGTCCGCCATGCTTAACCTGCTCTCCATGGACTTCGACATGAAAAGCACCTATGCGGACGATCTCCGCTACAACAGCTTTATGCGGGAGAGAAACACCCGGGAGACGGATGAGGCCGGAAACGCCGCCCTGGGGGACGGCTTCTTCAAAGGCGTGTTCCCGAAGAACAGAGGCCGGGACTTCTGCATCCTAGAAGGTGCGGCCCTGGAGGCGTGGCGCCGCCGATATGGCTCTTGCGTGGTTGACTTTGGAGCCGGGAAACTGAACAACACTCGGACGCTGCGGAAGGCGGGCATCACCGTGTCGGTCTTCGAGCCCTACTTCGTGACCGTGGGAGAGAAAATCCACAAGGAAAAAAGCCTGGAGATCGCCCGGCGCTTCCTGGATGAGGTCGAGGACGGGAGGAAGTTCAACACCGTCTTCATCTCCAGCGTGTTCAACAGCGTCCCCTTCATGGAGGACCGGAAGCAGATCGCCGTCATCGCGGCGGCCCTGTGCTACCCCGGAGGGATGACCGTCTGCTGGTGCCAATCCAACAAGGCCCCACAGTTCATCAACACCAAGAAGAAGTACGTCACGGCGGAGAAGACCTTGACCTTCGACCTCGACTATGAGCCCAACACCATCATGGGGGACCTGGGGAACCACCCGAAGGTCCAGAAGGGCCACACCGAGGAGGAGATGCGGGCCATCTTCGCCCCCTGCTTCTCGAAGGTCCGCCGCCTGGAGCTGATAGACAAATTCTGGTACATGGAAGTCGAGAAGCCGGTCCTGGACCCCGGGGCCCTGGCCGCCGCCCTGGACTTCGAGTTTGAGCTCCCCTATCCTGACGGGACCCGCATGGGACTGTCACAGAGAGCCCGGGAGGCTTTTGAGCACCGGCTGGGCATCAAGCTCCCGCCGCCGAAAGGAGATGTCACCAATGAGGGATAACGTGAAGCCCGGAGAGAAATGGGAGTTCAACGAGGATGTGGCCGCCTGCTTCGCCAATATGCTGGAGCGGAGCATCCCGGACTACAAATCCATGCGGGCCCTGGTCTACAAGGCCGGTGAGCGCTTCATCCGCCCCGATACTCTGGTCGTGGACGTAGGGTGCAGCACCGGCCTGGCCGTGGAGCCGTTCGTGGAGAAATACCGGGACCAGAATGACTTCCTGCTGATCGACAGCGCCTACGCCATGGTGGAGGCGTCCCGGCAGCGTTTCATGGATGAGCCGAGCGTTACCGTGAGGCCCGGCTACCTGTGGGACCACCTGCCCTTCGCAGACCCCGCAAGCCTGGTCCTGTCGGTGCTGTCCCTCCAGTTCATGCCCACGTCGTACCGGCAAAAGATGATCTCCGACATCTATGACGGTCTGGTCCCCGGCGGGGCGCTCATCCTGGTCGAGAAGGTCGTGAGCGAAAACCTGGATGAGCTTATGGTACAAATGTACTATGAAATGAAGCGGGAGAACGGATACACGGAGGAGCAGATCATGGAGAAGCGGCGGAGCCTGGAAAATGTGCTGTCCCCGCTCAAGCCTGAGTGGAATGTGGATATGCTGCGGACGGCTGGCTTCCGCGAGGTCGGGATGTTCTGGCGCTGCCTGAATTTCTGCGGGTGGATAGCCGTTAAGTAACGGCCCCCTGCTCCGAAGGGAGGGTAGACCGGAATGTCGAAGCGCAGCGATACCAACCCGTGGGAGCGCCAAGAGGGCGAGAGCGCGAAGGCTTATGAGGCGTTCATGGTCTACCTGAAATTGGGGGACGAAAGGAGCCAACAGGCAGTAGGCAAAGAGTTGGCAAAAAGTAGGCAGCTAATCAGTAGGTGGAGCGCAACCTACCGATGGGTCGAGAGGGCCGCTGCCTATGACGCCGACATCCAGAGAAAGGCCCACGCCGCTGCGGTCAGGAAGCAAAAGAAAATGGCCGAGCGCCACATCTCCATAGCCCTGCAATTACAGGACAAAGCGCTGGCCGCCCTGGCCGCGACAAAGCCCCAGGACATCGACCCGAGGGTCCTGGTTACGATGCTCAGGGAGGCCACCAAGCTGGAGCGCGAGAACCGGGTGGAGATCGTCCGAGAGAGTGACCCGGAGAGGGGCAGCGCAGAAAGCGCGTCAACCCTGGCCGACGTGATCTCCGAGGCATGGGAGAGGAGGCGAAACGGTGACACTGACAAGTGACGCCATTCTCTACTATGCAGACAACCCCGTGGACTTCGTGGAGGACATCATCCTTGCGAAGCCGGACACCAACCAGCGGGAAATCCTAAACAGCGTCGCTCGCTACCCCATGACGACTGTACGCTCCGGACACGGCATCGGCAAGAGCGCGGTGGAGAGCTGGCTTGCCATCTGGTTTTTGACTACGCGCCCCTACCCAAAGATACCCTGTACCGCCCCCACGCAACATCAGCTATGGGACATCCTGTGGGCAGAAATCGCCAAGTGGCTGAGGTCCAACCCGGCGCTGTCCAAGGAGCTTATATGGACCAAAGAAAAGGTCTACATGAGAGGCCACCCCGAGGAATGGTTTGCAGTAGGCCGGACGGCGGTTAAGCCGGACGCCCTCCAGGGCTTCCATGCGGACCATGTTCTCTACATCATCGACGAAGCCTCCGGCGTCAGCGATGACATATTTGAGCCCGTACTCGGCGCTTTGTCCACCGAGGGCGCAAGGCTGGTGATGTGTGGCAACCCCACGAAGATCACCGGCTTTTTCTATGACAGCTTCCACAAGAGCCGCAGCGCCTACAACACAATCCACGTTGACGGTCGGGATAGCAGCAGGGTCGATCAGGACTTCATCGATAAAATCATTGATATGTTCGGTGAGGACAGCGACGTCTTCCGGGTCCGTGTGGCCGGGGACTTCCCGAGGGCCCTGCCGGACAGCTTCATCCCGATGGAGTGGGCGGAGAAGGCGAGCGAGGCCAAGGCGCCGGTCATCGAAAGGGCTGGCCGTGTGGATATTGGCATCGACGTTGCCCGGTACGGCGACGACAGCAGCGTCCTATCCCCGGTCCTGGACAAGCGGGTCCAAGAGCAGCCGGAGATTTACCACCACAACGATACCATGGAGCTGACCGGTAAAGCGGTGCAGCTCATCAAGAAATACGCCCGCCTCCAGCCCTGGGCAGCGGTCCATGTGAAGATCGACTGCGACGGCCTGGGCGTGGGCGTTTATGATCGCCTGAGCGAGCTCAAGGACCAGATCGTCAATGAGGTCGAAGCCTGGAGGAAGGACAAGTACGAAGGCGCTGACCCCGACGACACCCCTCCCCCCTTCGTCCTGGAGATCGTGGAGTGTCATTTTGGGGGCGAGGGCGGGACCGTCAGCGACGACGACCCTATCGAGTATCAGAACAGCACCGGCGTCATGTGGGGTGCGGTCCGGGAAGCCCTGCGTGTCCAGAGCATCAAACTGTGGCCGGACGATAAGCAAATCAGCCAGATTTCCAACCGAAAGTATGTGGTGAACAGCGCGGGCAAGATCGAGCTGGAGCGCAAGGAGGCCATGAAAAAGCGTGGCCTGTCCTCCCCCGATATGGGCGACGCCCTGGCCCTGGCCCTGTACGCCCCGCTGTTGCCCACCTGGTCCCTCATATAACCCGAAAAGGAGGCGAATCACCATGCCGATTTTCTCCCGCCGTAGCCGTGGCGTAGCCCGGCAATACCGAGGCGGGGAAGTAAGCATTATGATACCCCGCTACACCACCCCGCCGGAGCGGAACACGCGAGAGTGGTTTGAAACCTTCAGCAAGAATCCGCGCCTAGCTGTGGTGGACCGCATCGCCTCCGATCTGTCCACCGTCCCCGGGAAACTCTATCGCACCGACGAAAACACCGGGGAGGAAGTGGAAATCACACAGCACCCCTTCCTGTACCTCATGCAGAGGCCAAACCCCCTGTACGAGATGACATCCGCCTCCTGCTGGCGCCTGCTCCAGATTTACCTTGAGCTCAAGGGGGAAGGCTACTTCCTGATGGAGTTTGACGCCCTGGGCCGCCCGGCGGAGCTGTGGCCCCTGCCTACCCATTGGGTCCAGCAGACGCCGTACCTGGAGCATCCGTTTTACGAGATCAGGACGACCGGCGGGCTCATCCGGCAAATCCCGGTGGATGATGTCTTCTACATGAAGGACCTAAACCCCCTGGACCCCTACAAGCGCGGCCTGGGCGCTGCTGAGGCGCTGGCCGATGAGGTCGAGACGGATGAGTATGCGGCGAAGTTTCAAAAGAAATTCTTCTACAACGACGCCACACCGGCGACCTTGATCTCCATGCCAAAGAGCAACCCGGACCAGAGGAAGCGTTTTCAGGAGGAGTGGCAAGCCCGCTTCCGTGGTCCCTTCAACAGCCACGGCATCGCCACCATCGACGGCGATGTCACCGTCACCAAGCTGGCAGAGAATATGCGGGACATGGACATGATGCAGGGACGCGAGTTCCTGCGAAACGCCGTCCTTGAGCATTTTGGCGTCCCCCGCGAGATCATGGGCATCACCGAGAACAGCAACCGGGCGACGGCAGACGCGGCTCAGTACATCTACGCGCAGAACGTCCTAACCCCGCGCCTGGGCCGCCGGGAGGAGGCCATCAATACCCAAATCCTCCCCTTGTTCGGCCCTGGTCTGGTGTGGCACTTCGATGACATCATCCCCCGGTCCCAAGAGTTTGACAAGGCCCTGGCAATAGACGGCTGGAACGCCGGACTGCTGATGAAGGATGAGGCCCGGGAGCTGCTGGGCCGGGAGCCCCTGGAGAGCGGCGGCAACGTCTTCAAGATTGCCATGACGGATGTTTACATCAATGCAGACGACGACCCCACCGAAGTCGTGGCCGAGCTGATGGAGGAGCCCGGCGGGGCCTGGGATGATGAGCCCGCCGGAGGCGGCGACCTGGAGATCGTCCCGGAGGCCGCTGCGGCGAAGCTGTCCCTGGAGCATAAGGACGCCGATGGGCCGGACGATGAGAAGGCCCGTGTCAAGAACATCGCCAACCTCCTCATGGCCGCTCAGAAGGAGCACCGGGCCCGGTTTGAGGTCGCCACCATGAAGTTTTTCCGCAAGCAGCGGGAAAGCCTGAAATCCTCGCTGGAGGGCGGCCAGAAGGCCGACTGGACCGTGTGGGATGTGCTGGACCCCTACCTGGGAGAGAAATTCGCAGAGAACGCCGAGGCGTGGCGCTCTATGGGCGATGAGGAGAAAAAGTCTCTGGTATCGTCCTTCCTGGGCGGCCTCATCGACTGGGGTGGAGAGGAAAAGGCCCTGGAAGACATCTTCAAGCCCCTGTGGAAATCCACCTACGCCGCAGGCGTGGAGGTAGCATACAAAGCCTATGGCCTCCGAGGCGTGGACCGTCCTGAGCTCCTGAGCCATGCGAAGCTGAGGGGCGCATCCCGCGTCGCTCACGTCACGCAGACCACCAAGGCCAACATCGCCCGCATTGTCATAAATGGCATTGATGCAGGTATCAGCCGGGAGGCCATGGCCCAGGAGATCATGCAAGAGCATGAAATCCAGAGCAAGAGCCGGGCCCGGCTGATCGCAGATCAGGAGACGATCACGACCCTGGAAACCGGACACTATGACATGATGCGGAGCACCGGCGCCGCCACCAAGACCTGGCATCACCGCCCGCAGAAGCACCCCAGGGACGGCAAGGATGGAGGGCCCAACCACGTCGCCATGGACGGTGAGACAGTCCCCATCGACGGGCGTTTCTCCAACGGCCTGCGCTATCCCTGTGACCCGGACGGACCGGCCAAGGAAACCATCAAGTGTCACTGTTATGTGACCTACAACCGATAGGAGGCGGTGAGCCATGAAATTCACCGAGGAACACGCCGCCAAGGCGCTGCGCGACCTGGGCATTGACTTCGCCCAGGAAAACTTCCCCCTGTCTGCCCTGGTGGACGGGATGAACGCCGAGCTGCGGCATGGCCGGAAGGCCAGAGGGACCAACCTCACCGATGACGACCCCACAATGACGGCGATGCTTGCGGTAAACAACCTGCGAGTGTCGCCGTCCTACTATTCCGGGCGCGTGGGGAAAAGCGCCTGGGAGCGTTCCCTATCCAGGGGAGTGAAGCATAGAGGCGGAAAAACAGAGGTCAAGACCATCGACTTCGAGCTGGAGGACATCAACACCGAGAGCGGAGTATTTTCCGGGTACGGCGCGGTCTTCTCCAACATCGACAGTGGCGGCGACATCATCGAGCCGGGAGCCTTCACGAAGACAATCGCCGAAGGCGTCGGAAGGGTAAAAATCCTGTCCGGCCATAATGAATCGCTGCTTCCCATTGGTGTACCCCTGGAGCTCCGCGAAGACGCCAAGGGCCTGTTCTTGAAAGCCAAGATCAGCGACACCACGCTGGGCAAGGATGTCAAGATTCTCATTCAGGACGGCGTTCTGTGCGAGCTCTCCATCGGCTACGACCCCGTGACCTTCGAGTATGACGCTGAGGGCATCCGGCATCTCAAGGAAGTCAAGCTGTGGGAGATCAGCGTCGTCACCTGGGCCATGAACGAGGAGGCCGTCATCACCGACTACAAGGGGGGCGAGGTAGCTGCCCGGGTGGAGGCGATGACGCAGGACGTTGTGACCGACATCAAGGCCGGTCGCAAAATCAGCGCTGCCCGTCTCAAGGCCCTAAAGGAAACGAGCGCCGCCATGAAGCAGGCCGCGAAGATGCTGGACGGCATCATCACCGAGGCGCAGGACAAGGGACCCCCGGCAAAATCCAACAACCACACCAAGCCCCCGGAACATAAGCCGGAGGCAAGCAAGCAAAAACCGACCGTTGAAATCTTTTTCTGATAGGAGGACATTCAAAATGGCAAAACCTGTAACCCGTGAAACCAAGGCGGCCACCAGCAAGGGTGCGCCTGCCGCCAAGACCCCGAAGGCCCAGCAGTCCGAGCAGCAGTCCAAGTCCATGAAGATGGGCACCGATGAGCTCAAGGACCTCATCAAGAGCGCTGTCAAGGAGGCTATGGGCGGCGACGGCGATGAGCTGACTGGCGACGCCCCCCTGGAGGGCGTGACCACCGGCGATGTCATGTCTATCATCGAGCAGGCTGTCCAGGCCGTCGATGAGAAGCACAAGTCCCGCAAGGAGGCGGGCGAGGAGGACGTGGGCGAGATCACCGCCGAGGAAGTTCTCCAGGAGGCCGCCGCCATGCTGGATGAGCTGGCCGCCACCTCCGATGAGGGCATGAGCGACGACCCCGACGATGAGTGCAAGGAGGGCGAGGAGGAGCCCGAGGAGAAGGAGGACGGCGCGGACGATGAGGCCAAGCGCCGGAAGTCCGCCCCTGCCCGGAAGCGCCAGACCAAGGCCGCCGCCCGGCCTGCCCCCACCCAGCGCAAGTACGCCGACGTGTTCTTGAACGGCGGCGCCCGCAACGGCGCCCGCAAGCAGCAGAAGACCATCCCTCCCATGGTCCAGCTTGCCCGGGCCATCAAGTGCCTGGATGTCTTTGGCCGGAACGACCCGGAGCGGGCCGCCTTCTACGCCCGGAAGCACTACGATGACGCCGCTATGGAGCGGGAGTTCAAGGCCCTGTCTGCCACCAACCCCGTGAACGGCGGCTTCCTCATCCCCGAGGTCTACACCGACGACATCATCGAGCTGCTTTACAACAAGACTGTCATCAAGGAGCTGGGAGCCCGCACCATCCCCCTGGAGACGGGCAACCTCAACATCCCCCGGATGACGTCCGGCACTCGCGCCCGGTGGGGCGGTGAGGCCCGCAAGATCGGGACCACTCAGCCTTCCTTCGGCAACCTGCGCCTGTCTGCCCACCGGCTGGAGGCCATCGTGCCGCAGACCCGCGAGCTCATCATGTCCACCAAGTACAGCGCTGATGAGATGTTTGCCGCCGATCTGTCCCGCCGGATGCAGCTCGGCCTTGACTGGGGCGGCCTGTATGGGACTGGCGGTGAGTTTCAGCCCACCGGCATCGCCAACACCAAGGGCATCGAGATCGTGGACGCCAAGAAGATGGACGCCCAGTATGCGGACGCCACCGGCAAGGTGACTGCTGACTTCCCCGTCTACATCAAGGCTCTGGTAATGAGCAAGAACGTGGACGATCAGGCGCTCGGCTGGGCCTTCAACAGCTTCATGGAAGCCTACCTGATGAACCTCAAGACCACCACCGGCGACTATCTGTACCGCGAGGAGATGAACGGCGGGAAGTTCCTGGGCATCCCCTACGCCGTCACCAACCAGATTCCGTGGACCAAGGAGGGTCTTACTGACATCTTCTTCGGCAACTGGGCGGATATGCTCATCGGCGACCAGATGGGCCTTGAGACGTTCACCACCCTGGAGGGTAGCTGGACCGATGAGGACGGGGTGCAGCACAACGCCTTCGAGGAAAACCTCACCGGCACTCGCGCCCTCATGTACGACGACATCGGCGTCCGCCATGTCGAGAGCTTTGTCTATATCAAGAACGTCAAGGCGTTCTAAGAAGGAGGAGCCAACATGAAAAGAGCACTTTTCGACACTGTGACCGTCCTGCCCTTCGAGAGCGGGAGCGTCACCGCCCGCCTGGGCTATGAGAGCGCGGTCCTGGCTGTGACCGTGGCCGCTGGGGCCACCGCCACTGTCAAGGTGGAGCACTCCGACACTGAGGACGGGACCTTTGCGCCGGTCCCCGATACCCGCCTGTTCATTGACAACAAGATGGATAAGGACGGCAACGCCCTCATCGTCAACGAGGCGGAGGCGGAGGCTGTCGCCAATCTGAACATCGATCTGATCGGGTGCAAGGAGTACGTCAAGATCACCGTCACCGGCGGCGAGGCCGGGGCGCTGGTCCTGGGCGACGCCACCGACCACCCGACCCACCAGTAAGGAGGCCACTATGGCTAATATGTTCACGCCCGCCAAGAAGGCCGGGCCCAGCAGCAACAAGAAGACCGGCCCCGGCCAGGACCCCAAGAAGCCGAAGACCGACGGCAAGGGTCCTGAGAGGCCGGAGGAGCCGTCCGAGGATGACTGAGTATTAGGGGGCGGGGAGGGCCCGCCCCCTGCCTAAAACGAAGCGGGAGGGCCTGCCATGAGCACAAAATCCATCAATGACGTGGAGCCGGTCGAGCCCGACATCCCTGTGGAGCCGGAGGAGCCGGAGAAGCCCGTCTTCAAAATCCCTCTGAGGGAAAACGCCCTCACCACCCTGGAAGCCGTCAAGGTCTTCATGGGCATCGACCTGGAGACTGAGGACCCGCAGCGGGACGCGGCTCTGTCTCAGCTCATTAACGCCGCGTCTGCGTGGCTGGAAACCACGCTAGGCCGGAAGCTGGGCCGCAGGGACTACCGGGAGCGCTATACCGCCCCCGGGACGCAGCGGCTTGTCCTGGAGCAGTACCCCATCCGAAAGATCGCCAAGATCACAGACACCGACAATGACGTGGAGCTGGACGGCTACTACTGGGACGACGACGGCCACATCGGCGTGGTCTACCGGGAGGACGGCTGGACCTACCACGGGCACATCGGAGGTCTGGCCCGGGACTACATCGCCCCCCGGCGCTATCTGCTGGTGGAGTACACAGCAGGGTACATCCTGCCCAAGGACGCCACCGATGAGGAGCCGTCCGACTTCCCGGCGGACCTGGAGGCCGTTCTCTGGAACATGATCGCGCAACAGTGGTCTATCATGGACCACGACGCCGCCGGGCTGGCCGCCTTTAGCATCTCCGACGTCTCCTGGACCTTCGATAAGGAGATCAGCGGGACGTGGCAGTCCGTCATTTCTGCTTACAGGCGGTGGTGATATGAGGGTCCTGCGAGATACCGTCCGACCGGAGCTGGACCGCATCAAGCGGGAGCTGGCCGCCCTTCGCTCCATGCAAATTCATGTGGGCATCATGGGGGACGCCGAGAGCGACCTTTTGATGATTGCCCATGTGCATGAGTATGGGGCGACCATCACCGCGAAGAACGTCCGAAACCTCACCATCCCGCTGACCGATGAGGCCAAGAAGGCGGGGAGCCCCCGGTCCTTCAACGACCTGGAGTGGGTCCCCGGGCGTCAGCCGGGGGTGAGTTTCCTTGTTCGGCCCCGCAAGCGCAAGGCCAGGAGCAAGGACCACCGGACGGTCACAAGTACGATCAGCACCCGCAGCGAGTACGACCCGAGGGACTATGACTGGCTTTATATGCTGGTCAAGAGCGTCAACATCCCCGAGCGCAGCTTCATCCGGGCCAGCTTCGATGCAGGCCGGGCGGAGCTGTCTGCGGCCTGCAAAGAGGCCGTCACCAATATCATCCGCAAGGGCTGGACGGCCCAGGAGGCGGCGGACCATGTGGGGCGCATCGCCACCAACATGACCCGTCAGTTTATGAACGCCGGGCTGGAGCCTCCGAAGTCCAAGATAACTCAGCTCACCACCACCCAGCAGCAGCCCCTTTATGATACTGGGCGGCTGATAGGAAGTATCGCCTACAAAGTGGAAGGAGGCGGTCAGTCATGAGATCGTTGCGCGGCCCTAAGCTCCCCCGGAACCTCTTGCACACCATGTACCGCATCACCCGAGAGGAAGGGCGGTATGACCCCGAGAAGGGCGGCCAGTTCACCGGTGGTAAGCCTGTGGAGGTTCCTTTCCAGGGTGTAGTCATGCCTATGAACAATGAGGACTTGCAGTACATGGACAGCGGGACATCCACCATCAACGTCCAAAAGGTTTATACCAACGGCGAGACGCTGGAAATTGGGGCACAGTTCCGGGACGGCTATGACGATCAGGTCTACACCGTCAAACAGGAGCTTACCCACGGCCCAATTCACTCCATGAAGCGCTACATGGTCGAAAAGAAAGGGGGCAGTAAGCCGAAGTGACACCTGTTTTCCTGAGAAATCAGATCGTGAAGTTGCTGTGGAGCTACCTGAAAATCCCGGTTATCCTTTCTGATCAGGCACAGCCGGAGGCGGTCCCTCCCTTCTGCATCTACTCTGTCACGTCCCCGTACTCCGGTGGTGGGGAGCTGGGGGACATCACCAACCGGGATGCCGAGGACCCCATGGAACTCCTGGAGGACCGAACGGAAATGCCTTCTGCAACCTTTTCCTTCACCCTTTGCAGCGAGAACCGCGTAGAGGATGACGGGGAGGAGATCAGCGGCGCAGATGAGGCGGAGGAGCTGGCCGACAAGGCCGTGGGCTTCTTCAAGCAGATAGGATACGATGACTTTGCCCGTCTAGGCATCTGTATCGTGGATGTCGGGCCGGTCCAAGACCGCTCCACCCTTATGGTGGATGAGGAATCTAGGCGGAAGGGCTTCGACGTCCGCATCCGGTACACCCGGACCGACACCCGCACTATTCAAACAGTTCAGCACACCACTATCATACCGAAAAAGGAGTGAATCCGCTATGAGTAAGGACATCCAAGTCTATACCGCCATTGACGCCAAGATCAAGCCTGCGGAGCGCCTTGACATCCTGGTGCTTTCCACCGAGGGCAAGGCGGAGATGAAGACCTACAACGACCTGGAGCTCATCAAGCAGGCGTTCGACGGTAAGAAGATCGCCAAACAGATTGACCGGCTATTTAACCAGGACCACACCCTAGCCGACACGCTCATTCGCAAGGTCCGCACTGCTGGCATCGACAACCCGCAGAATGAGGGCGGCAAGCCCTCCGTTCTCACCGTTACTTTCAGCGAGGCCAATACCGCGACCCCGCTGGAACCTTCCACCACCTACTACGCCAAGCTGGGCGGTAAGCCTGTGGTGTCGGTCACGACCGGAGAGGCGGCCCCCACGGACGACACATGCTTTGCGGGGCTGTTTGAGGACGTTGCCTTTACCGAGGACTATGTGGAATTTACCGCGGAGATCAACGGCAGCTCCGTGGCCTTCACGTCCACTACTCGGACACCCGTGTCCGGGTACGATGAGACGGTCGGCCTGTATGCCGATGAGGACTGCATGGTGAGCCTGGGCCTGACCGGCGCTCAGTTGTCGGTCGAGAGTGGCCGGGAGGATGTGACCAAAGCGCAGAACCTCATCGCGGCTCTGGAGGCCCTGCGGGACATCGACGACGACTTCTACATCGTCCTCACCGATGTCATCGACGAAGACTGCGTGGAAGCCCTCTGCGCGTGGGCGGAGAGCACCGAGCCCACCGAAGCGGCCCTGGGTGCGGGCGTCGAAGATCACCGGAAGTTCTACTTCGGCCAGACCGACAACAAGAATTACAAGAACACCCACGGGCGTAGCGCTGTGATCTACACCGACAAGCCTCTGGAGGAGTGGGCGGACGCCGCCTGGCTGGGCTGTGTTGGTCCCTTCTGGCCGCAGTCTGTCACCTGGAAGTGGAAGATCCCCGACGGCCTCACCCCGCCCGATCTGCGCGACAGCGAGCGCGACATCCTGGAGGAGAACCTTGTCAACTTCTTCACGGTGGAGTACAAGCACGAATATGTCAAGAACGGCATTTGCGGCGATGGGAATTTCATCGACAACGTGCTGGGGGCCGACTACATCACCTACCAGATGAGGGAAAACCTCTACGCCATCTTCATGGAAAACCCCAAGATCGGCTACACCGACGCGGGCTTCGCCATTGTGGCGTCCGGCGTATATGCTGCCCTGAACCGGGCGACAGCTCTGTCCATCATCGCCAAGGACCCGGAGAACAATTCCGGCATCTACACCGTCACCATCCCCAAGCGGGCCGAGGCCACGGATGAGCAGGCCCGGAATCGCATCATGCCCAATATTGAGTGGGAGGCCCAGCTCGAAGGGGCCATTCACAGCGTCAAGGTCCGGGGCGTCCTGCGCGTCACCCTGAACCGGTAAGGAGGTAAACCATGGCTACTAATGCAAACGGCATCGAGGTCGCAACCTACGACCCCCGAAAGGTCAATCTCATCCTGAATGGGAAGGTTATCACCGGCTTTTCTGCGGACGGCGTTGTCACCATCACCCGGAATGAGGACATCGTGACCACCGCCGTCGGCGTCAAGGGCGATGTTGCCTACTCCGAGAACGCCAACGAGAGCGGGAACATCGCCTTCACCCTGATGGAATCCTCCAGCTCCCTCCCCTATGTCCGGGAGCTGTCCCTCAAGCGGCGCCCGGTCCAAGTCACCATTACCGACGCCAACGACGTGGGCGCGGTCCAGGTGGCCGAGGAGGACTGCCGGGTCCTCAAGCCCGCAGACGCCAACCGCTCCAAGGAAGTGGGCGGGGAACAGGTCAACATCTTTGTCCCGTTCCTGAATTTCCGTTAATCCATGCCCGGCAAAAACTGGCCCAACAGGCCGAAAAGTCTATCTGAAAAGGGGTACAGAAAGTATATGGCTAGAACCAAAGACGTGACCATCAACGGTCAGAAATTTACCCTCCAGAGCGTTTCCCCGTCCTGGTACTACAACTTCAACGATGAGTGTGGCAACACCGGCGGCGGCAAGCGCAAGAGCGTCCAGTACATGGACGGTATGTTTCGCAACTGCGTGATCTCCCCGGCTGAGGTCAAGGCGGACGGCATGGGCTACTTCGACGAAAAGGAAGACCTGAGTACCGCCGAGAAGCTGATCGCAGAGATCGAGCGGTTTCTTCGCGGATGAGCTATCTGTAAAGGCGGCCATCCGCCGGGCCAAGGCCAAAAAGGAATTTTGGTGCATGGTATGGTCCGGGAACGGCGTCACCTACACCGAGATGATGCAGATGGACCTTGCGGAATACCGCGAAGCAGTACAAGCGAAGATCCTCTACATTGACGTCTGGAGGCCGGAGGCCAAGAAAAACGCTAAAAACAGGTAGCTTCCCTGCGGGGAGGCTACCTGTTTTTCGTAAAGGAGGCGAACACAGTGGACGACGCGAGAGAGCTGCAATATGGCATCGAGTTTGAAACCAGCGAGGCCGACGGCTCGATAGACCAGCTAGGCGAGGGCCTAGACCGCCTGGAACAGCGCATAGGCGCAGCCGAGATGGGTGCTCAGAGAATGGGCGCGGGCGTCGTCTCCGCCTGTGATAGCGGGGCGGCCGGTGCTGACCGTTTCACCGGAGCCGTGGACCGCACCAGCGGGGCCATGGAGGACATGGCCGACAGCACCAGATCAGCGGCGGACACCGCCCGCCTATTCGGTGGGGGACTGGACGACGCCGAGGAAGACGCTGAGGCCCTTCGCTCCAGGCTCAGGGAGACAGCGGAAGGGGCTGAGGACCTGGGCGCCGCCTTCCGAGAAACTATGGCCGACGGCCTGGAGGCCGGGCAGAGCATCGCAAAGAGTTTTGGAAGCGGACTGACCGGCGCAATCGACTTCTCCCGGAACAAGGTCAAGACCTTTGTAAACGATACGGTCAAGGGCGCTCAGAATATTGCAACAAAATTCAAGCACCCAATCCAGACCATCCGCACCGGACTTGTAAAGGCCCTGCGCGGAGCCCAGGACAGCACCGAGGACCTGGGAGACGCCGCAGGGGATACGGAGGACGACCTCCAAGAAATGGGCGACGCCGGGGAGGAAGCAGGAAATCAAGTCTCCGAGGCCATCAAGAGCGTGGTCGCTTCCTTCATTGGCCTGGAGGCCATCAAACAAGGCATCGAGCTCCTAAAGCAGTTTGGAGCGTCTGCCCTGGACGCCTTCTCCGCTGCGGAAACCACCACCAAGCAGTTTGACGCCCTGTTTTCCACATCTGCATCCGAGTGGGTGGATAACTACGCCAACGCGGTACATCGGAGCACCAGCGAAGTTATGAGCTTCATGGTGCAAAACAAATCCATGTACCAGGAGATGGGGATAACCGGGGAAGCAGCGGAGGAGCTGTCCACCCTCACCACGTCCCTGGCCTATGACTTCGGCAACGCCTTTTCGATGGACGATGCTGAGGCCCTGGGCCTTGTCCAGAGCGCCATCCAGGGCGACACGGCGGCCCTCAATGCCTACGGAGTAACCCTGGATGAGACGGCCCTCAAACAGAGCGCGGCGGCCCTGGGGCTCAGTGATAACATCGACGCGCTGGATGACGCCGCCATGGCCCAGGTCCGGCTAAATGCCATCCTGGAGCAGACGTCGGATATTCAGCAGGCCGCCATCAACCAGACCGGCGGGCTCACCAACAGCATGAAAAGCCTAAATGGCGTGTGGTCCAATTTTGTGACCACGGCGGGCGGCAAATTCGCGCCTGCCGTCGAGAGCGTCATAGGCGCTGTTCTGGACGACTGGCCCACCATCGAGCCCATGCTCCTGTCCTTTGTCGATGTGCTGGCCGACGGGATAGGTGGCGTCGCACCGACTTTGATCGAGCTGGCGCAAAATCTGATTCCGTCGGTCACATCCGTCCTGGGGACGCTGGTGGGTGCTGCCGGGCCGGTCCTCTCGGTATTCACCGATATAGCGAGCTCCGCGCTGCCGCCGCTGGTCGAGATTGTCGAAAGCCTTGTTTCCTACGTCTTGCCGCCGTTTTTGTCCACCCTGGAGACACTGAACACCAACGTCATTCAGCCCCTCATCCCCGTCATTCAGCAAATCGCCGCTCAAGTGCTGACGGTATTCGGCCAAGCCTTCTCTGCGGCCGGCCAGATCATAGGGCAGATAGCAACGTCTGTTATCCCGCCCCTGACCCAAATTTTAGGGGTGCTGATTCAGGCGATGCAGCCCATTATTTCTGCGGTCCAGAGCTTCATCTCCGCGCTCCTGCCGCCCTTGATGTCCCTGATCTCCACCGCTGGAAAGTTACTTTCCGGTGTCATTCTCCCTGCCGTGAGCGCCCTATCCCCAGTCTTGAGCGTGGTGGGCGACATCCTAGGCGTGATAGGCGACGTCCTGGGCAAGGTGGTCGGCTGGCTGGCCGACGGCGCGAGCAAGGTGGTGGACTTCTTCTCCGGCCTGTTCGGAGGAGCGAAAGAAAGCAGCGCTGCCGTGGAGGAGCTGGGCAACAGCGTCACGGACCTGGGGGCCGCCACCGAGAGCGTCAAGTCCCCGGACATCGAGATACCCACGCCGGAGGTCCCGGATATTCCGACGATCACTGTACCGGTGGAAACCACCCCCTTCGAGCTGCCAGACTTCACGGCGGAGATCACGCCCCTGGACCTCCCCATCACAGCAGAGGTCCCGGAGATTGTTCCGCCTGCGGTCGAGGCCGTCAACATCCCGGTCACGGTGGATACTCCCGTTATCCCCGAGCCGGAGGTCACGGCGGTCGAGTTGCCTGTCACCGTCCAGAAGCCGGTTATCCCGGAGCCGGACCCGCCGGATATGCCCACTCTGACGCTGGGGCCGGTAAATACCGCCCCATTCAACCAGTCTATCACAAAAGCCATGCAGGACACGGACGCCGCCGGGCAGGCATCCTCCAAGGCGCTCCAGACCTTCTATGAGAGCTCCATGGACAACATCGGGACGGCGGCCTCCAGCACCTTCGCCCGGGCTGCCTCCGATGCAGAAAATAGCTGGTCCCGCATGGTGGACGCCGCCCGGGAGGGAGCCCGGAACATCGTTTCCAGTTTCCAGGACATTGGAGTTGCTGCCAATAAGGCGGGAAACACCAAACTGTCCATTTCCTCTGCAAGCATCCCGAGCCACGCCAGCGGAACGCCGTCCTTTGAGGGCGGATGGACCCGGATGAATGAGGAGGGCGGAGAGCTGGCCTATCTGCCCAGCGGGACGGCCATCATCCCTGCGGACCAGACGGACAAGATCATCAACGATTCTACCACCAACAACAGCGCTGTGGAGTACACAGACAGCTCTACCTTCTCCCCACAGCTCAGTATTGTGATGGGCGAAGGTGGCGGGGGCGTCGATGAGGAAGCCCTTCTGGCCCGTATCCGCGACCAGATGGAGCAATTCTGGCGTGAGAAGAAAGAGGAAGAATACCACAAGAGGGCCCTGCAAGGCGCTCACGCACGATAGGAGGGACCACCTATGGCTTATACCCTCACTGGGAAGAAATGCGGTGTGGTACGCCTGGACCCCCGGAAAACGGGCATTGTTTCAGCGGAGAGTGCCCAATATTCCAGTAAGGCAACATCCAATCCCATCGAAAATGGGAGTAACATCAACGACCACGTTGTCCGGGACCCTGAAAAGTACACACTCGTTGGAGTGACCATCGGCGGAAGTGCTTCCACTGATACCCTCAAGCGAATGTGGAAAGAAGGAGACATCCTGGAGTACACCGGCCGCATCCGCATCTCCTCCTGTGTCATTATCAGCATGAAGCAGGATATTTCCGCGAAGAACAAAACCGGTGTTAGCTTTACCATCCAGCTCCAGGTCGTCAATATCACGTCTGCCGGTTATGTCGCGTCCGGGGAGCAGCTTATGAGCGCCCAGGACGCCGACACCGGCGAGAGCGCTGCCCCCATGAATAACACTACCCGGTCCAGCGGGACAAATCAGAAGAAGGCTACGACGGCAGACGGTTTGAAAACCACAACCGCCCAGTCCATCAGCTCCAGCGCCTATGCCCGGTATGTCCAGAGCTACGCATCCAAGCCGGATAGCAGCGGCGGGCCTTCCTCCCGCAGGCAGGCATCCTTTAGCGCGGCGTAAGGGGGTGGGCATCCATGGATGACGGACGCGAATTGATTGACCTGAGCAATACCGTGGAGTACATCGACGTGGACACGTCGAAGGTCCCCTACAACTTCTCTGTGAAGCTGGAGGACCGGACCTATACCTTCTGCATCCGCTACAACCCGTGGGGAGACTTCTTTACGGCGGACCTGTCCATCACCGCCACGGGGGAAATGCTGGTGTATGGGGATGTCATCCGGTATGGGCGTCCCCTGTTCAACTCCGTGGAGGATGAGCGATTCCCCATCCCCGTCATCATTCCCCTGTGCCTGTCCGGCGATAGCATCCACGAAATCACCTGGGACAACTTTGGGAAGCAGGTCCGCCTTTACCTGTACGAAAGGCGGGTGAGCGCATGACGTTTTGGGACCGGGCCGCCACCTTGCAGATCGGGCCGAAGCTCTACGACCTCTCAAAGCTCTACTTCACCTTCGACATCCCGTTTGTTGATTCCGAGGAGCTGAACACGGGCACGATCACGGCACATAACCTGTCCAAGGCCACCCGGAGCGAGATCAAGAAGGGGATGGTCGTCATCATCAACGCAGGCTATGTGGGGGACCTGGGCTGCATCTTTGTCGGGAAAGTCTCCCGGTGCGTTTCCAAGCAGCAGGGGACGGAGTGGATAACCACCATCACCGCCGCCACGGCCCTGGATGAGTGGCTGACATCAGAGGTAAACAAGACCTACGCCGCCGGAAGCAAGGCCAGCTCCATCCTGAAAGACCTGTTGAACATCTTCGGGGTGGAAATCGGGACCTTCGAGCTGGTGGTGGATAAGGACTACCCCCGGGGGAAAGTCTGCAAGGGCAAGGTCAAGGATGTCGTGCGAGAGATCGCAACCCTGGACTGCAAAAGCCGCTTCCTCATCCGCAACGGGACGGTCATCATCAACGACCCCACCAAGGGCCAGAACATGGGCTATCTGCTGTCCTCCGCCACCGGGCTGCTGAAAGCCACGGATGAGATGGAGGACACCGAGCCCGTCACCAACCAGACCACCATAGACGACGGCGGCGAGGCTGAGGAACAGACCTACACCCGGCGCTGCCTCCTCAACTACCATCTGGCCGCTGCCGATGTCGTCACAATTCAGGAAAGAATCCTGAACGGCGCGTTCCTCATCAAGGCCGGGCGGCACACTGGGAATCCGACCGGGGACTGGGTAACAGAAATCGAGGTAAAGCCGGTATGAGCAGAGAGAGCTACAACGTAGACAACCGAGAAAATAAGGCCCTTCTGGAGAGCGTCCGTGTGTCCGCCCTCTGCAAGGTGACCAAGTTCGACGCATCCACCATGACGGTGGACGTTCAGCCTCTTTCCAAGGCCCTGGACGGCGGCGTCTACCGGACGCCGCCCCCGGTGCTGGGCGTCCCCGTCGCCATGATACGGGGCGGGGGCTTCTTCCTCCGCCCCTGGTACAAGTCCGGGGACGTGGGCGTCATCGTCTATGCGGACCACGATATTGACCGCATAGCCGAGGCGGGCCAGGAGTGCCAACCGAATACAGAGCGCAATCACGGGGACGAAGACGGCATCTTTGTCGGGGCCTTCGTCCCCAAAAGCAACCCCATTTCCGGTGTCCCTGACGATACACTGGTCGTGTCCACCGAGGGCGGGAGCGTCTACATCGCCCTGCACCATGACCACATCGAGATCAAGGGGGACATCAAGCACACTGGCAACACAGAGCAGACGGGCCGGACTGATGTGACCGAGGATGTCACCGCCGCCGGGATAAGCCTGGCACACCACACTCATACCGGCGACAGCGGAGGGTCTACCTCTCAGCCACATTAAGGGGGCAGCAACCATGGCAAAGATAACCGTTTTGAAGCTGGACCCGGAAAGCCGGGACCTCTGCTTTGATGCTGATGGCATCATGGACCAACTTGAGGACGGTGAGGCCATCGCGCAGAATATCCGCAACAATCTGAACACCTGGAAGGGCGAATTTGAGCTTGATACCTCCCATGGAACAGCATGGGAGCGCATCGTGGGACAGCACTCCTCCGGCATCGAGGATGAGGCAGACGACGTGCTCAGAGCCTCTATCTTCCAGGAGCCATACGTCCGGGAAATCGAAAGCCTCACACCCCTTGTGGAGGGGCGCAAGATCGGGGCGGAGTTCTATGGCACATTGTATGACGGCTCTACCGTCAGAGTGGAGGCGAAAAGCGAATGAACGAAAAAGGCTGGGGCTTAACCTCCCTGGGCTTCCGCAGGCCGACCTATGTGGAGCTGCTGGACGCCCTGGAGTACAAGGCCCGGGAGCTGTTTGGTAGCACCGCCAATTTGACCGTGAGGAGCCCCCTGGGCTTGTTCCTGCGGATTTACGCATGGATGCTGAATATCCTGTTCTCCGTCCTGGAGGATGTCTACAACAGCCGTTTCGTGGACACCGCGGTCGGTACATCCCTTCTGAACCTGGGCCGGGCCATTGGCCTGCGGGTCCTCCCGGCTCAGAAGGCGACCGGCTACCTCACAGTCACCGGGCCGCCCGGGACACTGATACCTGCGGGGTGGTTGGCCGAGACTGCTGCTGGCATCCAATTCTACGCCGTCACCGATACCGAGATCAAGGCGGCCGGGACGGCGCTCATCCCGGCCATGGCCGTGGAGAAGGGGCCCTATGGCAACGTCGAAGCCGGGACCGTGACTACGATCACCAACCCCGGCGCCGTCGCTGGCCTGGAATCCGTCACGAACCAAAAGCCCTTTACAGGGGGCCGGGAGCGCGAGACGGATGAGGAATACCGCGACCGCTACTACATCTCCGTAGACTACGCCGGGGGCGTCAATGCGGACGCCATCCGGGCCGCCCTGCTCCAGGAGGTTGAGGGCATCATGGAGGCCAAAGTCTTCGAGAACGACACGGACTTTGAAGACGAACACGGCCTTCCCCCTCACTCCATCGAGGCCATTGTCTACGGCGGCCTGGAGAGCGACATCGCCCGCGTGATCTATGACAAGCTGGGGACCGGTATCCAGACCAAGGGCGATATTGTGGTCCCTATTATCACTCTGAGCGGGAACACCAAGGACATCCGCTTCAACCGCCCGCACCCCGTCCCCATCTATGTCCAGATCACCAACCTGTCTACGGACGGGAACTTTCCGAAGGATGGAAACAACCGCCTGATTGCTGCTGTCGTTCAGTATATTGGAAACCGCGAAAGCGGAGGCGTCGGCGTTGGTGAAATTCTATACCACCAAAAGCTGCCAGCAGTCCTTTACGCTGTTCCCGGTGTCCTGGACTTTGACGTCTATCTTGGGACCGACCCGGATAACCTCCAGATGGAAAACATCCGAGTGGATAGCCGCAGCAAGGTGGTCACAGATGAGGGGAAGGTGAGCATCGTTGAATAGATATGGATTTTGGGGCCGTATGCTGGATATGCTCACCAGTGCCTATGCCCGGTCCGACATCCGTAACGCCAAGAGGGGATTGCCTCCAGAGACAAACATAGGCCGCCTATTCTATCTCATTGCCGAAGGATTTGAGATCATCTTTGAAAACGCACAACGCGTTAAAGAATGGGATGACCTGGACAACGCTCAAGGTGCTATTCTGGACCGATATGGTGCGAATTTCGGTGTTGCCCGAGGTTCTGCCAGCGACGCACTGTACCGCATTTTTATCAGGGTTAAGATGATTGCCCAGTTGTCCGGCGGCGACAACGATGCCATCATCAATGCTGCTGCGGAGCTGCTGGGGGTGGATTACTCTGACATCCTCGTAGAGGATATTTACCCGGCGAAGATTGCCTTATATGTAGACCAGACCCTCTTGAGCGAGGAAAGACTTGAGCTCATTGAGCAAATCGCTCATGCGATCAAACGCGCCCTGATTGCGGGTGTTGGCATCCACCTGTATCTCAGGACCTACCGCACCTATCGTTACGACTTGCCTGTCTATCACGGCGGCGCCATAATGACACGTTTCCAGTATAGCCCGATCAGCCAAGATCGCCGAGAGATATGGGACGTTAATGTAGCACATGGCGGCGCTGTCATAGCCCGGTTTGCTGCTCCTCCCATCGGAGAAGATAGGAGACATCTGCACCCTCTTTCGGTCGCACACGGGGGAGCTGTTGGGACAAGTTTTTCTTATCCGCCAACAGGTGCAACCAGAAGCCATGCGCAGCCCGTTTCTGTGGCCCTAGGAGGCGTTTTGCAACCCACCATAAGCAGAGTACAAAAGGCCGCTGAGGGCCGTCAAAACGGCGCAGGTGGGGCTTACACCCGTGTTCATATCAAGCCAAGGCGAATTGATTAAGAGGAGGAATCGACGTGGAGAAATACGAAGACGGCTGCTATGGCAACGTCAAGGGGATCGCCCTCATTGGAAAGGTCCTGGCTGGCCGTTGCAAGATGCACTATACCCGTGTGGCGGTCGGAAAAGGCTCTCTGCCGGAGGACATGACCCCGAAGGTCCTGGAGGAACCGCCTGAATATGTGATGGATGCCATGATTAACTCTGTCACCAACCCGGTGGACGGCGAGTGCCAGGTCTCCGTCCAAATCAACAGTTCAAAAGTGGAGAAGGGCTTCCATGCGACATGGCTCATTCTGTATGCAGAGGACCCGGACGACGGAGAGGTCCCCTACACGGCCCTGCGGCTGGAAGATGAGCCGGAATGGATTAGACCCAAAACCTCTATCGTCGGGAAGCTGGCGCACTTCGACATCATCGCTGCTGTTGGCGATGTGGATGAGGTGTTTGCCTCCATTGACCCTGACGCTTTGGTCACTACGGAAACTGTTAAGCAACTCATCGCCGAGCACAACCAGGACCCGGAAGCCCATCCGGACATTATCCGAGCCATTATGATGGGAGAGGTTACGTCCCCTTTGACAACACAGGATGATGTTGAGCTTGTTACTATGGACGGTACGGTTATTTCTGCCGTTAAAAGATTATAAGGAGGACAACAGAAAATGAGCATCAGAACAGGTGAATTGCCGCAGGCTTCGTCTGTGACTGCCAAAAACTCCATGCTTGTGAACACGGACAATGGTACAGAGCAACTGGAGTTTGGCAAGGCCAGTCAGTTTTTCCAGGAAGCTCTTAAACCCGCCATGCGGGCTGAGGCTGCTGCACAGGTACGGAGTGCAGACGGATTTGAAAGCGGGAGCGTCAGGCTTACCAATAGCCAGGCGTACCCGTTCAACGCCGGAACGGCCACGGTCGTACTTAACACCCCCAGGCAGAATATGGACTATGTTGTCAACGTCGAGGTGACTGCGGCCGCAGGCAACATCCAGACCGTTGAAGTGTATGATAAGCAGCTCAACGGTTTCAAACTTCGTTATGATGGGTCGGCAACGTCCGCCACCATTAAATATTATGTTACAGGAGGAATGCAGGCATGAATATCATCCACAAGAACGAGGGGCCCAAAATTCCCTATACTGTGAGGGGCAGCAAGATCACTTTCGACGATGAGGTGATGTATAACCTCTCCAAGTACGAGCGGGATGAGGCCAGCCACATCGACCTGTGCCGGGATAAATTCGGCAATCTGGTGTCCGGTGTGATTCCCGGCTCTGCGGAGCGGTATGTGGCGCAGATCGACATTCCGGCCCGCAGCTATAACTATGTGCCGGACGGCGAGGATGAGGACGGCAATCCCAAGAAGAAGCAGGTGGCCGTCCCGCTGGATATGGACGACGTGACGCTTACGCTCTGGAGCATGGAGGACTGATGTAATGTTTAACAATTTTGACACACTCAAGCTGGCCGTGGAAACGGTACATCCGAACAACACGGTGTTGCTGGACGATATGGGGATGCCTTCCATTATGGTCCGTATTCCCAAATTCAAAATTTCGGATGTGATTGAGGGAGGGTCTACGGCCACTTTTCCCGCTTTCATCGTGAATGGTGTGGAGGTTCCGGAGATTTTGATTTCCAAGTACCCCAATATCGTTATGAATGAGCGGGCCTATAGCCTTCCCATGCGTGACCCCAGGGCTTATGTGAATTACGACCAGGCCAAGCAGTATTGCCAGAACAAGGGGACTGGATGGCATCTGATGTCCAATGCGGAGTGGATGGCTATTGCGTATTGGTGTAAGAAAAATGGCTTTGTGCCTGGCGGAAATACCAGCTATGGTTGCAATCATGCGGCGCCCCATGAAAAGGGAACTCCCAGCTATACATACGGTGAGGGAACGATTGGCCGGACCTTTACAGGGTCCGGCCCTGTTACTTGGGCGCACGATGGTACGGCTGCCGGTATCTTTGACCTGTGCGGGAATGTGTGGGAATGGGTGTCTGGCCTGCGGCTGCACAATGGAGAAATCCAGGTGATTCCGGACAACAATTCTGCCAGGGGCGTGGATGAGAGCGCAACCAGTCCCTTGTGGCGGGCGATGTTGCAGGATGGTACTCTGGTAGCTCCTGGGCCTGCTGGGACGTTGAAGTATGATAACTCTATTACCGGCGATGCAACGCAGACCAACCACGATATTGGTGGTGCTGCTGAGTTGAGCACGGTAAGGAATAACCCGATGTATACCGGTGGGGATGTGGACGACTATTACGGTTATCAGTATCAGACATATGAAAGCCTGGCGGCAAAAGCTGGTATCACAGTCCCGGAGATCGCCAAGGTGCTGGGTTTGTTCCCCACCAATCCTACGGCTGGCGGCCATGATGGTGATGGGCTGTGGGTTCGGAATTACGGAGAGCGGCTTCCTTTGCGCGGCGGCTACTGGGGCACTGCTTCCAGGTCCGGCGTGTTCGCGCTCTACCTGGCTGTCTCGCGCGCGAGCAGTGACCACCATGTTGGTTTCCGCGCCGCTTTTGTAAATCTGTAAATCTGGTATTTGTAATCTGGTTTCCGACGCGGTAGCGTCGGTTTACCCCTCCGGGGCAAAGCCCCGGAGGGGTCGCGTAAAATTTTGAAAATGGGGGTATTTTTTTCTATGCCTTTGTGGTAAAATTTTAAGCAATTCCTGTCGAAGGGGGATGGAGGATGCCAGAAGGAGACGCTAACGAGCAGTTAGATTCGGAGAAATTGGTCGTTCAGAAAGGCGATCTGCTTATCCAACAGAAAATCTATGACATGATACTCTACGCATACCCAGCGCTGGAGCAGATGCCTAAATCGCAAAAATTTAGCCTAGCGCAGGATATGAAACACTGTATGGATAAAATTATGCGATTGACCATTTCGGCCAATAAGAAATATACAAAGCGCACCACGCTCCAAGAGCTTGACGTCGAAATTGCTGCCCTCAAGATTTATCTGCGGATAGCTTACGACTTGAAGTACCTCCCTCCCAAAAAATATGAAGTTTGGACAGGGATGATGGTGGAGATCGGGAAAATGGTGGGCGGCTGGATTCGGTCCCAGCGGGAGGCTGCCGAGCCGCCAAAACCGGATGCCGAGAAGCGGTACTGTTCTGAGTGTTCAGCAGAAATCCCGGAGAAGGCGTTCAAGTATTCCATGGACCATTTTGGGCGGGCTTTGTGCTACAAATGCCAGAGGAAAAACAAAAAGTAAATCTATGGGGACAAATCGGCGCTTCCTTTGCGCGGCGGCAACTGGGACAATGCTTCCAGGTCCGGCGTGTTCGCGCTCAACCTGAATGAATCGCGCGCGAACAGTAACCACAATGTTGGTTTCCGCGCCGCTCTACCCTCCAAGCCAGATATTCAAGGCTTACGGGCCTGGTTTCAGTGCAGAGGGGATAAAGGGACTTATATCCGGCCTATCCTTCGGGATGGCAAAAACCGATTTCATGGAAGCCGTTAGTAGCCTGCCGAAAAGCAGGTGAACGCCGTGACACATGAACCCTTCGGGGGGAGAATATGAAATCTATTAAGCACATCAAAGAGAAGGTTACAGAGTACGAAAATCTGTACAACGCCTATCTCCACTCCAGACGAAGCAAGCGGTTTAGAAATGAAGTTTTGGAGTTCTCTGCAAATTTAGAGGACAACCTTCATGAACTGCAAACAGCTCTTCGTAACCAAACATATCGTCCGGGCCCTTACAAAAAGCGAGTGATTCATGATCCTGTTGATCGACTTATCATGTGGCAGGATTTTGTGCATCGCGTTGTTCAATGGGCAGTATATCAGATTGTCAATCCGGAATTTGTGAGAGGCTACATTGAGGATTCCTATGCCTGCATCAAAGGTCGTGGCTCTGATGCTGCCGCCCAGCGGTTGTTTTATTTCATGCAGCAGGCCGGGCGTCTGGAGAAAAATGCGGGAGTTGATGTGCATGGTAAACCGAATAGACGTTTTTATTTGGAAAAGTTAGATACCAGCAAATTTTTTTATCGGATAGATCATCAGGTCTCTATGGATTTAATCGGTCGTAAATGCAATTACGACCCATGGCTCATGTGGCTAATGGATCTTTTTGTTAATGCAGAAGGGGAAAAATTTGGATTTCCTCCGGGGATGGGCGTCAAGGATGTAACGCCCGATGAGATGGTAGCGGATAAGGGATTAGCGGTTGGCAGCCTTCTCAATCAGATGCTCGCAAATGTAAATCAAAATGAAGTGGACCATTTCGCAAAGCGGCAACTGCGGATTCATTACTATGTGCGATACATGGATGACATTGTAATTCTCTCCGATAGCAGGGAGCAACTGTGCGACTGGCGTCGCCAAATTGAGGGGTTCATGCGTGATCGTCTCAAACTGGAGTTAAACCCTAAAAAGTCGTTTATCCAGCCACTTTCCCACGGTATTGATTTTTGCCAATACCGTATCTATCCAGATCATGTACGTTTGAAAAAAGGAACCGCTCTACGGATGAAGCGGAATCTGAAACGGATTCAGAAGCTATATGCCGAGGGGAAGATCGACCTTGAGCGCGCCCAGCGGACGGTAACTTCTTACATGGGGCTGCTGTCCCACTGTGACAGCTACCAGCTTCGGAAAACTATTTTCGGTGAGTACAGTGAAACGGAGTGGATAGAGGGTTGGTTTGTCTTAAAGCGAGATAGTGAGAAAATAGAGGCACACGGCGAGTAATCGACCGTGTGCTTTTATTTTAGCCTCCGGGTTTTCCGGGGGCATTTATTTTGGACAGAAAGGTGGTGAATTTGCATGGAAGCGGTGACATTCAGCCTAGGCCAGATCGTTTTTGCCTTCATCGCGGCGATGGGTATTCCATCTGCGATTATGGGTTTTATGATCTGGAAGCTGGAGCAGCGTATCACCAAAAGGGAAAAGCAACTGGAGGACCGGGAGAAGGCCCAGGAGGACTTCCTCATCCTCATGGTGCAGAGTACCGGGGCGTCCATCGCTTTGGGGGAGGCGACGGCCAGAGCGGTGCAGCGCATCCCGGACGCACACTGTAATGGTGATATGAGCGCTGCGCTTGATTACGCCTCTGAGATGAAGCACAAGCAAAAAGACTTCCTTGCCAAGCAGGGAATACGGGCCATTTGGGACTGAGGAGGAGACTTGTGAACGACCGAAATAACAGCCGGGGGAGACGCAGGCGCAAGCCTTACCGGCGCCGTCCCTGGGAATTTTCCAAGAAGTTGGCCGCCTGGGCCGTCGCTGTTGCTACTGCTTCGGCGGCGGCCTCTTTCTTTCTGGCAGCCCACGACAAACAGACGGTCAGCGATGTGTCCGCCACGATCTTTCAGGCGTGTATCGGCTATCTCATTACTTATGCGGCCAAGAGCACCACAGAAAAGATCAGCCGGAACCGACATGGCTTAGACGCCGATGGAGAACCCATCGAGCAAAACAATACGGAGGATTAACACATGAATTTTATCGTCGAATACTGGTACATCATCGTGGCCCTCGCCGTCGTTGTGGCGGGCGCGGGAATCGCGGTGGTCTGGTTTTTGGGCCTGCCCCGTGGGGCCCAGCTCAAGAAGGTCCGGGAGTGGCTTCTCCTGGCCGTCACTCAGGCGGAAAAGGAGCTGGGCAGCAAGACGGGCAAGCTGAAATTGAGGACGGTCTATGACGCCTTCCTCACAAAATTCCCGTGGTTGGCCCCGGTCGTCTCCTTCGAGCGGTTTTCTAAACTGGTGGACGACGCCCTGGATGAAATGCGGGATATGCTGGAGAAAAATGAGGCCGTCAAGGCCCTGGTAAATGGGGAGGAGTAGTAGTCATGACCGAACAGGAATTGAGAAACAAAGTGGTTAGTATCGCCCGGGGCTGGATTGGAAGGAAGGAGAGCGACGGCTCCCACCGGGAGATCATCGACCTTTACAACAGTCACAAGCCCCTGGCCCGGGGCTACCCCGTGAAGTATACGGACGCCTGGTGCAGTACCTTCGCCTCCGCCGTCGCCATCAAGGCGGGGCTGACCGACATCATCCCGACCGAGTGCGGCTGCGGGAAGCACATCGAGCTTTTCAAGAAGCTGGGGAGCTGGGAGGAGAACGACGCCTACGTCCCCAAGCCCGCCGACTACATCTTCTACGACTGGCAGGACGGGCCCAACTACGCCACCACCGACAACCAGGGCGGCGCCGATCATGTTGGCATCGTGGAAAAGGTGGTGGGCCAGACCATTACCGTCATTGAGGGCAACTACTCCAACGCCGTGAAGCGGAGACAGCTCAAGGTGAACGGGAGGTACATCCGGGGATACGGCGTACCCAAGTATAGCAAGAAGGCGACGGCGGGCGGCTCTGCGCCTGCTGCTCCCTCCACCCCGGCGGCCCCCTCCGGGGAGACAGTCCACACCGTCCAGAAGGGGGAAACACTGTCCAGCATCGCCAAGAAGTACGGGACGACCTATCAGAAGATCGCCCAGTACAATGGCATCGCAAACCCGAATCTCATCCGAGTGGGGCAGAAAATCAAAATCCCCGCCGCAGATCGGCCGGGGAAGGTCGTGGCCGTGGGCAGCAGGGTAACGATCAAGACCGGCGCCGTCTACGGCGGGCTGACGGTATCCAGGGGGGCGCGGGTCCCGGACTACGTTTCCGGCCCGAACCGGCGGTACACCGTCAAGAGCATCGCCACCCACAAGGGGGCTGAGGAAGCCCTCCTGGAGGAGATCACAAGCTGGATCGCCACTTCCTACTTGACGGTTGTGTGAGCTGGTGGTATTATTTTGGCATCGCGGGACCTGGAAGCGATGGAGAACGGGGAGAATAAAACGCATGAAACTGTTTAAGATTGCCTCCAAAAACGCCATGAAGACGCAAAAATACCTTTACCCAATCGAGTGGGAATGAGTTTTTGAAACTCTGAACCCGTTGCGGCACAACGGATAGACGGTTTTTCGCCTCTCTTTTGATAACGATTTGATAACGCTCCCCATAGGCCGTATCATTCTGTATCCCCGGTGGATTGCAGGTGAAAAGTGTTCCTTTGCGGCTTGTGGGTGACAAAATCCATATTACAAAGCCCTTACCGATGTTGCCATCGGTAAGGGCTTTTGCCGTATTTATGCAGCCTGCTCAAAAATCTGTTTTTGCATATTTAAGTAGTATTTTAAGTCGTCAGAAGTCTTCTTGTGGAAGTACTTGGGACGGTTTATAGACTTTGTGCTAACATTATTGGCCTCTGCTAAACGCATAGTGTAGTCAAATATGCAATTTATCAAATCGCCAAATTGAGCTGCTGAAATATTGAGGTTGATGGATTTTTTCGGATTTTCTTTTTCAATAGCCTCAATAGAGCAGATAAGAGTGTTCAAAATGTCAACATTCAAACTCCCGTTTCGAGCAGAATCTAAATACTCTTCTAAAGCTGCTCCAAATTGTTTGTCAAGTTTTCGTTGCTTTCGGTGTGTTACATACCCAATGGTACCAGCAACTGTGCCCCCTATGATAAGTACGCCCCCTAATATGATAGTTCCTTTTTGATGTGATCTGACAAAATCAATCGCTTTAGATGCGCCTTCTTTAGCGGCATCAGCAACCGCAGGAATATGCTTTGCAACCCTTTTGCTATCTACATTTTTTGCTAAGCCGCATAGCTCAAAAATACCTGCCTTGACCCCTGCATACGTTTTTTCGTCTATATCGAGATAAATTGGAACAACGGGCATTTTTGCATCAACTCCTTCATTCGTCTTTCAAGCGATCCTTGAACGCTTCTACAAGGAAATCGCTCAATTCCTTGGAGGGGACTTTGACCCATTTCCGGGTGGTGTCGTACTTGGGGTAGTTGTAGCGCCAGCGGTCATAGTCCTCCCTGGTGATCTCCCCGGCCTCCAGCTTCTTGGCCTGCTCTGCCCAGGCGGACAGCATTTCAAGCATATCAACATAGGTCTTGCCTTTGGACTTGTCCAGCTTCAAACAGATTTCGCCGTCAATCTCTCCGATGGTAAGGCCCCGTATGTCCTCCAGCGCAAAGAGGGTGTGCATGAGGCCAATGTCGCTGTCTATGTCAGGGACGGTCAAGGCGTCGGTGGAGACTTCAAAGAAGCCCGCCAGCGTCCTGGTCAGGTCGGCCTTGGGGGTGCGGCTCCCGGTTTCATACTGCGCCATACGCACATCGGCGGAGCGTTCCGGGAACCCCACCACCTGACCGAGATACTTTTGCGTGACACCTTTCTTATTGCGGAAAAAGCGAATACGTTCACCAATCGCCATAACTGCCAACTCCAATCTATGTAATGGGGACACTCGGAGTATAACAGATATGTTTAGAACTGTCAAGCGAAATATAAATAAATTTGTTTATATTTCCTCCTTGGAAAGCCTTGACATAACGGAATAGAGTTAGTATAATGAGATCGACGTTAAACAAATAGCGTTATTATTCAAGAAAGGAGGAACCAGCGTGGAGAACAAATTTATCCGGGTGGACGAGGTAGCGGACGAGCTGGGCGTGTCGAAGCCCTACGCCTACAAGCTCATTCGGCAGCTCAACGAGGAGCTAAAAGGAAAGGGCTTCATCACCATTGCGGGGCGGGTCAACCGCCAGTATTTCAACGAGCGGTTCTACGGGGCCGGAAAGGAAGTGAACGAAAATGCCGGTATTTAAGGACGAAAAGCGGGGCACATGGTACGTCATGGCGTGGTATCGGGACTGGACGGGGGAGCGTAAGCAGAAGTGCAAGCGGGGCTTTCCCACCAAGCGGGAGGCCCAGGACTGGGAGCGCAGCTTTCAAATGCAGACCGCCGCCGACATGGATATGACCTTTGCAGCCTTTGTAGAACTTTACACCAAGGATGTGAAGCCCCGGCTGAAAGAGAACACCTGGCTGACAAAGGAGAACATCATCCAGAAGAAGATTCTGCCCTACTTCGGCAAGCGGAAAATCAGTGAAATCACCACCAAGGACGTGATCGCATGGCAGAATGAGCTGCTGGCCTACCGGGACGACCAACGCAAGCCCTACGCTCAGACCTATCTTAAAACCCTGCACAACCAACTCAGCGCCATTTTCAACCACGCTGTCCGCTTCTATGAGCTTCGCTCCAATCCCGCCGCCAAAGCCGGGAACATGGGGACGGAGGAGCGAAAGGAAATGCTGTTCTGGACGAAAGCGGAGTATCAGCGGTTTGCAGAGGCCATGATGGACAAGCCCCTCTCCTACTACGCCTTTGAAATGCTCTACTGGTGCGGTATTCGGGAGGGGGAACTGCTGGCCCTCACCCCGGCGGACTTCGACTTCGAGGCCGGGACGGTGAAGATCAGCAAGTCCTACCAGCGGCTCCACGGCGAGGATGTGATTACCACCCCGAAAACCAAGAAAAGCAATCGTACCATCAAAATGCCCAATTTCCTCTGTGACGAAATGCGGGACTACCTGGGGATGCTCTACGGGGTCAAGAAGAAAGACCGCATTTTCACCGTTACGAAAAGCTATCTCCACCACGAGATGGACAGAGGGGCGAAAGAGGCTGGCGTGAAGCGTATCAGAATCCATGACCTCAGACATTCGCACATTTCACTTCTGATTGATATGGGCTTCTCCGCTGTGGCGATTGCCGACCGGGTAGGTCATGAGAGTATCGAAATCACTTACCGCTACGCCCACCTGTTTCCGTCCAAGCAGACGGAAATGGCGGACAAGCTGGACTTTGAAAGGACGGGAGCATAATGTCGGCTAAGAATTTGGACAATCACAACCGTTGGCGGAACAAGACCGTGGCGTTCCGGGTGTCACCGGAGGAGGACGAACAGCTTGAGATTGCCGTCCGCCTGTCCGGGCTGACCAAGCAGGACTACATCACCCGGCGGCTGCTGAACCGGGACATTGTTGTGCAAGGCAATCCCAGGGTCTACAAGGCCCTGCGTGATCAGCTCGCCGCCGTCCTGGGGGAGCTGCGGCGCATGGAGGCAGGGGGCGGGGTGGATGATGAACTGCTCGCCACCATCCGCCTTATCACCGTGACGCTGGACGGCATGAAGGAGGATTGATAGATTGA
>CANAAV010000007.1 GCA_947346365.1 uncultured Flavonifractor sp.
GAAGACGTCTCTGCTGCTGGCTGATCTCATTCTCCCAGAGCCTGCATTCTTTTTTGCGCATAAATCTTGACAGTACCTTATACTGTATAACCCACTATGACACTTTCGGGGAAAGTGCCCGTGGGGGAGAGCAATAAAAAGGAATTTGTTTTTACAGTTTCAAAATAGCAATCAGCTCGTCTCCATCCATTTCTCCAGTTTCAACAAATCCAAACAAACGGTATAACTGACTGGCAATTCTATTTTCAGGTTCATAAGACAACCAGCAGTATTCCGCTTTACCGCAGGGAAATGTTTTTACGAATTCCAATGCAAGTCTGACCGCTTCTTTGCCATAGCCTCTATTTTGATAATGATTATCTATCATCAATCGCCAGAGATTATAATTCCCTTTTGCTATCAATGGGGCGTCATCCCAATAATCATCTGTATCAAAGCCAATCATTAAAAAACCAACCGGCATATCATCCTCATATATTCCAAAAGGGAAAGCATATCCATTTCCGGTTATGGCGGTATAGGCTTCGATAATGCTGATGTCATTGCTTGCTACAAAATTTTTTTGCTTTTCAGACACACAAAGTTTCAAAATATCCCATACGTTTTTCCCGGTTATCTTCTCCAGTCTCAGCATATTGATATCCTCCCGAATCCCGATTTGTCGATGAGTTCATTATAAAGCAACACCCTCTGAAAAGCAATTTCTTTCCAGAAGGTGTTGGCTTCTTTACGGGAGTTACCCCGAGTTTCGCGCCCGCCAGTTTACTGTTTTTTACGCGCACATTCGTACCGCTTCATCTGCCGCACTCCTTACTCCAGCACCGCGCCCCGGGCCGCGGAAGTCACCTGCTTTGCGTAGCGGGCCAGATAGCCGCTTTTAATCCTGGGCTCCGGACAGACCCAGGCCGCTCTGCGCGCCTGCAAAATCTCCTCGTCCACCAGCAGGCTGATCTTGCACGCGGGGATATCAATGGCAATCCGGTCCCCCTCCTCCACCAGGGCGATGGGCCCGCCCAGGGCCGCCTCCGGCGATACATGCCCGATGGACGCGCCGCGGGTAGCGCCGGAAAAGCGCCCGTCCGTAATCAGAGCTACCTCTCGGTCCAGTCCCATCCCCGCGATCGCAGAGGTGGGGTTGAGCATCTCCCGCATACCCGGTCCGCCCTTGGGGCCTTCATAGCGGATGACCACTACGTCTCCGGAGACGATTTTTCCGGCATAGATGGCGGCAATGGCGTCGTCCTCGCTGTCAAAGACTCGGGCCGGGCCGGTGTGGACCATCATCTCCTCCGCCACGGCGGCCTGCTTGACCACGCACCCGTCGGGGGCCAGATTCCCCTGAAGCACCGCAATGCCGCCATAGGGAGAATACGGATTCTCGATGGGGCGGATGATCTCCGGATCCAGGTTCTTCACCCCCTCCAGGTTTTCCGCCAGACTCTTCCCAGTACAGGTGGACACGCTTGTATCCAGCAGGCCCTTTTTTGTCAGCTCCTTCATCACGGCGTATACGCCGCCGGCGCGCTCCAGGTCCTCCATGTAGGTGTCCCCCGCCGGGGCCAGGTGGCACAGGTTGGGCGTTTTTTGAGAAATTTCGTTGGCGTGGGCCAGGGACAGTGCAATGCCGCACTCGTGGGCGATGGCGGGCAGGTGCAGCATGGAGTTGGTGGAGCAGCCCAGGGCCATGTCCACCGTCTCGGCATTGTGGAAGGCGGCCTTTGTCATGATGTCCCGGGGCCGGATATCGCGGCGCACCAGCTCCATCACCTGCATCCCCGCGCGCTTGGCCAGCCGCAACCGGGCCGACTGCACCGCCGGGATGGTCCCGTTGCCCCGCAGGGCCATGCCGATGGCCTCGGTCAGGCAGTTCATGGAGTTGGCGGTGTACATGCCCGAGCAGGAGCCACAGGTGGGGCAGGCGTTGTTCTCGTACTCCTCCAGTCCCGCCTGGTCCAGCCTGCCCGCTTTATAGGCGCCCACCGCCTCAAACATATGGCTCAGGCAGGTCCGCCGCCCGTCGGTCATGGTCCCCGCCATCATGGGACCGCCCGAGACAAAAATCGCTGGGATATTCAGCCGGGCCGCAGCCATGAGCAGTCCGGGTACATTTTTGTCGCAGTTGGGGATCATCACCAGTCCGTCGAATTGATGGGCCATGGCCATGGCCTCGGTGGAGTCGGCGATGAGCTCCCGGGTCACCAGGGAGTATTTCATCCCCACATGCCCCATGGCAATGCCGTCGCACACGGCGATGGCGGGAAACTCAATGGGGGTCCCTCCCGCCATGCGCACCCCGGCCTTCACCGCCTGGGCAATCTGGTCCAGATTCATATGTCCGGGCACAATTTCATTTTGAGAGCAGACCACGCCGATGAGGGGCCGGTCCAGCTCCTCCTTGGTATAGCCTAAGGCGTAGAAGAGGGAGCGGTTCGGCGCCCGCTCGGCGCCCTTTGTCACGTTGTCGCTGCGCATAAAAAGGACCTCCTAAAAGTTTGATTGTCCATATATCCTGCCGGAATCATACGATATCTCATACGCCTGCAAAAGTCAAGGGCCGTCCGTCCTGCCGTTCACCTGCCCCAGCTGGTAAAAGGCCACTGCGCTGGCCGCCGCCACGTTGAGGGAGTCCACCCCGTGGGACATGGGGATGCGCACCGTATAGTCGCAGGCGGCGATGGTCTCCCCCGCCAGCCCGTCCCCTTCGGTGCCCAATACCACCGCCAGCTTGGGCTGCGCCCTCAATTCCGGCTCTGACAGGGACAGGGAGTCCTCCCGCAGGGCCATGGCCGCCGTTTTAAAGCCCAGCGACTTTAAAAGTCGGGGCCAATCCTCCGGCAGATAGGTCCAGGGAATTTGAAACACCGTCCCCATGCTCACCCGCACCGCCCGGCGGTAGAGCGGGTCGCTTCCGGCGTTGGTCAGCAGCACCGCGTCCATGCCCAGCGCGGCGGCACAGCGGAAAATAGCCCCGATGTTGGTGGGATTCATCACATTCTCCAGTACCGCTACCCGCGCCGCTCCGGCGCACAGCGCCTGCACGCCGGGCAGCTTGGGCCGGTACATGGCGCACAGCATCCCCCGTGTCAGATGGAAGCCGGTCAGCTGCACCAGCACATTCAGCGGCGCGATGTAGGCGGGAATCCCCCCGCACCGCTCCAGCAGTGCCCGCCCTTTTCCGTGGGCGTGCTTCTCCTCCATCAGAAAGGACACCGGAACACACCCGGCGTCCAGCGCTCTGCCGATCACCAGCGGGCTCTCCGCGATAAACATGCCCCGCTCTGGGTCCGCCCGGTTGACCAGCTGGTTTTCCGTCATCCGGGCGTACACATCCAGCTCCGGCGCGGAAAAATCTGTGACCGGTATCAAATTCACACCGGCTTCCCGCGCAAAAAGCCGCCCCTCGACCCTCTCATCCATACGCTCACCCACTCTTTTGATCTCCGGGCCCATTTCCCGCTTTTAGCGCCTGCGCCCACAATCCTGAAACTCCGTCCCGACAGATCCCGCGCCAATCCGGCGTCCCCCGATTCACAGTGCAGGTTCTTACTGACGATCATACACCTTTTCCCTCTCCCTGCCAATCCCTTTCCCGCGCGTTTTCCTTTTTGAGAGATGAGTTTTTTCGAGGCATATGTCCCCGGAAAAGCAATTTTCATCTTGTTTCGCCGCCTGCGGGCGGCGAAACTCTGCTGCGTGTTTTTTTATGCAGTTTATGCAGGTACAATCTCTCTTCCTGCATGGCCTTTCATTTTTTTGACAGCTTGAGCCCTCCCGTACCGGGAGGGCTCAAGCTGTTTTATGCCGTGCTACCGCTCCTCCAGCCCGTTGGCCCTGACCACCCCGGCATACCAGCGGGCGCTGTCCTTCAGCACCCTGCGCTGGCTGGGGTAGTCCACATACACCAGGCCGAAGCGCTCGCCGTAGCCGCTGTGCCACTCGAAATTATCCGTCAGCGACCAGTGGAAGAAGCCTCGGATGTCCGCTTTTTCTGCCCCCCGTCCCAGAGCACTCAAATAGCGGGTTAAAAAGTCGATCCGGTCCGGATCGTGGACCTTGCCGTCCAAAAAGATGCGGTCGTTGCAGCTCAGCCCGCACTCCGTCACATACAGGGGCAGGCGGTAACGCTCATACAAATCCTCATAGCCATACTCCATGATCTCCGGGGTAATGGGCCATTTCAGCGCCGTCCTGGGAAAGCCCGGATACCGGGGCAGGTACACCGGCGCGCCGTCCGCTCCGGCCGCCACCTCGCTGCCGTTGTAGGAATTGACGCCGATCATGTCGGGCACGGCGTGGATCACCTCCCACTCCTGCGCCGTCACCTCTCTCACCAGCCCGGCCAGCTGGGGCCCCTCCGGGGAAATTCCGCCCAGGCACACCGGGTCCAGCACGCAGGAGTGGGTGAACATCCAATCCTCGTCCGGCATGGCAAACGCAGCCTTCGCGGACGCCGCCCGGTCTGCCGGGGTATGGGGATAACACAGCCGTCCGGTGGAGGCAATGCCCACCTGCGCCCCTGGGGCGGCCTGCCGCACCGCCCTGGTAGCCAGGCCGTGGGCCATCAGCAGATGCTTCCAGCAGCGTGCCAGCTGGGGCGGCTCATACTGTTTCCCCGGCGCGTGCACTCCCTGCGCGTATCCCAGCTTGAGCACAATCTGCGCCTCGTTCAGGGTGAAATAGTGCTTCACCCGGCCGTTAAAGCGCCCTGCCATCGTTCCGGCAAAGCGTGCAAACGCCTGCGCCGTCTCCGGCGCAAGCCAGCCTCCCCGCTCCTCCGCCGCCTGAGGCAGCTCCCAGTGATAAAGCGTCACCCAGGGGGTGATTCCCCGCTCCAGGCAGGCGTCCACCACCCGGTCGTAATAAGCCAGCCCGGCCGGGTTCCAGGTCCCGTCTCCCAGGGGGTCTACCCTGGCCCAGCTGGTGGAAAAGCGGTAGTGCCGCACCCCCAGCTGGGTCAGAATATCCAAGTCCTCCTCAAAGCGGTGATAGGCGTCGCAGGCTACCGCGCCGCTCTCGCCATTGGCAATGGCCCCCTTTTTACGGCAAAAGGCGTCCCATACGCTCTCCCCGCCTCCGTCGCTGCGGGAGTATCCCTCAATCTGATAGGCGCTGGAGGCCGCCCCCCACACAAAATCTTTTCGAAATTTCACCCAATCACCCCATAACCGCCAGGACAGTTACCGTCTTCCCCGCCTGTGCCGGCGGAATTACCGTCCCCTCTATCTGCACGCCGTCCACATAGAGCTCTTTGACGCCCTGCTGTACGCCGTCCGGGTTGTCAACCGCGATCCGGTATTCCGCCCCCCGGAAGCGGCGGCGCACGGTAAAGCCGCTCCAGCCGGCGGGAATGCATGGGTCAATTTTCAGCCCCTCCAGCTGGGGTTGAATGCCCAAAATAGCCTGAGAGATCGAGACAAAGGTCCAGGCCGCAGTTCCGGTAAGCCAGCTGTTTTTTGCCTCGCCAAAGGTCGCCGCATCTTTCCCCGCCACCATTTGGCTGTATACATACGGTTCTGTGCGGTGAATCTCGCTTACATCCTCCAGGTACGCCGGACAAATTTTCCGGTAGGTCTCAAAAGCCCGGTCTCCGTGGCCCAGCACGGTCTCCGCGCAGGTGATCCAGGGATTGTTGTGGCAGAAAATTCCTGCGTTCTCCTTGTAGCCTGGCGGATAGCTACTGATCTCTCCCAGATTCAGGCGGTAGCCGGTATAGGGCGGCTGGTGGAGTACAATACCGAAGCGGGTGTCCAGGCGCTCCTCCACGCTCTTCAGGGCCTGTGCCGCCTGGCCGCCCTCTCTCCCAATTCCCGCCATGACACACATGCCCTGAGGCTCGATGAAAATCTGCCCCTCATCGCACGTCCGGCTGCCCACCGGCGCTCCGTAGGCGTCATAGGCCCGCAGGAACCACGCTCCATCCCAGCCGGCGGTGAGCACTGCCCGTTCCATGGCCTGCACCGCCTCCAGGCACTGCTGCGCCTCTTGCGTCAGATCCAAACGGCGGCACAGCTCGGCATAGCGCCGCCCGTATTTGACAAACATGCCGCCGATGAACACCGATTCCGCCACCGGACCCTCGCTGGGCCCGGTAATCTGGAAGCTCTCCCCAGGATAGCGGGAGAAGCAGTTGAGATTCAGGCAGTCGTTCCAGTCCGCCCGCCCAATCAGCGGCAGGCCGTGGGGCCCCAGGTGTTCCGCCGTGTAGCGGAAGCTGCGGCGCAGATGCTCCATCAGCGGCGCGGTATTCGCCTTGTCGCAGTCAAAGGCCACCTGCTCGTCCAAAATGCTCCAATCGCCCGTCTCCCGCAGGTAGGCGTCCACCCCGGCAATCAGCCACAGCGGATCGTCGTTAAACCCGCTGCCCACATCCAGATTTCCCCGCTTGGTCAGAGGCTGGTACTGGTGATAGGCGCTTCCATCCGGAAACTGGGTGGCTGCAATGTCCAAAATGCGCTCTCTGGCCCGCTCCGGGATCATGTGCACAAAGCCCAAAAGATCCTGGCAGGAATCCCGGAAACCCATCCCCCGTCCAATGCCGCTTTCAAAATAAGAGGCTGAGCGGCTCATATTAAACGTCACCATACACTGGTACTGATTCCACACGTTCACCATCCGGTCGGTCTTCTCCTCAGGCGTCCGGACGGTAAAGCCGGACAAAAGCTCCTCCCAGTACCGGCCCAGCGCCTGGAAGGCCTCTTCGCTGCGCTCTAAGCTCCGGTAGCGCTCCATCATGGCGTGGGCCCTGGCCTTATTGATGACGCCGGGGGCGGAAAATTTCTCCTCCTCCGGGTTTTCCACATAGCCCAGTCCCAGCAGCAGCTTCTCCTCTGCGCCCGGCTCCAGCTTCACCCGGAACTGCATCGCTCCCACCGGAGCCCAGCCGTGGGCGATAGAGCCGGTGCACCCGCCGCCGCATACCGCTTCCGGCGCGGCAGGGGAGCCGTACACGCCGATGAAGGCGTCCCGCGCGGTGTCAAAGCCCTGGAAGGGCCGGTCCGCCCAAAAGACCGCATAATGGTTCCGGCGCTCCCGGTATTCCGTCTTGTGGTAAATGGCGTTATCCTCCACCTCCACCTCTCCGATGGAAAAATTGCGCTGGAAATTGGTGCTGTCGTCTACCGCGTCCCACAGGCAGAACTCGATATAGGGGAAAACCTCCAGCGTTTTCTGCTCGCCGGTGCGGTTGCGCACCCGCAGCTCCATCAGCAGGCACTGCTCCCCCCGGGGGACAAACAGCCGCTGCACAGCCGCAATCCCGTCTTTCTCCGCTTCAATCTGGGTGTACCCCAGGCCGTGGCGGCAGCAGTAACGGTCCAGAGCGGTCTTAGCGGGCTGCCATCCCGGATTCCACAGCGTATCTCCATCCTTGATGTAGATGTGGAAGCCCTCCTGATCCAGAGGCGTGTTGTTGTAGCGGTAACGGGTCAGGCGGCGCATCCGCGCGTCTTTATAAAAGCAATAGCCGCCGGCCGTATTCGACAGCAGGGCAAAGAAATCCTCGCTGCCCAGGTAATTGATCCAGGGAAGGGGAGGACGGGGCGTCGTGACGACGTATTCCCGCCGGGCATTGTCAAAATATCCAAACTGCATTACGTATTCCTCCTCATGTCTTGTTCTCCAGCCGGGATTTCGCCGCTACAAAAACGATTAAGATGTCAATTGCTCCAATTTGCTATCTATAAAATAGCGAATGCTTTGGCAAATTGCAAGGTTTTTTTCTGATTTTTTCTATTTTTTTGCAGTGGAAACCCAGCGTCCTATTTTATTTTGGAAGCAATGCATATTTCATCCATTTTTTAAGTAAATTTTCGTAAGCATAGTGCCTAGTTTTTCGTATCTCTGTTCGGGTAAAATCACGAATTTTGTCATTTAGCCTAAAATTTTTAAAAAATCACTTGCTCTTTTGGAGGAAATGGGTTATGTTGAATTTGCGAAAACGATTAAGCAACTTACTCAGGAAGCGGGGCAGCCAGCCATGGTTTCTATGAAAGACATCGCCCTGCGCTGCGGCGTATCTGTCGCCACAGTCAGCAAGGCCCTCAACGGTCATCAGGACGTAGGCTCGGCTACAAGGACGCGCATCTGCAATATGGCCGATGAGATGGGCTATCTCACCAACTCCGCCGCCCGCGCCCTGAAAACCAACCGCACCTACCATATCGGCGTCTTGTTTGTGGACGACCGCCGCAGCGGTCTGGGCCACGAATATTTCTCCGCCGTGCTCAACAGCCTGAAGGAGGAGGCCGAGACCCAAGGCTATGACATCACATTTATCAACCGCAATGTCGGCAATAAGCCCACCACCTACCTTCAGCACTGCCTCTACCGGAATTTGGACGGGGTCGTCATCGCCTGTGTAGCCTTCAACGACCCCCAGGTGCTGGAGCTGGTCAGCTCTTCCCTGCCGGTGGTAACCATCGACCACGTGTTTAACAACCGCATCGCCGTAGTGTCCGACAATGTCAACGGTACGGGCGCCCTGGTTCGGCACGTCTTTGCCCTGGGCCACCGCCGGATCGCTTTTATCCACGGCGAGCGCACTGCCGTCACAGAAAACCGCCTGGTGGGCTTTTACCGGGCCTGCGGCGAGCTGGGGCTGGAAATCCCGCCGGAGTATGTGCTGGAGGGGGTCTATCACGACCCAGATCGCTGCGGGGAACTGGTCCAAACGCTGCTGCGGCTGCCGGACCCTCCCACCTGTATCCTGCTCCCCGACGATTTTTCCGCCATTGGAGGTCTCAATGCCATTCAAAAAATGGGACTGAGCGTCCCGGAAGACGTCTCCGTCACCGGTTACGACGGCATTCACCTGGCCAGCGTCATCCATCCCTGCCTCACCACCTACTATCAGGATACCACTGTTCTGGGCCGGACCGCCGCCGCCAAGCTGATCGAGCTGATCGAACGGCCAAAAACCGCCCTGTTGGACCGCATCATCATTCCCGGGCGGCTGCAGGAAGGCCAGTCCGTCCGCTATCTGAATTTGTAAAGAAGCTTAGGCTTCTTTACGCTGTGGATTTACCCACAGCACCGCTTTTGGTGATTTCCGCGCCGGTGCGCGGTTTCTATCACAAACGCCACGTCTCAACATTTCATGAAGGAGGATTTACGAACATGAAAAAGACACTCTCTGCGCTGCTGGCTCTTGCCATGGTTCTCTCTCTCGCCGCCTGCGGCGGCGGCACCACCGGCGGCACACCCGCCACCAACCCGCCCGAGGGCACACCCGCCGTCTCCACCGGCGATCCCGCCCCCACCGGCAACCCCGCTGCCGGCGCTGAGGGCGAGGGTAAGGTATTCAACATCTACGCCTGGAACGAGGAATTCAAGGGCTTCTTCGAGAAGTACTACACCGTTCCCGAGGGAGTTACCGTCAATTGGATTATTACTCCCAGCGCGGACGGCGCCTACCAGGATAAGCTGGACGCCGCTCTGCTCGGCCAGGACAGCGCCGCCGACGACGACAAGGTGGATATGTTCCTGGCCGAGGCCGACTACATTCTCAAGTACACCAACTCCGCCGCTACCCAGGACATCACCGCGCTGGGCGTGACCGACTTCTCCAACGCCTATCCCTACACCGTCCAGGCCGCCTCCGATAATCAGGGCGTAGTGAAGGGCGTGTCCTTCCAGTGCTGCCCCGCCGGTCTGATTTACCGCCGCTCCATCGCCAAGGATGTGCTGGGCACCGACGACCCCGCCGAGGTGCAGGCCGCCCTGTCCGACTGGGATAAGTTCAACGCAGTGGCCGAGCAGGCCGCCGCCAAGGGCTATCTGATGACCGCCTCTGAGTCCGCTACCTACCGCGTGTTCTCCAACAACGTCACCTCTCCCTGGGTGGACAGCTCCAACAAGCTGCAGATCGACGCCAACATCCAAACCTGGATGCAGCAGGCCAAGGATTTCTCCGACAAGGGTTACACGTTGGACTGCGACATCTGGTCTGACGAGTGCACCGCTCAGATGTTTGCCGACGGCAAGGCTATGTGCTACTTTGGCCCCGCCTGGTACTTCAATTTCTCCATGGGCAACGCGCAGGATCCTGAGAAGGGCTGCTCCGGCGACTGGGCTATCTGCGAAGGTCCCCAGGCCCACTTCTGGGGCGGCACCTGGCTGCTGGCCGCCTCCGGCTCTGACAACCCCACCATGCTGGCCGATATCATGAATACTTTTATCAATGACGAGGACGTCTGCTCCAAGCTGGTGGAAAATGAGGCCCAGTTCTCCAACAACCAGGCCGTCAACGCCAAGTACGCGGAAGATCCCAATTTCGGCAACGCTTTCCTGGGCGGGCAGAACGATACCGCCGTGTTTGTGGCCATGGCCGGCAACATTAAGTTCGAAAACCAGACCATCTACGATCAGCTCCTCAACGAGGGCCTTCAGGCCAACTGGCGCGAGTACTGCAAGGGCACCGTTACCGAGGAAGAGGCCATGAGCAACTTCTACAAGTACGTCAACGAGAAATATCCCAGCATCGTCACTCCCTGAATATTGTAACTGCCGCAGGTGACGCGGCAGTCTACCGGCTGAGGCAGGGCACAGGCCTTGCCTCAGCCACTCCATCCCGGCATTTCCATATCTACCGCTGACAGAAGGAGGAATCCGCTATGGGCAGGCCCGGAGCATCTAAGATTTCCCGTCAAAAAGGCATCAGCTATGCCAAATGGGGCTATGTCTTTATCGCGCCCTTTTTCATTGCCTATGCCATTTTTCATCTAGCTCCTCAGCTGCTGACGATCTACAACAGCTTCTTTGAAAATTACCGGGAGGGCCTGACCCAAGTGGGGCCGAACTTTGTAGGGCTGAAAAATTATATTACTCTTTTCACCCCGGATGCCAACGGAAGCATTGACATTTTGAAATACGCCGGCAATACCGTCTCTCTCTGGATTGGCGGAGCTGTTCCTCAGATCGTTGTGGCACTGCTGCTGGCCATTTTCTTTACCAGCTACCGGCTGAAAATTAAGGGGCAGGCTTTTTTTAAGGCCGTCATCTACCTGCCCAACCTCATTATGGCCTCTGCCTTCTCCATGCTCTTCTTCACGCTGTTTTCCAACGTAGGCCCGGTAAACCAGCTGCTGATCCAAATGGGCTGGTCCGATCACGTAATCGACTTTTTCGCCCTGAAGATTACGGTCAGAGGTCTCATCTGTCTGATGAATTTCCTGATGTGGTTCGGCAACACCACCATTCTGCTGATGGCGGGCATCATGGGCATTGACCAGAGCTTGTTTGAGGCCGCCACCATTGACGGCGCCAGTTCTTTACAAGTATTTTTCAAGGTGACGCTGCCCCTGCTGATGCCCATCTTGATTTATACTGTTATTACGGCGCTGATCGGCGGTCTTCAGATGTTCGACGTCCCCCAGGTGTTGACCAACGGCCTCGGCACGCCCAACCGCACCTCCACCACCTTGATTATGTACTTGAACAACTACCTGGGCACCAGCAAGAATTACGGTATGGCCGGCGCCATCTCGGTCATCGTCTTTATCATCACCGGAATTCTCAGCTTGGTGGTATTCCGGTCCCTGACCAAGCAGCAGGACCAGTAAGGAGGCAGCCGGCATGAAAAACAATTCCCTTTCCGAGAGCGCAAAGGCCCGCACGATGCTGACGCTCAGCCGTATTGTAGTTTACGCCATTCTCATCTTTTTGAGCATCCTGTGCCTGTTCTCCTTTTATATGCTGATCGTCAACGCCAGCCGCACCAACGCGGATCTTCAGGGCGGCTTTAAATTCCTGCCCCAGGGGAACTTTTTGACCAACTTGAAAAACGCGTGGAACGACGCGTCCATCAACATTCCCCGGGGAATGCTGAACAGTTTCATCGTGGCCTCTTTTACCGCTGTTTTGACGACCTATTTCTCCGCCTTGACGGCCTATGGACTGCACGCCTATGATTTCAGGCTGAAAAAAGCCGCGTTTACCTTTATCATGGCGGTCATGGTTATCCCTAAGCAGGTCTCTGCCGCCGGCTTTGTGCAGCTGTGCTATAAATTCCATCTGACCAACAGCTATCTGCCCCTGATCCTTCCGGGCATTGCCGCTCCTATCGTATTTTTTTACATGAAGCAGTATATGGAAAGCACCCTGCCCATGGAGATCGTGGACGCCGCCCGGGTGGATGGCTCCGGGGAGTTCTATACCTTTAACCGCATCATTCTGCCCATGCTCAAGCCCGCTCTGGCCGTTCAGCTTATTTTTTCCTTCGTGGAATCTTGGAATAACTACTTCCTGCCCGCTCTGCTGCTGGACAAGGCCGATCTGAAAACCGTTCCCATCATGATCGCTCAGCTGCGCGCGGCGGACTATTCCAAATTTGACCTGGGTAAGGTCTATATGTTCATCCTGCTGGCTATCCTGCCCGTCCTGGTGGTCTACATTTTCCTTTCCAAGTCCATCATCAAGGGGGTCACCGCCGGCTCTGTAAAGGGCTGATCCACCGCAAGCAGGCAAAAACCGGCGGCAGAGAGTCCTCTGCCGCCGGCGAGACTTTTCCCATAGACTGGCAGGGAGCGAAAGCGTAACCGCCTTCGCTCCCTGCGCGTTTTCAGCTCCCTGTGTTCACAAGCGCGGAACGCCGCCTTGCCGGGTCTTACGATTGCGAAAACAGGTTCTTATACAAGAGCCAAACAAACCTGCCTCATTGCCCAGCCCGCTACTCTACGTCCTCCGGCAGAAACGCCTGATAGGGCAGAACGCTGGACAGCTCCACCAGCACCGGGGGAAAGCCCCCCTCCGCGTCATAGCCCATCTTGGGAGAGCGCAGGGTCTGGCTGTCCTCCGGCGGCCGGATGGGCAGACTGACCACCGCCCGCAGCCCCCGCTCCTCCCGCTGCTCCAGCACCAGCGCGCCCCCATGGAGCTCGGCAATGCGCTGAGCCACGGTCAAGCCAATCCCCAGTCCCTCTACAGGCCGGGGGGAGGACTCCGTCTCCCCGTCAAAGGGCATGCCCGGTCCGCTGTCCCAAACGGTCAAAATGGCCCTCTCTCGGGCCTGCGTCAGCCGGAAGCCCGCCTGCCCCTGCCTGCCCGCGGCCCGCAGGGCGTTTGAGATCAGGTGCAGCGCCATCCGCCGCAGCAGGGCGGCGTCTGCGCAGGTGAGCAGGGTCTTCAGCTCTGACTCATAGGTAAAGCGCACCTCCATCTGCCGGGCCAGCGCAGCCGTTTGGTCGGCCAGCTCCCGGCATAGCCCCGCCAGGTCCAAGCACTCCTCCCGCACGGGAAATTCACGGGGCAGCTGAAGAAATTCTAAATTGTTGACCGTGCGCAGCATCCGGTATAAATTCTGGTTCATAATGGCCAGATACTGGTCATAGCGCCCGCCCTGCTGCTCCCGAACCACGGGGCCGATCAGCCCCGCCACGGCAAAAAGATTGTTCATCTGCTCCCGCAGCTGCTCCGTCAACAGGGGCAGCAAATCCTCCGGCACAGAAAACAGCTCCTCCGGCATGTGGCCCTTCACAGTCGTCTCCCTCCTCTCATCCCTACCTTTTATAGCATATGCAGAACGGCAGAAAAATGCGGTTCTGCATTAGTATACCAAAAACTGGAACGTTCGGCAAGAGGAAATGTCGTATTATGTTGAAACTGCCACGTTTACTGATAACCCCGTCATAAATTTATACATTTTTCCAACTAAGTTTTGCAATTTTCCTCTTTTCAATCGGAATCGTTTGGTCTATAATGTAGGCGCGCCAAGAAAATAAGGTAAAACAAATTATCAGAATGAAGGAGAGATTCACCATGAGCATTAAAGTTGGTATTAACGGTTTTGGCCGGATCGGCCGTCTGGTTTTCCGCGCCGGCATCAACTGCGATGACATTGAGTTTTTGGGCATCAACGATCCCGGCATGACTCCGGACTATATGGCCTATATGCTGCGTTATGACACCATGCAGGGCAAGTTTGAGGGCGACATCAGCTGGGATGACGAGTCTATTACCGTTAACGGCAAGAAGGTCATGGTTTATGGCAAGATGAACCCCTCCGAGCTGCCCTGGGGAGCGCTGGGCGTGGAGTACGTGGTAGAGGCCACCGGACTGTTCCTGACCAAGGAAAAGGCCCAGGGCCATATCGACGGCGGCGCCAAGAAGGTCGTCATGACCGGCCCCTCCAAGGACGACACCCCCATGTTCGTCTGCGGCGTAAACCTGGATAAGTACGACAGCTCCATGCAGTTTGTGTCCAACGCCTCCTGCACCACCAACTGCCTGGCCCCCATCGCCAAGGTCCTCAACGATAATTGGGGCATCAAGGACGGCCTGATGACCACCGTGCACTCCACCACCGCCACCCAGAAGACCGTGGACGGTCCCTCCAAGAAGGACTGGCGCGGCGGCCGCGCGGCCTCCGGCAACATCATTCCCTCCTCCACCGGCGCTGCCAAGGCCGTGGGCAAGGTCATCCCCGAGCTCAACGGCAAGCTGACCGGTATGTCCATGCGCGTGCCCACCCTGGACGTTTCCGTGGTGGACCTGACTGTAAACCTGGCTAAGCCCGCCAAGTATGACGAGATCTGCGCCGCCATGAAGAAGGCCTCCGAGGGCGAGCTGAAGGGCATCCTGGGCTACACGGAGGACGCCGTGGTCTCCTCCGACTTCCTGGGCGATCCCCGCACCTCTATCTTCGACAAGGGCGCCGGCATCGCTTTGACCGACACCTTCGTGAAGGTCGTGTCCTGGTACGACAACGAGATGGGCTACTCCAACAAGGTGCTGGACCTCATCCGCCACATGAACAGCGTGGATCACAAGTAAGAAACCCGTATCGCATATAAGACGGCGGCCGGCCTCGTGGGCCGGCCGCTTTTTCGACACAATTGCGGCCTGTGGCGCGCACAGATCGCCCGCCCAAAGGCGGGCAATTGGTACACTGACAGATCAAAAGCTGTTGCAAGGCAGGGTAATATGAATATTGCAATTAATATAGACGACACATTGACCGATTCATTCGACTATTTCCAGCCGTTTGTGGCGGAATATTTTGGGGTAGATTTAGGCCTTGTTTGAAAAATGGGAATAGGCCCAAGGGCGAGGGATTTTTTGACTGGCAAGGGGTTTTGACGCAGGAATCCTGACGGATTTCAAGGAAAAACCCCGCCGTCCAGGCGGAAAAAGTCCCGCCTTTTGGACGTGTTAACAATTTTCAAACAAGGCCTAGAAAAACGGGATGTCAACCTGTGAAGCCACACACTAGCATCTTCCCAGCAGAAGCTCAGCGACAATAAAACGGACGCCCCTGTAAGAATATTCCAGTCTTACAGGGGCGTCCATAAATACATGCAATTTTTAAAAGCTGGGGAACGCTTCCTCCCCCGCGTTAATAGATTCCGTCCAGAATCTCGATGACTTCCGCCACCCCGTTTTCCTCGCAGGAGCGCACCAGCCGGGGGCCCCACTCCCGGACCTCCCTGGCGCAGTTGGCGGGGGCGAAGGGGATGGCGGACACCTCCAGCATGGGGATGTCGTTTTGGTTATCCCCCACGCAGTATGTGTGCTCCGGCGCGATGTCCAGCAGCGAGGCCAGATACCGGACCATGCCGCCCTTGTTGCTTCCCTTCCGGGTGAGCTCCAGCAGGACGGCACTGGAAAAGATCACCTCGTAGAGCCCGCTCCAGCGGTCCATGATATATCGCTGCACCTGCTCCAAAACCGGCCGCTCCTGCTGGAGGATTACCTTGCTCCAGGGCAGCGGCATCTGGAGAATGGGGACCTCCTGAGCGGCGGCATGGGCCCGCTCCAGATGGCGGCGGGTGACCTCGTTGGGCTGATAGGTATAGATGTCGTCGTGATGATACGCCTCAAAGCCGATGGAGGGGATCGCGGCGGCCACCTGGCGCAGGTCGTCCCTGGCCCGGATGGGCAGATAGGTCTCATACACCATACGCCCGGTCTGGAAGTCGTACAGGGCCGAGCCGTTGGAGAGAATCACCGGCGCGTTGATGGGTACGCACTGGGCATAGGCGGCAAACGTAGGGTGGACCCGTCCGGTGGCTATGGTAAAACGGCCCCCCTCCCGGGTAAAGTAGCCGACGGCCCTCCGGTTTTCCTCGCTTACCTGGGGTCCCCTGCCGTAAAGGGTGTCGTCAAAATCGCTGACCAGCAGCACGCCGTCAAATTTGCCCAATCCAATCAGTCCTTACTTTCTGCCTGTCTTCAGATCCTCCCCACCAATCCATTTGCCCAGGGGCTTTGCCAGCAGCAGGCAGACCACCAGGGCCAAAACGGTGTTGGGGAGCATATAGCCGCCGTTGTATAGGGCGGAGTAAATCAGGGGAGAGGTCATGGGCAGACCCATAAACTCCTCCGGCATGTACCGGGCGTAGACCGTAACGCCGCTGGCATAGTGGACCAAAAACCGCGCCACGCAGCCGGTCAGCACACCCACTGGGACCAGCTTCACCCGGCTGCGGACTACCCCCGCCAGGCCCACCACGGCATAGGCCACCGAGTAGTCAAAAAGAATAGACACCCAGTCGATGGCCCAGCCCGCGCCCAGGAAATATTTCAGCGTACCGCAGGCCAGACCCGCCAGCACCCCCCAGCCCGCGCCCCAGCGCAGGGCGAACAGGAGCAGGGGAATCATCACCGCGTCGATGGAGCCTCCCTGAAACCATAGATCCAGCTTGAGATAGCTCAGAGCGATAGCCAGCGCAATGGCAATGGCCCCCTCACAGAGCATGCGGGTAGTCTTGCTTGTGTTTCTCATAGGTCGTTCCTCCTACTAAAAAGCGTACCGCAGCGCAAACCAAACGCGCGCAATGCGGTACGGGAGAAACGACAAAACGCCGAATACTCTTCCTACGCCGGCATTACCCGGATCAGGTTCAAGGGACCGTCCGCCGCACTAGGCGTCCATCTCAGCCGGATATGCATCCAGCGCCCCTGCTATTCGATTTGTCTACGGCCAGCGTTCATTTTATACCAGCCGCCCCAGTTTTGTCAATACCGCTTGAAACCACGCCGGCAGGGGACATTCCAGCCGCATCCGCTCTCCGGTGCGGGGGTGGACAAAGCTCAGCCGCCGGGCGTGGAGGCACTGTCCCGCCAGCCCCGGATAGGGCCTGTGGCTGCCGTACACCACGTCCCCCAGCAGAGGATGGCCGATAGAGGCCATATGCACCCGGATCTGGTGGGTGCGCCCGGTCTCCAGACGGCACTGAATATATGTGTATCCGGGAAAACGGGCAAGCACGGTGTAATGGGTGCGCGCGTCCTTTCCCCGCAGGCGGTCCACCGTCATACGCTTGCGGTCTGTGGGATGCCGGGCAATCGGCGCGTCTACCGTCCCGGCCTGCTCCCTCACCGCCCCCACGCACACCGCCTCATACTCCCGGTACAGGGAGTGATCCTGAAGCTGCTGCGCCAGGGCCTGATGGGCCGCGTCGTTCTTCGCGGCGATAATCAGCCCCGAGGTGTCCCGGTCAATCCGGTGGACAATCCCCGGGCGCAGGGCGCCGTTAATTCCAGATAGTGATGAGCCGCAGTGATATAACAAAGCGTTAACCATCGTGCCGTCCGGGTGCCCCGCCGCCGGGTGGACGACCATCCCCACGGGCTTATTGACCACAATCACGTCGGCGTCCTCGTACACCACGTCCAGGGGGATATCCTGGGGCAGCGCCTCAACGGGGGCGGGGGTAGGCAGGTCTACTAAGAACATTTGGCCGGGACTGACCTTAAAATTCTTTTTCACCGCAGCGCCCTCCAGAGTGACCCGCCCCTCTTCCAGCAGCCGCTGGGCGCCGGAGCGCGTGAGCTCCGGCAGCAGGCGGGCAAGCATCTGGTCCGCCCGCTCTCCTGGCCGGTCAGCCGTCAGCGTCAGGGGCGTCATGGGAGGGCTCCTCCTTTTTTTCCCGCTTGCCGTCAACCAGGCACAGGTATCCGCACAGCGCGATTCCCCCCAGCACCACGCAGATATCCGCCACGTTGAACACGGCAAAATTCATAAAGGTGGTCTGGAACATGTCGGTGACAAAACCCAGCGCCGCCCGGTCGATCAGATTTCCCACCGCTCCCGCCAGCACCACCGCCAGGGCGGTCTGGGGGAAGCGGTGGGAAAATACGCCCTTGACCATCGCCGCCGCCAGCAGCAGGGAGACCGCCAGAGAAATCAGCGTCAGCGCCCAGGTGTGCTCCGTGAACAGCGAAAAGGCCGCGCCGGTGTTCTGCACATAGGTCAAGTTCATCACATAGGGCAGGAAAGGGACGGACTCTCCCAGGGGAATCTGGGCGCGGACCAGCAGCTTGACGGCCTGATCCAAAAGGACCAGTACGGCGGTCAGGATAAAATAAAACATAGAGACTTCTCCTTACATAGATACAGGTAATTTAGGCCTAGTCCTTGTTTGAAAATTGTTAACACGTCCAAATGGCGGGTCTTTTTCCGCCTGGACGGCGGGGTTTTTCCTTGAAATCCGTCAGGATTCCTGCGTCAAAACCCCTTGCCAGCCGAAAAAATCCCTCGTCCTTGGGCATATTCCCATTTTTCAAACAAGGCCTAGTTTAGCACAAGAAGTCCCCGCCGTCAAAAGATTGCATTCGCCGGAGGCAGGGATTATAATAAAAAGCAGATCATAGAGAAAGGGGTGGCGCGGTGAAAGGACCGCTTGTCAGCATCATTGTCCCAGTTTATAACGTAGAGGAGTATCTCCCCGCCTGTCTGGAGAGCATCCGAAACCAGACCTGGAGCGAGCTGGAGGTCTGGCTGGTCAACGACGGCAGCCAGGACGGCAGCCTGGCCCTGTGCCAAGCGGCAGCGGCGGCAGACAGCCGCTTTCATGTGATCGACCAGTCCAACGCCGGGGTGTCCGCAGCCCGCAACGCGGGGATGGACGCCGCCACAGGGCAGTATCTCCAGTTTGTGGACGGAGACGACCGCCTTCCCTCCAATGCGGCGGAAGCCCTGGTCCGCGCCGCCCGAACCACCGGGGCGGATCTGGTGATAGGGCGGTTTTACCGCATTTCCGGTTCCCACCAGGCCCTTCAGGGCCATATCCGGGGCCGCCGGGTACTCACCCGCCGGGAGTTTGCCGAGGAAATGGTTAAGGCTCCCGCCAATTTTTACTATGGGGTGCTGTGGAATAAGCTCTACCGGCGCAGCATCGTGCGGGAGCACCGCCTGCGCTGCCCCGAGGACGTCAATTGGTGCGAGGATTTTTTGTTCAATCTGGAGTATATCAAATATGTCCGCCTAGTGGCCGCCATTCCGGAACCGGTGTGCTGCTATATCAAGCGCCCCGGCAGCCTGGTGTCCACTCAAGCCACGCCAGGGCGCTCTATTGAAATGAAAAAGCGGACCTTCGCCTGCTATAAGCGTCTCTACCAGGCTCTGGACCTGTATGAGCAGCAGAAGGGCCAGGTCTACCGCTATCTCATCGCCACCGCCGCCGACGGGGGAAGCATCCGCCTGCCCCAATGGCCGCAGCGCCCCGTCCGGCGGCGAAGCGGCTGAGCGCCCGCCGGCCCCCGTGTTTTCTCCGCTGCGGCAGCGTCTGGCGGGAGCCGGAATCCGCCCGGCGCGCCGGCAATTTTCAAACGGGGTTTAACGGCGCGCTCTTTCCGCCAAAGCCCGCGGCCCCTTTGGGAACCGCGGGCTTTGGTCCTTTTAAAGCAGCTCCACCTGGTAGCCCAAGGTCCGGGACTGGCCCGGCTCCAGGATGATGCAGTGGGCCTTTTGGGCAAATTCCGCCCCTTCTCCCGCCACGGCCGGACAGCCGTGCCAGGGTTCGATGCACAGGTAGGGCGCGCGGGCGTTGGGCTTGGTCCAAAACGCCAGAATGGGAAAATCCGCAAAGCGCACCCGTACGCCCCAGCGGGTCCCACGGTGTTCCAGAGAGACCACAGTAGATTTCAGTCCCTCGAAAATAAGGGTGTCCGCCGTGTCGAAGTAGTCGTACTTCAGGGGCAGGGTGCAGCTCTCCTTCAAAAAGGGCACAGTCCTCGCCCGGTCCAGCAGTCCTCCTGCCGGCACCAGAGCGCCGCAGGTCTCCCGCTCGGAAAAGCAGATCATATAATCCTCAAACCGGTCCCCGGGCATCAGGGGGCAGTTAAAGGCCGTGTGGCCCCCCAGGCAGAAAGGCATAGGGTCCGTCCCGGTATTTTCCACCGTGAAAGTGCTGGCAAACCCCTCCGCGGTCAGCTCCTGGCGGACCTTCAGCCGGAACGGAAAGGGGTATTGGGCCAGAGTGGCCCCGTTTTCCCGCAGCTCCAGCTCCGCCCAGCCGTCCCCATGGTCCAGCTCAGTAAACTCCTGCCGCCGGGCAAAGCCGTGCTGGGGCATTTCGTACTCTTTGCCGTTGACGGCAATCCTGCCGTCTTTCAGGGCCCCTACAATGGGAAAAAGCAGCGGGTTGCGGCCGGACCAGTAAGCCGGGTCTCCCTGCCACAGGTACTCCACGCCCACCCCGTCCCGGCAGGAAACCAGCTCCCCTCCCAGCGTCTCTACCTCCGCCGTCCTGCCGTATGCCTCCAGTTGAATCCGCATGAGACATTCCTCCTTTTGTCGATCTGCCGCCCACCGTTGGGGCCGCTCCTCATAGGCATTATACCGGGCTGGGGACTCCTTTGCAAGTTATTTGACAGAAGAGGCGGCAACGGGTAAAATAGGGGCATGATAGCGGATAGAAACCGCATAGAAAGGAACGAGGCACAATGCTGTTTGCCGAATACGAACGCATCCGGTATGCCCGGCCGCAGCTGGCGGAGGTCATCTGTCAGCTGCGCTTTCCCACCATTCTCACCATCCAAACCAGCGAGCCCGCCGCTTTTCAGGAGGCCATCCGCAGGGAGTTTCCCCGCTACGCCGTCCGGCAGGAGCAGCTGCCCCCCAAAGTAATTCCCGGCCCCACTCCCGCGCTGGAGCCCCAAAAGCCGGTGGCCAACCACACTTTCCTCTCCGCCGACAACGCCTGGAAGCTCAATCTGACCCAAAATTTCATCGCCTTGTCCACCCTGCGCTACCAGAGGTGGGAGGACTTTGCCGCCCAACTGGACAAGCTCCTGGCCCAGTTTATCCAGATCTACCAGCCCGCCTTTTTTGAGCGACTGGGCCTGCGGTACGTCAACGCCTTTTCCCGCAAGGCCCTAGGGCTGGAAGAGTACCTGTGGGATGATCTGATTCAAAGCCACCTTTTGGGCATCCTGGGGGAGCCGGACGTGATGGAGCAGGACGTGGGCAAAAACGCCCTGGCGGTGGAGTGCGCCTTGGCCGCCGGCTGCCGGATGAAGCTCCACGCCGGACCGGGCCGCCTGGGCTCCCCCAAGGGCGCCCCCGCCCAGCAGGAGGTCCGCTTTTTCCTGGACGGCGACTTTTCCGCCGCCGGGAATCTGGACGCCAACGTCCTCCCCGCCAAGCTGGAGGAGCTGCATCGCTATGCCGTGCGCGTCTTTCGCGGGGCCATCACGCCGCAGCTGCACAGCGCCATGGGCCCCATCTCTCCAGCGGAGGAGTAGGGCATGGTAGAGATCCGAAAGGCCCGGCCAGACGAGCTGGAGGAGATTTGCGCTCTGGTGCGCCGGGCAGTGGTGCGCATGAACGCCCTGGGCAACCCCCAGTGGGGGCAGGACTACCCCACGCAGGACCACTACCGGGCAGACGCGGAGCGGGGGGAGCTTTACGCCGCCTTGTCCGGCCCGCGCATCGCGGGCGTCGCCTGCATCAATACCCATCAGGCCCCCGAATACGCCGGCGTGCCCTGGACCACCGCGTCCCCGGCCGTGGTCATCCACCGTATGGCGGTAGACCCCTGTATGCAGCGCCAGGGTGTCGGCCGTTCCCTGTTCCGCTTTGCCGAAGCGCTGGCCCGCCGCCAGGGCGTGCAGGCTATGCGCATTGACACCTACAGCCTGAACGCCGGAATGCAGGCCCTGATCCTCAGCCAGGGCTTTGTCTGGGCGGGAGAGGTCCATCTGCGCCGCGAGCTGCCCTATCCCTGTTTTGAAAAACAGATCGCGCAGCAGGTGTCATGACAGCTTATCCTTGCTTTTTTATGGACGCGCGCATATAATAGAGCCACCTGATTGAGAAAGGCGGCATCCCGGTGAAAAAACTTCTCTTGGTTGTGGACTATCAAAAAGATTTTGTAGACGGCGCTTTAGGTTTTCCCGGCGCGGAAGGGCTGGACGAACCTATTTCAGAAAAAATCGCCTCCTACCGCGCCGCCGGAGCGGACGTAGCCTTTACCCTGGACACCCACCGCGCCAACTATCTGGATACCCAGGAGGGCCGCAGGCTCCCAATTCCCCACTGCCTGGTGAACTCCGGGGGTTGGGCCCTTTACGGCCGGACCGGACAGGCCCGAACGCCTGAGGACGTGGTCATTCAAAAGGGGAGCTTCCCCTCCCTGGAGCTGGGGAACTGGCTGGAGGAACGGGAGTATGACCAGGTGGAGCTGGTGGGCCTTGTGTCCTATATGTGCGTGCTCTCCAACGCCGTAGTGGCTAAGGCCGCCCTGCCCGAGGCGGAAATCGTCATAGACGCCGCCTGCACCGCCGGGCCGGACGCGGCCCTGCACGGGAAAGCCCTGGATTTGATGCAGGCCCTGCAAATGACTGTTATCAACCGTTGAAAAGGTCGTGAACACCATGAAAGAACATATGAACTACACCCTGCTCTGCGATTTTTACGAGCTCACTATGGGCAACGGCTACTTCCAGACGGGTATGGGAAACCAGATCTGCTATTTTGACGTGTTTTTCCGCAGCGTTCCTGACGGGGGCGGCTTTGCCATCGCCGCCGGGCTGGAGCAGGTCATCGACTATATTGAGCAGCTCCATTTTGACGAGGAGGACATCGCCTATCTCCGGGGAAAGGGCTGCTTCTGTCCGGAATTTTTGGAATATCTGAAGGGCTTTCACTTTACCGGAGATATTTGGGCCGTGCCCGAGGGCACCCCGATTTTCCCCAACGAGCCCATTCTCACCGTCCGCGCCCCCGCCATCGAGGCCCAGTTTATTGAGACCTTCCTCCTGCTCACCTTAAACCACCAGTCCCTGATCGCCACCAAGACCAACCGCATCGTCCGGGCGGCGGAGGGCCGGGCGGTCAGCGAATTCGGCTCCCGCCGGGCCCAGGGGCCGGACGCGGCGGTTTTAGGCGCCCGCGCTTCTTATATCGCCGGCTGCGCCGGCACCGCCTGCACCCTGGCGGACGCGGTGTACGGCTCCCCCGCCGGGGGAACCATGGCCCACTCCTGGGTCCAGATGTTTCCTGACGAGTACACGGCCTTTCAAACCTACTGTCGGCTCTATCCCCATTCGGCCACCCTTTTGGTGGATACCTACAACGTCCTCCAGTCCGGCGTGCCCAACGCCATCCGGGCTTTTAAAGAGATCCTGCTGCCGCAGGGCATCACCAGCTGCGCCATCCGGCTGGATTCCGGCGATCTGACCTACCTGTCCCGGAAGGCCCGGCGGATGCTGGACGCGGCGGGCCTGACCGAATGTAAAATCGTGGCTTCCAATTCCCTGGATGAGTACATCATCCGGGATCTGCTCCTCCAGGGTGCGAAGATCGACTCCTTCGGCGTGGGCGAACGGCTGATTACCTCCAAGTCCGAACCGGTCTTCGGCGGCGTATACAAGCTATCCGCCATTGAGGACAGCTCCGGAACCGTCATCCCCAAAATCAAGATCAGCGAAAACCCCGCCAAGATCACCAACCCCCACTTCAAAAAGGTCTACCGCCTGTTTGAGCAGGACACCGGGAAGGCCTTTGCGGATCTGATCACTCTTCACGACGAGGCGCTGGACCTGTCCCGTCCCCTGGAGCTGTTCGATCCGGAGGCTACCTGGAAGCGGAAAACCTTCACCGGCTTTACCGCCAAGGAGCTGTTGGTGCCTATCTTCCAGGGGGGCGTCCGGGTGTACTCCCCCCCCTCCATCGCGGAAATGCGCTCCTACTGCGCAGGGCAGATCGACCTTTTGTGGGACGAGGTTAAGCGCTTTGAGAACCCTCACAACTACTATGTGGACCTATCCCAAAAACTGTGGGATATCAAGCAACAGCTGCTGAAGGCCGGCCGGTAACGCCGGTCCGGCCGCATTTCAGGAAGGATGAGTGAATATGATTCGAGCCTACCGGGGACGCACCCCGGCCGCGGACCCCACGGTCCGGATAGCCGAAAACGCCACCCTGGCCGGGGACATCACCCTGGGCCCCCGCTCCAATATCTGGTATGGCGCCGTGCTGCGGGGGGACGTGGCCTCCATTGAAATCGGCCAGGGCACCAACCTCCAGGACGGCGTAGTCCTCCACAGCGGCGTGGACCATCCCATCCGGGTGGGCAGCAACGTCACCGTAGGGCACCGGGCCATCGTTCACGGCTGCACCGTGGAGGACGGCTGCCTGATCGGTATGGGGGCCATTCTGCTCAACGGCTGCGTTATCGGCGCAGGCAGCTTGGTCGCCGCCGGGTCCCTGGTCACCCAATACACGGTTATCCCCCCGGGCAGCCTGGTTATGGGCTCTCCCGCCAAGGTGACCCGCCTGCTTCAGCCAGAGGAGATTGACAACCTCCTCCGCTCGGCTCAGCGCTACTGCGCCCTGGCCGAGGAGGAGCTGCCCGCCTGGGGCGCCCCCGGAGGGGACGCATGAAAAAACGCGTCCAGCGCACTGGCGGCGGCCGCAGCTCCCTGCGCCAGCAGGTTAAAGAGCATCCCCGGCTGGCGGCGGTCTACGTGGTCCTGCGGGTGCTGGTGGTGCTGGTCATGATCGCTCAGATTTTCAACGGCAACTTTGAAAACGTCTTTTTATGCGTGCTGACCCTGGCGCTTTTCACACTCCCCAGCTTCATTGAGCGCACCATCCGCATTGATGTGCCGGACACACTGGAGGTTATCATCCTTCTGTTCATTTTTGCCGCTGAAATTTTGGGAGAAATCCGGGCCTACTATATTTATTTCCCCCACTGGGACACGATGCTGCACACCCTCAACGGCTTTCTATGCGCCGCTATCGGTTTCTCCCTGCTGGATATCCTCAACCGCAGCGAGCGCATGTCCTTTCAGCTCTCTCCGGTCTATCTGGCGCTGATGTCTTTTTGTTTTTCTATGACCATCGGTGTGCTGTGGGAATTTTTTGAATGCCTGATGGATCAATTTTTCCTGCTGGACATGCAGAAAGACACCGTGGTGGGCGCGATCAGCTCAGTCATGCTGGACCCCTCCGGCGGCAACACGCCCACCGCAATTCAGGGAATTACCGATGTCATCGTAGTCACCGCCGGCGGCGCGCAGTATTCTTTGGGTCTGGGCGGGTATCTGGATATCGGGCTTTTGGACACGATGAAAGACCTGTTCGTCAATTTTATCGGGGCGGCCGCGTTTTCCATCATCGGCTATTTTTATGTAAAAAACCGGGGTAAGGGGACGTTCGCCCGGCGCTTTATTCCCCAGGTCATCCGCTCTCAGCCTGGGCAGGACGAGGCGCCGCACCCCCGCTGAGCGGCGCGGTTCTCCGGCGGCTTTGTTTTGGAAATATCTGGGCGTACGCATACTTCTTCCTTGCCGGGCGCATACTATGCGCAGACCCGACAAAGGAGGAAATGTAATATGAGTTGGAATGCCAATCCCAGCATCAAGTGCTCCGTCACCAGCTGCACCCACCATTGTAATGATAAAAATTACTGCTCTCTCAACGAGATCCGCGTGGGTTGCTGCGACTCCAGCGTCACCAACTGCGCCAATACCGAGTGCGCGTCCTTTGAACTGGGCGCCGGCGGCAGCTGCGGCTGCAAACACTAAAATCCGCGGACAGCCGGGGAGAGCAAACGCTTTCCCCGGCTGTTTGTCTCTTTAAAGGGCGGTCCGGCAGGGCGTTTTTACCACCCGGCCGTTCTCACTTCCCCACCGCAAAACTCCGTCCATGGATTGGCAGCCGGAGCCGCGCATAGAAACCCTCAGCCGGGCAAAGCTATGTGCGGATTCTCCAATCCACAAAATAAACAGACAAGGAGATGCTCAATCATGTCTAACTCCAATAACTCTAACCAGCCTGTCGTCCCCACTGCCCGTGAGGCTCTGAATAAGTTCAAGATGGAGGCCGCTCAGGAAGTGGGCGTCAACCTCAACCAGGGTTACAACGGCAACCTGACCAGCCGTGAGGCCGGTTCTGTGGGCGGCCAGATGGTCAAGAAGATGATCGAGGCCTATGAGAACGGCATGAAGTAACTGCCTCTTAAAAAGGCGGCTGCTTGGGGGAGGGCGAAAGCCCTCCCCCTGCTTTCTTTTCGCTGTGCAAAGGCGGCTTATGGAAAAGGCCTGCCTACGCCGGCTCGCCACTCCCCACAGAAAAGATTGTAATTTCCTCCGTAAACGGCTATAATAATTGTATCTATATATGCGACGGCCCTAAAAAAACCGCAAGGAAAATTTAATGATTTCTTTCTGACAATCAAATAGTTTTCTGCTATAGTACCTTCGACTGACTAAGGACAACACGGTTTTTCGGGCCTAAAACCTAATGAGAGAAAGGAACAACCTATGGAGAGACAATACGACTGCCTTGCAGTGGGCTCCGGCATGGCCGGGGCGGTGGCAGCCCGGGTGTTGGCGGAGCAGGGCGGAAAACGGGTGCTGGTGTTGGAGCGCCGGGACCACATCGGCGGCAACGCCTATGACTGCCTGGATCACGCGGGAGTGCTTATCCACCGCTACGGTCCTCATATCTTTCACACCAACAGCAGGCGGGTCTATGATTATCTGTCCCGCTTCACCGCCTGGCGGGACTACCAACACCAGGTGGTAGCAAATATTCCCTGCCAGGACGGCCGGCTGGAATATCCGGTGCCCTTCAACCTCACCTCATTGGAGGCGGCCTTCGGTCCCGAGCGGGCCGTTTCTCTGGCGGACAGGCTTTTAACCGCCTACGGTCCGGAGCGGAAGGTCACGATTTTGGAGCTGCGCCAGAATCCCGACCCGGAGATCGCCGCCCTGGCGGACTATGTCTATGACCACGTCTTCGTCCGCTATACTATGAAGCAGTGGGGGCAGACACCCGAGGAAATCGACCCGGCTACCACCGCCCGGGTGCCGGTGTTCCTGTCCAGGGACAGCCGCTATTTTCAGGATACTTATCAGGGCATGCCCCAGCGGGGCTATACCCCTATGTTCCAGGCTATGCTGGACCACCCCAATATCACGCTGGCGCTGGGGCAGGACGCCCGAACCCGGTTGGAGCTGTCCGGCGGAGCGATCTGTCTGGACGGCGCGCCCTTCACCGGAACCGTGATTTATACCGGCGCGGTGGACGAGCTGTTCGGCCTCTGCTTCGGCCGCCTGCCCTACCGCACCCTTGACTTTTCCTATGAGACCCACCCGGTAGATTTCTGGCAGACCCACGGCACGGTCAACTACACCGTTGACGAAGCCTACACCCGGATTACCGAATTCAAGTATCTGACCGGCCAGCAGCTGCCCGGCAGGACCACCATTGTGAAAGAGTATTCCAGGGCGTACACCGGCAATGAGGGGGAGATTCCCTATTACGCCATCATCAGCCCCCAGAACAACGCCCTTTATGAGAAATACCGCGCTCTGTCCGGGCAGTTTCCCAACCTGCACCTGCTGGGCCGTCTGGCGGAATACAAATACTACAACATGGACGCCATCGTCCTGCGGGCGCTGGAGCTGTGTGACGGTCTGCTGAAAGGAGCCCACACCCATGTCTAAAATCATCACCTTTGCCGTACCCTGTTACAACTCCGCCGCCTATATGGACCACTGTGTGCAAACTCTGCTCACCGGCGGCGACGACATTGAGATCATCTTAATCGACGACGGCTCTACCAAAGACGACACCCCCGCCATCTGCGACCGCTACGCGGCGGAGTACCCGAACATCGTCAAGGCCATCCATCAGGAAAACGGCGGCCACGGCGAGGGGGTCAACCAGGGCCTGCGCCATGCCGCGGGGCTTTATTATAAGGTGGTGGATTCCGACGACTGGCTGGACGAGCGCTCCCTCCAGCAGGCCCTTCAGCAGCTGCGCCGTTTTGCGCTTGCGGAGCGGCCGGTGGACCTTTTCATCGCCAATTATGTGTATGAGCACGTGGAGGACAACACCCGCAAGGTCATGGGCTACCGCAATGTGTTCCCCACCGGGCGGGTGTTTACCTGGGCGGATATCGGACGCTTCCGCCCTTCGCAGTACCTGTTGATGCACTCGGTCATCTACCGCACCCAGGTTCTGCGGGACTGTGCGCTGGAGCTGCCCCGCCACACCTTTTATGTGGACAACATCTTCGTCTACCAGCCCCTGCCGGCGGTCAAAACCCTGTATTACATGGATATCGACCTCTACCGCTATTTCATCGGCCGGGCGGACCAAAGCGTCAACGAGCAGGTCATGGTCAAGCGGGTGGACCAGCAGCTGCGGGTCACCCGCCTGATGATCGACGCCCACAACCTAAACGCCGTGCGCTCCCGTCTGCCCAAGCTGGGCCGGTACATGACCAGCTATCTGTCTATGATGATGACGATCTCCTCCATCTTTCTCATCATCGACGGCTCCCCCGCCGCCCTGGGCAAAAAAACTGAGCTGTGGGAATACCTGCGCATGGTTGACCGGAAGCTCTACCACAAGCTCAAATACCGCTCGGTCTCCCTGGTTGGGAATATTCCCGGCTATCAGGGGCGGAAGCTGTCGGTACATCTATACCGCATGGCCCGGAAAATTTATAAGTTCAATTAGCGCTTGCCCGCCTGGCGAGGGTCTTGCAAAAACCGGGGCCCGGATTCATAGAATCCGGGCCCCTTTGCTTTTTGATGCATGCAGCAGCTCACGCCTGCTTCTGACGGGCGGCGTCCAGCGACTGCTGGATTGTGCGCCCCTGCGCCTGCTTGGCATGGCGGTCCACGTCCGCCTGGTTGCGGGGACTGCGGATCAGTTGGGCGGGGCCCAGCACGCATCCGCCCTCACAGGCCATGCCCTCGATGAAGTTCACATCTCCAATGCTCTTGGCCGCCTTTAAAAACGCCACCCGGCAGGCCTCCAGTCCGCTGCACGCCTGGGACTTCAGGACAAAATCGCCGCCCTTCTCCTGCAGGGCCTGCATTACCGCGGCGGAAACGCCTCCGCTGTGGGCAAAGGCGCGCCCATAGCCGCTGGCCTGGTCCAGTCCGTCCTCCTCCAGCTCCTCCAGCTGAATATCCCTGGATTCAAACAGGGCGTACAGCTCCTCAAAGGTGAGCACACAGTCCACAGCGCCCATCGTTTTGCCCAGGCGCATCTCTTTTTTCTTCGCCACACAGGGCCCCACAAAAACCACCTTGGCCGCAGGGTCCTGTTCTTTGACATGCCGGGCCGCCATGACCATGGGGGAGGGCGTCTCGGAGATCAGGTGAGCCTGCTCCGGGAAATTTTTCTCCACAAAGTCTACAAAGGCCGGACAGCAGGAGGACGCCAGCATCTGCTTTTCCAGCAGCTCTTCCGCCTCGTGCTCGGCGGTCATGTCGGCGCCCAGGGCCACCTCGGCCACCCCCTGAAAGCCCAGCCGCTTCAGGCCGGTAATCACCTGTCCCAGCTTAGCCGGCGCGAACTGTCCCGCGACGGAAGGAGCCAGGATGGCGTACACCCGGTAGTTCCATTTCTCCGCGCCCTTGAGCAGCTGCACCGCGTCTACGATAAAGGATTTGTCCATAATGGCCCCAAAGGGACATTGATAGGTACAGGTGCCGCAGGAGGTGCACTTTGCCGGATCGACAAAGGCCTTTCGGTTCTCTCCCATGGAAATGGCCCCCGCCTTGCACCCCCGCTCGCAGGGACGCTGGTTTTTTTCGATGGCTCCATAGGGGCAGGCGGCAATGCACTTGCCGCAGGTGATGCATTTGGAGTGGTCGATCACCGCCCGGTGATTGACCACGGAGATGGCCCCCTTGGGACAGCTGTGCATGCATCGAGTGGCGATGCACCCCCGGCAGGCGGGACCCACGGTGATTTCTGTCACCGGGCACTCGTCACAGGCGATATCCAGCACCTCTACCATATTGGGATTGGACTTGTCTCCCCCCATGGCCAGCTTCACCCGCTGGGAGATGATGGCCCGTTCTTTATAAATACAGCAGCGCATTTTGGCCTCAGGTCCGGGAATGATCTGCTCCGGAATGTCCAAAACACCCGTCTGAAGATCGTCTTTCCAGGCCAGCCGGGCCACCGCCCGGAGCACGTCGTTCTTCAGTTCCTGCACACTGGTTTCAAATACCCGCATATCCTGCCGCTCCTCTCTGTCTGGTCCGTTCTCTTTACCTTTAATAGCAGGCCTATGATACCTGGTTCCCACCAGTCCTGTCAATCTGCAATCTTTCCCTGTATTTTGCCCATTTTCCGCCCTTTTTTGGAAAACCTTTCAGTTCACGCTCTCCGCCGGGACCTCCGGCGCGTACGCCGCCACCTCAATGCCAGTGTAGTACCACTTTAGAATTTCATCATAGCTTTTCCCCTGCTTGGCCAGCGTATTGGCCCCGTACTGGCTCATACCCACCCCGTGTCCATAGCCGGTAACGGAGAACGTGATTCCCTCTTCTCCAGCGCTGAGCGTAAAATTGGTAGAGCGCAGTCCGAACAGGGTGCGCAGGCTGCCGCCCCGGACCTCTACCCCGCCAATTTCAACGTACGCCACGCCTCCGGCAGAATTGGCCACCGGGGCGGAGAACCAGCCGGAGGGCTCTCCGGACAGATCCGCGCCGGGATATTGTCCCAGCAGGATGCGTTTGAATTCCTCTGCGGAGACATGCACCTCGGAATGGTAGTTGGGCACGTCCTCCTCTCCCTCGGGGCTGTCCACGCCGCTCAGATAGGGCACGCTGTTGCCCCAAACCTCCACCGCGTCCACCGTCCGCCCTGCAGCGGATGAGAAGAAGACCGCCTGGATGGGCGCGTTTTCATACAGGGCCGTCATGCCGTCAGTCTCCGCCACGGCGGCGGCGATTTTCGCTGTGTACTCCTCCGCCCGGTCTCCCCAATTGCCCGCAGCAGCCTCCGGGTCTATGTACGCCTGGCAGCAGGTGATGTCGCTGCACACGTCGGCGTCCGGATGGCTGGCGGAGACGCGCTCCATTTTCGCCAGCGTATAGGTCCGCGCCGCCACCGTTTGGGCCTTCAGCGCCTCCAGCTCAAAGGACGCGGGCATCTCGGCGGCTACCACCCGCCATAGGTATTTATCCAGCGGCAGGCTCAGCACCTCCCCGTCCCCCAGGGCCACCCGGACCGTGGTTTTCCGGTCCGTCTCCGGCAGCGGACTCACCACCACCCGGTCCAAAGGCAGGCCCGCCGTAGGGGCTGGGGACTTTGCGGGCCTCTCGTCCCCTCCCCCCATCAGCAGCAGGGGCAGCAGGAACAGCCCCGCCAGCAGAAACAGTCCGGCTGCCGCGACCAGCCGGGTAGAGTTGGGGCTCTCTTTTGCAAGTTTTCTTTTATCCTGATTCAATTTCTCCATCCCTTCCCGCTGTTCCCACAAAGTCCTTAACGGCTACAACCGCTTTATTTGTACCGTTTGTCATTGACGGCGGCGGAAAATTGGGCTACAATAACATGCATATAATATGGGCAAAGGAGCAAGCAAACATGCAAACCGACGTGAACGGCACTTCCATGGCTTTTATTGAAAGTCTATGCGGCGAATACCGCAGGCATAACCAGATCGACCCGGCCTGCTACGAAAAGTACGAGGTGAAGCGGGGCCTGCGCAACCCGGACGGCACCGGCGTCATGGCGGGAGTAACCCAGATCGGCAATGTAATGGGCTATTACATCCAGGACGGGGAGCGGGTGCCCGCCCCGGGGCGGCTGGTCTACCGCGGCATCGACGTGGAGGCCCTGATCGGCGGCTTTACCAGCGAGGGGCGCTTTGGCTTTGAGGAGACGGCCTACCTGCTGCTTATGGGCGCGCTGCCCACGCGCCCGCAGCTCACCGGTTTTCAGCAGCTGCTCTCCGATCACGAGACGCTGCCCCATATGTTCACCGAGGACATGATTCTCAAGGCTCCCAGCCCCGACGTGATGAACAAGCTGGCCCGCTCAGTGCTGGCGCTGTACTCCTATGACCCGGATCCGGACGGGCTGTCTCTGCCCAATCAGCTGCGCCAGGCGGTGGAGCTGATCGCCCGGGTGCCGGTCATCGTGGCCCATGCCTTTGCTGTGAAGCGGCACTATTACAACAATGAATCTCTCTATCTCCACCGCCCCCAGCCGGGGCTGAGCGTGGCCGAAAACTTCCTCTACTCCGTCCGGCACGACAACCAGTACACCCAGCAGGAAGCCCGGCTGCTGGACCTTTGCCTGGTGCTCCACGCGGAACACGGCGGCGGGAACAACTCCGCCTTTGCCTGCCGGGTGCTCTCCTCCTCGGGGACGGACATCTATTCCGCCATTTCCGCCGCGGTGGGCTCCTTGAAGGGGCCCCGCCACGGCGGAGCCAACAAAAAAGTCATGGAGATGTTCTCTTGCATTGAGCAGGAGGTTCGGGACTGGAAGGACGACGAGGAGGTGTGCGCCTGCCTGGAGCGGCTGCTCCGCAAGCAGACCGGGGACCGCTCAGGGCTCATTTACGGCATGGGCCACGCCATCTATACCATTTCAGACCCCCGCGCCGTCATTCTCAAGCGCTTCGCCAGGCGTCTGGCAGAGGACAAGGGGATGCTGGAGGAGTTCGAGCTCTTTGAGGCGGTGGAACGCCTGACCCCCCAGATGCTCCACAAGGTCCGGGGGGAAAACAAGGTGGTCTGCGCCAACGTGGACCTGTTTTCCGGCCTGGTCTATAAAATGATGGGCATTCCTCAGGAGCTGTATACCCCCCTCTTCGCCGTGGCCCGAATGGTGGGCTGGTGCGCCCACCGGATTGAGGAGGTCTATCAGCCCAGCAACCGCATCATCCGTCCCGCCTATAAGGCGGTGGCCCCCATGAGTACCTTCGTACCGCTCGACCAGCGGTAACGCTGTACCGTACTCCCTTTGCCCGCACGCTCGCGGACTAATTTGATTTTTCCGACAGCCTGTGACCGCCGGAGCGCTCAGCGCTCCGGCGGTCTTTTTTGTTCAGATCAGCCAAAACAGCTTGTTCTGCGCCATCTGCATTCCCGCCCGCTCCTGCAGGCGCAGGGAGGGCGCGTTATCCGCGAATATCTGTCCAAAGGGGATCGCGCTGCGCTCCATCGCCAGGCGCACCGCCCCGTGGAGCAGGGCCAGCCCCAGCCCCCGGCGGCGGTAGGCGGGCAGCACCTCCAGCATTCCGATGCTCCCCTCGGCGTGGAAGCCCACAAAGCCCGCGGGCTTCCGGTCCACAAACACTCCCAGCATTCCGTCCCGGATGACCGCTTCAATGTACTCCACCCCGCCGAAGGAGTGGCTGTAGTGCTGGTAGACCCAGGGGGCCCAGCTGGGGTCCAGCAGGCGCAGGTCCGCCTGGGGCTTGGGCGGAGGAACGGGAGAGGTCCACACCGCCTGACAGCAGATCTGCTCCTCCAGCAGACCGCAGCGCTTGGCGGCCTGCTCCTTGTACCACATCTCATGGCCCACCAGCAGCTCGCATTTGGGCAGCAGCTCCAGACACCGCCGGGCGGCCTCAGGGGTGCGGGCGGACATCATATAGACCTCCCCCCGCCGCTCATGGAGCAGCACCCCGTCCTCTCGGGCGTAGAGAAGCTCCGCCGTCCCCCGGCGCAGGGGCTCCAGCATATCCGCATAGCACAGCCGGTCTTGCCCCAAATAGGCCAGGGCCTGTAGCTTTTCTTCCATTCAATGTTCCTCCTCATACAGGGGCAGGGTGATGATAAAGCTGGTAAAGCGCCCATTGCTCTCCGCCCGGATGCCGCCCCCATGGCGCTCCACAATCTCTTTGGCGATGGCCAGTCCCAGCCCCGCCCCGCCGGTGCGGGAGGAGCGGGCGGCGTCCAGCCGGTAAAATTTACGGAAGATGTTGGCCAGCTCTCCCTCCGGAACCTCCAGCCCCTCGTTGCGCACGGCTACCTGGGCCGAGCCCCGGAGGGCCCGGGCTGTCAGCTCCACCTGCCCGCCGGGGATGCTGTAGCTGACGGCGTTGCGCAGCACGTTGTCAAATACCCGGGCCAGCTTATCCGGATCCCCCAGCACCGTCAGGTGATGCTCGATCTCCACAACACACTCCAGCTGCTTTTCCGCAAAAAGGGGGTAAAATTCATCGGACAGCTGCTCCAGCAGCATCGAAAGCTGGATGGGGCAGCGCTCCTCCGGCCCGCTGTCCAAGTCCATGCGGGTGATGTCAAAAAACTCCCCCAGCAGCTCCTCCAGCCGCCGGGCTTTGTCCAGGGCTATACCGGTAAATTTGCTTCTCTGCTCCGCCGTCAGGCCGGGGTCGTCCCGCAGCAGGGTCAGATAGCCCACCACCGACGTCAGCGGCGTTTTGAGATCGTGGGCCAAAAAAGCAATCAGGTCCTGGCGGCGCTGCTCGCTCTCCCGGGCGGCCTGACGGCGCTGCTCCAGCTGCAGGCGCACAGCGTCCAGGTCCTCCGCCAGGGGACTCAGCTCGCGGGGCAGGCACACCGGCCGGGCGGAGTCCTCCACCACCTGGCGTACCGTGCGGCGCACCTGTTCCATCCAACGGGTGAAGCGGCTGAGCACCAAATAAAAGGACGTCACCAGCAGAAAAAGCAGCCCAGCCGTCAAAATACTCCCCCGGCTGCTGCGGATGTAGAGCTGATAGACCTCCAGGGCCTCCTCCTCGGTCTGGCCGAACAGGGACTGCGCCCCCCAGCAGAACAGCCGGGATACCGGGTCCTGAAACAGGCTGCCCAGCACATTCAGCAGCAGCAGGCCCGCCCCGGCCGCCAACGCCGTGCCCCCAGCCGCCAGCAACAGCATTTTCAGTTTCAACCGGGTATAGCTGTGCTTCACACCCGTCCCTCCCCGCGGCCGGTTTCTTTTTCATGGTATCACGTGCCGGAAAAAAATGCAATGGGCCCGAAGCGCGATTTCCGCAAAATATCTTAGAACAAACGTTTGCGCTTCTCCGCAAAATGTGTTATACTATGAAGGAGTTATGCCTGTGGCGCCCGGCCCCCGCGTTGGAAAGGAGAGCGGCAGTATGCAAAGGCCAAAAAGGCTGCGCCCAGGGGACACGTTCGCGGTTGTCAGCCTCTCCTGGGGCGGCCTGGTCTCCTTTTATGGGCCCAGCGTCATGGGCGAGTTCGGCGAGTACGTGGAGATGCCCGGCTATACGCGAAAAGCCGTTTCCGATATCCTTTTTGGCGCGTGGGAGCGGTACAGCCTTCCGCCCAGCGGGGAATGGACCGACAGCCACATCCCCTGGGGGGAGGAAAATATCCATACGCCCTACGCCATGAAAAAGGACCTGCGCGGCTATGAGGTGCTCAACGGCGCCGGAAAAGCCCGGGGGCATCTGCTGGGCGGATGTCTCGACGGATTTATGATGCTCTCCGGCACACGGCTGTGGCCCCCCCTCCAGGCGTGGAAGGGCGCCATCCTTTTTGTCGAGACAAGCGAGGAGAAGCCCTCGCCGGATTTTGTCAAGCGGACCTTTCGGAATCTTGCGGCCCAGGGCATTTTAAAGGTCCTGCATGGAATCATTGTGGCCAAGCCCCAGGATGAGGTATACTATGAGCAGTATAAGGCCTCTATCCTCCAAGTGGCGGTACCCGAGGAGGCTTTGAGAGATCTGCCTATTTTTTATAATGTAAATTTTGGACACGCCAAGCCCATTGGAATCATTCCTTACGGCATCCAGGCAGAGTTAAACTGTGGGCGCAGAACTATCACGTTTTTAGAGTGCCCCACCGTATGAAACACAGTGGGAAGCGCCGGGCCAGGTCTTATCTGAAAATGGGAATACGACCGGCGGCGAAGGATTATCACGTTTGGCACTACATTGAGGAGGGTCCGCTATGAAATCCCTATCTCCAAAGCAGCAGCAGATTTACGACTATATTGTTGACTTTTCCGCCCAGCATGGCTATCCCCCCTCCGTGCGGGAAATTGGGGAGTACGTAGGTCTCAAATCCCCTTCCACTGTGCATTTCCACCTGAAGGGACTCAAGGCCGCCGGATTTATCAGCCAGCAGGAGGGCAAAACCCGCGCCATTACCGTCAACGTCCCCCGGCGGGAAGAGCTTTTGGCGCAGGAACGGGCCGACCAGGTCCCGGTGGTGGGCAGCGTCGCCGCCGGCTCTCCCATCCTGGCCCAGGAGTGCATTGAGGACTATCTGACTTTTGACACCGGCGGGCTCAGCGGCGAGCACTTTGCCCTGCGGGTGCGGGGAGAATCCATGAAATACGCCGGCATCCTTCCCGGCGACCTGGTGGTCGTCCACCAGCAGCAGGACGCCTACAACGGCGAAATTGTGGTGGCCATGCTGGAGGACGAGGCCACGGTTAAGACCCTGCGCCGGAAAAACGGCCACACCTGGCTGCTGCCGGAAAACCCGGAATACGACCCCATCGACGGCGACGGCTGCCAAATTCTGGGGCGGGTTGTGGCGGTAATCCGGCGGTATTGAGCCGCCGGGCCTATACTATGAGCTTGGAGGAACCGATATGGGAAAAAAGGACCGCTTTCAGATCATCTACACCCAGGGCGTAACGGAGATCACCCGCATTTTGCTGGATACCCACACTGGGGCGCTCTACCTGCAAACCCTCTGCGGCTACGCCGGAGGCCTCACCCCCCTGCTGGACAAAGACGGCGCCCCCATGCGCTGGGAGGCGGAGGGCGAGTCATGAAGCTGATCTCTTGGAACGTCAACGGCCTGCGGGCCTGTATGGGCAAGGGCTTTCTGGACTTTTTCAACAGCGCGGACGCGGACATGTTCTGCCTTCAGGAGACCAAGCTCCAGCCGGAGCAGATTCAGCTGGAGCTGCCCGGCTATAGGCAGTATTGGAACAGCGCCCAGAAAAAGGGCTACTCCGGCACGGCGCTGTTTACCCGCGTGCCGCCTCTTTCAGTAACGTCTGGAATAGGTATTCCCGCACATGACAGCGAGGGCCGGGTGATTACGGCGGAGTTTGAGCCCTGGTACCTGGTGACCTGCTACACGCCCAACGCCCAGCGGGGGCTTACCCGGCTGGATTACCGCATGGCCTGGGAGGACGCCTTTCTGGCCTACTTGCTGGATTTAGACCGGCGCAAACCGGTGGTGCTGTGCGGGGATTTGAACGTCGCCCACCAGGAGATCGACTTAAAAAACGCCAAGTCCAACCGGGGCAACGCAGGCTTCACCGATGAGGAGCGGGAGAAAATGACCCGCCTGCTCTCCAGCGGCTTTACCGACAGCTTCCGCCGCCTCTATCCGGACCGGACGGGGGCCTATTCCTGGTGGAGCTACATGTACCACGCCCGGGAGAACAACGCCGGATGGCGGATTGACTACTTTATCGTCTCCGACCGCCTGGCCCCCCGCATCACCCAGGCGGAGATCTACAGCGGCGTTTACGGCAGCGACCACTGCCCCGTGGGACTGGAGCTGATGTAAGGCCGGCGGCAAACTTTGTCCGGCTTTGTATCGCACTTTACATTCTTTTCGTCTGCCTACTGCCATACTTGGGGCAGACGCCAATTGATTCAATAAGGAGGCCGCTGCTATGAAAGAATATCCTGTTCAGCGCTGCGCTGCGGGCAAGCCCAAGCCGGATCCGGACACCCTGGTGTTTGGCCGCACCTTCACCGACCATATGTTTCTCATGGATTACACCGCCGGTCAGGGCTGGCATGGCGGCCGCATCGTCCCATACGGCCCTATCTCTCTGGAGCCCTCCGCCATGGTGTTTCACTACGCTCAGGAGGTCTTTGAGGGCATGAAGGCTTACCGCGCCCCCGACGGCGGGGTACAGCTCTTCCGCCCCGCAGAAAACATCAAGCGCGTCAACAGCTCCTGTGAGCGCATGTGCATTCCGCCCCTGGATGAGGAGGACGCCCTGGCAGCCATCGAGCAGCTGGTGCGTCTGGAGGCCGGCTGGGTGCCCTCCAAGCCCGGCACCTCTTTGTATATTCGCCCCTTCATCATCGCCACCACCCCCAGTCTGGGGGTCCACGCCGCCCACAACTATATTTTCTGCATCATCTGCTGCCCCGTGGGGGCCTACTATGCCGAGGGCATCAACCCCGTGCGCATCTACGTGGAGAACGACGACGTGCGGGCGGTAAAGGGCGGCACGGGCTACACCAAGTGCGGCGGCAACTATGCCGCCTCCATCCGCGCCGGAGAGCGGGCCGAGGAGCAGGGCTACGCCCAGGTTCTGTGGCTGGATGGCGTACACCGGAAGTATATCGAAGAGGTTGGCTCTATGAACGTGCTGTTCAAGCTGGACGGCAAGGTGGTCACACCGGAGCTCACCGGTTCCGTGCTGCCGGGCATCACCCGCAAGTCCTGCCTGGAGCTGCTGCGCAGCTGGAACGTAAGTGTGGAGGAGCGCCTGATTTCCGCCGAGGAGCTCTTTGCCGCCGCCGAGGCCGGCCGGTTGGAGGAGGCCTTTGGCTCCGGCACCGCCGCGGTGGTCTCTCCCATCGGTGAGATGGGCTGGGGAGAGCGCCGTGTGGTAGTCAACGGCGGGCAGATCGGTCCCCTGACCCAGAAGCTCTATGACACGCTCACCGGAATTCAGTGGGGCACGCAGCCCGATCCCTTCCACTGGGTCGTCAAGCTGTAATCCCTGCATCACCTGCAAAAGCACCTGCGGGCCGTCCTCATGTGAGAGGACGGCCCGCTTTATTCCGGCAGTAACCCCCCCTTCTTGGGGTGTGTGAACCATTTTCAAACAAGGCTTAAAACCGGACGCTGACCGGAATGTCGTTGGCAATCGCATCCACCGCCTTTTCCAGCAGGTCCTGTAAATATTTCATGGACCGATCAATCTCGTAAATCCCCGCCTCCTGATTATACCCATCGTCATAGGACAAAAAATCGTTCAGCCCGCAGGGGCCCGGATGGTACGCCGCTTTTGCATTATGGTACAACCTTGTGATCTCCCGCTCCCGCTCCCGCTCCTCGGGAAAATTGGGGAAGCGCAAAAAGTCCCAGTATTTGATGGCCAGACTCCCGCCGTTGCCGCCTACAGCGTAGGCGCCTACCATCTGTTTGCTGCGGTAATAATCCAGCAGCAGTTTGACAAATACGCCCTTTTCAATGCTGTGGGAATGCTGGTTCAGGGTAATGCCGTGTATGTTAGTGATTACGTTCTCCACCTCATCTATCACCACAAAGCTTCGAAACGTGCCCTCCGCGCCGAAAATAATGTCCCCCCTGCGCAGGCACAGCAGCTGGTTGCCGTTTCCCAGATATTCATACTGCAGCACGGTCCCGATCTCAGATATATTCATTGGGCGCACCAGCGTATAAAACCCTTCCCGCTTTTCGTCGGAATAAATGCTGGTGCCTATGTTGGATACCTGAAGATTCTGTCCTCTGCTGATTTCAAATCCAAGCTCCGTGATCGTCTTTGTACCAAAGGCGTAGTTGTGAATTAAAAATTCATTTTGCTTAAATTTCTCCGCAAACAGCGCCGAATCCAGCCGCTCCAGCTCCGCCACCTCCCGAAAGGTCGGAAGGGCGTAGCAAAAGCTCTTGGGTCCCTGGTGGTCTCTCAGCTCCTTTTCAATCCGCCGGAGAATTTCCCGGTGTTTTCTGCGCATCTCTTTTTCCTTGCGGACAATCGCCTGCACCAGCAGCTCCACATATTGGATGCTCCGCTGGGTGTCCCTGTTTGGCATCGGAATACTGCACTCTAAAAATTTGGTCTTCCCGTGGCGCAGGGTGGACCCTCTCGGAATCAGGTAGTCTATCTGCTGCCTCACAATCTCGCTTTTCATAAAAGCCAAGAGATAGTGCTTATGTGTGGTAACCGGAAGCCTGTATATTCCGCCGCAGAGCATCGTCCCTGGGTAGTCCCGCTCCAGTATGACGGCCTCCCCTACATTGCTGTCCTTGCAGACCAGCACGTCCCCCTCCTTCAGGCCGAATTCCACATAATTCCGGGGGCTGATCGGCTGAAGGGCCTCCCCGCTGGTCTCCGGCAGGTAGCTGTAGGGCTGAAGAGCCTTTGTCCGCATAAAGGAGCACGCTGACGCTTCCACATAGCTCTCGCTCCCCACTTCGCTGCCCAGATCGGACCGCTCCAGGCCGCGGTCCAGAAAATCCGACACCCGGCGCAGGTTTTTGTTGGCAATACACAGCGATTTGTACTGGGTGGCGGACAGCGAGTCGCTCCGCGCGCGGACTTCCCGGAAGGTCGTATAGGGCGGAACGTTAATGTAGCGCTTTTTCATTGAGCTTCCTCTTTTAAAAACAGTCTCTTCAGGCGGTCCTCCTGCATGTTGCACCACTGCCGGAAGGCCTCAACGGTCTCGGTAAATTCCTCGTCTATTTTTGCGGTTCCGTCCCGGTTGATCTCTTTTTCAAAGGTCACGGGATTCATTTTAAACTGGCTTTCAAAACATTTTACCTTGTTTTTGGTCTTTACCTCATAGCCGACCTTTTTAATCTCCCGGGAAAATATTTGGTAGTCCCTCCGCTTGAGCTTTTTCAATTCGCTCTCCTTGGGCTTATACGCCACGATAATCGTCGGCGAAACCCCCGCCTCTGCAAAAATATTGGCCGGAAGGTCGATCATCGCGACAATTCTCATATTGTCCAGCAGCCACCGTCTGGCTTTCGCGTGGGCGTCGATGGAGGCGATGGAATTTGAGAGCACAATCGCCATTCTCCCATTTTCTTTCAGCACCCTGACCGCGTTTTCCAAAAAGATGATTCCCATGTCGATTTCCGTCTGCCCGTATTCGTTCCACAGCTCATAGCATTCCGCAATTCCAATATCCTTGCTGTCAGGAATCCACGACCGGGCCTTTCCAAAGGGAGGATTTGTCAGCACGATGTCAAACTTTTTCAGGCGCTTTCCGTCTAAACGGTTATCCCAGTTTCCGTTATAATTATGCAGGCGCTTTTCCGTTCTGGGAATCAGCTTCACGCATCCCCCGCCGCTGTCAAATTTTGTGGCAATGGAGCCCAGCCCGTCGCTCTGCACCTCAATCGTCGCGTTTCCATCCCCATTGAGCAGCATATTCAGGGTCGCCAGCTTCACCATGTCCTCGTCAATATCCATGCCGAAAATGTTGTTGTCATTCAGCCTGCCGTCGGATTTCACATAGGATACCGACAGGAAATCCGCGATCCCAACCGTCGGGTCCACAATGCTCTCATTGTGTTTGGGATTGACGATGTCCACAATAAAATCAATGATTTGCAGCGGCGTGATAAACTGCGCGTTGTCCACCTTGCTGAATTGGGACGCGAAGCGGTAAAATACCAGCTGGTACAGATTGTTTCTCTCCGAGTGGGTAAAGCTGTAATTTTGAAACTGCTTTACAATTTCTATCACCAGCTTCACCTGGTTCTCATTGGTCTGATCGAAGTAGTTCTCCTCGAGAATTTTCGTATAGGAATTCTTGGCCTCCTTCCGGATATCGTCGATTCTCTCCAAAAACTCCTGCAGCCGGTCGTCCGTAATGGCCGTATAGCGCTCCTCGTCCGGATTAATATAGTACGCCAGTACCTGCGCATGGTTTTTTTCGTCATATATTTTCAGCGTCAGCATCTGTATGAGGATGTTGTAGCCCTTTTGATTGACAAGCCCGCATTTGTCCATCGTATGCAGGATTTGATACAGCGCGTCGTTTAAACGCCTGGAATCTGTCTTTGAGATGATTCCCAACTCGCCCAGCGTCCGCCCGGAATAATCCTTTACGGCTTTCGCGGCGGCGTTATAGTTCACCATCTCTTTAAAGGACAGCAGGTTTGCATAGCCGTCCGGCTGGTCAAACGCCGGCTCCACCTTGCCCTTGTTCTCCACATTGAACTCATCGCTGAGCCTGTAATACGCTTTGCCCTCCGACTTAAAGAGGTAAAGCCGCCCCTCGTCATAGAGAATGCCAAACACCGTCGCCCTGGCCGACTCGTTCATATATGGCTTGAGCTGGCTGTTAAACACGCCCTTTACATCCCTGCCGCCCTCTTTTTTAAATTCAATCGCGCACACCAAATGCTCCTTCAGCCAGTTCAGCTCGTCCCACTTGGAGTCGTCTTTTTTGGCATGCAGCGCCTTATAGTGGGTGAACCAGTCCGTGCGGTCGAAGATTGCCGCGTCTATTCTCAGCATCGCCGCGTTCTTATTTCCCTTCGGGAGAGCCACCTCCACCCCGATGTAATCCTTAGAGCACAGCCCTGCGGCCACAAAGCAGTTCAAAAATTCCCACTTATAGTACTGTTCATTCAGCGATCCGTCTTTTTTGCGCAGGTTTGTCTCCTGCTTCTGCTCCGTGAGATGCACAGGCAGAAAGCACACAACCTGTCTGTCCAAGCGGTGGCTGGAATAGTATTCCTCACGAAGGTCGTCAAACTTTTTCATCTCGCAGCTCCTCTATTGGTCTGTGCCCATTCCACCGCGCCGCCCAAACAGGTATGAAAAACGGTCATCCTTTTGGATGACCGTTTTTCATCAGTGGGAACCAAACGCAGGGGAACCGTTTTCTCTTTTATCCCATGCCAGCGCCCCGGATTACCGGCGCAGCGCCCTGCGGTGAAGCCCTTGCTCCAGGTGCGGAAATCCCTCCCGCCGCGCCGGATGCTCCGTCCGGGAAAGCCATCCAGTCTATTATAGTGCCGCCCGGCTCCTCTGTCAAGTTTGCGCCTAGGCAGCCTGAAGAAAGGCTCCCGCTCGATTCATAGTCCCCCTTGCGCTTATGTCCCTGCCCAGCCCCGCCGGGCGGCTGTCACAATATCGCCAACGCCGGAGAGCACCATACAGGGCCGGTAGGCATATTTTTTTATGCTCTCCCGGGTAGACACGCCGGAGAGCACCAGCACGGTGGACATGCCGCTCTCCATACCGGAGATTACGTCGGTGTCCATCCTGTCACCCACCATGACGGCCTCGCCGGAGTGGCACTCCAGCATCCGCAGGCCTGTGCGCATCATCAGCGGGTTCGGTTTGCCGCAGAAATAGGCCTGGGTTCCGGTCGCCATTTCGATGGGCGCGACCAGCGCCCGGCAGGCGGGAGCAATCCCCTCCTCAATCGGACCGGACACGTCAGAGTTCGCTCCAATCAGCTTGGCGCCTTTCAAAACCAGGTTGGTAGCCTTTGTCAGCGTGTCCAGAGAATAGGCGCGGCCCTCGCCGACCACCACATAATCCGGACTTACCTCATTCATTGTAATGCCCGCGTCATACAGCGCGTTCAGCAGTCCCGCCTCACCGATCGCGAAGACCGAGCACCCCGGCGCCTGCTCCTTCAAAAATGCGGCGGTGGCCAGAGCGCTGGTGTAAAAGTGCTTCTCCGGTACATCCAATCCCATGCGGGAGAGCTTCTGCTGAAGCTCCCGCGGCGTATATCCGCTGTTGTTGGTCAAAAACAGGTACTCTTTCCTCTCCTCCTGAAGCCATTGGATAAATTCCGCCACCCCCGGCAGGATGCTGTTGCCATGATAAATCACGCCATCCATATCGCAGATGAAGCCTTTTTTCTCGTTGAAATCGAGCATTTTTTTCTGTTTCATAGCACAATTGCCTTTCCTCGTTGATTATGTAGGATGCGGCCGCGTTTTCAGCCGGCCTGTCCCCAAAGGTCCGCTATCTTTACCACCCTATGCGCGCCCGCGCCATACATACCGCCGATGCGGCTCGGCCGCCGGAATTCTATTATAAGACAAGCACGCAAAATATAAAAGCCGCTTTTTATAAAATTTCCCCGCTCCCCCGTCTCACTTCGGAAAAGGCGGAATGCTCCGCTCTTTTCCTGGAAAAATTTGAGGGTTGCGCTGACAGGGGAAAAGCGGTTACAATTTGGTTACAAAAAGTGAAAGGATGTGACAGCCATGCGTACCAAATGGCTGATCGCCGCAGCGCTGGCCGCGGCGGTTTTGTCCGGCGCGCCGGCCGCCGCAGCCCAGCTGACAGTGGACGGCGCGATATTGGACCAGGCAGACAGCTACATTTATGAGAACACCACCTATGTCCCCCTGCGGGCGGTGGCGGAAGCCCTCCGCCCTGACGCGTCAATTGTCTGGGAGGACGGGCAGGCGGTCGTCCGGGCGGAGGGCCTCTCCCTAAGCGCACAGCCGGGGGCCGTGTACATACAGGCCAACGGCCGGGCCCTCTATGTACCCGACGCGGTGCAATCCCCCCAGGGGTCCACCTATCTTCCGGTGCGGGTTTTGGCCGCAGCGCTGGACGCTCAGGTCCACTGGGAACCTGCCACAGGGGCTGTGTCCATTACCGGCGGCAGCGGCTCCATCGTTCCCGCCGAACTCCACTACGACGAGCAGGATCTCTATTGGCTCTCCCGCATTATTTCCGCTGAGAGCAAGGGAGAGCCCCTGTTGGGGCAAATCGCCGTAGGAAATGTGATTCTCAACCGGGTAGCCTGCGCAGATTTTCCCGACAGCGTCTATGAGGTTATTTTTGACCAGCGCTGGGGCGGGCAGTTTTCACCCGTACGCAATGGGACCATCTATGATACGCCCAGTGAAAGCAGCCTATTGGCCGCCAAGCTCTGTTTAGAGGGGGCCAATACGGCGGGGGACAGCCTGTATTTTCTGGCTCCCGAGCTGGCGGGAAACTTCTGGACCATGGAACAGCGCTCCTATGTAACCACCATCGGCAGCCACTGGTTTTACCGGTAGCGCCAGCTGATACATAGAGTCGGCGAAGTCAATTCAAAACCCATTATCTCCAAAAAACTGTGGCGGCCTTTTAACGGCCCCACAGTTTTTTCACGCCTGGGCAGCGGTATAGACGGGAAAATCTCCCGCCTGTTTGCATGTCCATTTTGTCAACTTCTGTCGGAATTATCAACACTCCGCGTTTTATTTATCTCTCTATTCCGTTGCGCTGCAACAGTTTATGTCTGTTCGACAAAAGTTTTGGTTGACATATTGTTTGTTCTTGGCTACAATATAATGACAAACCAATGAATAATTGGTTACAAAAAGTTACAGGAGGTCTTTTACGCATGAGAAGACGTGCCATTTGTGCGGCCCTCTGTCTGGCTGTGTGCACAGCGCTCAGCACACCGGCAGAGGCTGCGGAAAGTGGCGTCAGCTTCGTCATTGACGGGGCTGTGATAGAGAAAGAGATTACCACTCAAACGGTAAACCAGACAATTTATGTGTCCTATTGGCCCATTGTACAGGCGCTCTATCCCGACGCCTGCGCCGTGTGGGCCAATCGCCGGGCTGAGATCAGGGCCCAGGGGCTTGACCTTTTCATCAAGCCGGAGACCCAATATATCATAGCCAACGGCCGTTACCTGTATGTCCCGGAAGGAGTTAAATGCCAGGGCAACAGCATCATGGCGCCTGTGCGCACGCTGGCTCGGGCCCTGGGCGCCGCCGTCAGCTGGGATGGGCGCACATCCACTGTGTCCATCACATCCGGCAGCGGACCGATCGCTCCGGCCGGACAGGCCTATGCGCCAAACACTCTCTACTGGCTTTCCCGCATCATTCAGGCGGAGAGCGGCAACCAGCCCCTTCAAGGGAAAATCGCCGTAGGCAACGTGGTGCTCAACCGGGTGGAAAGCCCGCGCTTTCCCAATACGGTGTACGACGTAGTTTTTCAGCGCAATCAGTTTACCCCCGCGATGACGGGAAGTATCTACTGCACCCCCAGCGCCGAGAGCGTGATTGCCGCCAAGCTCTGCCTCGACGGGGCCAACACGGCGGGCGGCGCGCTGTATTTTGTCAATCCCCGCGCTACGCCGGGCAGCTGGGCTGAGCGCAACCGGCCCTATGTAGCCACCATTGGAGCCCACGCATTTTTTTCTTAAAGCACTGCTTTGCGGGCGGAAGGGAGCGGCCCTTCCGCCCGCATTTTGCGCAAAGCGCAGAAATCTGCCCTGTAAACGGCGGAAAATTCGCAAAATGCCTTGACTTTCCTCTTCCCGGTTGATATACTATCAAAGCCGCTTTGAATGGGCCAATCAAGCAAGAGAATCCCAGTCCGCCCGCTGTGCACCTGCTCACGGGCGCTGCGCGCTTCTCTTCGCCCCCGACAGCGAGCCCGTTATAAAGGAGTTGAAACATAGATGCACGCAATCATTGAGACCGGCGGCAAGCAGTACAAGGTGGCCGAGGGCGATACCCTCTTTATTGAGAAGCTGCCTGTAGAGGCCGGCAGCGCCGTGACCTTTGACAAGGTCCTGGCTGTCATTGACGGGGAGAAGGCCACTTTTGGGGCCCCCGTGGTAGAGGGCGCCAAGGTAGACGCCACCGTGGCCAAGAACGGCAAGGGCAAGAAGATCATCGTCTTCAAGTATAAGCCGAAGAAGGGTTACCGCCGCAAGCAGGGCCACCGTCAGCCCTATACCAAGGTAACCATCGGCAAGATCTCCGTGTAATGACTACGGTGTCCTTCCACATGGAGGGGGAGCGCATTACAGGCTTTCGTGTGCGCGGACACAGCGGCTGGGCCGAAGCGGGCTCCGACGTGGTGTGCGCGGCGGTCACCAGCGCCGTGCGCCTGACCGAGTGCGCCGTCAACGACGTGCTGGGCCTGGGTGCGGCGGTGAAGCTCCGGGAGAAGGACGCGTCTCTCTCCCTCAAGCTCCCCGGCGGGCTGGGGGACGCCAACGAGCGGTTTTGTCAAAACCTTTTGGCCGCTCTGATGGTCTATCTGACCCAGCTCCAGGAGGAGTATCCCGGTTATATTTTCATAGAGGAGGCCGAGTAGGCCCCCTCCCACAGCAGATATACACGTGTTTGGAGGTGTAATACGATGCTGAATATCGGTCTTCAGTTTTTCGCCCATAAAAAGGGCGTGGGTTCCACCCGCAACGGCCGCGATTCCGAGGCCAAGCGCCTGGGCGTGAAGCGGGGGGACGGCCAGTTTGTTCTGGCCGGCAACATTCTGGTCCGCCAGCGGGGCACCCATATCCATCCCGGCGTCAACGTGGGCAAGGGCAGCGACGACACCCTGTTCGCCCTCAAGAGCGGCAAGGTGAAGTTTGAGCGCCTGGGCAAGGACCGCAAGCAGGTCTCTATTGTGGAGATCGCGGAGTAATTGGGCATACGAGAGGTCCCGAACGTTTTGCCGTTCGGGACCTTCTTTTTCTGAAAAGGAGAACAGCTATGGCAGCACCCTTTGTAGACACCGCCCGCATCACTGTCAAGTCCGGCAATGGCGGCAGCGGCGCAGTGTCCTTTCACCGGGAAAAATATATTGCCGCCGGAGGGCCGGACGGCGGCGACGGCGGCCGGGGCGGAGACGTGGTTCTGGAGATTAACGACCATATGTCCACCCTGATGGACTTCCGCTACAAGCGCAAATACACGGCGGACAGCGGGATGGACGGGCAGGGCAAGCGCTGCTCCGGCAAGGACGGGGCGGATCTGGTGATCCGGGTGCCCCGGGGCACTGTGGTCCGGGATGCGGAGAGCGGCGAGATCATCTGCGACATGTCCCAGTGTGAGCGCTTCGTACTGGCCCGGGGAGGCAACGGGGGCTGGGGCAACAAGCATTTCGCCACTCCCACCCGGCAAGTCCCCCGTTTTGCCAAGGCCGGACTGCCGGGGCAGACCCGCGACGTGGTGCTGGAGCTGAAGCTGCTGGCGGATGTGGGGCTGGTGGGTTTTCCCAACGTGGGCAAGTCCACCCTCCTCTCAGTGGTGAGCAAGGCTCAGCCCAAGATTGCCAATTACCATTTTACCACTCTGTTCCCCAACCTGGGGGTAGTCTACGTGGACGAGGGGGTCTCCTTCGTCCTAGCGGACATCCCCGGCATCATTGAGGGGGCCAGCCAGGGGGCGGGTCTGGGGCACGACTTTTTGCGACACATCGACCGCTGCCGGCTGCTGATCCACGTGGTGGATGTCTCCGGCTGCGAGGGCCGGGATCCGGTGGAGGATTTCAAGGCCATCCATGAGGAGCTCAAGCAGTATTCGCCCGATCTGGCGGGCCGCCCTATGCTGGTGGCAGGCAATAAAGCGGATATCGCCCAGGACCGCACCGGACTGGAAGCGCTGAAGGCCCATGCGGAGCGTCTCGGCCTGCCCTTTTATGAGATCTCCGCCGCCGCTCAGCAGGGTACCCGGGCGCTGATGTATGCCGCCGCCCAGGCTCTGGAGCATCTGCCCCCTATCACGGTGTACGAGCCCACTTATGTCCAGCGCCCGCCGGAGGTGGACCTGTCCGAGCCCATGACAATCACCCACGAGGACGATCTGTGGATCGTCGAGGGCGCCGCGCTCCAGCGGCTGATGTCCAACGTCAATTTTGGGGACTACGAATCCCGCAATTGGTTTGATAAAATGCTGCGCCAGTCCGGCCTCTTCGACCGGCTGGAGGAGATGGGGATTAAGGACGGGGACACGGTATCCCTGTATAACCTGGAGTTTGAATACCAGCGCTGACGCGTCTGCCGCAGGCGGCCTGGCTTCGCTCTTTCCATCTTTCCCTATCCCGCAAAACACGCAAAACCACGGCCCGCGCTGTACGGTACAGCGCGGGCCGTTTATCCTGTCTATCAGCCGCCGGAGCGCTCCCCCATGGGCACGTACTCCCGGTGCTTCCCGACATACTTGTAAGCCGGGCGGATAATCTTGCTCATATTAATCAGCTCTTCCATCCGGTGGGCGCTCCAGCCCGCGCTGCGGGCCATGGCAAAGATGGGGGTATAGAGCTCTAACGGCAGGTCCAGCATGTGGTAGACAAACCCCGAATAAAAGTCCACATTAGCCGACACACCCTTATACATGGTCCGTTCTCCGGAAATAATCTCCGGTCCCAGGCGCTCCACCAGGGAATACAGTTCGTATTCCTCGTTGCGCCCCTTCTCGCGGGAAAGTTTTTCCACAAAAGAGCGCAGGACATTGGCGCGGGGATCCGAGAGAGAGTAAACCGCGTGGCCCATGCCGTAAATCAGCCCCGCCTTGTCAAAGGCCCGCTTATCCAGCAGAGCCTGGAGATAGTGACGGACCTCGTCCTCGTCCTTCCAGTCGTGGACCTGCTCCTTCATATCCTCAAACATCTGGATAACCTTGATATTTGCGCCGCCGTGCTTGGGTCCCTTCAGGGACGCCAAAGCAGCCGCCATGCAGGAATACGTGTCTGTGCCCGAGGAGGTGACCACATGGGTGGTAAAGGTGGAATTGTTGCCGCCGCCGTGCTCGGCGTGAAGAATCAGGCAGATATCCAGCACATGGGCCTCCCAAAAAGAGTAGGAGGAGTCCGAGCGCAGCAGGGAGAGAATATTTTCCGCCGTGGACAGCTCCGCCTGGGGAGCGTGGATGTACAGGGAGCTGCCGCTTTTATAGGTGAACGCCTGGTAGCCGTAAACTGCCAGCACGGGGAACAGCGCAATCATCTGCACACACTGGCGCATCACGTTGGGCAGCGAGATATCGTCGGCCCGCTCGTCATAGCAGGCCAGGTTGAGCACACTGCGGGCCAGGGAATTCATAATGTCCTGGCTGGGCGCTTTTAAAATCACGTCCCGAACAAAATTGTTGGGCAGAGAGCGGTAATAGGCCAGCTGCCGCTGAAACTCAGCCAGCTCTCCGGCGCTGGGCAGGCAGCCCAGCAGCAGCAGGTACGCGGTCTCCTCAAAGCCAAAGCGCCCCTCCTTCAGGGCGCCGCCTACCAGCTGTTCCACGTCTATCCCCCGGTAGTAGAGCTTGCCCTCGCAGGGGACCTCCACTGCGTCCACCACGCGCTTGGCTACAATGTCCGACACCTCTGTCAGCCCCGCCAGAACACCCTTCCCGTTTAAGTCCCGCAGCCCCCGTTTTACATCGTACGTTACGTAGTCCTCCGGGTCAATGCCGCTGTTTCTTAGCACCTGCCGCGCAAGGTTCTCGATCTCCGGTGTAATGTCAAAATAGTTTGGATTGCTCGCCATTGAAGACCTCCCATTCCAGTTTGCTTCCGCGTTTTACGGAATATCGTTAACGTCTTAACCATTAAGATAGCATAAAAGTATGTACAAATCGTGAATCCGGCAAAAATTCCCCCAAAAAAGGGAAAGACTGCGGATAATGCCCGCAGTCTCCGCCCAAAAGGGTCAAAACAGATCTCTGCGCTTCAAAATAACGGCCACCAAGAGGATGGCCAGTCCCGCCGCTACCAGCGGGAACCACCAGAACTGGTCGAAAGGCAGCCCCGCCACATTCATCCCATAGAAGCCGAAAATGATATTGGGGATGGTCAGCAGGATGGTGATAGAGGTGAGAACCTTCATGATCACATTCAGATTGTTGGAAATCACCGAGGCAAAGGCATCCATCATGCCGGAAATAATCGAAGAGTAGATGTTCGCCATTTCAATGGCCTGGCGCACCTCAATCAGCACATCCTCCAGCAGGTCGTGGTCCTCCTCATAGAGGGTGACGATGCGCCCGCGCAGAATCTTCTCCAGGGTGACCTCGTTGGCCTTCAGGGAGGTATTGAAATAGACCAGGGATTTTTCCAGGTCCAGCAGCTGGATAAGCTCTTTGTTCCGCTGGGATTTGTAGAGCTGCCGCTCCATATAGTTATAAATTTTGTCAATCTGCTTTAAGTACTGCAAATAGCGCTTGGCCACCTGGAGCAGCATATACAGAATAAAACTGGTGCGTTTTTGGGTCTCCGCCCCCCGGACCAGGCCGTCCTGCATATCCTTTAGAATAGAGGACTCCTTCAGGCAGACGGTGATGATGTGCTTCTCCGTCACGATGATGCCCAGCGGCAGGGTCGAGTAAACTACCGCGTCGTCCTTCTCCACGGAGGGCAGGTCGATGATGATGAGGGTCTGTCCGTCCTCGGTGTCAATGCGGGAGGTTTCCTCTTCATCCAGGGCGGCCCGCAGAAAGGCCGGCTCCACACCCAGGGTTGCGGCGGCGGTGGTCAGCTCGTCCTCGCTGGGGTAGGTGAGATTCACCCAGCAGCCGTCCTGAATTGCCTCTAGCTTGGTCATTTTCCCGTCAATGGTCTTGTGGATGCTCAGCAAAAAAATCACGCCTTTCCCGGCGCGGGGCCCAAAAGGGTACAAAAAACCGCGCGCCGTTGTGTCATTGCGCCCCAGCGGAGAGGCGCTCCTCTCCACACGGGTGCGGCGGCGACACCGGCGCGCGGACAGGCGGCATTATACCGCCCAGCCACGGAGCGGATGCGCCGCACTGGTTAAACAGCATTCTCGACTCAAAGGGTCGCTGCTCACGGCACATATCACTCCTTTATCCATTCAGATAAAACCGCCCCGTCCCAGCCGGAGCGGCAGCGGTTGTTCCTTTTTATTATAAGCCCGTCCCATTCGAATTGCAAGAAAAACCTTCTCAAGTTCCCATGGAAATCCTGGGCAGGCGTTCCTGATTTCCACCTCTCCGGGGCACCCGGCATGCGGGCGTTTTTACCGGCGGTGAGAACCGCGGCGCACGCCTTTCCCTCACATCCCTCGCCTGCACGGCGCATCCCGTGCAGGCAAGCGGCCGCAATTGGAGGCGGAAAAACCGGGAGGAGTCCAAAAGAAAAGACCGCCTTTGGCGGTCTTTTCTTTTGGAGCAGGTGACGAGGCTCGAACTCGCTACCTCCACCTTGGCAAGGTGGCGCTCTACCAGATGAGCTACACCTGCAAGTGACGATATATATTATAGCGAATCTACCTGCCGATGTCAAGTGTCATTTTCCGCTTTTCTGGGCCCCTATCCGCCGCTGCCTTTCCCAGCGGATTCGCCCGGTAAAAGCTTCAATTTCTTCGTCTGTTTATACAAAATAAAATTCTCTATTCTGGGCAAAACATAGAATATTAAATTTTTCAGTTTTTTTGTCGCAAAACGCGCGCCAATCAGATATGATTAGTACAGGAAAGATCTGTCCCTCCGCCCCAGCCCGAAAAAAGCGCCTTCCTCATCCTACATAAACGGGAAAGCACGCTTTCCCGTCCTAAAACGGAAAAGCGTGCTGGTGGGGAAGGTTTTGGAGGCGGAGCTTACCGGGAAAACTGCTGCGCCTGATAGGCGCTGCGCTTGAGCTGCTCGTACTCTTCAGAATTCCGGAAATAGCTGGCAGTACCGGCGCTGCGGTAAAGCGCCTTGTACAGGGCGGGAGGGAGTTGTTTCCTGCTGTGGGAAACTTTGATAACCGCTGCCGTCTGCTCCGGCGCGGCGGCCGCCCTGGTTGCAGGCGGCACTGTCATGGGTTGCATTTTAGTCATTCATATATTCCCTCCTATGGCGCGGCAACGCGCCAAATTACGTTCAACAGCATACCATACCATACGGTTTTTGTCAACTGCCTCCCGTGGTTTTCTCCTGGGCAATTTTTACCCTGGCGAACCTTTGAAAAACCCGTATGGCGCGTTCCCTGCCGTATACGCGGAAGGGACCCCGCTGGGGGTCCACCAGCGGCCTCCCGCAGCGGCGGGCGGCCGCGGGTCCCTTTTTATTAATATGCCCTGGATCTCAAAAGGATACTTGTAAACCGGCACAATTGTTCTGCCAGCCGTCCCATACATTGGATTGTGAAAGACCGGCATCGTGAGCTTGCAATTTTATCCCTGCCCTCCGGCGGGAGAGCCAAATAGACTGAGGAGGAGAGAACATGACGTTGAATGATCAGCCGCGCATTACCGGCGGCGAGCCCAGCCGCAAGCTGGGCGTCAAATACCTGGACACGGAACAGATGGGCAACACCTTTCCGGATTATCAGGCGCTGCTGGACCGGATTGAGGAGCACCGGCAGATTGCCGACTACGCCGCCCGCCTTCCGGGGCGGGAGCATACCGCCAAACGCCAGCCTCAGATGTACGACAATGTCTATGCCGTGCTGGGGGGCCGCGGCACGGGCAAGAGCTCCGTAATCCTTACCCTGTGCGAGTGGTTAAAGCAAGACAGGAATCACCAGGATTTGGTGTTCCCCATCATCACGCCGGAGATCATCAGCGAGGACAACTGCTCCATACTGGGCTGGATCATGTCCATGACGGAACAGATCGTTACTCAAATTGAAGAGCGGGTCAAGCAGATGCGCGGCCGGTACGATCCCCGGTCTTATCCAACCTTTGAGCGCATTGGCCAGGTGGATTTTTTTAAGGACTGTCTGTTTAACTCCCATAACCAGCTGCGCGAGCACTACCAGGCCCTTATGCGGGACAGCATTCAGGACGATATTCCCCCCACCGCCTTCCCTTTTGACGAGGCGGTGGGCCTGCGGGTGCACCTCTCCCATAAGCAGTACCAGCTGATTCAGCGGCTCAACCAGTTCTGGGACGAGCTGTCCGAAACCTGGCGGGAGCTCAACCAATTGGACCACGATCTCCACTCCGGCATTTCTCATGGACAGTCCGAAACCCGGGTGCCCCAGCCGCTCATCATCCTCTTTTTTGACGACATCGACCTGGTGCCTGAGCGGAGCATGGAGCTGCTCAACTCCACCTTTCAGTATTTTACCCATTCCAGTATTGTGCTGATTATCACGGCGGCGGAGAAGGTTTTAAAGGAGGTCATTCAGCTTCGAATGCTGGAGCGGACGGTGGGCTCCACGTATAACTCCCTGCTGCTGGACGCTCACCCTGTCAAGCGCAAGGTCCATTCGGACAGCATGTGGAAGTCTATCCAGAACATGGCCAAAGAGTATTACAACAAGGTCCTCCCGCCGGCCAACCGCTACCGCCTGCGCCGGTTTGAGAGCATTTCTGAGCGCAGGCGCTATCACTACGCCAACAGCCAGCAGTCCTTTGAAATGCCCCAGGGCGTACACTCTTTCCCTCTGAACGAGTTTCTGAAAGACCAGGTGGATAAACTTATTCAATCCTTCGAGCTCGAACAGCGCGGCCAGCGGAAGAACTTTCTCCTGTCTGAAAGCGGGAGCTTCCGGGAGAGCTATTTCATCATCTTTGGGGATAAAAACCGGAATATCGCCAACAGCTGTCTGGAAATTCTCAACTGCACCAGCCAGCTGGGCGCCATTGTCCACACCCAGGGCCCCAACGGCTATTCCGCCCGGGATTATGAGGGGATGCTCCACATCCTGCGCCACATGGTTCGGGCGCTGATGCTCTCTATCTCCGACCTGGCGGACCTCTCCGAGCAAGTCGACCGGTTTTTGTACCGGCACGGTCCGGACAATCTCCCCTATGTGGACTATACCGCTGCCCTGGACTGCTATTTGGACGAGCGCCGGAAGGTGGGGTTCGCCAGCCAGAAAAGAGCCGACAGCGGCGACGAATCCCCCTCCCGGGAAGGCCTGGAAGGTCAGGAAACCCGCGCGGACGTCAGCCGCCTTCATCAGCGCACGGCGATTCATATGATGATTTTATACTTTGCGGAAAACCTGCTCTATCTGATGGTGCCGGACAAGATCGTCCGGGGGGGCTACCCGGAGCTCTCCTATCTGCTCAACAGCGACAGCTTCAGCCCAGAGACCGCCCACAGCTTTTCCGGCAGCGGCTTTAAGCTCTTCCCCTCTCGCATGGAGATGGATCAGTTCCTGGACCGCTCCCCTTTGGTGCTGGAGCACATGGACCGCTATGTGCGGTTTGACCCCTATGACCAAACCTGCATTCAAGACTACCTGCTGGACACCTTCTACAGCCTGTTAAAGTCCCAAAAGGACGGGGCCTCGCTGCTGCGCGGCTACCAGATCACCGACCGGGAGTGGGTGCGCTCGGTGCTGTCCATGCTCTTTCTCCGCTACAGCGGCGTAACCCAGGTGGACCGGGGATTTTTGGAGTTCGCCGTAAAAGAGCGCAATCAGCTGGAATGCGTCAACTTCGGCGGGCCCCTCAACGCCGCTATTGTCCGGGAGCTGGAGAGCTTCCTGCGCTCCAGCAGTCTGGAGGAGACCGCCGCCGCGCGGCTGAAGGAGCTGGAGAATATCCTCAAAAACCCCCAGCAGGAGTGGGACATCCCCTTGGACGAGCAATTTCTGCGCGGCAGCAACCTATCCGTACAGGAAAAAAACCTCCAGTTCGAGCAGCTGAAAAAGGAACAGGCCACCCGCTTCATCCAGGGCTATTTCCTGCGCAGCTGGGCGGCCGAGCACGGCCGGGACGGAGGCGACGGTCAGGACAAGGAGCTCAGCTTCCGCCTGATTGCCTTTGTGGAGGCGATCATCCGCCGGGCGGCCAAGGCGATCCTCTCCTGCACCCGGCTCCAGCTGCGCAAAGACACGCTGGAGAAGCTGCAAACCTTGATGTCCCACAACTACAGCGTCTCCCTGGATCTGCTGCAGCAGCGCAATCTGCTGCGCGCGGAAGTTGACCGGGGCATGCGCTGGTTTGAGGCCCATCCTAACGAAGCCGCCACCCAGTACGCTTTTCCCAGCGAGCCGATGCTCAACTATGTCTTCACCCTGTACGACGCTCTTTTTGACACTGCTTCGGTGCCGGACGAAACCCTGGAGTATTTCCGGGCGGAGCTGATGGATCAATATTTCAAGCTGCTGGAGCTGCTCCGGCTCTACGACCGCTATGAGAGCCGCCCTGTCTCCCCCTTCCTGCCCCTTGACCTGGAGGACATGGCGGAACAGACCTCCTTCCTGCCGGAGCAGCAGGAGTCATCGGAAGAATTTCACCTGGCTTTCTCCTCCTGGATTATTTTGGATCTCAAGACGGCGGAATTTCTGATTCCCTACTATTTTGCCGCGCGGATGAAGGTGGCCCTGAGCACTCCCACGCCCAAAGCCGGTCCCCGCCACAGCCGGATCGTCCAGTATCCGGACCGGGACGCCGTGGACCAGGAGCTGAAAAAGCTCTATAAGAGCCTCACCACTTCCAGGGGAAGCAGCATGCTGCGGGCCATTATGAACGAGGTGCGCACCGATTTGGCCCAGCAGTACATCAAGCGCCTGGAGAACGCCCTATGAACCGCAAGCAGCGGGTGGAGATGATCCTTCGGGTTCTGCTGCTGCCCTTTACCCAGACGCTGCTCAAGGAGGACCTGCTGTGCGCCGCGGCGCTGTCCTACCGGGAAATGGTGCGCTGCACCAGCGCGGACCCCTACATTCGCAAGACCAACCAGGACGGCTACCGAAAGTCATGGGGCAGGCTGGAGCGCGTTTTGGAGGAACAGACCCAGTGCGAACGGCTGGGGGAGCTGGAGCAGCTGCTGGAGATGTTCTATCCGGCGGAGGAGCTCAAGGACTATCTGGACTCCCGGGAGACCGACCGGCTGGACGGATATTATATCCAGCATATTTTTCAAATCGCGGCGGAATTCATTACCCTGCGGGACGGGGTCCTCTCCATCCGCATGTGGGAGGAAAAAGAAAAGGACAAGCTCTTTCGCGGGCAGAGCGGCCTTTACAAGGCCGAAATGTGGAGCGCGCTCTCCAGAATCGCAACCCCCGACCTGTTCCTCGCAGGCTATTTCGCGGGAAATCAGATCGACGACATCCGTCTGCTGTTCGACCTGCCGGAAAACGTATTTCTAAGCGATACCCTCTTGGCCAAGGTCAACCGCCACGGCGTGGCGGAGACCCATATGCACATGAGCGCCGGTATGAGCTATCTGACGGTGTGGAGCGCGGTCACCGACCCCTTGGCCCAGCGGCTGGCTCAGGCCGGCCGGATTTCCGCCCTTCACGAGGCCCAGCGGGAAGAGCAGTTGGAACATGAGAGTCTGTTTGTGGCGGGCTGGCTGCGTCTGCTGATGGCCTACTACCTGGAGCAGTCCGGGGACGTGGATATTTCGGAGTCATTTTTTTCGGACAGCGCCGCCTCAAACGAACGCAGCATGGAACAGCATATACTGCGCCATATGCTGCGCGAAAGCGTAAGTCAATGCGACATCCTGCATCTGCTCGGAGATCTGCGTCCGCGCCTGCACTATCCGGAGTCCCTTCAGCGGCTGGTGCAGGTATATCAGCTGGACCGGGAGCCGGCCCTGGACATTCTGCTGCGGGGCCCCTACAAGAAGTACCGGGGCCTGCGCACGGAGCCGGAGCTGTTGCTGCTCTACAGCGCCCTGCGGCACATCCGCCGCTATCCGAGCCACAGGAATTTTCTGCGCCTGTTTCTCCATTACGTCCGCATGAAGAACCAGTATTTCAGCGATAAGATGCAGACCTACGGCCCCAGCGGTCTGACCTTTTTCCGGCGCTATTTTCATAAGGCGGCCTCCGCCATGTATACGCCGTCTTATCCGGACGAGGTAAACGAGCGCCTTATCTACCAGGCGGTGTTCCGCAGCCAGTTCCGCTGTCAAAACCTGCAAAAGCTGGAGGTCAAAATTTCTCCCCGCATTCCCACCAACTGGGAAAAAGCGCTGCCCTTTTTTCACACCGGCGCCCGGGGAGATAAACAGGCCATTGCAAACCAGCTGCTCAAGATTTTTACCGCGTTTTTGAACGTATGCCGGGAGCACCAGGGCCGCTCCTGCGTCCCTACTCTGGGCATTGTCTACCATTTTATCAAAAGCGACGTATACCGCCCCTCCAACGACCAGTGCTGGGTACGCACAAACGAAAATCACGAGCCTATGGATTTTGTCAGCCAGGTCCGCGCTCAGTGCGTCCGTTTTCTCAAGGCCCTGCAGCTGCTGCTGCGGGAGGTGCCTTATCTCTGCGAGTATGTAGTGGGGCTGGACGCCGCCAGTCAGGAGCTGGACGCGGACCCCTGGGTCTACGCACCGGTCTACCGGGCCGCCCGCAACCGCAGCAATACTGTTCCGGTCCAGCTGGAAACCATGGAGCTGATGCAGGGAATCGGCCTTACCTATCACGTGGGGGAGGATTACCGGCACCTTTTGTCCGGCCTGCGGCATATCGACGAGGTGCTCACCTACCTGGGTTATAAGCCGGGCGACCGCATCGGCCATGGACTGGCCCTTCAGGTCGACGTGGCGGAATGGCTCCACAATAATGAAACGGTGCCGCTGCCCATGCTCGAGCATCTGGAGAATCAGCTGTGGCTCTGGGCTTTGTGCGGGGAGGCGCCCGAGCAGCTGGGCGGCTACCGCTACGATCTGGAGGCCAAAATCATGGAGCTGGCCGCGGGAATCTATCAGAATACCCGCGGCCTCTCCCCCCATGTGCTCTGGGAGGGATACCGGCGCAAATTCGCCCCCCTGACGCCCCAAAAGTGCGAACAAATCCGCCGGCTGTACCTACAGGACATGCCGGAGGGGGAGTTCTGCCGCTGCCGGCACTATACGCGCAGTCCCCTTCAGAGCTTCTGCATCGGCGCCGACAGCCAGGATCCCTCCTGGGATGCGGACAAGCTGTGTATGACCAATTACTGCCCCATCTATACCCGCCACGCCAGAAAGCCCGTTTTCGTTTCCAGCACTCCCGAACAGCTGGCAATGCTCCAGGCGGTGCAGCGCTACATGCGGGAAAAGGTCCAAAACGCGGGCATTTTTGTGGAGACTAACCCCACCTCAAATATCTCCATCGGGGACATCCGCAGCGTGAGCGAATATCCCATCACTGCATTAAACGGCATTCCGCCAGCGGCGGTCCGTCAAAATTCCATCCTGCTCTCCATCAATTCAGACGACCCTCTGGTCTTCAATACCAACGTGGAAAATGAGCTGGCCCTTGTGTACCATACCCTGGCGCACCAGGGCTATGAGCGGGAAAAAATCCTACAGTGGATGGACAAAGTGCGCCAATACGGCATGGACAGCAGTTTCATCCGCACGGTAAAAAGTCCCCAGCAGCAGTGTGCAGAGCTGGAGGTTATTATAGAGCGCCTAAAAATCATCATGGGTACGTTCGGCGAAAATTAGCGCAGCCTTGGAGCTGGGATATTTTGACCTGCTTCAAGCAAAAACCGGCACAGGAGGATGCGTAATGGACCATTTTTTAAAAAAATTCACTGTTATTGATTTTCTGGGAATGTTTGTTCCAGGCGCCGCCGTTATGCTGTTATGGAACTACTACTCAGGCGGGATTACCGAACCATTCCACGCCTTTTTTGGCGAGCAGCCCGCCATTCTTGTATTCTACTTTGTCTTTTGCTCCTATTTCATGGGGATGCTGCTGCAAGAGGCAAGCAAGCCCATGGATTCCCTGCTGATCCAGCTGAAAAAAGTAAAGCAGGCCCATCAAAACGGGCAGCAGGAGCTCAAGGTAAAGCAGCTTTATAGGGCCTGCTTTGGCAAAAAAGTAACGGACGTAACACCCCAAGAGGTCTGGCGCAATATTTATCTCCATGTCCAGTCTCAGATCAGTCAATCCAAGGTTCCGCTTTTCCGCGCTTTCAGCGCGATGGGACGCACCTGCTCGGCCGCATCCATTGTCATTGCGCTGCTCTATCTCTACGCTGTGTATACCGGTGCGACCGCCTGGTCTCCCTTTCCCCTGGCGGCCTGTGCCGTCACCCTGCTGGCTATGCTGCGGCGTTATGTCCGCTTTTACGCCATTTCTGTGGAGTATACTTACGCGATTTTCATCAAAAGCGGCTGTGGGCAGACCTCCGCTCCCCCCGCGCCCCAAAGCGCAGCGGAAAGCGGAGCATCCACCTGACCGCGGCGCAGCCGCGCCCCCGGGACCCGGCGATCTTCCCGGTTGACGCAGACCAAAAAATATGCTATAATGCGGCTTAATGGTAGAGCATCGCATTCGTAATGAGAAGGCCGCTGGCTGTGGATAGGGCTACAAAAAACAGAATACGTCCATAGGTCGTTTCTCATAAACTGCTAGTGTAGCTCAGTCGGTAGAGCAGCTGATTCGTAATCAGCAGGTCAGGTGTTCGAGTCACCCCACTAGCTCCAAAAAGAAAGACACGCTGTAAGCGTGTCTTTCTTTTTGGATTCCGCTGCCTCTTGGGCGGCTCCACCCTCGACTGCACTCAAATCGCCCGGAGTAAATCCGGGCGATTTGAAGACTTTTGTCCTATGTCCAAAAACCCTTGCCAATCGAAAAAATCCCTCGCCCCTGGGCACATTCCCATTTTTCAAACAAGGCCTACTCCGGATGTATCTGCTCTGCCGCTTCTTCGATCTCCGGCCGTTCGTCCCAGTCGTAGCCCATCTGCGCCAGCTCCACCCCGCTACGAAGTACCTTGTACTCCTCCAGGGTTAAATCCACCTGAAATTCCTCCCCGTTGAGAATCAGGGTATTCCAAAAGTGGGGACTGCCGTCCAAGGTCCCTTCCGTGACGGCGCACTCCAGCTCCAGCTGGCTGCACAGAAGCTGAAGGGCCAGCGCCAAACCCTCGTGGTCTGCGCCTTCGCCCACCAGGGCGTCCCAGGCGGTACACCGCCTGGCGCCGTCTTCATAAGGCGCGTCGTTCCACCGGATAATCTCCGGAAGCTGTTCCAGCAGCAGCTCTACCCGCCGGCCCTGGCTGAATTGCTGGGTGCTCATGGGGATCAGCGCCGCCCTTGCCGCATCGGACAGCTCCGCACTCTTTCGGCGCAAGGTCTCCGGCTCCTGGGGATAGGTCAGCACAATCTCCACCACCCGCTGACTGCCCCGGTCCGGATACAGCTCTACCGTAAATTCCGGCATACCCAGCGCGGCGCCGGGCGTATCGTAGTACGCCTGACGCACCAGCTGGGCAATGGACTGCTTATCCCCGGTAAAATATCCCACCCGCAGGGCCAGCTCCGGTGAAAAATCCATCAGGGCGTCCCCCATCTCCCGCCGGATGGCGGTGGCCCCGGTAACGTTCACCAGGGAACGGATCTGTTCCGGCGCGCGGCGGTAAGAGATGGTGATGGAGGCCTCGCAGGTGGAAAGGATGCGGGTATACTCATTTTTGATAAATTCCACCGCATAGGCCCCCAGGGGGTCCTCGCTGGCTACTTCCAAACACGCGGCGTTCAGATCCGCCCCTACGTCTCCCTCATAGTCCACCAGCTGTATCGTCCCCTCCTCCATGCACTGGGAGACCAGGTACAGCACCGCGCTGACCAGCTCGGAGTAGCTGCCCGCCCGCAGAGTGGAGGGGTCCTCGCCAATGACCGGATGCTCTGCGTGGGGCTCTACCACCACATAGGACTGCTCCAGCAGGGCGGCGCACCCACCCAAAGGCAGGCAGAGCGCCAAGGCTATCGCTATTATCCGCCGTTTTACCGCCCGCATTGCGCCCCGCCCTCCTTTTCGGAAAATTCATTCTAAAAGAATTCGTATTCTCAATAGCCCAGCGGCTCTCCGATCAGGACCACTTCCGCCCGCTTGCTTCCCTTTGGTTTTCCCCACAGAACGCTCAGAGCCCTGCAAATGCGCTCCGGGCTTTTGCAGTCATAGCATTTGTCCGCCTTTACCGCGCAGGGGGTCTTCTTTTTCAGCCGTTGGGCGTTTTTGGGCGAGGCAATGTTGCGCGCCCGCCAGAGGGCGGCGTCATAGTCCGGGGCCAGCTTATTTTCTCCTACGATGAAGTAGACCTCCTCATGCCCAAAGATGGAGGAAGCCACCCGGTTTCCGGTGCCGTCAATATTGACGATCTCCCCGGTCTCCGCCAGACCGTTTACCGAGGTGAGGTACACCGGCGTCACCGCCGCTTCCTCCAGGGAATCTCCGCTCCAGTGGCTCACAATCCGCGCGTGGGAGGCCAGGCGCTTCAGCAGCCCCATCTCCTCCAGGGTCATAGAGCCGCCATAGCCCACCGTCTTGCCGTCCAGCTTGGCGTCCAGATAATCCGCGGCCTCCTTAGCTGTGGCAAAACAGGTCACCTCAAAGCCCCGCTCCTCTAAGTTCGCTTTCACCTTTGTAAAATCCTTCATCCCGCTCGCTCCTCTTTGTTTTAATTATAGGTCGTTTTGCTTATAGGTTCTAAATCCGTCGCCCAGCACCTCGTGGGCCTCGCACACAATCAGAAACGCCGCCGGGTCCAGTTCCTTCACCGTCCGCTTCAGCGCCACAATCTGCCGCTGCTTAAACGCCACCATCAGCACCTGTTTCTCCGCGCCGGAGTAGGCCCCCTCTCCGTGGAGGACGGTCACCCCTCTGTCCATATCGTGGATGATAGCCTCTACAATCTCCTTATGCCGGTCGCTGATGATATAGGCCACCTTTGCGTGGTCCATGCCATAAAGCATTCCATCCATGACCATGGAGGAAATATACAGCCCTATAATGCCGTACATGGCGCTGTAGATGTTGCGAAAGGCCGCCGCCACCGCTAAAATGACCATCAGGTCCACCGCCAGCAGCACCTGCCCCATAGGCAGCCAATTAATTTTCAGCTTCACCAGCCGGGCAACCAGGTCGGTCCCCCCGGTGGTCGCCCCCGGCAGAAACACCAGCCCCAGGGAAACTCCCAGCAGCACACCCCCGAAAATGCACGCCAGCATAGGGTCCATGGGCTCAAAGGTGTGCACAGCCGTCAACATATCAATCATCAGGGAGGAGACAAACATGGCGTACAGAGAGGATACCAGCACATGCCCGCCCAGAAATTTCCATCCCAAGAGGAACGTGGGGATGTTTAAGAGAATCACCGCCATGCCGATGGGGAACCAGGGCAGGATATAATTGATGATCTGCGCGATGCCGGTCATGCCGCCAAATCCAATCTGATTGGGTACATAGCACCAGTTAAAGCCCACGGCGTAAATTGCGCAGCCCAGGGTAATCAGGCCGTAGGGGGCCAGATACTGCTTCCAAATTTTCTGCATGTCAACCTCACTGTTTCAAACTGTACTGGGCCGGATCACAGCTTCAGCTCCAGCTGCCGCTCCGTCCGGTCCTCCTCTTTCAGCAGCATACCCGCCGCCGGCAGGGAACGGGCGCGGTAGCGGCCCGGATTTTGGATAGGGGTCTGCTCCAGCGGCAGGGCGGCGGCTACCTTCCACTTGGGCTTCAGGGTCATGACGTTGACCCCCTGGGTGCTCCGGGTGGTCTTGGGGCTCAAAGCGGCGGTGTGGAATACCACCACTCTCTCCTCCGTGGAGTATACCGCCATCTCCCGGTCCTCATTCAGCAGCCAGGCCGCCGCCAGCGGGGACTTATCCGAGTAAGCGCCTGTCAGCCGTTTCCGGCGGGTCTGGGTCTGATAGGCGGACAGCTCTACCCGCGCGGCCTTGCCATTTTCAAAGAAAAAGAGCAGGTGTCCGCTGTAGTCAGAGGTAATGCAGGCCCAGCGGAAGCTCTCGCCCGGCTCCATTCCCAGCTTTGTGGGCAGAAAGTCCCCCAGCAGGCTGGCCTTGGAGTCGTCAAAATCCGACAGTCGGGCCTTGTAGCACTGCTGGCGGTCGGTAAATACCAGCAGCTCGTCCCGGTTGGAGGCCTCCCACTCAAGCCAAGCCCCGTCCCCCTCCTTATACTTCTGCTCAGAGCTCATGCGCAGGGACTGGGGGGTAATCTTTTTAAAATACCCCTCCCTGGAACAGAATACGCGAACGGGGTAATCGGGAATTTCCTCTGCCGGGTCCGCCGCCGCCGCGGGCAGCTCATAGACAATCTCCGTGCGCCGGGGCACGGCATACTTTTTTTTCACCGCCTGGAGCTCCTGCGTGATGATGCTCTTGACTCTCTCCGGGTGGTTTACAATGTCCTGGAGATCGGCAATCTCCTCCTCCAGCCCGGCCACCTCTTCTATACGCTTGAGGATATACTCCTTGTTGATATTGCGCAGGCGGATGTCCGCCACATATTCCGCCTGCACATCGTCGATGCCGAATCCAATCATCAGATTGGGCACCACCTCCGCGTCCTCCTCGGTGTCCCGGATGATGGCGATCGCCCGGTCAATGTCCAGTAAAATCCGTTTCAGGCCCTTGAGCAGGTGGAGCTTCTCCTGCTTTTTGTGCATGGCGAAATAGGTCCGCCGCCGCACGCCGTCCATTCGCCAGGCGGTCCACTCCTTTAAAATCTCTTTTACCCCCATGACCCGCGGCATTCCGGCAATCAGAATATTGAAGTTGCAGGCAAAGGAATCCTGAAGCGGCGTGGCCTTAAACAGCTTTGCCATCAGCTTTTCCGCGTCTGTTCCCCGTTTCAGATCCACAGCCAGCTTCAAGCCGTTTAAATCCGTCTCGTCCCGCATGTCGGAAATCTCACGGATTTTGCCGCTCTTAATCAGCTCCGACACCTTGTCCATGACGGCCTCCACCGTGGTCGTATAGGGAATCTCATAGATCTCAATGAGATTCTCCTTGGGCACATGCCGCCACTTGGCCCGTACCTGAAACGACCCCCGCCCGGTGGCGTAAATCTGCCTCAGGGACCCCTCGTCGTACAGCAGCGCCCCGCCTGTTGGAAAGTCCGGTGCTTTCAAATACTCCAGCAGATCCACATCCGGATTCTTCAAATACGCCGCCGCGCCGTCGCACACCTCGCCCAGATTGAAGCCGCACAGATTAGAGGCCATGCCCACCGCAATCCCCTGATTGGCGCTGACCAGTACATTGGGAAAGGTGGTGGGCAGCAGAGCCGGCTCTTTTAACGAGCCGTCATAGTTGTCTACAAAATCCACTGCATCTTGGTCAATATCCCGGAAGAATTCCCCGGTGATGGCGTCCAGCCGGGCCTCTGTGTATCGGGGCGCGGCCCAGGCCATGTCCCGGGAATACACTTTTCCAAAGTTTCCTTTAGAGTCCACCAGCGGGTGGAGCAGGGCTCCATAGCCCCGGGACAGGCGCACCATCGTGTCATAGATCGCCGCGTCCCCGTGGGGGTTGAGCTTCATCGTCTGCCCCACAATGTTGGCGCTTTTGGTGCGGCTGCCCCCCAGCAGCTTCATGGTGTACATGGTATACAGCAGCTTCCGGTGGGAGGGCTTAAAGCCGTCAATCTCCGGTATGGCCCGGGAGACGATTACGCTCATAGCGTAGGGCATATAGTTGATTTCCAGCGTTTGGGTAATGGGCTGCTCCAGCACCTCCGGGCGCAGACCCATGACGTTAGGGTTGCCGCTGTGCCTGGTCCCCTCCTGGGGCGGTTTTTTCTTCGCCATCGGCATCAATCCTCTGCTCTCATGTGGATGTTTGATAGGGATTATACCAGCTTATCCGCCAAAAGGCAAGGAAAGCCGGACGCGAATTCCGCCGGGGCGCGCGCAGGCTGTCGAAAAAGGCTTTGCCTTTTTCGACAGCGGGGGTGCAGCCCGACTGCGCGCAGGCTCTGTCCGCCGTTGGCGGACAGAGCCCACACTTGCGGGCCGAGAAGTGTTTTCTCCGACTCACATGTCGCCGGAGAAAACGGATTTTAATTTTTTCCCGCCTGCAGGCGGGAACTCTGCGGGGCTTTTTCGACAAGCTGAGCGCGCCCCGGCAATGCCGGGGCGCGCGAATCGCCGATTACTTCTCTTTTTACATCACTTTGCGGAACAGCGTCTTGAAGTCCTCAATGGTAGCGGTCTTGGGATTGCCGGGGGCGCAGGCGTCGGCGGCGGCGGACTCGGCCAGGAAATCCAGGTCCTCCTCCTTCATGGCCTCCAGCTTAGTGGGAATGCCCACGTCCACGGAGAGCTGGCGCACCGCGTCAATGGCGGCCTTGCGGTAAGCGGCCTGATCCATGCCGGCGGTATCCACGCCCATGGCCTCGGCAATGGCTTTAAATTTCTCGCCGGTGGCTTCCTGGTTAAATTCCATCACGATGGGCAGCATCATGGCGCAGGCCACGCCGTGGGGCGTGTCGTACACCGCGCCCAGGGTGTGAGCCATGGAGTGGGCAATGCCCAGTCCCACGTTGGAGAAGGCCATGCCGGTGACAAACTGACCCAGCGCCATACCCTCCCGGCCCTCGGGATCGTTTTCCACAGCCTTGCGCAGATTGGCGGAGATCAGACGGATTGCCTCCAGATTCAGGCAGTCGGGCAGCGCCCAGGCGGCGGCGGTAGTATAGCCCTCAATGGCGTGGGTCAGCGCGTCCATGCCGGTGGCGGCGGTCAGTCCCTTGGGCATGGTGGACATCATGTCCGCGTCCACAATTGCCACATCGGGAATGTCATTGACGTCCACGCAGACGAATTTGCGTTTCTTCTCCACATCGGTGATGACGTAGTTGATGGTGGCCTCGGCGGCGGTGCCGGCGGTGGTGGGCACCGCTACGGTGAACACGGTGCGGTTTTTGGTGGGGGCCACGCCCTCCAGGGAGCGCACGTCGGCGAATTCCGGATTGTTGACAATGATGCCGATTGCCTTGGCCGTGTCCATGGAGGAGCCGCCGCCGATGGCGATCATATAGTCCGCGCCGGAGGCCTTGTACGCCTCTACGCCGGCTTTCACGTTTTCAATGGTGGGGTTGGGCTTGATGTCGGAGAAAACAGCGTACGCCATCCCATTGGCGTCCAGCAGGTCGGTGACCTTTTTCGTCACACCGAATTTAACCAGGTCGGGATCGGAGGCAATAAAGGCCTTTTGGAAGCCCTTACTCTGAATGATGCCGGGGATCTCCTGAATCGCCCCTTCGCCGTGGTAAGATACGCCGTTGAGTACAAAACGATTAACAGCCATGACACGTTACCTCCAAATTTCTTTCCGGCCCGCCGGTCCACAGCGCTTTACCCGGAATACTGCTTTTAAGTATACCGTATTTGTCCAAATACAACAACGTCCTTTTTTGTCCTTCCGGTGGGGGGCTTTGTTCCATAAGGACTATTCCCGCCCGCCGGTAGAAACACCCCCGCGTTCCCGCTGCTCCACCAGACGGCCGATCTGTTCGCCGCTGAGCTCATTGGCCCGTCCCAGAATAAACCCGGCGTACAGACTGACCTTTGCGTAGTACTCCAGGGATTCCATGCGGTAATAGGCCTGCATCACGTCCGTCCCCCAGGTGAGGGCTCCGTGATTTGCCAGCAGCACGGCGTTGTATGCTTTGCAGTAGGGGGCGATGGAGTCCGGCACCTCCTGGGTGCCCGGCTGGGCATAGGGGGCCACGGGGACGGCTCCCAGCTGCACAATGGCCTCCGGCAGAATGGGCCTGTCCAAGGGAATGCCTGCGATAGCGAAGGAGGTGGCCGCAGGAGGGTGGGCGTGCACTGCCGCCCGGACGGCGGGATTTTCCCGGTATAAGCGCAGGTGCATTTTCAGCTCGCTGGAGGGCCTGCTCGTCCCCTCCAGCACCCTGCCCTGCAAATCGGTTTTAACCAGCATCTCTTCTGCCATATGGCCCTTGGACACCCCTGTGGGCGTGGTCCACAGAGCGTCAGGGGAGACCAGGACGCTGATGTTTCCGTCGTTGGAGGCCACAAAGTCTTTCTCGTACAGCCGCCGCCCCACTTCCAAAATCAGCGCCCTGGCGGCGGCATCATCCGGATAGGCCCTCATATCTCCGCCTCCGTTTCCGCAATTCCCAGCTGCTGAAAGGCCCGGTCAAAGGGCGGATAGGCGATCCCCCGTTCCGTGATGATTCCGGTCACCAGGCCGTGATGGGTCACGTCAAAAGCGGGGTTGCGGACCTTGACCCCCTCCGGGGCCATGGGCCGGGCGTACCACAGCGCCGTCACCTCCTCCGGCGCTCGCTCTTCAATGACAATCTTTTCTCCACTGGGGATGGACAAATCAATGGTAGAGCTGGGGGCGCAGACATAGAAGGGAATACCGTAGTGCCGGGCCAGAATCGCCACGGCGCTGGTGCCGATTTTATTGGCAAAGTCTCCGTTGGCGGCCACCCGGTCACAGCCTACAAAGACGAGATCGACCTCCCCCCGGCCCATGATGTAAGAGGCCATGTTGTCGCAGATCAGGGTGGTGTCCACCCCGGCCGAGCACATCTCAAAGGCGCTCAGCCGCGCCCCCTGAAGCAGCGGCCGGGTCTCGTCACAGAACACCCGCAGATCCTTCCACCCGTGCTCCAGCGCGATATACACGGGGGCCAAGGCGGTGCCGTACTTGGCGGTGGCCAGGGTCCCCGCGTTGCAGTGGGTCAGAATGCCGTCTCCGGGGCGCAGCAGGGAAAAGCCCAGCTGCCCGATGCTCCGGCTGATGGCAACATCCTCCTCCCGGATGGCGTGGGCCTCCTGGCACAAGCGCTTTTTCATCTGTTCCACTCCCAGCGTTCCCCTGTGCCGCTGCAATACTCCCTCCATGCGCCTCAGGGCCCAAGACAGATTCACGGCTGTAGGCCGGGCCGAGTCCAGGTATTCCTTCTGCTTTTGAAAATGAGCGCAGAAGCGCTCCATATCCTCCGTGTCCAGCTGGGCCGACAGCAGGTAAATCCCATAAGCGGCGGCTACGCCGATAGCCGGCGCGCCCCGCACCCGCAGGGAATAAATGGCCTCCCAAATCTCTTCTCCCTTGGACAGGCGCAGGTATTTCACCTCTCCCGGCAGCAGGGTCTGGTCCAAAATCACCAGCGATTGCTCATCCTTCGATAAGCGGACGGTGTCTAAGCTCAGCGCGTTCATACGATAGGCTCCTTTCCTTATTTCCGCCGGAAGGCCCGCAGGTAGACCTCCACCGACCGGGTCATTTCCCTGGAAAAATCGGAGTTGTATTTTCTCTTGCAAAAACGCTCCAGCCATGTCCTGTAGGGAAGCGCTCCGGCGTCTTTTTTCAGCATTTCCTCCAGCTCCGCCTCTCCCAGGCGGCGGTAGCCGTTTTCGTGCACAATATGCCTAAGCGCGCATCGCTCCGGCTTGGGCCGCTCCCGCTGCTGCAGGGTGGGACAGCCAATTACCAGCATAGCGGCGGGAAAGACATATTCCGGCAGCCGGAGCATCTCCCGATGGGTTTCGCACTGCTCCATAATATCGCCAATGTAGCAGGAGCCCAGCCCCAAGCTCTCCGCGGCGGTAACGGCGTTTTGGGCGGCAATATTCGCGTCGCTCACCGCCAGCAGCAGATCCCCTACTCCCGGATTCCGGGGACCGCAGCCGCCGAAGCGGAACGCATCATACCATTTTTGGCAGTCGGCGCAGAAAATCAGCACCACCGGAGCCTCGGCGATAAAGGGCTGATTGTCGCAGCTCACCGCCAAACGATTTTTCAGGTTCTGATCGGTAATATCTAAAATTGTATAAAGCTGCTGGTTTCCCGCCGTGGGGGCGGCGCACGCCGCCTCCAGTATCGCCCGCTTGTCTTCCTGGGAAACCGGCTGTCCGGTGTAGGCCCGCACGGACTTGCGCGCGTGCAGGCTGCGCAGAATTTCGTTCATAAAAGCTCCTTTCAAAGTCCCATATGAGCCCGTACCTCTTCCCGGAATTCTACCATCTCCGGATAATCGTAAAAAAACTGAATTTTTTTCTCCCACACCGCCTCTCCCTGAACGGGCTGCTCCAAAATAAACCAGGTAAAGCACTCGGCGATGTCCTCACAGGGATCACTGGCGGCGTAGCCGGTGACGAAATCCTCCGGATGGCGCAGCAGGAAATGAGCGCTCTGCCGGTTTGCCAGCCGGTCGTCCAGGTAATCCGCCCAAAAGCTCCGGTAAAATGCGTCCAGGTAGGACCCGTCCATAGCCGTCATGCCCTCCTCGCTGTATGTGCGGGCCCTTTGGCGGCTTCCATATTCCACCTGCGTGCTGTTGAGGGTCAGGTAGTGGGCATATTCATGCAGCACCGTCTGCGTAAACCATCCCCAATCCTCCGCGTCCGCCGGGTCCACCGCAATGGCCCAGTCCTCGCCTTTGCTGTCCATCGGATATACGTAGGCCAGCGTTGCGTCCAATCCGTCGGTGAACACCACCAGCTTCGTAAAATCGCTCCATGCCTCCTCGGGCAGAAGAGCACGCATCCGCCGCCATAGATCCAGGTACTCCCTCTCCTGTTCAGAGAACGAGGGCTGTGCCTGTGTCAGCAGTGCCGGCCGCAGAGTGCCGCCGGACTCAATGGCATATTCCGCTAAAACCCGCTCCCCCGGCGCCTCAGCGCTCCAATCTGCCCCGCTTCCGATGTATTTCGCCGTATAGCGCTCATATAGACGGTTGAGCTGTTCTATCAGGCGAGTTTCTCCGGCGGATTTTTCCCACACATCCGCCTCCTCCCGTTCCCGGCGCAGGGGAATCACCTGTTCCAGCAGGGCGGTCACCCGTTCCCGCTCCCTCTGGCTCACCAGGCCGGATAACGCGCCAAGCTGTGCCTGGGCCAGCCGTTCTGCCTCCTGCCGCGGGGCTTCTCTCTCCGGAGAAGGCGGCGCAGCGGAGCTCTCGCCGCAGCTAGCGCACAGCAGCACAAGCAGCAGCACCGCAGTCATTCGTCTTTTCATAACGCCCTCCTCTACACCCCCGTCCGGCCCCGCATCCCGCGGATTTCTGCCGCTATTGTACCATGTGCCGCAAAAAAAGGAAAGACAGATTCTTCGTCTGAAACTCAATTTATTTTTAGGAATATATCCCCCAAAATGTTGCCCTACCCGCAAAAATTTGGTATAATATATGAAGTATGAAATTTGAAGGAAACGAGGTGTCCCCCGGATGAATTCCCCTGCCGACGTCTGGACAAAGGTACTCTCGCTGATGAACGGGGACATGACCGCCACTACCATTAATACCTGGTTTGACGACTGCGCCGCGGTCTCCCTGGACGAAAACCGCTTTGTCCTGCACACCCCCTCCAATTTTAAACGGGACATCATCGTCTCCCGCTACCTGCCCGCTGTGCAAAAGGCTCTGCGGGAGCTCTTTTCCGCCGATTTTGAGGTCGTCGTCCTGGGGGAGGGGGAGCTGGAGCAGCACAATAAGTCCTCCGGCGAGAGCTTTATGCCCGGCACGGAGGAGTATACCTTCGAGCGTTTTGTAGTAGGCGCTTCCAATAAGTTCGCGCATGCCGCGGCCCAGTCGGTGGCCGACCGGCCGGGGCAGAGCTACAATCCCCTGTTTATCTATGGGGAATCCGGCCTGGGCAAGACCCATCTGCTCTATGCCATCGCCCATAAGCTCCACGCCAGCCATCCGGATTTCCGCATCTTGTATATCAAAGGGGACGCCTTCACGAACGAGCTGATCGGCGCCATTCGAGAGGGCCGCAACCAAGAATTTCGGGAAAAATACCGCTTTGCCGACGTATTTCTCATGGACGACGTGCAGTTCATCGCCGGTAAAGAGAGCTCTCAGGAGGAGATGTTCCACACCTTTAATTCTCTTTATGAGGCCGGACGGCAGATCGTCTTCACCGCCGACCGCCCTCCCAAGGAGATGCTGCGCTTAGACGACCGGCTGCGCACCCGGTTTGAGTGGGGTCTTCCGGTGGATATCCAGCCGCCGGACTATGAAACCCGCGTAGCCATCATCAAGAACAAGGCCATCCGCCGGGGCATCAACCTGCCCGACCCGGTCTTACAGTACATTGCGGAGAACATCACCTCCAACGTCCGCCAGATCGAGGGCACGGTCAATAAAATTCTCGCCTTTCAGGAGCTGATGGGAGAGAGCGTGGACGTAGACACCGTAACCCGCGCCGTACGGGACATGTTCAAGGATAAGGCGGACTTTCTCCCCTCCTCCGACGTTATCATTGAGGAAGTCAGCAAATTTTACAATATTGAAGCGGAGGCCATCCGGGGCCAGGGCCGCACCAAGGACACCGCCCAAGCCCGGCAAATCGCCATGTATCAGATCCGCCGCATGACCAATCTCTCCCTCAAGGAAATCGGGCGGGAATTTGACAACCGGGATCACTCCACGGTCATGCACTCCATCGAGCGCATTGAAAAATTGATGAAGCAGTCTCCGGAGATCGCGGAGATTATCAAGGACATCAACGCCAATATCAACGCCCGCTACGAGTAGACGAAATTCTCCACATTTTGTTGATATGTGGAAAACCCTATGTGGAAATCTTATCCTCTCTTTTGTCCCTGTGCAAAACCTCTCCTATTTTTCCACTACCCCTGTGCACGCGCTTTTCCTTCTCTGCCAACGGTTTTCCCGTTCTTTCCACAATTTTTTCTCCTACGGCTTACTATTACGAATCTATATGCTTTCCTCTCCTGCCGGAAGAGGAGAAACGGAGGCCTTTATGAAATTCACCTGCGAAAAAGCTCTGCTGCAATCCGCCATTTCCACCGTCTCCCGCGCGGTTTCCCCTAAAAGCTCCATTCCCGCTCTGGAGGGAATCCTTTTAGAGGCCAATACAGACCTGCGCCTAACCGGCTATAATCTGGAAACCGGCATCCGTACAACTGTACCCGCCGAGATCTCAGAATCAGGTACTCTCGTGTTGGGCGCTCGCCTGTTCGGCGAAATTATCCGAAAGCTGCCTGACGATACCGTCGTATTTCAATCTCAAAATTACACCGTCAATATTAAATGCGGCATGAGTGAATTCAACATCATGGCCATCGACCCGGAAGAATTTCCGGAGCTGCCTACAGTAGAATACCAGAATTCCCTAGAGATTCCCCAAGGGCTGCTGCGCTCCATGATCTCCCAGACCCTGTTCGCGGTCAGCGATAACGAAAGCCGGCCGATTCACACGGGGTCCTTGTTTGAGGTGGACGATACAGGACTGACCATCGTCTCGGTGGACGGCTACCGCCTGGCTCTGCGGCACGAGCCCATCGTCAAGAAAGAAGGCGCGCAGGAGTTTTCCTTCGTGGTCCCCGGCGCCGCCCTGTCTGAGGTGGAAAAAATCTGTGCAGATACGGATGAAGCCGCCGACGTTATTCAGGGCGCCCGCCATATTATGTTTAAGGCCGGCAGCACCATGCTGGTCTCCCGTCGGCTGGAGGGAGAATTTTTAGCTTACCGGCAGGCGATTCCTCGCAGTAATCCCATCCACGTGGAGGGAGATAAGCGAGCGCTGCTGTCCTCCATTGACCGGGTAAGCCTCATCATCAGCGACAAGCTGAAAAGCCCTCTGCGGTGCATCTTCGATGAGGGTATATTGAAGCTGTCCACCAAGACCGCCATCGGAGACGCCAACGACGTGTGCCCTATCAGCGGCAGCGGGGGAGGACTGGAGATCGGCTTTAATAATAAATACCTTATGGACGCGCTGAAAGCCGCCCCGGCGGACCGGGTGCGGATGGAGCTGTCCACCGGAGTCTCTCCCTGTGTGATTCTGCCTGTAGAGGGGGAGGAGCATTTTCTGTACATGGTCCTCCCGGTGCGCCTGAAAGCCGGAGAATAAGCGCTTAGAAAAGCGGGACAGGTGGAATAGGAGGACTTATGGAAGAACAATATGTCGCCATTCACACCCCTTTTATCAAGCTGGAGGGTCTTCTCAAGCTGGAAGGGGTGGCTCAGACCGGGGGAGAGGCCAAAGAGATGATTCAAGAGGGACTCATAAAGGTTAACGGCGCGGTGTGCACCCAGCGGGGGAAAAAGCTCTACCCCGGCGACTGGGTAGAGGCCAGCGGCGCGCGTCTAACGGTGCGATGACGGTTACGCAGCTTACGCTGGAGGAATTTCGCAATTACGCGCGGCTGTCCCTTTCCCTTTCTCCCGGAGTCAATGTGATCTATGGAGAAAACGCCCAGGGTAAAACCAATCTGCTGGAAGCGGTGGGTTACCTGTCCGCGGCCTCCTCTCACCGGGCCCGGTACGACCGGGAGCTGATCCGCTTCGGGGCCGGCCATGCCTGTATCTCAGCGGAGCTGCTGGCCTATGGAAGAGAATTTACGCTGACCGCCCGGCTGCACCGGGGAGCCCGGCGGCAGCTGTTTTCCAACGGCGTGCGCCTGAAAACCGCCGGGGAGCTGTCCGGAATACTGACGACGGTTTTTTTCTGTCCGGAGGATCTGTATTTAATCCGGGAAGGGGCGGCGGTGCGCCGCCGGTTTTTGGACGGCTGCATCTGCCAGCTGCGCCCCCGGTACGGAGAGGCGCTGGCGGAATACCGCCGGCTTTACGAGCACAAGACCCGCATACTCCGGGACTGCGGGACAAAGCCCTCTCTGCTGGACGCGCTGGAGGAGTTTAACGTGCGTATGGCGCAGGTGGGCGCGGTGCTGATTCATTACCGGGCTCATTTTATCAAGCGCCTGCGGGAGGTAACGCCGGAAATCCACCGGGATTTTTCCGGAGGGCGGGAGGAGCTGGATTTGTCCTATGCGACGGTGAAGACCATTCCCGATCCACAGGCACCTGCCAAAGAGCTGCTGCCCTTTTTGCTGGAGCACCAGCGCAGCCATTATCAGGCGGAGCTGGAATCCAGGCAGTGCCTGTCCGGACCTCATAAAGATGATTTGCAGGTGTTTATTGATCAGGTAAGCGCAAAATCCTTTGCCTCGCAGGGACAAACCCGCACGGCGGCCCTGTCGCTCAAGCTGGCCTGCCGGGAGATTTTGTATCAGGAGACAGGGGAGTGGCCCGTGCTGCTGCTGGACGACGTGCTCAGCGAGCTGGACGAGCGCCGCCGGGAATATGTGCTGCGGCGGATTACCGGGGGCCAGGTGCTCATTACCTGCTGTGAGGATGTAGGACCCGCAGCGTTGGAAAAGGGTAGCGTTTTTCACATCCGGGGCGGAGCGCTGGTATAAGAGGGAAGCCGCTGCCTCTCAGGGGCGTTCTTATGCGCCGGCCTGGCGGGCGGAAACGCCGAGATTGTTAGAATAAAGTAGCGGGTGAGTGTGATGTATCTGCATTTAGGGCAGTCGGCGGTCGTGTCTCAGCGCAGTATAATCGGTATTTTTGATCTGGATCATACCAGTGTCAGCGCGCGCACCCGGCGTCTGTTGGACTTGGCGGAAAAAGAGGGCCGGGTAGTGAGCGTTTCAGAGGATCTGCCGAAATCTTTTGTCCTGTGCGGTGAGGAAAAGGGACCTTCTGTGGTCTACCTGTCTCAGCTGTCCACCGCCACGCTGCGGGGCAGGGCGGAGAGGCTGGGCTTTACGGCGGAGGAAACTGCTGTAAATTAAGAAAACAGTGGGGCCCGGCGCCCCTTGCGATAAAAAGACCGAAAGCGCTCTTTCGGAACCTGCGTCCCCAGCGGGCGCAGGTTCTCAATCGGTATAATGGAGGTTTCTATGGAAGAATTGACAAACAGCACCACGCAGGTGGACCACGAATACGGCGCTTCTGAAATTCAGGTTTTGGAGGGGCTGGAGGCGGTGCGCAAGCGGCCGGGCATGTATATCGGCTCCACCTCGGAGAGCGGATTGCACCATCTGGTCTACGAGATCGTTGACAACTCTATTGACGAGGCTCTGGCGGGCTGCTGTGATGAAATTACAGTGAGTATCGACGAGGGAGATATTATCACTGTTGTGGACAATGGCCGGGGTATTCCGGTGGACATCCAGCAGCAGACGGGAAAGCCGGCGCTGGAGGTAGTGTTTACCATTCTGCACGCCGGCGGCAAATTCGGCGGCGGAGGCTACAAGGTCTCCGGCGGCCTGCACGGCGTGGGCGCCAGCGTGGTAAACGCCCTGTCCGAGTGGCTGGAGGTGCGGGTTTATAAGGATGGAAAGATCTATGAGATGAAGTTTTCCCGGGGCCAGGTGAAGCAGCAGATGCAGGTGGTAGGAGACACGCAGCGCCATGGCACAGAGGTGGTTTTTAAGCCGGACCCGGAGATGTTTGAGGTCACGGAATACAATTATGAGACGCTGCATACCCGTATGCGGGAAGAGGCGTTTTTAAACGCCGGCGTACGTATCCGCACGGTGGACCGGCGCAGCGGGCGGGAGCAGTCGGACGAAATGCATTACGCCGGCGGCATCCGGGAATTTGTCTCCTGGCTGAACCGGGCCAAAACTCCCATCCATGACAGCATAGCGTATATGGCGGGGGAACGGGAGGACTCCATGGCCGAGGTGGCCTTTCAATATAACGACGGCTATAATGAATCCATCATTTCTTTTGCCAACAACGTGCATACGCCAGAGGGCGGGATGCATGAAGAGGGCTTTAAGCGGGCCTTGACGAGTGTGCTCAACAGCTACGGGCGGCGGATGAAAATTCTAAAGGACGAGGAAAAGGTCTCCGGCGAGGACTGCCGGGAGGGCTTGACCTGCGTCATCTCCGTCAAGCTCACCGACGCGCAGTTTGAGGGACAGACTAAGGCCAAGCTGGGCAACAGTGAGATCCGCACCCTGGTGGCGGGATTGGTCAGCGATAAGCTGGAAGAATTTTTAGAGGAAAATCCCGGCGTGGGAAAGGCCATTCTGGACAAAGCCCTCATGGCTAACCGGGCGCGGGAGGCGGCGCGAAAGGCCCGGGAATCCATCCGCCGCAAGAGCGCTCTGGGTGGGGCGGCTATGCCCGATAAGCTGCGGGACTGCAATGAAAATAACCCAGAGCTGACGGAGCTGTATATCGTCGAGGGTGATTCCGCCGGCGGCTCCGCCACCCAGGGACGGGATTCCCGGTTCCAGGCTATTCTGCCTTTGTGGGGAAAGATGCTCAATGTGGAAAAAGCCCGAGCCGATAAGGTCTACGGCAACGATAAGCTCCAGCCGGTGATTACCGCTCTGGGCGCCGGCATCGGGGAGGAGTTCGACCCGGCGAAGCTGCGTTACCACAAGGTGATTATTATGGCGGATGCCGATGTGGACGGCTCCCATATCCGCACGCTGCTGCTGACCTTCTTTTTCCGGTTTATGCGCCCGCTGATTGAGCAGGGGTACGTCTACGCGGCGGTACCGCCCCTGTTTAAGCTCAGCCGGGGCAAGACCACCCGTCTGGCCTTTTCGGAGGAGGAGCGGGACGCCATCTCCGCGGAAATGCGGGGGGATAATCCCAACGCGAAAATTGAAATTAACCGCTTTAAGGGCTTGGGTGAGATGAACCCCCATGAGCTGTGGGAGACCACCATGGACCCGGAAAGGCGGACCTTAAAGCGCATTGAGCTGGACGACGCCGTACAGGCGGACGCCACTTTCTCGGTTCTCATGGGGGAAAAAGTAGAGCCCCGTAAGGAGTTTATTGAGCGCAACGCCAAATACGCCGTTAACCTGGATTATTAAGGGAGAAGAACGTCAATGTCTAAAAAACCCCAATATGACCCGGAGGAGATCCGTTATCCGGACCAAAAGATTGTTACCTCTCCCCTGGTGCCGGAGATGGAGCAGTCCTATATTGAATACGCTATGAGCGTGATTGTCGGCCGGGCCCTGCCCGACGTACGGGACGGACTCAAACCGGTACACCGGCGGATTCTCTACGCCATGTATGAGGATAATCTGACCCATGACAAGCCCTTCAAAAAATCCGCCACCTGTGTGGGCGATGTGCTGGGCCGCTATCACCCCCATGGAGATGCCAGCGTGTATGACGCGTTGGTCCGTCTGGCACAGGACTTTTCCATGCGCTATCCCCTGGTGGACGGGCACGGAAACTTCGGTTCGGTGGACGGCGACCCCCCGGCGGCCTACCGGTATACGGAGGCCCGGCTGGATAAAATATCCCAGGAAATGCTTCGGGATATCGAAAAGGACACGGTGGACTGGGATCCCAACTTTGATGAGAGCCGCCGGGAGCCCCGGGTGCTGCCCAGCCGCTTCCCCAATCTGCTGGTCAACGGCTCCAGCGGCATTGCGGTGGGTATGGCCACCAATATCCCTCCCCATAATCTGCGGGAGGTCATCGACGCGGCGGTGTGCATTCTGGACAATCCGGAGGCCGCTCTGGATGACCTGATGGAATATGTAAAAGGGCCGGATTTTCCCACCCGGGGTATGATTATGGGCCGGGCGGGCATCCGCCAGGCATATGCCACCGGGAAGGGGCATATCCGTGTCCGGGCCCGGACCGAGTTTGAGGAGTTTGGCAATAACCGCACCCGCATTATTGTGACGGAAATTCCCTATCAGGTCAATAAGCGTATGCTCATCAAGAATATGGCCGACCAGGTGGAGGACAAACGGCTGGACGGCATCTCGGATATCCGGGACGAGTCCGACCGCAACGGAATGCGCATTGTCATTGAGCTCAAGAAGGACGCCAACGCCCAGGTAGTGCTCAACCGGCTGTTTGCCCAGACGCAGCTTCAGACCACCTTCGCCATCAATATGCTGGCATTGGTGCATAACCAGTCCCAGCCTAAGATTCTCTCCCTGCGGCATATTTTAGACGAATATCTGGCCTTCCAGGAGGAGGTCATTTTGCGCCGGACCCGGTTCGACCTGCGTAAAGCCCAGGAGCGGGCCCATCTGCTGGAGGGACTGTTAATTGCCCAGGACAATATTGACGAGGTCATCCGCATCATCCGTACCAGCTATGACAATGCCAGGGATAATCTCATGGCACGGTTTCATTTGGACGAAGTGCAGGCCCAGGCCATCTGTGACATGCGCCTGATCTCCCTGCAGGGGCTCAACCGAGAGAAGCTGGAGGCGGAGTATAAGGAGCTGGAGGAGCGGATCGCCTATTTTAACCGCCTGCTCAGCGACGAGGGGCTGCTGCGCCAGGTGCTTAAGGACGAGCTGGTTGAAATCCGTGATAAATATGGAGATGAACGGGTGACAGAAATCGCCTTTGCCGAGGATGACTTGGATGTGGAGGACCTGATTGAGGAGGAATCCTGCGTTTTTACCCTGACGGCAGCGGGATATATCAAGCGTACACCGGTATCCGCCTATAAGGCCCAGCGCCGGGGCGGCAAGGGAATCACCGCCCAGTCGCTCAAGGAGGAGGATTATGTAGAATCCGTATTCACGGCCTCTACCCACGATTTTATTCTCTTCTTTACCAATAAGGGGCGGGTCCACCGAAAGAAGGGATATCAAATTTCCGAGGCGGGGCGGACCGCTAAGGGCAGCTATATCGGCAATATCCTGCCGGTGGAGCCGGGAGAAAAGGTTACGGCCATGATTCACCTGCGGGAATTTCCGGAGGACCGCTATCTGACGATGGTCACCCGCGGCGGCACGGTAAAGCGGATTCAGCTCTCCACGATCAATACCGCCCGGAAAGCGGGCATCCGCTGCATCACCCTGGAGGAGGGGGACGACCTCATCTGCGTCCGGGAAACCGACGGGGAGCAGTGTATTTTAATCGCTACCCATGACGGCATGGCCATCGCCTTTTTGGAGACGCAGGTACGCTGTATGGGCCGGGACGCCTGCGGCGTAAAGGGCATCAATCTGCGTCCGGGGGACTATGTGATTGGGGCCGCCCGGGCAAAGCGCGGCCACCAGGTGCTGATGGTCACAGAAAACGGCTACGGCAAGCGCACCGCCATGGATGAGTATATCCGTGCCGACGGACCTCAGAAACGGGGCGGATACGGCCTGAAGGGCTATCAGGTTACGGAAAAGACCGGCCCGGTAGTGGGGGTCAAGGTGGTCAACGACGGGGACGATATTCTGCTGATTAATGACGCGGGGGTTATCATCCGTATGGCGGCTTCCGGAATCAGCACCTATAGCCGCGCGACCCAGGGGGTCAAACTCATGAACCTAGAAGAAGGGGTAAAAGTAATCTCCTTTGCCCGCACGGAGCATGAGGAGGGCGAAGATCTGGAGGAAAGTCCTGTTCCGGCAGACGTGCCGGAATCCGGAGTGGAAACGGCGGAGGAGTAACATTCGATGGGAAGCATGGTCTTTTCGCTGGTTGGAATGTTCAGCCCCACCGGAGTAGAGGCGGTGGCGCTGGCAGTCTGCGTCATTTTAACGGTGGTCTCCGTCCGGACGGTAAAGAAGGACGCAGCCGCCCGGAAGAGGCGTAAAGAGGGCCGGCGCCGGCGGAGAAAAACTCCGCCGGACCGCCAGGACCAGCTGGAGGTGCTCTATCGGGCGGGAATCCTAACCCGTGAAGAATATGAGCAGCAGAAGAAAGCAAGGAGGAAAGAATGATGAGTAGATCTTATTTACCGGTCCGGCTGCTGGCTTTCGCTCTGGCGGCCGCCATGGTGCTGGGCGGCTGCGGAGAGTCTGCCGCGCCAAAGGACACCCCCACTCCTACGCCCACGGCGGCGCCAACGGCCTCGCCTGAGCCGGAATCCCCCAATTTTTATAAGTATAATACTTATCTGGAGACCTTGGATTACCTGTATGACAATGTGAGTTATTTGGACCACTATTTTGCGGTAGTGGCCTACCAGGAAGAGTTTGCGGTGCTGGACGGCGGAGAGTACGGCGATTTGCAGATCAGTGTGGGTACGGCCGTCGGCGACTATCTGAGCCGGCTGGATACCTGCCTGGAACTGGCGGAGGAGGAGCCCAGCTACCCGGAGATGGACGCCGCCATAAAGGCGCTGGTGCCCCTGGCGAAGGAGAATGAGCAGGCTCTGCTGGACATTGCCAGCTATGCCCGCAGCGGCGATTGGCGGGAGGACAATCTGGAGCGGGCGGCGCAGCTCCATGCGGCGTTGCTGCCCACCATCGATCCTTTTATGGCAGCCCTGGCGGACGCCCAGGTGGAGATGGACCGGCTGGACGAATCCTTCCAGGATGAGGAGCTCGCCCGCATGCGGGAAAATGGTGAGATGATCGCCTATTACAGCAATATCCTGCTGAACGATACGGTGGATTTCTATACGCTGGCTTGCGCGGAGGGGAATATCAGTGCAGAGCAGATCATCCCCATGAATATGGACGAGCTGAGCGCGGCGGCGGCCCGGGTGAAGGAAACCGGAGCGCTGCTGCTGGAGGCGCTGGAGGATAAGTCGGAGCGGGGGAGGACCGTAAAGCTGGACTACATGAATGAGGACGATTTGAAGTTCCAGTATTACCGCTCCTACCAGACCCATGTAAACGGCATCTTGCACTATGTGGAGGAGGCTATGACTTACGCCGGGCAGGGCGGAGATATCTCCGGCAGTCTGGAGTTTGTGGAGATGAATTATTCCGAGCTGATCTCCGATTATAACGACTGCATCGTCGGGTAAGCCGGACTATGAAGCAAGTGACCATTTACACCGACGGGGCCTGTTCGGGCAATCCCGGTCCCGGCGGCTGGGGGGCCATCCTCCGGTATGGAGAGCATGAGAAGGAGCTCTCCGGCGGCGAAGCCTCCACCACCAATAACCGGATGGAGCTTACTGGAGTCATCGCGGCGCTGGAGGCGCTGAAGGAGCCCTGCGAGGTGGAGCTATACTCCGATTCCAAGTATGTGATCGACGCGCTGGAAAAGGGCTGGGCCCAGGGCTGGAAAAGGCGGGGCTGGATCAAGCCGGATAAAAAGCCGGCGTTGAATGCGGATTTGTGGCAGCGGCTGCTGGAGCTGTGCGCTTATCACACACTGCGCCTGCATTGGGTAAAGGGACACGCCCAAAACGCGTATAACAACCGCTGCGACCAGCTGGCGGTAGCCCAGAGCCAGCGTTATAAAAAAAGCGAGTAAGCGATCAAAGAATCCGCCCGGAGTGTACGCTTGCACTCCGGGCCTTTTCTGCCGGACTGTTATGGAAAGAAAAGCGGCTTGTTTCAATGCAATTCTTCTTTACTTCTTTGCTACGTCTGTGGTAAAATAACATGAACACTGCGTGACATAGTTTTTGAAATGAGGAGGGGGGACTGAATTTGGAGGAGATTCGGCAGCTAAAGGAGCAGCTGGAAACGGAACGCCCGGTAGAGTGGGAGGCCTTTCCGGACATTGGGCTATATATGGATCAGCTCATCTCCTACATGCCCCGGCAGCTCATTCACTATGGAGAGGGGGAGAGCCTGACCTCCGCTATGGTGAATAATTATATCAAGGACGGGGCCCTGCCCCGTGCGGAGGGAAAGCGCTACTTCCGAATTCATCTGGCTTATCTCACGGCAATCTGCGCCTTAAAGCAGGTGCTGTGTGTGAAGGATGCGGCGCTGCTTCTGGCCTGTGCCGCCCAGGACCGGCGGCCCGAGGAGCTGTACGCCCTGTTTCAGGAGGAGCTGGATCACGCTTTGGATGTGACCGCCGGTATGCTGGACAGCTCCGCCGGCGAGGAGGAACTGCCCCGGCTTGCCATGGCGCTGGCCCTGCGCAGCTATGCGGACCAATTGGCCTGTGAGCGGGTCTTGGATATTCTGGCGGAGCGGGACAGCTTTAAACCGGAGAGGCACGGGCATAAAAACGGGAAGCAGGGGAAAGAGACTGCAAAAACCGGTGTAGAATGATTACTGGAGGCTATCATTATTATGAGTAATTACATTTTGATCACAGATTCTTCGGCTGATCTGACGGAACGGATGGTAAAGGAGCTGGACGTCGAGGTGCTTCCGCTGACCTTTACCATCAAAGGAAAGAGCCGTCAAAACTGGCCGGATAACCGGGATATGTCGCCGAAGGCTTTTTATAAGCTGCTGCGGGAGGGGGAGATGGCTACCACCGCGGCGGTCAATGTGGCGGATGTGATTGAGAAGGTGGAGCCCTATTTGAAAGATGGACAGGATGTGCTGATGCTGTCTTTCTCTTCCGGGCTGTCCGCCACCTGTAATTCCGCGCAGATTGCCGCCCAGGAGTTGGGAGAAAAGTATCCGGAGCGGAAGTTTTTTGTGGTGGATACGCTCTGCGCGTCCCTGGGGCAGGGACTGCTGGTGTGGCACGCGGCCCAGCGCAGGGCCGCGGGAGAGAGCATTGAGGCCGTGCGGGCTTGGACGGAGGAGCATAAGCTCAATTTGTGCCACTGGTTCACGGTGGACGACCTGCACTTTTTGAAGCGGGGCGGCCGGGTGTCCGCTGCCACCGCTATGGTGGGAACCATGCTGTCTATTAAGCCGGTGCTCCATGTAGATGACGAGGGGCACTTGATTAAGGTGGGCACCGCCCGGGGGCGGAAGGCATCCCTGCGCGCTCTGGTGGACCATATGGCCCAGACCGCCATTGACCCAGGCGAGCAGACCATTTTTATCAGCCATGGGGACTGTGAGGAGGACGCCAAGGCGGTAGCGGAGGACGTCAAGGCCCGCTTTGGGGTAAAGACGGTTGTGATCAACAATGTAGGACCGGTGATTGGGGCCCACTCGGGCCCTGGCACGGTGGCGCTCTTCTTCCTGGGAACCAGCCGCTGATGAAGGACGCCGTGTGGCTGGAGATCAGCCTGGATACAGATCCCGCGGAGCTGGAAGGCGTGTGCGCCCGGCTCACCGCCAATGGAGTTACGGGTCTGGTGATTGAGGACGAGGAGGACTTTAAAACTTTTTTAGAGCAGAACCGCCAGTACTGGGACTATGTAGACGGGGATTTACTGGACCGGATGCGGGGCGTGTGCCGGGTGAAATTTTACGTTACCGACGACGCCGCCGGCCAAGCGCAGCTGAAGCGGTGGCTGGAGGGCGTCAGCCTTCCCTATACTGCCGTGCACCTGGGGGAAAACGACTGGGCCCACAGCTGGCAGAAGTATTATAAGCCCATGCCCGTGGGGGAGCGGCTGTACATTGTGCCGGAGTGGGAGCGGGGCGCTCCCCTGCCGGAGGGGCGCAGCCCGCTCTACTTAAATCCCGGTCTGACCTTCGGAACAGGCAGCCATGCCTCCACCCAGCTGTGCTTGATGGGACTGGAGCGGTATGTCCGGCCGGGATGCCCGGTGCTGGATTTGGGCTGCGGCAGCGGAATTTTGTCCATTGCGGCGCTGGTCCTAGGGGCCAGCCGGGCCATGGCGGTGGATATCGACCCAAAGGCGGTAGATGTGGCCTATGAAAACGCCGCCATGAACGGCATCGGGCGGGACCGGTACACGGTCCGGGCGGGGGACGTCATTGGAGACGAGGAGCTCGCCTCTGAGCTGGGCGAAGCGGAGTATGCTCTGGTGCTGGCGAATATTGTGGCGGACGTTATCATCCCTCTCTCTGTCAGGGCGGGACGGTTTTTGGCCCCCGGCGGAGTATTTCTCTGCTCCGGGATTATTGACAGCCGCGCCGGCGAGGTGAGCGCCGCCCTGGAGGGAAATGGGCTGAGTGTCTTTGCGCGTTGGGAGCGCAAGGGCTGGGTGGCCCTGGCTGCCCGGCAGGACACATGAAGAAAAAAGGGGATCCGGTATTGCGCCGGACCCCCTTTTTGATAATATATTGTAATATAATTAAAGAATATAACCAGCTATTATTCCGCTGCTATAGCTGAGCAGCAACGCCAGAACAAAGACTATGATCTCGACGGCCAGATCTCTGCGCTGCCTGCCCGCCTGCTGTAGGCTCCAGTAGCGGGAGACGTCGTCGTGGCGGAAGAGGGCCAGCAGCAGCGTGACCCGGGCTAGGAGGAGCACCGCGCTTAGGGCGGTATTGGAGTTGAGGGCGCCGGTGCCGCCGAATTGAAGGGTGCCGATCAGGCCGCCTACCGACTGGATGACAGAGATGCACAGCAGAGCCAGGCCCGGCCAGCTGCCCCGGTAGATGGCCCAGAGGATGACCGCCGTGGGCAGCAGGTCCAAAAACGCCGCGGTCAGGGTAAAGCCCAGAAAGGCGGAGGTCAGCGGCTGTTGCAGCTGCCTCCATAGGAGGACAGGCGTAAATATCCCGGCGAGCAGGTCCAGCAGCAGGACCAGTCCCAGCAGGGCCAGCAAAAGTCCCCGGCCCCGGCGCCGCTCCCTCTTGTAATCCATGGAAGATCCTCTCCTTTGCAGCTGTGCTTTGTGCTGCGGCGCCATGAAGCATAGCAAAATGGCGTCATGGGCCATCTTTTGCGAACCCCGGCGAAGCCGAAGAGCAAAGGGGTTGAAATCGAGGTATGGCAGCCGCTTTGCGCTTATCATACCATATTCTCTTGTGAAAGGGCAAGTGCCTGTGGTATAATCTTAAAAATTGTACCGATCGTGGGCTTTGGTATAAAAGCCAGCAATTGTGATAACAAAATGTATTTTATAGATCTTACATTACAGTTTGCGGAATGATTTTGTTGGGGGGAACGATCTGTGAGCCGAGCTGACGAGATTTTTATTCACAACTGCCGGGAAATTCTGACCCAGGGGGTGTGGGATACGGACTTACCTGTGCGGCCCCGGTGGGAGGACGGCGCAAGCGCCCATACGGTGAAAAAATTTGGCATTGTCAACCGCTATGACCTGCGGGAGGAATTTCCCGTGCAGACCATCCGGCGTATGGCGTTTCAAAGTGCGGTGGATGAGCTGCTGTGGATTTGGCAGAAGAAGTCAAATAATGTCCGCGATTTGAACAGCCATATCTGGGATGCCTGGGCGGATGAAAGCGGGTCCATCGGGAAGGCCTACGGGTACCAGCTGGGGGTGAAGCACCAGTATGCCGAAGGGGAGTTCGACCAGGTGGACCGGGTGCTCTACGATTTAACGCACAACCCCGCCTCCCGGCGGATGGTAACCAGTCTGTATAATCATCAGGACCTGCGCGAGATGGCTTTGTACCCCTGCGCCTGGTCTGTGACCTTTAACGTCTCGGGAAATGTGCTCAACGCCGTGCTTAACCAGCGCTCTCAGGATATGCTGACCGCCAACGGCTGGAACGTCATGCAGTATGCCGTTCTTTTACACATGCTGGCCCGGGTTTCCGGCCTGGTGGCTGGGGAGCTGGTCCATGTGATTGCGGACGCGCATATTTATGACCGGCACGTACCCGTGGTGGAGGCGCTTTTGAAGCGGGAGCCCTATCCCGCCCCCCGGCTGTGGATCGACCCCGCCCTCACGGATTTTTATGCTTTCCGCCCGGACAGCTTCCGTCTGGAGGATTACCGCTTCCACACTTTGGGCGCGCCTATTCCAGTGGCGGTTTAAGGGGCGGCGGCGGATGAATGCGATTGTCGCGGCGGATCAAAACTGGGGGATTGGAAAAGACGGGGACCAACTGTGCTATCTTTCGGAGGACTTGAAGCATTTTCGGGCGCTGACCCTGGGTCACGCGGTGATTTTGGGCCGGCGGACTCTGGCCACTTTTCCCGGCGGGCGGCCCTTAAAAGGCCGGCGGAATTTGATCTTATCCCGGGACCCGGCCTTTCAGCCGGAGGGGGCGGAGGTGTTTCGGGACATTTCCGCCCTGCTGGAGCGCGCTCCGGCGGACGCCTTTGTGATCGGCGGCGGGAGCGTCTATCAGAGTATGCTGGACTACTGTGATACCGTCTATGTGACCTGTCTGGAGGGGGTCTGGCCCGCGGACGTGTTTTTCCCGAATTTGGATGCGGATCCCCGTTGGCGTCTGGCAGATGAGGGGCCGCAGATGGAGCAAAAAGGGACGGGTTTTCGCTATTTGATTTACCGGAGGGTTTGCGATGTATGTTGACGCTCTGCGGGCCTATGTGCCCCAGGATGAGCAGGAAGCGACTGATAAGCGGATGATTCTGGAGTATATCAGCCTTTTTCCGGATACGATCCTGACGAGGGAGAACGAAATTGCCCACATTACAAGCTCCGGTTTTGTGGTCAACCGGGACGCCACAAAGGTGTTGATGGCCCACCATAATATCTACCGGGTCTGGGCCTGGACTGGGGGACACGCCGACGGCGAGGGGGATCTGCTCTCGGTGGCGCTGCGGGAGGCCAGGGAGGAGACCGGGGTGGCCCGTGTGCGCCCTGTGTCCGCGGAGATTGCCTCGGTGGACATTCTGCCGGTGTGGGGGCATGTGAAACGGGGCCGCTACGTCTGTGCACACCAGCACTTGAATGTCTCCTACCTGCTTGTGGGGGAGGAGGGGGATCCCCTGCGCCCGCGGGAAGGGGAGAATACCGGGGCGGCCTGGCTGGAGGCGGAGCGGCTTTTGGAACTGACCAACGAATGGCAGATGGACGGGGTGTATACCAAGCTCCTGGCCCGGGCCAGGCGGCTGCTGGGGGTATAGCTGCTTTTTTACTTTAATTTACTAAAACTTCTTGCCCCCTCCGGCCTTTTGGAGTATAATGGCGGAGTCTGAAAGAAAGGAGCGTTTGGTTATGCTGCAAACTGTCATTCCCCAGGGGTATGCCCCCTGTCTCAATCTTTACGACACGCAAAAGGCGATTGGCCTACTCAAGCGCCTGTTTGAGGATACTTTGGGCGGATCTCTTCACCTGCGCCGGGTGTCTGCGCCTTTGTTTGTGGAGGCGTCCACCGGTTTGAACGACGATCTCAACGGCGTAGAGCGTCCGGTTTCTTTTGATATTCCCTGTGCCGGGCGGGACGCCCAGGTGGTGCACTCTCTGGCCAAGTGGAAGCGCATGGCCCTTTTTCGCTACCAGTTCTGCGTGGGGGAGGGGCTGTATACCGATATGAACGCTGTCCGCCGGGATGAGGAGCTGGATAATCTCCATTCGGTGTACGTGGACCAGTGGGATTGGGAAAAAGTGATTGCCCCCAGGGACCGCAATGTAGAGTATTTAAAAGAGACGGTGCGCACCATCGTGGGGGCCATTGCCGAGACGCAGAGCACTCTGCGCTCGGTGTTTCCCCAGTTGACCGCCCTGCCCCCGGTGGCGGGGGAGGTGAGCTTTGTCACCGCCCAGGAGCTGGAGGACCGCTGGCCGGAGCTGACCCCCCGCCAGCGGGAGGACGCCTGGGTGAAGGACCATCCGGTGAGCTTTCTGATGGGCATCGGCGGAGCGCTGAAGTCCGGCGCTCCGCACGACGGGCGGGCCCCCGACTATGACGACTGGGGCTTGAACGGAGACATTCTGCTGTGGAATCCCGTGCTGGAGCGGGCCTTTGAGGTGTCCTCCATGGGCATTCGGGTAGACCCGGAGGCGATGGACCGGCAGCTCTCCATCGCCGGGTGCGACAGCCGCCGGACACTGCCGTTCCATAAGCTGCTGCTGGAGGGGAAGCTGCCCCTGACCATCGGCGGCGGGATTGGACAGTCCCGGCTGTGTATGCTCCTGCTGGGCAAGGCCCATATTGGAGAAGTTCAGGCCAGCGTGTGGGACGAGAAGACCATAGAGGCCTGCCGGGATGCGGGCGTGGTGCTGCTGTAAAGAGTGGTCCTGCTGTAAGGGATAAGAGGACAGCCCGCCGGGAAAATCCCGGCGGGCTGTCCTGGTTAGAGTACCCAGATGACGGGCCTTTTTCCACCCGGACGGCGGGGTTTCTCCTTGAAATCCGTCAGGATTCCGGTGTCAAAACCCCTTGCCAGTTGAAAAAATTCCTCGCCCAGGGCATATTTCCAGTTTTGAAACAAGGCCTAGACGTTAAACCGGAACAGGACAATATCCCCGTCCTTCATCACGTATTCTTTTCCCTCGGAGCGGACCAGGCCTTTCTCCCGGGCGGCGGCCATAGAGCCGCAGGCGGTCAGGTCGGCGAAGGCGACCACTTCCGCCCGGATGAAGCCCCGCTCAAAGTCAGTGTGGATTTTGCCCGCAGCCTGGGGCGCCCGGGTACCCTGGGTGATGGTCCAGGCGCGGCATTCGTCCTCGCCGCTGGTGAGGAAGCTGATTAGGCCCAGCAGGGCATAGCTGGCCCGGATCAGCCGGTCCAGGCCGGATTCCGTAATGTGCAGCTCTTCCAGAAACAGGGATTTTTCCTCCGGCTCCAGCTGGGCGATTTCCGCCTCCAGCTTGGCGCAGACAGGAATGACCTGGGCCGCCTCCTTGGCGGCCAATTCGGCCACCTGCCGGTAATAGGGGTTGTCCCGGTAGGCGGCAAAACCGTCCTCGTCCAGATTCGCGGCATAGATGACGGGTTTAAGGCTCAATAGCTCCGAGGTGGAGATAACCGCCGCGTCGTCCTCATCGCACGCGAAGGACCGGGCGGAGTTGCCGTCGTTGAGCCAATCTCTCAGCCGGGAAAAGAGCTGCGCCTCATGGAGAAATTTTTTGTCGCTCTTGGCGGCTTTCTGGGCTTTGTCAATGCGTCGTTCCACCATCTCCACGTCGGCCATGATAAGCTCAATGTCGATGATGCTGATGTCCCGCAGGGGGTCGGTGGAGCCCTCCACATGGATGACGTTTTCATCGTCAAAGCAGCGGACCACGTGGACGATGGCGGCGCACTCCCGAATGTTGGCCAAAAATTTATTGCCCAGTCCTTCGCCTCTGGAGGCCCCTTTGACCAGCCCCGCGATATCTACGAATTCCACCACCGCCGGGGTGGTTTTTTTGGGGTGGTACATCTGGCTCAGAGCGTCCAGCCGGCTGTCCGGCACGGCTACCACGCCCACGTTGGGGTCAATGGTGCAGAAGGGGTAGTTAGCGCTCTCCGCGCCGGCGTTGGTAATTGCGTTGAACAGGGTCGATTTGCCCACGTTGGGCAGGCCCACGATTCCTAATTTCATGGCGGATAGCCTCTCTTTCGGTGGATGGTTCACCCATTATATCCTATGGGATAGGGAAATTCAAGCCATAGGGAGGAGAAAGGGAGAAAAGCGGCCTGTGGGAAAAGGGGACGAACAGCACAGAAATGGAAAATATTTCCCAATCGACGGCGCTCGCCTTTTTTTGCGCGGAGCTGTGCTATGATATAGATATTCCCAATATTTCCCACAAAAGAGGAGGGCGAAGCTATGAATTTCCTGCGCAGAAAAGGTCTGTATGAGAATGGACGCATCCTGTACCTGCCGGTTGACGCCATTGCCCCCAATCCGGGTCAGCCCCGCCGTAATTTTTCTCCGGAGGGATTGGCGGAGCTGTCTGCCAGTATTCGGGAACATGGCATTCTTCAGCCGTTGTCGGTCCGCCGGGGGGAGCAGGGCGGCTATGAGCTGGTGTCCGGCGAGCGCCGGCTGCGAGCAGCGCGGCAGGCGGGGCTGGAGGAGGTTCCCTGCATTCTAGTGGCGGTGGACAGCGAGGGCTCTTCTCTGCTGGCCTTGGTGGAAAATCTTCAGCGCCGGGACCTGGACTTTGTGGAAGAGGCCGCGGCGCTGGCAAAGCTGATTCAGACCTATGGGCTGTCCCAGGAGGAGGCGGCCCGCCGTATCGGAAAATCCCAGTCCGCGGTGGCCAATAAGCTCCGTCTGCTCCGCCTTGCGCCGGAGGTGCTTGCCCTGCTGCGGGAGCACGGCTGTACGGAGCGGCACGCCCGGGCGCTGCTTCGGCTGGAGGATCCGGACCTCCGCCTGGAGGCGGCCCGGCGGCTGGTGGAGCAGCGGCTGACGGTGGCCCAGACAGAGCAGATGGTAGAGGCGCTGCTGACGCCTCCCCTCCCGGCGCCTCCCTCCCGGCAGAAGCCTAAGTACATGATTAAAGACGTACGGCTGTTTCTCAACACCATTACCAGGGGCCTGACGATTATGAAAACGGCAGGAGTGGACGCGGCCTGCGACCGGAAGGAGACTGACGACACGATTTTTTTGACGATTCGCATTCCCAAGCAGACGCGGGTGTGACGCCGGCCGCCGGGACTGCGCGGAATGTAAGGGGAGAGTGGAGCCCGCCGCCGGCTGAGATAAAGGGCGGCGGATTGGGCGCTCAGTCTGGCCGGTGGTTTTGGGTATCGGGCGAGGGGAAAACGCTCCCCGGCTCTATTTGTATTGCGCTTGTCTTCCGGGGGAGTGTTTCACGTGAAACATTCTCCCGGTTCGCTTTTTTTCGATGTTTCACGTGAAACATCTTGAATTACCTGCCCGCCCGGATTATAATGGTACACGTTGTATAGAAAGATGCGGGAAAAAGGCAGGTGTGCTATGGCAAAAACCATTGCGATTGTAAACCAAAAAGGCGGCGTGGGGAAAACGACTACCTGTGTAAACCTGGCGGCAGCCTTGAAAAATCAGAGCTGCCGGGTATTGGCCTGTGATTTTGACCCCCAGGCCAATACCACCTCCGGTTTCGGGGTGGATAAGACAGCCTCGCCCAATATCTACGATGTGCTGCTCAACGATGCGCCGCCCATGAAGGCGGTGGTCAAGACGCCCTATGGAGACGTGCTTCCCTCTAATAAGGCCTTGGCGGGCGCCTCCATTGAGATGATTGGAATGGAGGGACGGGAGTACCGGCTGCGCACGGCTCTGGAGACAGTGGGAGATGCGTATGATTATATCCTCATCGACTGTCCCCCCTCTCTGGAGCTGCTGACAGTGAACGCCCTGTGCGCGGCGGATACCGTGCTGGTGCCCGTCCAGTGTGAGTATTACGCGCTGGAGGGGCTGAGCGATCTGCTGTCTACGGTCCGGATTGTCAAACGCTCGCTCAATCCCAATATCGCGCTGGAGGGGGTGGTCCTAACCATGTACGACGGACGGACCAACCTGTCCATGCAGGTGGCGGAAGAGGTCAAACGCCACTTTCCAGGACAGGTCTACGCCACGGTGATTCCCCGGAATGTGCGCCTGAGCGAGGCGCCCAGCCACGGCAAGCCGGTCTCAGCCTACGATTCCTTTTCCCGGGGTACGGAGGCCTATGCTCAATTGGCAAAGGAATTGATTGAACAAAACCGTCCTTCCCACTGAGGGGAGGATGCAGGTGAAAGCCAAAATAAAAGGATAAGGAGGAGCTTATGGCGTCAGAACGCGGCTTAGGCAAGGGTCTGGGCGCACTTTTGGGCGATGCCGCCTTACAGTCTCAGGAGGGCGGTTCGCTCTCCCTGCCCATCTCTCAAGTGGAGCCGGGCATCAAACAGCCCCGCAAGCGCTTTGATGAGGAGAGCTTGGCGGACCTGACGGAATCCATCCGCATTCACGGGATCATTCAGCCTTTGACAGTGCGCCGGCTGTCCTCCGGCTATTACCAGATTATTGCCGGGGAGCGCCGCTGGCGGGCGGCAAAGCAGGCCGGTTTAAAAGAAGTCCCGGCGGTAATCATTGAGGCGGACGACCGAAAGGTCATGGAGCTGGGTCTGATTGAAAACCTTCAGCGGGAGGACCTGAATCCCATGGAGGAGGCCGGAGGGTACCGGGTGCTCATGGAGGAGTACGGACTGACGCAGGAGGAGGTAGCCCAGCGGGTGGGCAAGTCCCGGCCCGCGGTGGCGAACGCCCTGCGCCTGTTGGCTCTGCCCGACTCGGTCCGTCTGCTGTTGGAGGAGGGCAGGCTCTCCGCGGGACATGCGCGGGCGATCTTGGCGGCTCCGGCGGGGGACGCGCAGAAAAAATTGGCGCAGAAGGTGGTGGCGGAGGAGCTGTCCGTCCGTCAGACCGAGGCGCTGGCCAAGCGCCTGATAAAGGAAAAGCAGGAGCTTGAGGATTTTGGCGGGGAAAAGCTGACGGACCCCATGAAAATGTATCGGGACGCCGCCGCCAAGGAGCTGAGCGCCCACTGGGGGCGCAAGGTCTCCATTACCATGGGGCCCAAGCGGGGCAAGGTAGAATTTGAGTTTTATAATGACGAGGATTTGACTTTGCTGCTGGACCGGCTGGAGCGCCGCCTCTCCGAAGAGGGGAGGGGTTCTGATTGAACACCGGCCAGGAACACAACCAACTGGAGGATCTTCAGCACGAGGCGGAGCACACCCGCCCCCCAAAACGGGGCGGAGCGGTTATGGGGTATCTGGTCGTCCTGTTTGGAGCGGCCTTTCTCCTGTTGCTGATGTCCTACTTTATGCAGCAGCGCACCAACCGGGAGGCCATGGACGATCTTCAGCAGACCTCCAGCTCAGCGGTACAGTCTCTTGAAAATTTGATCGCGGAACGGGATGCTCTGAAACGGCAGGTGAGCGGACTAGAGGAACAGGTTGCCGACTTGGAGAGCGAGCTGGAGGCGGCGAAGAGCGACATAACTGTCTGGATGGGCCGCACAGAGGACAATTACGGAATCATCGACGCCCTGGACAGCCTGAATCACGTTCGCGCCCTCTATAATAAGCACCGAAATCAGGAGGCTCGAGCCTATATTGCCGGACTGGAACAGATAGAGGGAGTGGACGTGACGGAATACTACCTGCAAATTTACGTGAACCGGGGGAGCGGCGCGGCCGAATGGTTGGAGACCTACAATCCCCTGGAGGCCTGGCGGCAGCTAAAAGAGTGGCTGGAGTAATACGGGGAATGTTTCACGTGAAACACACGCGGGGATAGAGACCGTCAAAACAGTAAACGAGGTGGATAGAATATGATCGACATTAAATTTCTCCGGGAAAACCCCGAGGCGGTACGGGAGAATATGCGCAAGAAGTTTCAGGAGGATAAACTCCCCCTGGTGGACCAGGTGCTGTCGCTGGACAGGGAAAACCGGGATACCATCCAGGCGGCCCAGGACCTGCGCACCCAGCGCAACGCACTGTCAAAGCAGGTGGGTATGCTCATGGGTCAGGCAAAAAAGACCAACGATCCCGCCAAGCTGGAGGAGGCGGAACGGCTGAAAAAGCAGGTCTCCGACGGCGCGGAGCGCCTGGCGGCCCTGGAAAAACGGGAGGATGAGCTGGCGGCGGAAATCCGGAAAATTATGCTGGTGATTCCCCAGATAATCGACCCGTCGGTGCCCATCGGCCCGGACGACTCCGCCAATGTAGAGGTGGAGCGCTTTGGGGAGCCGTCGGCGCCGGACTTCCCGGTGCCCTATCACACGGAGATCATGGAGAGCTTGGACGGCATCGATATGGACGCTGCCGGCCGGGTGTCCGGCTCCGGCTTCTACTACCTGCTAGGGGATGTGGCGCGGCTGCACGAGGCGGTGCTGGCCTATGCCAGAGACTTCATGATTGACAAGGGCTTTACCTTCTGCATCCCGCCCTTTATGATTCATAGCAATGTGGTGGAAGGGGTGATGTCCTTTGCGGACATGGAGGCGATGATGTATAAGATCGAGGGAGAGGACCTCTACCTGATCGGCACCAGCGAGCACTCCATGATCGGCCGGTTTATTGACCAGATTCTGCCGGAGGAAAAGCTGCCCCAGACGCTGACCTCTTATTCTCCCTGCTTCCGGAAGGAAAAGGGGTCCCACGGCATTGAGGAGCGGGGCGTATACCGCATTCACCAGTTTGAAAAGCAGGAGATGATCGTGCTGTGCAAGCCGGAGGACTCCATGGGCTGGTACGAAAAAATGTGGCGCTATTCGGTGGAGCTGTTCCGCAGCATGGATATTCCCGTGCGGCAGCTGGAGTGCTGCTCCGGGGACCTGGCGGATCTGAAGGTCAAATCCTGTGATATCGAGGCATGGTCCCCCCGCCAGCAAAAGTATTTTGAGGTGTGTTCCTGCTCCAACCTGGGAGACGCCCAGTCCCGCCGCCTGAAAATCCGCGTCAAAGGGCCCGACGGAAAAACCTATCTGCCCCATACCTTAAATAATACCGTGGTAGCGCCCCCGCGGATGCTCATCGCCCTGTTGGAAAATAACCTGTGCGCCGATGGCAGCGTCAAGATTCCCGCTGTTCTGCGGTCTTACATGGGCGGCAAAGAGCGGCTGATTCCCAAGACACACGGAAAAGACGCGCAGGACTGAAAGGAGGAGCCCGGTGGCGGAGGAAGAAAAGCGGCCTAGCGGGCAAGAGCCCTATGTGCCCGCCTCCCCGGCAAAGCGCGTTTTGGCCTGGGTGGGAGTGGCCTATATGGCGCTGCTGGTGCTGCTGAACCTGTACCCCTTTTACAGCGGCGGACAGTATCTGACGGGAGTAGGGCCCCTGCTGGTATGTCCCGGCGCAGCGGGCATGGCGGCGCTGTGCCTGCTTCAGCTGCGGCAGGAGGCGGAGCGCCCGGCGTGGAAAACGTGCGCGCTGGCGGGCCTGACGGCGCTGTGCGCCGTGGTGGCGCTGGTGGCGCTGGCGGACGGAATCCCCGCCCTGCTGGCGGGGCTGGGGGTGGGAGCATGAGACGACTGATCGCCCAGGGGCTGGCGGAACTGGGCCTGGAGGGGCGGGTGCCGCCCCAGTCGGCCCAGACGCTGGAGCGGTACGGGGCGCTGCTGCTGGAGAAAAACCGGGTGATGAACCTGACCGCCATCACCCAGCCGGAACAGGTGGCCCGGCTGCACATGCTGGACTGTGCCGCTCTTTTGAACGTGCCCGGAGTGGAGCTCGCAGGAAAGCGGGTTATCGACGTGGGTACCGGGGCGGGATTCCCGGGCATGGTGCTCCAGCTTTTGTGCCCGGGCGCCCGGGTCACGCTGCTGGACAGTCTGGGCAAGCGGCTGGACTGGCTGCGGGAGATTGCCCCGGCCCTGGGAGCGGAGCGGGTGGAGATCCGCCATGGCAGGGGAGAGGAGCTCTCCCACGAGCCGGACTGGCGGGAGAGCTTTGACTACGCTGTGTCCCGGGCGGTGGCGCCGCTGGAAATCCTGTGCGAGCTGTGCCTGCCCTATGTGGCGCCGGGAGGGAGACTGCTGGCGATGAAGGCCGTGGACTGTGAGGAGGAGCTCTCTCGGGCGGCTCGGGGAATTGCCCTGCTGGGGGGCGAGCCGGAGCGCAATTGGGATTACGCGCTGCCGGGCACGGACGTCGTGCACCGGGTGGTGGTGGTGAAAAAGCGCGCGCCTACGCCCAAGGGCTATCCCCGCCGCTGGACGAAGATACAAAAAACGCCGCTATAGAAATAGAGACGGAGAAATAGATTGGGAAAAATCGCTATTTCTCCGGATAAAAACATTGATTCTGTTGTGAATTTGTGATATGGTAATAAAGCAGGCTAACGCAGAGGGAGGGAGTAGATGTCTACAGCCATTGTGATCACATCGGGCAAGGGCGGCACCGGAAAGACCTCCCTTACCGGCGGCGTCGGCTCCTGCATGGCGGCGCTGGGAAAGCGGGTGCTGTGCATCGACATGGACGTGGGTCTGCGCAATTTGGATCTGACCTTGGGGATGAGCGACCGGGTGCTGATGGATTTTACCGATGTGCTCCAGGGGCGCTGCACGCTGGAACGGGCCGCGGTGCCCCACCGGGAGATCCGCGGGCTGTCCCTGCTGACGGCGCCGGTGTCTCTGCCGGAGGAGCCGCTGGAGGAACAGGCCATGCTGGAATTAATCCGCCAGGCCAGGGAGAGCTATGACTATATTTTGATGGACTGCCCCGCCGGGCTGGGGGCGGGTTTCCGGCTGGCCTGCTGCGGGGCCGACCGGGCGGTCATGGTCTCCACCTCCGACGCGTCCGCCCTGCGGGGGGCCCAGCGGACGGCCCACATACTGCGGGAGCGGATACCGGAAATCCATCTGGTGGTAAACCGGGTGCAGCCCAAGCTGCTGCGCCGGCTGAACGCCACGATTGACGACGCTATGGACGCCGCCGGCCTGCCCCTGCTGGGGCTGGTGCCGGAGGACTCCCAGGTGATGCTGTATGCCAACCGGGGTTTCCCGCTGATTCTGTGCACCAACCGGGGGGCGGTTGTGGCCTATTTGAATATTGCCCGGCGGCTGATGGGAGAAAAAACGCCGCTGATGCGGGTGAGATAACATAAGGAAAGGAAGCGGCATTATGAATATCGCGCTGATGGCACACGACAATAAAAAAGAACTGATGGTTCAGTTCTGCATCGCCTACTGCGGCATTTTATCCAAGCACACGGTCTGCGCCACCAGCACGACAGGGAAGCTGGTGGGTGAGGCCACAGGGCTGTCCGTCAGTCTGTTTTTATCCCACGCCCATGGCGGAAGCCAGCAGATTGGGGCCAGGATCGCGTATAACGAGATTGACATGGTGCTCTTTTTCTCCGATCCCCAATCCAACGATCTGGACGCGGATCTCAATTATATCACCCGCCTGTGCGACCAGTACAATATACCCTTTGCCACGAACGTAGCCACGGCGGAAATGCTGATTCACGGCTTGGAGCGGGGAGACCTGGACTGGCGGGACATCATCAATCCAAAGACCAAACCGTTTACGGCATAACACGGCGGAGCCTGAAAGGTTCTCGGCGGGGCGGCGCCCCGCCTTTCCTTTTACTGCCGGGAAGGTGACAAGTAAACCGGGGAAACAGGCTGTTTCCCTGGTAATTTTTATGTTGCGCATACGAAATTCCTTGACAGAAGAGCTCAGGGGACTTAAAATAGATTTGGTGTATTTTTTGAAGAACGAGGAGTCAGCTCTTCAAATTTTGTGCAGAGTCCGGCCGCCTGGCCGGCTGCTCATCCCCGGCGGTGTCTCTGCGCCGCCGGTATACCGTAAACGGAAGAGCGG
>CANAAV010000008.1 GCA_947346365.1 uncultured Flavonifractor sp.
TGTTAACACGTCCAAATGGCGGGTCTTTTTCCGCTTGGACGGCGGGGTTTTTCCTTGAAATCCGTCAGGATTCCTGCATCAAAACCCCTTGCCAGCCGAAAAAATCCCTCGCCCTTGGGCATATTCCCATTTTTCAAACAAGGCCTAGGCTCTGCCAGTAAAAGCCCCTTATAGGGGCAGTGCAAGCACCCGTTATACGGGTGGTCTTGACTTATGTTTCCGGCGCGCGTTTAGGGTTGGACGATCACCGTGCCGGTACGGCCCTCAACACCGTCCTTGGCCTTTTCCAGCAGGGTAATCAGCGCCCGCCGCCCTGGTTTAGAGGCGGCGAAGGCGATGGCGGCCTCCACCTTAGGCAACATGGAACCGGGGGCAAAATGTCCCTCGCCGCAGTAGCGCCGGGCTTCCTCCACAGAAATGGTGTCCAGCCACTGCTGCTCCGGCTTGCCGAAATGGATTGCCGCTTTCTCTACGGCGGTAAGGATCATAAGGCAGTCTGCGTCCAACAGCTCTGCCAGCTTCTCGCTGGCGAAGTCTTTGTCAATAACGGCGGCGGCCCCCTTCAGGTGGTGTCCGCCGGTGCGAAAGACCGGAATGCCGCCGCCGCCGCAGGCCACTACCACGTGGTCGCTGTCCACCAGCGCCCGGATGGTGTCGATTTCCACGATGGATACCGGCTTGGGAGAGGCCACCACCCGGCGCCATCCCCGGCCCGCATCCTCCGCCATCCGGTAGCCCCACTGCTGAATGAGCGTCTTGGCCTCGTCCGGGGTGTGAAAGGCTCCAATGGGCTTGGTGGGATGCCGGAAGGCGGGATCGTTCGGGTCCACCTCCACCTGGGTGAGGACGGTGGCTACCCCCTTGTGAATGCCCCGGTTCAGCAGCTCCTCCCGCAGGGCGTTTTGCAGGTCATAGCCAATATAGCCCTGACTCATGGCGACGCAGACCGACAGGGGACAAGGGATATACCGCTCCGGGTCGGAGCGGGTGAGCTGTGCCATGGCTTTTTGGAGCATCCCCACTTGGGGGCCGTTGCCGTGGGAAACCACGACCTCATTGCCCCCGGCGATCAGCTCGGCAATGGCCCGGGCGGTCTGCTTTACCGCTGCCATCTGCTCGGGCAGGCTTTGGCCCAAGGCGTTGCCGCCCAGAGCCACTACAATTCGTTTGCCCATGAAAAACACCTCCACCTCGCTGTGTATTTTAAGAAGCTGTATTCATCATCGCAGAGCGCCGGATGGACGTGAGAGGCGCCAAACCGGCGCTTCATGCTTGTGAACACCAGCTTTGAAGGAGCGGCCGGTCAGCAGAATTTGCGGGCGCTCCCCCGCTCTTGCAGGGCCTTGAGGGCGCCGGCGGGGTCCTTTACCTTCGCCAGGAAAATCATGGCGGCAATGATGTAGGGTTTAAAGCTGGCCTGCTTATACAGCGGAGTGCGGTAGCGGTCGAATACGCTGGCCTCCACCTCGCCGTCCACACAGGAGACGCCGTTGATATCGGCGGGCAGACAGTGGAGGTACAGGGCCTTGCCGTCTCTGGTGGTGCGCATCAGCTCCTCCGTGCAGCACCAGTCCTTGTGCCGGGCGTTCTGGGCCAGCAGCTCTTTTTCCAGTGCCTTGATGCCCTCCGCATCCCCCTGGGCGTACAGCTTAGTGCGGCGCTCCATAGCGGCAAAGGGGGCCCAGCTCTTGGGATAGACGATGTCGGCCTCTTGGAAGGCCTCCGCCATGGAATGGGTTTTGGAAAAAGAGCCGCCGGAGGCTCCGGCGTTCTTCCGGGCCACGGCCTCCACCTCGGGCATGACCTCGTAGCCCTCGGGATGGGCCAGCACCACGTCCATGCCGAAACGGGTCATCAGGCCAATAACCCCCTGGGGTACGCTGAGGGGCTTGCCATAGCTGGGGGAGTAGGCCCAGGTCATGGCGATCTTTTTTCCCTTCAGATGCTCCGCACCGCCGAAGGTGTGGATGATGTGCAGCATGTCCGCCATGCACTGGGTGGGGTGGTCGATGTCGCACTGGAGGTTGACCAGGGTGGGCTTCTGCTCCAGCACGCCGTCGGCGTGTCCCTGCCTGACGGCTTCCACTACCTGGCGCATATAGGCGTTGCCCTTGCCGATGTACATGTCGTCCCGGATGCCGATCACATCGGCCATAAAGGAGATCATGTTGGCGGTTTCCCGGACGGTCTCCCCGTGGGCGATCTGGCTTTTACCCTCGTCCAGGTCCTGCACCTCCAGCCCCAGCAGGTTGCAGGCGGAGGCAAAGGAGAAACGGGTGCGGGTGGAGTTGTCCCGGAACAGGGAGACGCCCAGGCCGGAGTCAAAGATTTTGGTAGAGAGGTTATTCTCCCTCATATGGCGCAGAGCGTCGGCCAGGGTAAAGACAGCCTCCAGCTCCTCGCCGGATTTCTCCCAGGTCAGAAAGAAATCTCCCTCATACATCTGCCTGAAATTGAGCCTGTTCAGCTTGTCGATATAGCCTTGAAGGATAGCGTCCATAATTCCATTCTCCTTTTCCACTTGTGACTAGGTATGCTTAGGTATGCTTTGCGCGTCTTACTGAATATCGTTATCCGTCTTACCCGCGCGGAACTGGGACACGTCAGAGGTTTTGTCCTCCTCTCGATAGAGGCCGGGTACGGCGGCGTACAGGGCGGCGCAGGTGACCAGGTCCTGTTTCCAGGTAATCTCGTTGGGGGCGTGGGCCTGGCTCTCCGCGCCGGGACCGAAGCCTACGCAGGGAATGCCGTAGCGGCCCTGGATGGACACGCAGTTGGTGGAGAAGGTCCACTTGTCGGTCAGGGGGCGCTGGCGCAGGTGCATGGCCCCTGGGGGGCCGATCCGTTTTTCACCGAACAGGGCCCGGTGGGCTTCCACCAGGGCTTGGACGTGGGCGGCGCTGTCTTTATTGATCCAGGTGGGGAAATAGCACTCGGTCTCATAGGCCTGGCCGGTCCAGGAGGGCCGGCTGTACATATACATAGACACGGTTACATCCTGCCCGTATTTTTTCACACTGGGCAGGTCCCGGATCTCCTGGAGGCAGGAGTCCCAGGTTTCCCCGGCGGTCATGCGGCGGTCGATGGAGATGGAGCAGGAGTCCGCCACGGCGCAGCGGCTGGGGGAGGTGAAAAAAATCTCGCTGGCGGTGCAGGTGCCCCGGCCCAGGAAGCGGGCGTCCTCATAGTGCTGGGGGTTATAGCGGGGGTCCAGCATTTTCACCAGGCCCTTGATCTCCGCCGTACCATCGGCGGGGTTTTCGTTGAGGGCGCGCACGTCCTGGAGGATGTCCGCCATCTTATAGATGGCGTTGTCCCCCCGCTCCGGCGCGGAGCCGTGGCAGGAGATCCCTTTGACGTCTACCCGGATCTCCATGCGGCCCCGATGGCCCCGGTAGATGCCGCCGTCGGTGGGCTCGGTAGAGATGACGAATTCCACCTGCTCTTTTTTTATGCCGTTTTGGGGGAAGTAGCGGTTGATGATGTACTGCCAGCACATGCCGTCGCAGTCCTCCTCCTGAACGGAGCCCACCACCATGATCCGGTAGCCTGGGGGAATCAAGCCCAGGTCCTTCATGATCTTGGCCCCATATACGGCGCTGGCCATGCCGCCCTCCTGGTCAGAGCCGCCCCGGCCGTAGACGACCTGTTCGTCCTCATAGCCCTCATAGGGGTCGTGGGACCAGTTGTCCCGGTTGCCAACCCCCACGGTGTCGATATGGGAGTCAATGGCGATGATCTTCTCTCCCTGGCCCATCCAGCCGATGACGTTGCCCAGGCCGTCCACCTCTACCTTGTCAAAGCCCAGCTTTTCCATCTCGGCCCTGATGCACGCCGCAACCTCCCGCTCCTGGCAGCTTTCGCTGGGATGGGAGATCATATCCCGCAAAAAACGGGTCATGTGGCCCTGATAGTCCCCGGCGGCCTGTTTGATCTGTGCAAAATCCATGATGCGCGCTCCTTTCCTGCGTTGGCTTATGTGTCCGCGCCCCACACAACGGCGCGGTAATGCTCCGGATCGGTGTCCCCCTCGGTGGAGAAGAGCAGCACGGCGCTGGTTTCGTCCAGTCCGAGAGCCTGCTTCAGCGGCCGGTATTCCGGCTTTTTCATCACGCAGGCCAAAAGCCCCATGCCCACCGCGCCGGACTCACCAGAGATCACTTGGGGGTCCCCCTTGACCGGGGCGCCAAGCATACGCATCCCCAGGGCGGATACCCAGTCGGGGCAGGAGACGAAAAAGGCGGCGTGGTTTTTTAAGATGTCAAAGCTGATGGTGTTGGGCTCGCCGCAGGCCAGGCCCGCCATCATGGTCTGGAGATCGCCCTGCACAATGCGGATCTCTCCGTCTGCGGCCTGGGCGCTGCGGTAGAGGCAGTCCGCCGCCTGGGCCTCGATTACCACAGTAGTGGGGCAGCAGTCCGGGAAGAGGTTGGCGAAGTACCCCTGCACCGCCCCGGCCAGACTGCCCACCCCGGCCTGGATAAAAATATGGGTGGGCCGCTCCAGTCCGGCGGCCTTCAGCTGTCCGGCGGCTTCCGCCGCCATGGTGCCGTAGCCCTGCATGATCCAGCCGGGGATTTCCTCATATCCCTCCCAGGCGGTGTCCTGCACCATGACGCCGTGCTCGGTCTGCTGGGCCAGGGCGTTGGCCCGGCGGACGCACTCGTCGTAATTGACCGGCTCAATGCTCACCTGGGCGCCCTCCCTGGCAATATTGTCAAAGCGGGCCTTGGCGCTCCCCTTGGGCATTAGGACCACCGACTTCTGGCACAGCCTGTTGGCGGCCCAGGCCACACCCCGCCCGTGGTTGCCGTCGGTAGCGGTGAAAAAGGTGGCCTGTCCGAATTCCTCCCGGAACGCCTGACTGGTGAGGTAAGCATAGCTCATCTCTCCCACGTCCCTGCCCAGGGCCTGGGCGATGTAGCCTGCCATGGCGAAAGAGCCGCCCAGCACCTTAAAGGCGTTGAGCCCGAAGCGGTAGCTCTCATCCTTGACAAACACTCCCTTAAGCCCCAGCTCTCCCGCCATGCCGTTCAACCGGGCCAGAGGAGTCTGGCTGTACTGGGGAAAGCTCCGGTGGAAGGCCTGTGCCTTTGACACGTGCTTGAGCGCCATGACGGACAGATGGGCGTCCTGGGTTTTGGGCATGTGGTTTGCCGTCCATTTGATCTGTTCCAACCCGCACGACCTCCAAAAAATTTTTTATAGCGAAAGGTTTTTAAACTCCATTTGTATCATAGCACACCCCCAAAAAATTACAAGAGACTTTTCAAAGAAAACGGACATGTTTCCAGGCGCATGAGCGGTTTTGATACCCTGCACAACTGTATTGACGCCAGCAAAGGGGAATAACCCGCCCAGCTTCCCCGCCCTGCCTTGACAGAGGGTGGGGAAGCTGTTATATTGATACCGTTATATTTTTATAACTACAACGAAAAGCTGGAGGAATTGTCATGAAGCAGAAAATAGGCGCCCTTTTAGCCGCGCTGGCGCTGGCTGTGTCCGCCGCTGCCTGCGGCGCTCCCGGGGCCTCCGTCACGCCAACCCCGGTTCCGGCCGCCACCCCCGCCCCCACGCCGGCGCCGGAGCAGATTGTCCGGCCGGAAACGCAGCCGGCCTTTCCTGCGACCGTGACCGACGCCGCCGGGCGGCAGGTGAGCATTGAATCCCAGCCGGAAACGCTGGTCAGCGGCTACTATATCACCACGTCTATGCTCATTGCTATGGGCCAGCAGGATAAGCTGGTGGGCATCGAGGCCAAGGCCGCCTCCCGGCCCATCTACGCCCTGGCGGCGCCGGAGCTGCTGGAGCTGCCCAACGTGGGCTCCGCCAAGGAATTTGACCTGGAGGGCTGCGCCGCGCTGGAGCCGGACCTGGCTATTCTCCCCCTGCGTCTGAAGGACGCCGCCGATACCCTGACGGAGCTGGGGATTCCCACTATTACCGTCAATCCCGAGGACCTGGAGCAGATGGCCCAGACGGTGCGTCTGCTGGGACAGGCCATCGGGGCGGTGGAGGAGGCCCAGGCCCTGCTGGATGATAACCAGGCCACCCAGGACTTTTTGGAGCAGACTCTGGCGGGCGCCGCCGCGCCCAGAGTTTACCTGGCGGGCAACAGCAGCTACCTCAGCACCGCCGGGGGGGCGATGTATCAAAACGCCCTGATCGAGCTGGGCGGCGGAGAAAATGTCGCCGCCGGCCTCACCGATACCTATTGGGCGCAGGTGTCCTACGAGCAGCTGCTCTCCTGGGACCCGGAGGTCATCCTCATCGCCTGTGACGCCGGCTACACCCGGGAGGAGCTGCTGGGCGACCCTCAGCTGGAGCAGCTGAGCGCCGTCCGGAGCGGCGCGGTGTACGCTATGCCCTCCGGCGTGGAAGCCTGGGACTCCCCCGTCCCCAGCGCTCTGGTGGGCAGCCGCTGGGTGGCCAGCGTCCTGCACGGGGACGCGTACCCCTTTGGGCAGTTCCAGGCGGACGCGGCGGAGTTTTACCGGAACTTCTACGGATTTGAGATCGATCCGGCGCTGCTGCCGGATCCGCTGGCCTGGTAAGGGGATGCCCGGCTCGAAGCGGCTGTGCGTGCGCTTTTTTGCAGCTTTGGTCCTGACCGGGGCGCTGCTGCTCCTGTCTGTGGCGGTAGGGCGTTATCCCATCCTGTGGGAAGAGGTGCTGGAAGATACCCTGTCCCGCCGGGTGCTCCTTACGCTGCGCCTGCCCCGGACGCTGATGGCCCTCACCGCCGGGTTTGGACTGGGGGTGGCGGGGGGCACGTATCAAACGGTGTTTCAAAATCCCCTGGCCTCCCCCGATGTGATCGGCGTGTCCTCCGGGGCGTCGGCAGGGGCCGCCGCCGCGATCCTCTTTTTAGACGGCGGCCTGGCGTGCGTCACTCTGGCCGCCTTTACCGGGGGATTTCTGGCGGTGCTGTCGGCGCTGGCGCTGGCGTCGGCGGCACAGGGGAGGGGAATGAATACCATCGTGCTGTCCGGCATTGCCGTCAACGCCGTCTCCCAGGCCCTGCTGATGCTGATGAAGCTGGCGGGGGATCCGGAGCGGCACCTGGCGGCTATCGAGTTTTGGACCATGGGCAGCTTCGCCGACGTTACCCTGCGGCACTTCCTGGCTGTTCTGCCCTGGGCGGCGCTGGGACTGGCGGGGTTGCTGCTGCTCCACCGGCAGGTGCTGCTGCTGGGGCTGGAGCCAGACGAGGCCCATATGCTGGGGGTGCCGGTGCAGGGGATGCGGTATCTGGTTTTGCTGCTGGCCACCCTGGTCACCGGGGCGGTTGTCAGCGTTACGGGGCTGATTTCTTTTGTCGGCCTGCTGGCGCCCCACATTGCCCGGCTGATTACCAGAAGCAGCCGTTTTTCCACGGTGATGCTCTCCGGAGTAACGGGAGGGGCGCTTTTGCTGGCCTCTGATATCCTGGCGAGGAGCATTGGCTCAAGCGAGGTGCCCGTGAGCGTGGTTACCTCCCTGCTGGGAGCGCCCTTCCTATTTTGGCTGATGTGCCGGAGGGAGGCGGGCCATGGCTGAGCTGCTAAGGGCCGTCGGGCTGGAGGCGGGCTATGGGGACAGACGGGTGCTCCACGGCGTCAGCTTCCGCCTGTATGCCGGGGAGCTGTGCGCCCTTCTGGGGAGCAACGGCTGTGGAAAATCCACCCTGCTGCGGGCTCTATGCGGTCTGCTCCCTTACCGGGGGAGCTGTCTGCTGGAGGGGGAGGAGCTCAGGAATCTGACCCAGCGGCAGCAGACCCAGCGGATTGCCTACCTGACCCAGCGGGGCGGGGTGTCCCTGTCCCTGAGCGCTCTGGACGTGGTGCTTATGGGGTATAACCCGGTGCTGGGCCTGCTGGAGCGGCCCTCCCGCGCCCAGGTGGAGCACGCGAAGCACATGCTGGAGGAGATCGCCGGACCGGGAGTGGCCGGACGGGATTTTGCCGCCCTCAGCGAGGGACAGAAGCAGATGGTCCTGTTTGCCCGCACGCTGCTGAGGGACACCCGGCTGCTGCTGCTGGACGAGCCGGACAGCGCCCTGGATTTCCCCAACCGCCGGCGGATGCTGTCGCTGCTGCGGCAGCGGGCGCAGCAGCGGGGAGAGGGCGTGCTGCTGTGCAGCCATGACGTGAATCTGGCCCTGCGCTATGCCCAGCGCCTGCTGCTGCTGAAGGAGGGGAGGCTGTTGTGCGGCGTGCGTGTTGACGCTGTGCCGCCGGCAGAGCTGGCCGAAGCGCTCAGCCAGCTGTACGGGCCGGTGGAAGTGCTCCGGCATGGGGGGTATTTTATCATGACGGGAGATGAGCGGGATTGAAACGGAAATGCGCGGTCGCCTTCTGCACCGACCAGGGCCAGCGGTTTTTTGGACCGGGGCCCTGCCGCCTGCTGCGGGGTGTGGAGGCCCTGGGCAGCCTGCGGGCGGCGGCGGGGCAGATGGGCATGGCCTATACCAAGGCCCTGGGCCTGATTCAGCGGGCGGAGGCGGGCTTTGGCTTTCCCTTAATCCGGCGGAAAACCGGGGGCAGAGGAGGCGGAGGCAGCGTCCTCACCCCCGCGGCAAAGGAGCTGTTGACGCGCTATGACGCCTATGAAGCGGCCTGCTGTGAGCAGGCTGAAAGCCTGTACCGTCTCCACTTTTCAACGTTCCGGCCGCAGGAGCCTGCTGCTGACAGGGGATAAGGGAATTGGAAAAACCACGCTGCTGGAGAGCCTGCTGGAAAACCGCCCTGTGCCGGGGCTGCGCAGCTATGCCGTGCGGGATGGGCTGGATGTGCCGGTTCAGGTTCTGCTGGAGCGGCGGGGCGGCGGAGCCCCGGCGGTGATTGCCCAGCGGGAGGAGGGCGCGCTGCATCCCTGCCGCTGGGCGCTGGACGGGGCGGGAACGCGGTGGCTGCGGGCGCTGTGCCGCGGCCCGGGAGAGTGGGCGGCGATAGACGAGATTGGCTTTTTGGAACAGGCCAGCGCCCGCTATCAGCGGGCGCTGCTGGAGCTGTTTGCGCGCAAGCGCCTGCTGGCGGTGGTGCGTAAAGGGGAGGCCCCGCTGCTGCGCGCCCTGCTGGAGAGGAAGGACTGCCTGGTGCTGGACCTGTCCCGCTTTGCGGGCGGGCGCTTTACGTGAGAGATCTACCCGGCGTCCGGCCGCCTCCCGCTCTCCGGCGGCAATTAGTCAAAATGCCTGAAATGGCGCTGACATTTTGGATAAAAGATAGAAAAACACCCCTTCCCCTTGCAAAAGACAGGGCAGTTTTGCTATACTGTTTTTAGTAATTTATTATCTGCTTGCAATTGAATCGCGCCGCTGGATTGGGCGGCAGACGTCAAAATGGCTGTAACGAAGTGTCTTGCGCACGGGCTGTAAAACCACCGGATTGGGTTTTGCAGCTTTTTTCGTTTCAGCCATTTTGAGCCATTGAGGAGGAGACGCTATGTACTTGCTGGGAAACGGACGGCTGGTTACGCGAGACGCGGCCATGCCTTATTTGGAGGACGGATGCCTCGCCATTGAGGGCAGCCTGATTCAGGCGGTAGGGTCCACGCAGAAGCTCAGGCGGGTCTATCCGGGCGCGGAATGGATGGACGCCCGGGGGGGCGTCATTATGCCGGGTTTTATCAACGCCCACAACCATATCTATTCCGCCTTTGCCCGGGGATTGTCCATCAAGGGAAATAATCCCTCCAATTTCCTGGAGGTGCTGGAGCAGCAGTGGTGGACGATTGACCGCCGCCTGCTGCTCCGAGACAGCCGGGCCAGCGCGGACGCGACCTATCTGGAGTGCATTGAAAACGGGGTCACCACGGTGTTTGACCACCACGCCAGCTATGGAGAGATTTCCGGCAGCCTCTTCGCCCTGGCGGAGAGCGCCAGGGAATTTGGCGTGCGCGCCAATCTGTGCTATGAGGTCAGCGACCGGGACGGACAGGACAAGATGCGCGCCGCCGTGCGGGAAAACGCGGAGTTCATCCGCTATGCCCGGCGGGACCGGACGGATATGGTCAAGGGCATGATGGGCCTTCACGCCCCCTTCACCCTGTCTAACGCGACATTGGAGTACTGCGCCCAGGAAAAGCCGGAGGGAGCCGGCTACCACATCCATGTGGCGGAGGGTATCGACGATTTATACGACAGCCTAGCGAAATACAATAAGCGCCTGATGTTCCGCCTGCACGACATGGGTATTTTAGGGGACAAGACCATCTGCGGGCACTGCATCTACGTCAACGAGGCGGAGATGGACCTGCTGCGCCACACGGATACCATGGTGGTTCACAATCCGGAGAGCAACATGGGCAACGCCGTAGGCTGCCCCCCGGTGCTGAAGATGCTGGAAAAGGGTATCACCGCCGGCCTGGGCACCGACGGCTATACCAACGACATGCTGGAGAGCTATAAGGTAGCCAACCTCCTGCACAAGCACAACGCCTGCAAGCCCAATGTGGCCTGGGGGGAAATTCCCGCCATGCTTTTTGAGCATAACCGGAGCATAGCCCAGCGCTTTTTTGAAAAGCCCATCGGCATTCTAGCCCCCGGCGCTTACGCCGACGTGATCGTGCTGGACTATACGCCCCCCACACCCATGGACGCGGGCAATATCAACAGTCACCTGCTCTTCGGCTGCAGCGGGCGCGACGTGGTTACCACCATTATCAACGGCGTGGTGCGCATGAAAGACCGCTGCCTTGCGGACATTGATAAGCAGGCGGTGCTCTCCCGCTGCCGGGAGACCGCAGGGGGGCTGTGGAACCGGATCAACGCCGGGCGGTAAGCCCGTACAGCTTTATGCGGAGAGGAGAAAAGACGCCATGAGCGATAGTATGCGCCCCATTCCCTTTGGACAGCTGATGGACTGGGTGCTAACAGAGTACGCCCAGCACGGGACGGTTTTTGGAGTCAGCCAGATTTACCGCCATACCGGCAGCAAAACCCTGCCCATCTTTACCGAGCGGATCGAGACCCCCTTCGGCCCCGCCGCAGGACCCCACACCCAGCTGGCCCAGAACCTGATTGCTGCTTACGCCGGGGGCGGCCGCTTTTTTGAGGTCAAGACCGTGCAGGTCATCGACGGGGAGGACCTGCCGGTGTCCAAGCCCTGCATCCGGGCGGAGGACGAGGGGTACAATGTGGAGTGGAGCACCGAGCTGCGGGTGGAGCAGGCCCTTGAGGAGTATGTCAAGGCCTGGTTTGCCCTGAAGCTGCTCTCCCGGCAGCTGGAGCTGGGCTCCCCTGACGGCTTTGTGTTCAATATGAGCGTGGGCTACGATCTGGCGGGTATCCGCTCGGAAAAAGTGGAGCGCTATATGGAGGGGATGAAGGACGCCTCCCAAACCCCCATCTGGGCGGAGTGCCAGGCCTGGGCCAGGGCCAACCTGGATCGGCTGGACCGGATCGACCCGGCCTTCCTGGACGGCATCAGCCCCCATATCTGCACCTCAATTACCCTGTCCACCCTTCATGGCTGCCCTCCCGACGAGATTGAGCGCATCGCCCGCTACCTCATTGAGGAGAAGGGACTGAACACCTACGTCAAATGCAACCCCACCCTGCTGGGCTATGAATTTGCCCGGAAGACCCTGGATGATATGGGATATGACTATGTGGTCTTTGACGAGCGCCATTTTAAGGCCGACCTCCAGTTTGGCGACGCTGTCCTGATGTTCCGCCGCCTGCTGGAACTATGCGAAAAAAAACGCCTGGAGTTCGGCGTGAAGCTGACCAATACCTTCCCCGTGTCCATTACGGAGCAAGAGCTCCCCGGCGAGGAGATGTACATGAGCGGCAAAAGCCTCTACCCTTTGTCCATCAACCTGGCCCGGCGGTTGGAGGAGGAGTTTGGCGGAAAGTTGCGGGCATCCTACTCCGGCGGCGCGGACCAGTTCAACATTGGAGATATCTTCTCCTGTGGCGTTTGGCCCATCACGGTGGCTACCACCTTGCTCAAGCCCGGCGGCTATAACCGCCTAGCGCCTATGGCCCGCAAGCTCTCCGCCATGGAGTACAGGCCTTTCGAGGGAGTGGATCTGCCCGCCCTGACCGCCTTGGCGGAACGGGCGGCGGGGGATGGGCGCCACCGCAAGCCCGTCAAGCCCCTGCCCCTGCGCAAGCTGGAGCGGGCGGTCCCCCTGATCGACTGCTTCACCGCCCCCTGCTCGGAGCAGTGCCCCATCCACCAGGATATTCCCGAGTATATCCGCCTGGTAGGCCAGGGAGAGTATGCTCAGGCCCTGGCGGTCATCTGCGAGAAAAATCCCCTGCCCTTTATTACGGGGAGCATCTGCGCCCACGGCTGCATGAGTAAATGCACCCGCAATTTCTACGAGGAGCCCGTCCATATCCGGGACGCCAAGCTGGAGGCCGCGGAAAAAGGCTTTGCCGCCTTCGCCCCCACGCTGCGCGTCCGCGGGAAGAGCGCCGTCCGGGCGGCCGTGGTGGGCGGGGGCCCCGCCGGCATGGCGGCGGCCCACCTGCTGGCCCGGGAAGGAGCGCAGGTGACGCTCTTTGAGAAGAGGGACGCCTTGGGCGGCGTCGTCCGCCACGTGATCCCCTCCTTCCGCATCGCGGACCGGGCAATTGAGAACGACGCGTCCATGCTGGACATGCTGGGGGTGGAGGTCCGGCTGAACACCCGGGTGGACGCCCCCCGCGCCCTGCTGGAGCAGGGGTACACCCACGTGATTGTGGCCACCGGGGCCTGGGAGCACGACGCCCTGGAGTTGGAGGGCGGGCGCGCGGTGGACGCGCTGGACTTCCTGGAGAGACAGAAGAAGGACCCGGACGGGCAGTCCCTGGGGAAAAACGTGGCGGTCATCGGCGGCGGGAACACCGCCATGGACGCCGCGCGGGCCGCCAAGCGGGCCGGAGGGGTGGAGCAGGTGCGCCTGGTCTACCGCCGCACCAGGCGCTATATGCCCGCCGACGGGGAGGAACTGGCGCTGGCGCTGGCCGACGGGGTGGAATTCTGCGAGCTGATGGCCCCGGTATCCCTGAAAAACGGCCGGCTGGCCTGCCGGGTGATGGAGCTGGGCGCGCCCGACGCTTCCGGACGGCGCAGCCCCCGGCCCACCGGGCGGACGGTGGAGATTTCCGCCGATACGGTGATTTCCGCCATCGGGGAGAAGCCGGATACGGCTTATTTTGAGAAAAACGGAATCCCCGTAGACAGACATGGCTGGGCGGCGGCGGACGAAGCCTGCCGCGCCGGCGGGCTCTATGTCATTGGCGACGCCCGGCGGGGCCCAGCTCTGGTGGTTCAGGCTATGGCGGACGCCGCCGCCGCCGTGCGGGACATCCTCCAAAGCGGCGAAGCCGCCCCGATTCCCTTCCGGCCGGAGGGTGAGGACCTGAAAGCGCGACGGGCGCTGCTGCGGGAGTTTACGGGGGCGGGAGAGGAGGCCGGGCGCTGCCTGGGCTGCTGCGCCGTGTGCGAAAGCTGCGCAGACGTGTGTCCCAACCGGGCGAATCTGGCCGTCAGGGTCCCCGGCATGGAACAGATGCAGATTGTCCATATTGACAAGCTGTGCAACGAGTGCGGCAACTGCGCCGTGTTCTGCCCCTATGACAGCGCGCCCTATCGGGATAAATTCACCCTCTTCGCCAGTGAGGCGGATATGGCGGAGAGCCAAAACGCGGGCTTCTGCGTGCTGGACCGCCAGGCCGGGCGGGTGCGGGTCCGCCTGGGAGAGGCGGAGTACGAGAGCGTTCTGTCCCAGGACAGGCGTACCGGCGCGCCCCTGAAGGAGCTGATGAAGGCTGTGCTGGAATACTACGCCTACTGTCTGTAGCGGGCGGGATAAGGAGACCGTCATGTACACCTTGTATGTCAACGGCGCGGAGCGCCGCGTCGAAAAAAACGGCAAGCTGCTGGACTACCTGCGGGAAGAGCTGCGGCTGACCAGCGTGAAAAACGGCTGCGGCGCGGGGGCCTGCGGTACCTGCACCGTGCTGGTAGACGGGAAAAAGGCAAAGGCGTGCGTTCTATCTTTGGATAGGCTGGAGGGGAAACACATCACCACCGTGGAGGGACTTACCCCCCGGGAGCGGGAGGTCTATGTCTACGCCTTCGGCCGGGCCGGGGCGGTGCAGTGCGGCTTCTGTATACCCGGAATGGTCCTGTGCGCCAAGGCCCTGCTGGACGAGACCCTGGAGCCCACCCGCGCCCAGGTCAAGCAGGCCATCCGGGGCAATATCTGCCGGTGCACCGGATATGTGAAGATCGAGGACGCCATTCTGCTCTCGGCCAAATACTTCCGGGAGGGCCTGCCCGTACCCCAGGACAGCTCCGACGCCCGGATCGGGCGGCTGTTTCCCAGGGTGGACACGGCGGAAAAGGTGCTGGGGACCGGAGCGTTCGTGGACGACATTACCCTGCCGGGGATGCTCTACGCCAAGGCCCTGCGCGCTAAATACCCCAGGGCCAGGGTGGAGAAGATCGACCTGAGCCGCGCCCTGGCCCATCCGGACACGGTAAAAATCCTCACCGCCGAAGACGTGCCCTTCAACAAAACCGGGCATATCATTCAGGACTGGGATGTGATGATCGCCCAGGGGGACTGCACCCGCTACATCGGGGACGCCGTCGCCCTGGCCGCCTCCAGGCGCCGGGAGAGCCTGGACGAAATACTCGCCCTCATTGACGTGACCTATACCGAGCTGCCGCCCCTCACCGATCCCTTGGAGGCTATGAGGCCGGGTGCACCCAAGCTCCATGAAAAGGGCAATATTCTGGCCAAAGAGGTCCTGCGCCGGGGGAACGCGGACAAAGCGATTGCCGCCGCCGCCTATGTGGTGACTCAGCACTACTCCACCCCCATGACCGACCACGCCTTTATGGAGCCGGAGTGCGCCATCGCCATGCCCGACGGGGAGGGAGGGCTGCTCCTCTATACCGGGAGCCAGTCGGCCTATGACGAGCGGAAGGAGATCGCCCGGATGCTCAAGCTCCCTCCGGAAAAGGTCCGCTGCCAGAGTAAGCTGGTGGGCGGCGGCTTCGGCGGGAAGGAGGATATGAGCGTGCAGCACCACGCCGCGCTGATGGCCTGGGCCACCGGCAGTCCGGTGAAGGTGCGCTTCTCCCGGCAGGAGAGCCTGGAGGTCCACACCAAGCGCCACGCCATGGAGATGGACGTGACCACCGCCTGCGACAAAGACGGAAATCTTTTGGCCATGAAGGCGGTGCTGATCTCTGACTGCGGGGCCTACGCATCCCTGGGGGGACCGGTGCTCCAGCGGGCGTGCACCCACGCCGCCGGGCCCTACAACTTCCAAAATGTGGACATCACCGGCATCTGCGTCTACACCAACAACGTCCCCGGGGGGGCCTTCCGGGGGTTTGGCGTGACCCAGAGCTGCTTTGCCGGGGAGGTGAACCTGGACCTGCTGGCCCAGAAGGCGGGCCTGTCCCCCTGGGAGATCCGCTACCGCAACGCCATCCGCCCCGGTCAGGAGCTGCCCAACGGGCAGATCGCCTCCGCGGACACCGGGTACGCCGAGTGCCTGGAGGCGGTGAAGCCCGCCTTTGACAGCAGCCCCTACGCGGGGCTGGCTGGGTGTATGAAAAACAGCGGCGTGGGCGTGGGCCTGCCGGACGTGGGACGGTGCAGGCTGGCGGTGGAGGGCGGACAGGTGCGCATCCGCACCAGCGCCGCGTGCATGGGCCAGGGAATTGCTACTGTGTGCACACAGGTGGTCCACGAGGTGACGGGAATCCCGCCCCAGCGGATTTTCCACGAGCGGGCGGACACCGCGGTAACCCCCGACGCGGGCACCTCTACCGCCTCCCGCCAGACGGTGTTCACCGGGGAGGCCGTCCGCCGGGCCGCCGGCCTGCTCCGGCAGGCCCTGGAGCAGGCTGGGGGAGATTTACCGGCTCTGGAGGGCCGGGAATTCTATGGAGAGTACTCCGGCGTGACGGACCCCATGGGCTGTGATAAGCCCAATCCGGTCAGCCACGTGGCCTATAGCTATGCCGCCCAGGTGGTGGTTATGGACGAGCAAAAGCGGGTTGCCCGGGTGGTGGCCGCTCACGACGTGGGCCGGGTGGTGAATCCCCTGGCCTGTCAGGGCCAGATTGAGGGAGGCGTGGCGATGGGGCTGGGCTATGGGCTCACCGAGAACTTTCAGATGGAGGGCGGCTATGTAACGTCCAAGTACGGCACGCTGGGCCTGCTGCGCTCCACCGATATGCCCCCCATCGACGTCATTTTCATTGAAAAAGGCAGTGAGGAGCAAAATACCTTTGGGGCCAAAGGGGTGGGGGAAATCTGCGCCATTCCCGCCGCGCCCGCCGCCGCCAACGCCGCCCGGCGGGTGGACGGGGTGATCCGCACCCGGCTGCCCATTGAGAATACCTTTTACCGCAGGAGCGGAAAATAAAAGCGCCCTTTTGGCTGCAACAGCGCCGTCGGGGCGGTATGCGGATCGGCATCATTTTATGACCGGGAGGAATCGGAGTGTATAAAAATATAGAAAAGCAGGTCCCCTTAAAGCTGGCGGACCTGGTGGACTACCAGCCGGGTCAGGTAGTCAGCAAGACCCTGGTGCAGAACGGGCATGTCAGTATGACCATTTTTTCCTTCGACCGGGGAGAGGAGATCTCCACCCACGCCGCCGGGGGAGACGCCATGGTTACGGTGTTGGAGGGGAGCGGGCGGTTTACCGTAGGGGGCGAGGTTTTTGTGCTCCAGGCGGGAGAGACTCTGGTGATGCCCAAGGACGTCCCCCACGCCGTATACGGGCAGGAGCGCTTTAAAATGCAGCTCACGGTCTCCTTTTAGCAGCAGGCGGTCTGTATGCAACGCCGTTGGATACAGACCGCCTGTTTTTTATTTATTATATTTTTTTCGCTCCTTGCAGCATTTTGCCCTCCAGGGGCGTATATAGGGTGAAGGGAGGAGGACGCATGACAGACCACAGCCGGCTGGAAGATGCAGTGAACACCTATGAAAATACCCTTTACCGCGCCGCCCTGGCAATTCTGGGGGACCGCCACGAGGCGGAGGACGCCGTGCAGGACGCATTTCTCCGCTACTGGGAAAAGACCCCTACATTTGAGGGACCGGAGCACGAGCGGGCCTGGCTGCTGCGGGTGCTCTCCAACGGCTGCAAAAGCCGCCTGCGAGCCCCCTGGCGAAGGCGGACCGTCCCGCTGTTGGAGAGCTATCCCGCCGCTCCCGAGGAGCGGGAGACCCTGGAGCTGGTCTACTCCCTGCCGGCCAAGGAGCGCATGGCGGTGCATCTCTACTACTACGAGGGGTACAAAACTGCCGAGATTGCCCGGATTACCGGGGAGCGGGAGGGCACCGTGCGCTCCCGGCTCAGCCGGGCCAGGGTGCATCTGAAGGATATGCTGAAAGGAGAAGCGCGATGAAACATTACCGTTCCTATATGGACCGTTTGAAGGTCTCTCCCGAACTGCACCGGCGGCTGCTGGCGGGGACGCGCCCGGAAAGGCGGGGCGGCTGGACGCGCGCCGCCGCCGCGGCCTGCTGCGCGCTGGTGCTGGCGGGGAGCTTCTGGGGCTTCCGGCTGGCCCGCGGCTATGCCGGAGGGGGCGTGAGGCCCGCGCAGACGGCAGGGACGGCGGAGACGCCGGAGCCCCTGCCCGCGCCGCCGCAGAAGGAGCTGCGCATCACAGGGGACTGGCCGGATACGCTGGAGCCCTATATTCTGCGGGTGGAGGACCCCTTTGAGGGACAGGCCCACGGGGATTTTGACCTGCCGGGCTTCGAAATTCCCCAGCTCTCCCTGGAGGGGGCCGTTGTGGGGGACTACGGGTATTCCCCCAACTTTACCCAGACCTGTTTGACGCCGCAGGAGCTGGTCCACGCGCTGGGCGGCGCAGAGGAGGTGCCCTGGATTTTGTACTGGGCGGGCTTTGAGCTGCTGGGTACCGCCAGCTTCGATACGGACGATGGGGAGCTTCTCCGGGAGGTGTCCGTCTACGGCGAGCGGGAAAACGCCGCCGGGGAGCAGACCCAGCTCAGGCTGACTCTGACACCCGGCGAGCTGCCCCCCGCGGAGGTGGTCTGCCAGGGAGAAGAGGAGCGGGTCCATCCCGTTACCGGCGTTCCGGTGAAGGCATACTTTCTCCAGCTGGAAAATGGAAGCTACTGCTACCGGGCGGAGTGCATGAGCGGGGACACCGGAGCCCGTCTGGAGGTGACCGGGCCGGACCAGGAGGAGGCGGCCCATCTGATCTTCTGCTTCCTGCGGAAAGCGACCCAATTCAACAGCAGCCCCCTTACCACCGAGGGCCTGTCCATCCAGCGGGAGCATGTCCGGGTCGAAAACCGCAGGCTCTCCCTGGAGGAGGCCTACGGCGGGGAGTTGGGGGATTACCTGCCCCGGTATGTGCCGCTGGATCAGGGCGGCGCGGCCGGAAGCGCTCACTGGGCCGAGACGTATAAGGGTGAACCGCTGAGGAGGACCCTCTATGCCGGGTGGAATGAGGGGTATTCCTATCTCTCCGTCTCCGTGGAGCAGTACACCGGAGAGGAGGATGCCGCCTATCACAGGATTGAATGCCTGAGCGCGGAGAAGGTCACCGCCCAGGCTCTGGAGGAGATCTTGAAATACGTGGATTCCGACGCCGGGGACGCGCCCGGCTGGCGGGGCAGCTTTGTGGTGGACTACCCCGCCGGGGACGGGGGCAACCCGGTCCACGCCGTCTATTCGCTCAAGGGCCTGACTCCCCAGCAGGCGGCGCAGGTGGTGAACAGCTGCGCGGCGAGCATGTGCGCGGGCGTTCCCTTAGCTCCCACCCCGGGGGTGGAAGGATGAAAGGCGGCCCCGCCGGGCATTTGCCCGGCGGGGCCGCCTTTGATTTAATGGAAAAGCCGGCGGCGTGGAGAGGCTTCGTAAGCTAGGGCTTTCGGCCTTTTTTACTGCGCAGGGCCACTTTCAGGTCCTCCCGGCCCTGGTCAAGCACGTCGTCCATAGAGCTGCGCCGGTTTTTCAGATCCCGCCGGAGGCGGGGATTGCACAGGCCCAGGACGATAATGAGGAGGGCCGCGCCGCCCAAAATGGTCTCAACTTCCATGGTAGCGTCCCCGGCGGTCAGTTAGAGGCGGTGTCCATGTCCTGGTCGTCGCCCCAGAGCATGTTTTTCCGCAGATGTGCGCCCACAATCTCCATCTGATGCTTGGCCAGCTGCGCCCGCTTGGAGTTGAAGAAGGTGCGGCCGTTTTTGTTCTCGGCAATCCACTTGCCGGCAAAGGTGCCGTCCTGAATGTCGTCCAGAACCTTGCGCATGTTTTCCTTGGTCTGCGCATAGGGGAGCACCCGGGGGCCGGAGACGTACTCGCCGAATTCGGCGGTGTCGGAGATGGAGTAGTTCATCATGGCCACGCCGCCCTTGTTGATTAGATCAATGATGAGCTTCATCTCATGGATGCACTCAAAGTAGGCGTTTTCCGGCTCATACCCGGCCTCCACCAGAGTTTCAAACCCGCAGCGCATCAGATCCACCACGCCGCCGCACAGCACGGCCTGCTCGCCGAACAGGTCGGTCTCAGTCTCGTCATGGAAGGTGGTCTCCATCACGCCGGCCCGAGCGCCGCCGATACCGGCAATGTAGGCAAGGGCGATCTTATAGGCGTTGCCGGTGGCGTTCTGCTCCACCGCTACCAGGCAGGGCACGCCCTTGCCTGCCACGTAGGTAGAGCGCACAGTGTGGCCGGGGCCCTTAGGCGCCGCCATAAACACATCCACTCCGGCGGGGGGAACGATCTGCCCGTAGCGGATATTGAAGCCGTGGGCGAAGGCGATGGCCTTGCCCTCGGTGAGGTTGGGGGCGATGTCGGCCTTGTACATATCCGCCTGGGCCTCGTCGTTGATGAGGATCATGATGATGTCGGCGGCCTTTGTGGCCTCAGCCACCGTCATGACGGGAAAGCCGTCTTTTTCGGCGACGGGCCAGCTCTTGCCGCCCTTGCGCAGGCCCACGATCACGTCGCAGCCGGAGTCCCGCAGGTTGAGGGCGTGGGCGTGACCCTGGGAGCCGTAGCCGATGACGGCGATTTTTTTGCCGTTCAGGTAAGACAGCTCGCAGTCCTTTTCGTAATACATTTTTGCCATAGTGAAACTCTCCTTTTATGTTATGTATAGTGTGGTTACCGATATTGTAGCACGCTGCCGGGGAAAAGAATGATAACTATGATACAATTCACAAAAGCCCGCCGGTTCTTCACCTTTTGCGGATGCCGCATGGGGCAAAAATCAAGCAAGCACCCGTTCCAGCTCGATCTCGTCTTCGTCCGCCCGGCCGGTGGCGGTGAAGTGCAGTGTCTGGTATAAATGGCGGGCGGCGGAATTTTCCGGGCTGACCGTCAGCCGGACGGTATTGGAGTCCCCGAAGGGCTTGGTACGGATATAGGCAAGCGCCGACTCCATGGCCGCTCTCCCGTAGCCCCTGCCCTGGTGCTGGACGTCGATCATCAAATGCCAGATGAAGTAAGCCTCCTCGTCGTAGTCATAGATGACCATAAGATACCCGATCACCTGACCGGCGCGGCAGACCGCGAAAGGCGTACATTGCTTGTAGTATACATACGCCTGGGCCAGGCTGCGGATGGGATGGGATACAAACTTTTCCTGTTGGACATCTAATTTTAGGGAAAAGCAGGCGATAAAATTGGATTCATCAACTTTTTGCAAGGTAATATGATCCATACTTCCTCCTTCATATCCGGAGGGTCAACGGATGAAAACTCTCCCTCTGGTTGACAGGAATATGTTTTCATACAGCTTCATACCTGATCTCCCCCTTTCTTTGGAAGAAAAAATGTTTATATATGAAAACACAGAGGCCTCTGTGGAACCTGCAGGGCCCAGGCTCTGCGTACTGGGAAACGGGCCTTTTACAGGACGTTTTTGCCCAGGTTAAACTCCGCCTGCTCTTTGTTCTCGTCGCTGATGGTGTAAGCGCCCCGTTCTAAGGCCACCATGCCGGTGCGGACCAGCTCCAGGATGCCGAAGGCCTCCAGCAGGCGCTGCATGGCCTCGGCCTTGCTCTCATCTCCGATGAGGGCCAGCGTCAGGGATTTCAGGGATACGTCGATGATAGAGGCCCGGAAGATATTGGCGATCTGAATCACCTCATTGCGGATATCCGGCGTTTCGGCCTTGACCTTGAACATGACCAGCTCCCGGCGGATGGACCGCTCAGGCCGCAGCTCCTGGACGGAATAAACCGGAAACTGCTTGCGCAGCTGGTTCATGATCTGCTCGGTCATGGCCGCGTCCGCCATGACCTCAATGGTAATGCGGGAGACGGTGGGATCGTCGGTGGTGCCCACCGCCAGGGATTCGATATTATATCCCTTTCGGGAAAAAAGCCGGGAGACCTGGGAGAGAACGCCGGCGGCGTTTTCCACCAGCACCGAGAGGGTGCGGCGGGTGATGTTGGTGTCGTTCATGTCCGTGCCCTCCTTAATCCAGAATGAAATCGGTGACCGGCGTGCCGGCGGAGACCATGGGGTGGACCATGGCGTCTTTATCAATGGCGCACTCAATGACGCAGGGCCTGCCCGAGGCTACGGCCTTTCGGAACGCCGCCTCGAACTGGGTCTGAGTGGCGGCCCGGTCTGCGGCGACGCCGTAGGCGTTGGCCAGCGCCACAAAGTCCGGGCCCCGGTCCAAATCGGTCTGGGAAAAGCGCTTGGCGTAGATTAGATTCTGCCACTGGCGGACCATGCCCAGGGTGCGGTTGTTGAAAATAACGGTGATGACCGGGATGCCGTAGTGCTCCACGGTGCAAAGCTCGTGGCAGTTCATGCGGAAGCAGCCGTCCCCGGTGCACTGGACCACCACCTTGCCGGGATTGCCCACGCTGGCCCCCATGGCGGCCCCCAGGCCGAAGCCCATGGTGCCGAAGCCGCCGGAGGTGATGAACTGTCCGGGGCGGGAGAAGTGGTAGTATTGGGCGCACCACATCTGATGCTGCCCCACGTCGGTGACAATCACCGCGTCTCCGCCGGTGACCTCCTGAATGGTCTCCAGAATTTCATGGGGGTGGAGAATCTCATCCTTTTTTAAAGGAATCTCCCGGTGGGAAAAGACCCACTGCTTCCACTGCGGATAGTCATGCTTGGGCAGGGAGGAGTTGAGCAGCTCCAGCACCCGCCTGGCGTCGCCGATGATGTGGTGGTGGGTGGCGACATTTTTGTCGATCTCCGCCCGGTCGATGTCGATGTGGACAATTTTGGCGCTGCGGGCAAACGTGGTGGGATCGGTGGCCACCCGGTCGGAGAAGCGGCAGCCGACGGCAATAAGCAGGTCGCAGGCGTCCACCGCGTAGTTGGAGGCGTGGGAGCCGTGCATCCCGATCATGCCGGTAAACAGGGGATGGTTGCCTGGGCAGGCACCGCCGCCCATGATAGTGGAGGTCACCGGGGCCCCCAGCCGCTCTATGAATCTGCGGAATTCCGGCACCGCGTTTTTGGAGCGGATCACTCCGCCGCCCACCAGCACCAGGGGCTTTTGGGCAGCCTCGATCATATCCAGCAGGGTTTGAATATCCCCCGCGTCCGGCTCGGGAGCCTTTAGATCGTGGCTGGCCCGGCGGAGCATGGCCCCCAGCCGGCCGTGATTGGGGTGCTCGGACAGGGGCAGGCGCTCATATTCGGCCTCGGCGGCGGTGACGTTTTTGGCGATGTCCACCAGCACCGGGCCGGGCCGGCCGGAGCGGGCGATGGCAAACGCCTCCCGCAGCACGTCCGCCAGCTGCTCGGGGTCCTTCACCAGGTAATTGCACTTGGTGATGGGCATGGAGATGCCGGTGATGTCCACTTCCTGGAAGGAGTCCTTGCCGATGAGGTTTTCGCTGACGTTGCAGGTGATGAATACCACCGGGGAGGAGTCGTAATAGGCGGTGGCGATGCCGGTGGTTAGATTGGTGGCGCCGGGGCCGGACGTGGAGAAGCATACCCCCACCTTCCCGGTGGAGCGGGCATAGCCGTCCGCCGCGTGGGAGGCCCCCTGCTCATGGGCGGTGAGAATATGGCGGATCTTCTCCTTGTACCCGTGCAGCTCAAATTCGTCGTATACGTTCAAAATTGTGCCGCCGGGGTAGCCGAACACCGTGTCCACCCCCTGCTCCAGCAGGCATTCCATTAAGATCTGTGACGTTTTCATTTTCATTGGGAATCTGAGACCTCCTTTGGCGCCGGGGAAAACAGAAAACGGCCCCGCCCTGCTTAGGACGAAGCCGCCGCTCCGCGGTACCACCTAAATTCACGGGTGCAGAGCGTGCCTGCTTATGCCGTCCGGCTTACAGGCAGACTCCGGCGTCCGTGCGCTCAATCCCGGTAACGGCGGGATGTCCGTGCCGGCTTACTACAATCTTCAGCGAGCCTGCTCACGGGCGACGTTCCGGTGCGGCCTCACGGGGGCTTTCACCAGCCGCCCCCTCTCTGCGCTTACGCGCCGCCCGTACTGACCCGGTCATTGCTTTTCCTACAGTTAGCTGATATCATATCTCCCCCGCGGCGGTTTGTCAACCTAAACCGCTGGGTTTTCCAAACTTTCGCGTTTTAACTAGGCCTTGTTTGAAAATTGTTAACACGCCCAAGAGGCGGAAAAAGGCCCGCCTCTTGGGAATATTCCCATTTTTTAAACAAGGCCTAAGCAATGTGAGCGGCTGCGGAAATTTTTGCGCGGGGCGGACAAGCTAAAAAATAGTTAGTAGATACTAACTATTTTTTGGCTGGCATACCGCAGGATGTTGATGGAAACCACCTGAAAACTGTACGGTTTTACTGGACAATTTCCGATGTTTGCGTTATGATGGTTCTGTTTGAGATACCGGTCAAACGACCCATAGAAAATGGCCCGTGTGTGGCCTGATTTGCGAGGTGGACCTATGAAGCAAAGCTTTTATGGCGGCGTGCACCCCAATGACCGGAAGGGTGCGACCCGCGAAAAGGCGGTGGCGCCCTTAAGCGCCGCCCCCAAGCAGGTGGTCATCGCCATGTCGATGCATGTCGGCGCCCCCTGCAAGCCCGTCGTTGCCAAGGGAGACTATGTAACGGTGGGTCAGAAAATCGGCGAGATTGCCGGACTGGGCGCGCCCATCCATGCGTCCGTGTCGGGAACCGTCACGGCGGTGGAGCCCCGGCCCCATACCGGCGGAGGAAAGGTCATGTCCGTGGTCATCGAAAACGATTTCCAGGACACCTTCGGCTGTGCGCTCACCCCCCATCCCGATTACTCCAAGCTCTCCGCCGACGAGATTGTGGAGATCGTCCGGGAGGCCGGCATCACCGGCATGGGCGGCGCGGGATTTCCCACCCACGTGAAGATCAGCTCCGGAATCGGCAAGGTGGACACCCTGATCCTCAACGGCGCGGAGTGTGAGCCCTACATCACGGCCGACCACCGACTCATGCTGGAGCAGGGTGAGCGGGTGCTGGGGGGCGTGCGCATCCTTATGCAGGCCTTCGGCCTGAAGAGCGCCGTCATCGGCGTGGAGGCGAACAAGGAGGACGCTATTGCCCACCTTCAGTCTCTGGTGGGGGCCCAGGGGGACATTCAGGTGGAGTCCCTGCGCACCCGCTACCCCCAGGGCGCAGAAAAGCAGCTGATTCAGCGCATTACCGGACGCGAAGTGCCTCCCGGCGGACTGCCGGCCCATGTGGGCTGCGCGGTCTTTAATGTAGGCACCGCGGCCGCCGTGTACGACGCAGTGGTGGAGGGCAAGCCCTTGACCCACCGCATTGTCACTGTTACCGGTGGGGCTATCAAGCAGCCCTGCAATCTGCTGGTGCCCCTGGGCACCTCCTTCCAGTACCTGGTGGACCAGGCAGGCGGCTTTGGCGAGACCCCCGACCGGGTGCTCACCGGCGGCCCCATGATGGGCATCGCTCAGTTCACTCTGGATGTGGGCATCATCAAGGGCACCAACGCCGTGCTCTGCCTGACCAAGGCCGAGGCCGCCCCAGTGGCGGCAGAGGAGGTCTGCCTGCGCTGCGGCCGGTGTGTCAATGTCTGCCCCATGCACCTGACCCCCGTGTATATGCATTTATATGCCGAGAAGGGCCTGTGGAAGGAAGCGGAGGCCCTTAACGTAATGGACTGCATTGAGTGCGGCTCCTGTAACTACATCTGTCCCGCCCGTATGCACCTGGTCCAGTCCTTCCGCGTGACCAAGATGGAGCTGCGCGGCATGGCGGCCAAAGAGAAAGCGGCAAAGGAGGCGGCCAAAGCATGAATGAGGAAAAGAGCCTGAGGCTGACGGTGGCGTCCTCGCCCCATGTGGCCTCTCCCATCAACACCGTGTCCCTGATGCGGGACGTACTGATTGCGCTGGTGCCCGCCCTCATCGCGGCGGTCTATTTCTTCGGCTTTAGGGCTTTGATCGCCACCGCCGTCTCCGTGGCGGCCTGCGAAGTTTTCGAGTGGGGCTACCGCAAGCTGATGCATCAGTCCAACGCCAACGGCGACCTGTCCGCCGCCGTCACCGGCGTGCTGCTGGCCTTTGTGTGCCCCGTGACGCTGCCCTACTGGACGCTGGTGATCGGCGATTTCTTCGCCATTGTGGTAGTCAAGCAGCTCTTCGGGGGTCTGGGCAAGAATTTCATGAACCCCGCGCTGGGCGGGCGGGCGTTTTTGATGCTGTGCTACCCGGTGGCTATGACCACCTGGGCCCTGGCGGGCACCGCTAATTGGGCGCCCCTGGGCATGAGCGTGGGGCAGGCGTATATTGACGCCTCCACCGGCGCCACCCCTCTGGGCGCAGACTTCATGCACAACGCCGAGCACCTGCTGCCGGACGCCACCCTGCTGGACGCTTTCGTGGGCAACGTGGGCGGCTGTATCGGCGAGGTTTCCGCCGTGCTGCTGATCCTGGGCGGCGTCTACCTGATTTGGCGGGGCGTTATCCGGGCCCGTATTCCTGTGGCTTTTATCGCCACTGTGGCGGCGCTTACCTTCCTGTTCCCCCAGGGCGGCAACGACCGGCTGACCTGGATGCTCTATCAGCTGTGCTCCGGCGGGTTGATGCTGGGCGCGTTCTTTATGGCCACCGACTATGTGACCAGCCCGGTGACCAAAAACGGCGAGATCATTTTCGGCGTGGGCTGCGGCCTGCTGACCGTGTTCATCCGCTATTTCGGCGGCTATCCCGAAGGCGTGTCCTACGCCATTCTTATCATGAACTGCTGCGTGTGGCTGCTGGATAAGGTGGGGAAGCCCGCCCGCTACGGCGTCACCAAGGAGATGCGCGCGCAGCAGAAAGCGGCCCAGAAGGCCGGAAAGGAGGGCTGAGCCATGAGTGAAGCGGCTGTGAAGAAAGAGCCTGGCATGGCGACGCTGGTGGTGGTGCTTTTTGCGATCAGCGCGGTGGTAGCCCTGCTGCTGGGTGTGACCAACATAGTGACGAAGCCTTTTATTGACGAAAATCAGCGCCTGGCCAAAGAGCAGGCCATGCAGGAGGTTCTGCCCTCCGACAGCTATGAGGAGCTCAGCTACACCGGCAGCGACAGCACGGTGAAGGGCATTTACAGCGCCGGGGACGCCGGATATGTGGTCCAGGTCGCCCCCGCCACCTCCTTCAGCGGTACTTTGAGCGTTATGGTGGGCGTAGACGGCAGCGGAAGCTGCACCGGCATCTCCATTGTGGAGACCGGCGAGACCTCCGGCCTGGGCTCCAACGCCAGCAAGCCGGTCTTTAAGGACCAGTTTACCGGTGTCAGCGGCACGGTGAACGTCACCAAGGACGGCGGCGCCATTAACGCCATTACCGGCGCCACCATTACCTCCCGCGGCGTGTGCGAGGCTGTCACCAGCGCCCTGGCCGCCGCGGCCGAGATGGGCTAAGGAGGGCAGCGAAGATGAATGTGAAAAAGCAATTAATGGATGGGCTGTTCTTCCAGAACCCCGTCACGGTCCAGCTGCTGGGCATGTGCTCGGTGCTGGCGATTACCACCACCCTGTTTAACGGCATCGGCATGGGATTGTCCGTGCTGGTCATCCTGACCTGCGCCAACGTGGTGATTGCACTGCTGCGGAAGATCATCCCCAGCAAGATCCGCATCGCCTGCTATATTGTGGTAATCGCGGGCTTCGTGACCATCGTGGATCTGGCTTTGAAGGCCTTTCTGCCCGACCTGTCCAAATCCCTGGGCCTGTTTATCCCCTTGATCGTGGTTAACTGCATTATCCTGGGCCGGGCGGAATCCTTTGCCTCCAAAAACGGCGTGGCCGCCTCCGCGCTGGACGGCGTGTTCCAGGGACTGGGCTACACCATGGTGCTGGTGATCATGTGCGTGGTCCGTGAGCTGCTGGGCAACGGCACCTTCGGCGGCGGCATCCTCAACGGCGGCGAGGGCATCCGCATCATTCCCGAGGGCATTCCCGCCCTGGGCATGATTCTTCCGGTGGGCGGCTTTTTGACCCTGGCTGCGGTGATTGCCGCTATGCAGTACATCCTCAACAAGCCCAAGAAAACCGAGACTAAGAGCGAGGAGGTGGCGAAGTAATGGACTGGGCCAACCTTTTCTCCATTGCCCTGGGCGCCATCCTGGTCAATAACTTCATCGTGGCGCAGTTTTTGGGCATCTGCCCCTTTATGGGCGTCTCCAAAAAGGTGGAGACCGCCTCCGGCATGGGTATGGCGGTCATCTTTGTCATGGGCTTGGCCAGCGCCATCTGCTGGCCCATCAACCGCTTTATTTTGGAGCCGTTTAACCTGACCTTTATGCAGACGGTGACCTTTATCCTGGTCATTGCCTCCCTGGTGCAGTTCATTGAAATGTTTCTGCAAAAGGCCATGCCCGCCCTCTACGAGGCCCTGGGCGTATACCTGCCCCTGATTACTACCAACTGCGCCGTGCTGGGCGTGGTGCTCCAGAACACCCAGAACAGCTACGGCTTTATTGAAAGTGTGGTCTACGGCGTCACGGGCGGCGTGGGCTTCCTGCTGGTGATCGTGCTCTTTGCCAGCATTCGGGAGCGCATGGAATTTTCCGAGTGGCCCAAAGCGTTCGACGGTTTCCCCATTGCTCTGGTGGCCGCGGGGCTGATCGCGCTGTCCTTCATGGGCTTCTCCGGCCTGAAGGTCGTCTTTTAAAGGAGGGCGGAACGAATGAATCCTGAATTACTGCGAGCTGCAATTATTGCTGTGGTCGTCCTGGCCGCCCTGGGCGCGATTTTCGGCCTGGTGCTGGCCTTTGCGGCGAAAGCCTTCGCCGTGGAGAAGGACCCCCGCGAGGAGGCCATCGCCGGCATTCTGCCCGGCGCCAACTGCGGCGGCTGCGGCTTTCCCGGCTGCGGCGGTTATGCCGCCGCTGTGGCGGCGGGCAAGGCCCCGGTCAACGCCTGCGCCGCCGGCGGCGCGGCGGTAGCCGACAAGATCGGCGAGATCATGGGCGTTTCGGCGGGCGCCTCCGTCAAGATGCTGGCCCAGGTGCACTGCACCGGCTGCGGCCAGAACACCAAAAAGTATGACTATGTGGGCCTGCAGGACTGCGTGGCGGCCTCCATCCTCCCCGGCGGCGGAGATTTAGGCTGCGGCTTTGGTTGCCTGGGCCTGGGCTCCTGTGAAAAGGCGTGTCCCTTTGACGCAATCCACGTGGTGGACGGCGTTGCGAAGGTAGACGAGGAGAAGTGCAAGTCCTGCGGCAAGTGCGTGGACACCTGTCCCAAGCACCTGATTTCTCTGGTGCCCTACAAGACCAAACGCCATGTGGCCATCACCTGCTCCTCCCATGACAAGGGGCCCGACGTGCGCAAGTTGTGTGAAAACGGCTGTATCGGCTGTACCCTGTGCGCCAAGGCGTGCCCCAAAGAGGCCATCAGCATGGTCAATAATTTGGCGGTCATCGACTATGATAAGTGCATTGGCTGCGGCATCTGCGCCCAGAAATGCCCCCGCAAGCTGATTACCGTGGACGGCAAGGTGCCTGAGCCCAAGCCCCAGGCCCCCAAGCCTGCCGCGCCTGCCGCAGCGCCCAAGGCGGAAGAGCCCGCCAAGAAAGAAGAGGTCTCCGCGGCGGCTTCCGGCGAACAGAACGTATAAGAACGGCATTATAAGCTGGCCGGGGTGGGACGTGAAACGCGTCCCACCCGGTTTTTATCTATTTTTAATCCAGGCTTCAGAGCAGTTTCAGATAGATGCGGTATACTCTGGACAATGAAAGAAAGGAGGAACCGAGAATGGTTACCTTATTGAGCCTGTCTGTGATCTGCCTGGTGGCGGTGATTCTGATTCCTGTGGTACTGTCAATCATCGGCCTGCCGCTGATGCTTCTGCTGGGACTGCTGCCCTGGCTGCTGCGTGTGGCGGGAGTGGTGCTGCTGCTGAAGGCCATTTTCCAGCAGCCCACGAAGTGGGAAAACTTTCTGCCCGCTCTGGCGGCATTTGTCCTCTCCGCTGTGATTGGATGGATATTCTAAACCGGGCGGTATGAGGCACAGGGAGCAGCACGGTTTTATCGCTGAAAAGTAGAGATATACAGCAAAAAACCAGGAGCAGCCGGAAGGCGCTCCTGGTTTTTTGTCAGCTTTGACGAATGAATAATTATTGCATTTTCTTGGATATGATGTATAATATGAACCGTACTTACAGCGGCAAAGCCGTTGACCCAAGGAACAAGGAGAGAATGAATATGAAACGGATGAAACAGATTTTCGCGCTGGCGCTGGCGCTGGCCCTGTGCATCGGTCTGATGGCCGGCTGTGGCAACGGCACCGCGCCCAGCGGCAGCGCCGCTACCCCCGCTCCGGCCGGAACCCCCGGCACAGGCGCCTCCGGCGAGAGCGGCTTTACCACAGTAGAGCCGGGCAAGCTCCATATGTCCACCAACGCCTCCTTCCCGCCCTATGAGATGACCACCGACGCCGGCGGCTTTGAGGGCATTGATGTAGAGGTGGCCGCCGCCATCGCCGAAAAACTGGGCCTGGAACTGGTTGTGGACGACATGGGCTTTGACGCGGCCCTTACCGCCGTGCAGACCGGGCAGAGCGACATCGCTATGGCGGGTATCACCGTCAACAAGGAGCGCCAGGAAGTGATGGACTTCTCCGACAGCTACGCCACCGGCGTGCAGGTGATTATTGTCAAAGAGGGCTCTCCCATCGAGACCGTGGACGATCTGGCCAACGCCAGCATGATCGGCACCCAGAAGGCCACTACCGGCTATATCTACTGCTCCGACACCCCGGAAAACGGCGGCTATGGCGAGGATCATGTGACCGCCTTTGACACTGGCGCTCTTGCCGTGATGGCTCTGGTGAACGGCCAGGTGGACGCGGTAGTCATCGATAACGAGCCCGCTAAGAGCTTTGTGGCGGAGAACGAGGGATTGAAGATCCTGGATACCGAGTTTGCCGTGGAGGATTACGCCATCGGTTTTGCCAAAGGCAACACCGCCCTGTTGGAGGCCGTGAACGCCGCCATGGCTGAACTGAAGGCGGACGGCACCTTCCAGCAGATCGTAGACAGGTATATTACCGCCGGTTAAATTGCGCAGAGAAGGGCGGCCCGGAAGGCCGCCCTTCTTGTCTATGAGAGGAAAGGAGGCCCCCTGATGCTCCAAGGGATTGGTTGGCTGGACAGCATAGGCCCCCGCTTGCAGCGGGCTTTTGTCGAGGGCGAGCGCTGGAAGCTTTACTTGCAGGGCCTGGGCGTTACGCTGGAATTGACCGTGGTGGCCTTGATTTTCGGCGTGCTGCTGGGTTTGGTGGTGGCTGTGGTGCGCACCGCCCACGACCAGCAGCGCCTGGGCCGGAAAAACCCCGTGCTGGGTGTGTTGAACGTGCTGTGCCAGATATACACTACGGTGATTCGGGGCACGCCCATGCTGGTGCAGCTGTACATCTGGACGTTTGTCATCTTCCCCAGCGAGCGCAACAAGGTGCTGGTGGGCTTTATCGGCCTGGGCGTCAACTCAGGGGCCTATGTGGCGGAGATTATCCGCGGCGGCCTGATGAGCGTGGACGCGGGACAGAGCGAGGCGGGGCGCTCTCTGGGCCTGAACTATTTTGACACCATGCGCTTTATTGTCATACCCCAGGCGTTTAAAAATATCCTGCCCTCTCTGGGCAACGAGTTTATCACCCTGTTTAAGGACACCTCGCTGGTGCAGGCCATCGGCGGCGCGGAGATGCTCTACTATGCCAGCACCATCGGCGGCAGGACCTTTGACTATATGCCGCCTCTCATCGGCATTGCTGCGATGTACCTGGTGGTTGTTATCCTATTTACCTGGCTCCAGGGGAAGCTGGAAAGGAGGCTGAGGGAAAGTGATCGACGTTAAAAACCTCTCCAAATCCTTTGGGAAGCATCTGGTGCTGGATAATATTTCCGAGCATATCTCCCCCGGAGAGAAGGTTGTGGTCATTGGTCCCTCCGGCTCCGGCAAGTCCACCTTTCTCAGGTGTCTGAACCTGCTGGAGGAGCCCTCCGGAGGAAGCATTACCTTTGACGGAACGGTTATCACCGATCCCAAGACGGACATCAACAAGATCCGCCGGCAAATGGGCATGGTGTTTCAGCATTTTAACCTGTTTCCCAACATGACGATCCGCAAAAATATTACCTTGGCTCCGGTGCGCACGGGATTGATGAAGCAGGAAGAGGCTGACGAGACCGCGCTTACCCTGCTCAAGCGGGTGGGCCTGGAGGAGAAGGAGAATTCCTATCCCGCCCAGCTCTCCGGCGGGCAGAAGCAGCGCATTGCCATTGTGCGGGCCTTGGCCATGCGGCCCAAGCTCATGCTCTTTGACGAGCCTACCTCCGCTCTGGACCCGGAAATGGTGGGCGAGGTGCTGGAGGTTATGAAGGAGCTGGCTGAGGAGGGGATGACCATGGTGGTGGTCACCCATGAAATGGGGTTTGCCCGGGAGGTTGGCACCCGAGTGCTCTTCATGGACGGCGGCAAGATTTTGGAGCAGAATGAGCCCCACGCCTTTTTTGACGCCCCCAGAGAGGAACGGACCCGTGAATTTTTGTCTAAAGTACTGTAATCAGCCTAAAAAATCCGGGAAAGCATATGCTTTCCCGGATTTCATTTGCTAAAATTCTATGGCGCAAACGTCTGGGAGCGGCCTATTCGCCGGCGAGTTTTGCATAACGCTCCACCAGCTTCCGCCCCAGCTTCAGGGCGTCCTCCCCCTTTTTCAGCCGAAGGGCCAGATAGGGCTTTTCCCCTGCGGAGAAGAGCAGGCGGCCCTGGTACTGGCCGCACAGGGCACTGACCTGTTGGAGGTCAAAACGGGTGAGGTAGAAGTTGAGGCTCATCCCCTTCTGAGAAATTTCTGAGATGCCGCACCGGGCGGCGTCTGAGCGCAGCAGCGCCACGGAAATGAGGTTATTGACCGAACGGGGAGGGTCCCCGTAGCGGTCAATGAGCTCGTCGGTGAGATCATCGGCGTCCGCCTCGCTGCGGATGGCGGCAAGACGGCGGTAGAGGTCCATCCGCTGCTCCGGGGAGGGCACGTAGCGGTCCGGAATGGAGGCGGCCACGCTCAAGTCGGCGGCGCACTCGGTCTGCACGGGGGGCGTCTCCCCCCGCTCCTCCAGAACCGCCTCCTCCAGAAGCTTTAAGTACATGTCATATCCCACGCTGAGAAGGAATCCGCTCTGCTCCGGGCCGAGAATATTGCCCGCCCCGCGGATCTCCAGATCCCGCATGGCGATCTTGAAGCCGGAGCCGAATTCCGCGAATTCGCGGATCGCACCCAGACGCTTAGCGGCCACCTCGGAGAGCACCTTGCCCCGGCGGTAGGTGAGATAGGCATAGGCTCTCCGGCTGGAGCGGCCCACCCGGCCCCGAATTTGATGCAGCTGCGCCAGGCCCATTTTGTCCGCATCTTCGATAATCAGGGTGTTGACGTTGGAGATGTCGATGCCGGTTTCGATGATGGTGGTGCACACCAGTACGTCTACTTCTCCCTCGCTCATACGGGTCATGACGTCGTTGAGCTCCTCCTGGCTCATCTTTCCATGGGCCACGGCTACGGCGGCGTCCTCCCCCAGCAGGCTTTGGATGCGCCCGGCGGTCTGGGTGATGGTCTCCACCCGGTTGTGGAGGTAATAGGCCTGCCCGCCCCGCTCCAGCTCCCGGCGCAGAGCGTCGGAGAGCACCCCCCAGTCGTGCTCCAGCACATAGGTCTGCACCGGCTGGCGGTCCAGGGGGGGCTCCTCCAGGGTGGACATATCCCGGATGCCGGACAGGGCCATGTTCAAAGTGCGGGGGATGGGGGTGGCGGACAGGGTGAGCACGTCCACCTGGCGGGAGAGCTCCTTGAGCCTCTCCTTGTGGGTGACGCCGAAACGCTGCTCTTCATCCACCACTAAAAGCCCCAAGTCTTTAAATTTTACATCCTTTTGCAGCAGACGGTGGGTGCCGACGAGCAGATCTACCCCTCCGTTCTCCACCCGGCGGAGGGTATCCTTCATCTGGGCGGCGCTGCGGAAACGGGAGACCACGTCGATTTCCACCGGGTACTTAGCGAAGCGCTGCTTGGCGCTTAGAAAATGCTGCCGGGCCAGTACGGTGGTGGGGACCAGAATGGCGGCCTGCTTGCCGTCCAGAACGCACTTCATAATGGCTCGGAAGGCCACCTCTGTTTTGCCGTACCCCACGTCTCCGCACAAAAGCCGGTCCATGGGCCGGGCAAGCTCCATGTCCCGCTTGATTTCCGCGATGCAGCGCAGCTGGTCGTCGGTCTCGGCATACTCAAACTGCTCCTCAAATTCCCGCATCCAGGGGGAGTCCGGGGAAAAGGCGAAGCCCGGCTGCCGCTGCCGCTGGGCGTAGAGTTGGATGAGCCCCTTTGCCAGGTCCTTAACCGCCTTGCGGGCCCGGCTCTTGGCCTTTTCCCAGTCGCTCCCCCCCAGCTTGGAGAGCTTTTTGGTCTCCTGGGCGTCCTCACCGGCGCCGATGTACTTGCTGACCAGGTCCAGCTGGGTGGCGGGCACGTAGAGCACGTCCGCCCCGGCATAGGCGATTTTGACATAGTCCTTTTCAATGCCGTCCACCGCCATCTTGGTCATCTCTAAAAACCGCCCCACGCCGTGGTGGGCGTGGACCACCAGGTCCCCGGGGGAGAGGTCGGCGTAAGATTTGAGCTTTTCCCGGTTGGTGAGAGCCTTGAGCTTTTTCTTTTTGGGCAGGGCACCCTGCCCCTCGGTGAGCACCGCCAAATGGGCCGAGGGATACTCCACCCCGGCGGTGAGCCCTCCCACGGCGATCACCGCCCTGCCGTAGTCCGGCAGGCCATGGAGCTGAAAATCCACGGCGGTTTTCATGTTCTGTTCCCGCAGCAGGGCCTGAAGATTCAAAGCGCGCTGCTCGCTGCCCGAGAGCACCACCGTGCGAAAGCCGTCCCCCACATAGTGGGCCAGGTCGGACACGGCGGTCTCCAGGCTGGCGCCGTAGGAGGGCAGCTGCTTAGCCAAAAGACTGAGCAGGGTGCGGGGGGGACGGGGGCAGCTGGAGGAGGCGAAGGAGTCCAGATAGCACACCGGATAGTCCTCCAGCACGCTGCATAGCGCGTCAAAGCTCCGGGCAAATTCCGCCAGCTCTCCGGCCACAAGGCCGCTCTCCAGCAGAGTCTGGGTATCCTGCTCCAGCTGCCAGCTGTAGTGTTGCGCCCGCTCGGCTACGCGGGGACTCTCGCTGAAGCACACCACCGCGTCTGGGGGCAGGTAGTCCGCCGCGGTGGACAGGGTGGGGTAGACCAGGGCCAGATAGCGGTCCAGGGCGGGAAAGCTGCTGCCGGCAGACAGCCGCTCCCGGTCCTCCTCCAAGGTGGAGAGCAGCTTTTCAGCGCCACGCCTGCGCCGGGTCCGGGTGAGCACGCCGTCCAGCCCCTCCAGCAGTCCGGCCCAGCCTCCCGGCGCGCACTGGGGGAGCACCTCCGCGGCGGGGAGTAGCTCCGCCGCCGGGACATTTTCCACCCGCCGCTGGGTGCCGGGGTCAAAAAATCCCAGGGAATCGATCTCGTCCCCAAAAAATTCAGCCCGGACGGGGCGGCTGTGGGCGGGGGAAAAGAAGTCCAGAATACCCCCGCGCAGGGCGAACTGTCCCACGCCCTCCACCTGTTCGCAGCGGACGTAGCCGGCCGCGGCGAGATCCTGAGCCAGCCGGGCCAGATCGTGCTGCTCCCCCACCCGCAGCAGGCGGGCTGTCCGGGCCAAAACGGCGGGGGGCAGGGTGCGCTGCATCAGAGCTTCGACCGTGCACACCAGCAGGGGACATTCCCCGGCGGATAGGGCGCGCAGAGCCGACAGGCGCTTATGCTCCCACTGGCGGGAGGCTACGGCGGCGTTGTAAAAGGTGAACTCCCGGGCAAAGAGGGTGCGCACCTCCTCCCCGGTGAAAGCGCGCAGGTCCCGGGCCATCCGCTCGGCTTCCCCCTCGTCGGCGCAGAGCATGACTATGGGGCGCTCCAAGGAGCGGTGCAGTCCCGCGGCAAAATGGGCCCGGTGGACGGCGGAGAGCCCTACCGCCTCTACCGGGCAGGCGCCGCTGTCCACTGCCGCCGCCAGGGAGCGGTATTCCGGTATGTCGTTGAGGGCGGATAGGAGTTGTTTCATAGCTTACCTCTCTGGTGCGTCTATTTTGGACAGCATACCACACCCCGCCGTAAATAGTCCGTCGATACGGCGGGGCGCGGTGAAACGTATGGGTGTGAAGTGCTGGCGGAATCAGGCTCTCAGAGCCGCTGCTTGCGCAGCAGGCGGATGTCCTCCCCAAAAAAGGGGAGCACCCGGTACTCCCCCTCCAGCCGGGAGGCGGTCTGGGCGGCATAGCGTCCGCGCACCTCGTCTATGGACAGGTTGGAGGAAATTACGGTTCGCTGCTCCCCCATAAGGCGGGTATTGACGAGGGTGTACAGGGCTGACTGCACAAAGGGGGTGGTCAGCTCGCTGCCCAGGTCGTCCAAAATCAGCAGGTCACAGCCCAAATACCGCCGGGTTTCGTCCTTGGCCTGGGCGGTGTCTGCCCTATCCCGGGAGAACTTTTGCTCCTCAAACTGGGTGAAAATATTCACCGCCGTGTCATATACCACGGAGAAGCCGCGCTCCGACACCGTGCGGGCAATGCAGGCGGAGAGGAAGGTTTTGCCCAGTCCCGGCGCGCCGGTGAGAAAGAGGTTGCGAAAAGGAAATGTTCCAAATTTGTGGGCGTAGCTGAGGCAAATTTCGTAGATAAACTCCATATTGGCCCTGGGGGAGAGGTCCTCCCCAGGCCAGGGGGAGTCGCTGTAATAGTAGGGGGAGAAGGTGTCGAAGGACTGCTCCCCCAGGTCCAGCAGCTTGGACAGCTCCCGAATCTGCTCCTGCGCGCACAGCTGGCGCAGGCACTGGCACATGGAGGCCCCCACCCAACCGGAATCCCTGCACTTGGGGCAGGCGGGGAGGTCGTCCAGCGCGCCGGCGGGATAACCGTTTTCCTCCAGTACAGCGGCCCGCTCGGCCTGAAGGGCCAGATTTTGCTCCCGCACCGCCTGGATGGCGGGGGCCGGGTCGCCGCCGGAGCGCAGGGAGGCGGCAATGATTTGGGAGATGGTCCCCCGCAGCTGCCGGTCGATCTCCGCCAGACGGGGAAGGGAACGGTAGATTTCCGCCCGGAGGCGGTCTTGCTCCCGGGTCCGGCGCTCCCGCTGCTCCTCCAAGCGGCGGACCGCCCGGCGCAGTACGCTTGGCTCATATGCCATGGCTTACTCTCCCTCCTTTTGGCGGCGCATGAATTCCCGCATACGCTGCATATCTTCCCGCACCCGCTGTTCCGCCTGCCCAGGGGCCTCCGGCCGGCCGGAGGCGGGACGGCTGCGGCCGGGCTTGTCGCCGGCCTCAATCTCTGCCAGGGTGTGCAGGTTCTTCTTATGCCACAGGCATAGGATGCCGTTCATGTACTTCCAATCCATGGACTGTTTTTTTACGATGGTCTTTTCGTAGGCCAGCCGAATAGCGTCATCCCCAAAGCCCATGTCCGTCCAGGCGGCAATCCACTGCCGCTCCTGCTTGACCAGGGGGCGGGGTTTTTGGTCCAGCAGGCGCAGAATCTCCCCCTCCCGGGTGCGCAGAAGCGCCAGACGCTTCAGGTGCTGCTCGGCGGCCTCCGGCGTATCCACACCCTGCCGCCGCCAGACGAAGGCCTCTTTTTGGATTTGAGACATGCGGGGCCGGCGTCCGGGGCCGTATTTGCGCTCGAATTCCTCCACACACCAGCTCACCAGCAGGCAGATGACCTCCGCCGGCAGGGCTAAGTAATCGTACAGGGTGTACAGGCTGCGCAGGTCGGCGTTGGAGAGAATTTTGCCCAGCCGCCGCTGGACCTCCGCCACCAGGCCGGGAAAGGGGGATGCGGCGTCCTCCAGCTCCCGGTTCAGGTCGGCGGCAGTATATTCCGGCGGGCTCACCGGCTCCGGCGGCATGGCGGGCTCCGGCGGCGGTCCCTGGCGCGCAAGGCCCAGGGAGGCGAGCAGCGCCAGGGCGGCGTCCAGCCGCACCCCGTCCCAGCCGAAGGCCCGGCGGGCCCGGTCCGGAGAGGCGTCCTCCCCGTGGCGCAGCAGCCACAGATAGAGCAGCGCGGCGTCTCCGCTGCCGGAGCGCAGCAGATGGTCCGCCGCGCCGGCGGATAGAGAAACCACCTCTCCGGGACGTAAAAGCTCCAATGCCACAGGGTTTGCCTCCTCTCTTGCACGGGATGGGGAAAATATCATACAGCCAGTGCGGCTATTCTACCATGAAGCGCCTCCGGTTTCAAGCGGGAAAAGGCGCGCAATACCCATTGACAGAAACGCGGGAAGGCTTTTATAATAATAAATTGAAAGAAATCCTGCGGGCAGCGGGCCGGATGAAAGCAATTTCTAAATTTTTGAAGCGGCCCATGCAGAAATGGGGGCGCGGCCCCCAAATCAAAGCGTCGGCAGACGCCTGGAGGTTTGCGTATGAAAAAGCTCCTGGCCCCCCTGGTGGGGGACGCCTCCCCGGTGACCGTGATCGGCCTGTGTAAAAACGCGGGCAAGACCACGGCGATGCGCCGGCTGATGGTGGAACTGGGGGAGGAATGCCTGGGCCTGACTTCTGTAGGCCGGGACGGAGAGGCCACAGACCTGGTCACCGGCACGGAGAAGCCAGACCTGTACATAAAAGCCGGCGACCTGTTTGCCACCGCCCGGGGTATGATGCACCTGTGCGACGTCACCATGGAGGTGTGTGCGCTGACCGGCGTCATGACCCCTCTGGGAGAGGTGGCCGTGTTCCGGGCCCTGTCCGACGGGTACATTCAATTGGCCGGACCCTCCGCCGCCGGGCAGCTGCCTGCCCTGGCCCAGCAGTTTGCCCAGCTGGGGGCCGCCCGCGTGATAATCGACGGAGCGGCCGGGCGCAAGTCTTTGGCGGGGGCCGGGGTGGCGGGAACCGCCCTGCTGTGCACCGGCGCGTCTCTGGACCGGGACATGGAGCTGGTGGTGGCGGAGACCGCCCACACCTGCCGCCTGTTTGCCTGCAAGCGCCCGGAGAATCCCGCCCTGTGCGCGGCGCTGGACGGGTGCGCCGGCCGGTTTGCCCTGTTTCGCCCGGACGGAACGGCTCTGGAGCTGCCCGTGGATGAGAGCGGCGCCCCCAGATGGAACAAGTTTCCGCGGGAGGAATGCGTATTCTGGGCGGCGGGCGGCATCACGGACCCCCTGCTGAAGACTCTGGCGCGGCGGGGCGCGCCGCTGACCCTGGTGGCGGCGGACGCCACTCATATTTTGGCTGGACGCTCCGCTCTGGACCTGTTCACCCGCACGGGGGGAACGCTGCGGGTCCGCCGGGAGCTGTCCATCGCCGCCGTAGGCGCAAACCCGTGGTCCGCCTACGGCTGGCACTTTGATCCGGAGAAGTTTATAACAGCCCTCCGGCGGGCGCTCAGCCTGCCGGTGGTGAACGTGAAGGAGGAGGGCCTGTGATGGAACTGAGCTATGAGCTGCGGGAAAATTCCGGCCTGCAGTGGGTGCTGGAGCGGCTGTCGCCCATGTCGCCCTTTGGCAAGGCCGCCGGGCGGGAGCCCCGCTGGTATGCCCCCGGCGAGGAGGACGCCCTGAATGAGGAGCTGGACAACGTATCCCTGGGGCTGGAGCTGTGGAACGCCGCAGGGGGCGGGATGGCTGCCGAGGAGGAATGCGCCTGCTGCGCGGCGCCCCGGCTGGACCCCGCCTGCCTTCAGGACGCCGCCGCGGCTCTGCGGGGTGTGACCCGGTGCCTGCCTCTGTTTCACGATATCCGGGGCTCCTTTGACCGGGATCCCGGCAATCCCTTCGACCTGGTGGAGCTGTTTGAAATCAAACATTTTCTGGTCACGCTGGAACAGCTGACCCAGGCTTACACCGCGCTGCCGCCCTTCCAGGGGCTATCTTTTCCACCCATGGCGCAGGCGCTGGTGCTGGTGGACCCGGAGGGGCGGCGGCTGCCCGCCTTCGCGGTGGTCAACGCCTATCATCCGGAGCTGGCCCCCCTGCGGGCGGAAAAGACGGCTCTGGAGAAGGCGATCCGCGCTGCCGGAGAGGGGGAGAAGCCCCCCCTGCTGGAGCGGCGGCGTGAGCTGGCAGTGCGGGAGGACCGGCTGGAACTGGAGGTGCGGGCGGAGCTGACCCGAAAGCTCATGGCCTACCGGGAGGACTTTTTGGCGAATATGGACGCGCTGGGGCGGCTGGACCTGCTGCTGGCGAAAGCGCGGCTGGCCAAGCGCTATCAGTGCGTCCGCCCGGTCCTCTCAAACGGGACGGCGCTCACCCTCCACGGCCTGCGCCACCCCCAGGTGGCCGGGGAGCTCTCTGACCGGGGCGAGGAGTTTACCCAGCTGGACCTGGACCTGGACGCCGGGTGCACCGTCATCACCGGGGCCAACATGGGGGGCAAGACGGTCTCCCTGCGCTCCACAGTGCTCAGTCTGCTCCTGTGCCAGTGCGGCTTTTTCGTTTTCGCCCGCTCCGCCCGGCTGCCTCTGTTCCATGAGGTGGCCTTGATTTTGGCGGACAGCGGACCGGGAACCGGTGGACTGTCCTCCTTTGGACGGGAGGTCCATCTGCTGGACCGCCTGCTGGAGCGCACGCGGGGGCGGCGGTTCTTTCTGGCTCTGGATGAATTTGCGCGGGGCACGAATCCCCAGGAGGGAGCCGCCCTGGCCCGGGCGCTGGTGCACTATCTGGGGACGTTGGACTGTATGGCTTTGATGACGACCCACTACGACGGCGTGTCCGATGTGGCGGGCGCCCATTATCAGGTGGCGGGCCTGGTGCGGGAGATCGAGGGAGACGAGGGGGAGGACCCGCGGCGCCGGATCGCCCGGCGGATGGACTACCGCCTGCTCAGCGCGGCGCCGGGTGCGCCGTGTCCCAGAGACGCTCTGCGGGTCTGCCGGCTTTTAAAGCTGAATCCCGCCCTGATGGAGTTGTTTCAGGCGGATCTGTAGCGGCTGCGGGGAGCCTGCCGGAGTATTTTTCGACCTTCTCCGGCAGGCTTCGGCGGGCCGCGGGTATGGCCGCCGTGTTTTGCGGGATCCTAGTGAATTGCCTAAATATTCTGGATATTTTTGGATAATTTTCGTCATATCAAATAAAACGACGGTTTAATTTTCACAAATTCGTACAAAATTTAAAACTTGAAAAATAATTGTTGACAAACCTATTCGGATGGACTATAGTAAATTTAGTAAAAGTGAATAACATGCATGGATAGAGGCGCGGAGCGCAAGGTAGCAGGCTGATGGCAAGGGCTGGCAGGCCCAAGGCAGCCTGTGAATATCCGCTCCGCCGAAGGGGGATGCGCGTTGCACGGCCCTCCCCCTGAGCCGTAAGCCCAGCGCCTACGGATTGTCATGAGAAACATGAAGCGCTATTTGTGTCTCTGGGAAGATGGATTCTTCCCTGGACATGAGTAGTGCTTTTTTGTTCATGGAGGGTTGTCCCTGAAAAGGGATGCACTTAAATTTTTTATCACCTGGAGGAGGAGAACGATGGAAAAACTGATTATCACAGCGGCCATCTGCGGCGCAGAGGTCACCAAAGAACACAATCCCGCGGTCCCCTACACCCTGGAAGAGATGGTTCGGGAGGCGAAGAGCGCCTTTGAGGCCGGAGCGGCGGTCATCCACGTGCACGTGCGCACCGACGACGGGACCCCCACTCAGGACCGGGAGCGGTTCCGCGTGGTACTGGATGCCATCCGCGAGGCCTGCCCCGGCGTGATTTTGATTCCCTCCACCGGCGGAGCCACCGGCATGACCCCGGAAGAGCGGCTTCAGCCCACCGAACTGTTCCCTGAGATGGCAACCCTGGATTGCGGCACCTGCAATTTCGGCGACGACATCTTTGTCAACGACATGCCCACTATGCGTGCTTTCGGCAAGCGGATGCTGGAGAATCACATCAAGCCCGAGTATGAATGCTTTGAGATCGGCCACCTGGATACCGTCCTGGGCATGGCCGCTAAGGGGGAGGTCCCCGGCGCGCCCATGCAGTTCAACTTTGTGCTGGGCGTCAACGGCTGCACGCCCGCCACGGTGGGCCATCTGGATTACCTGGTCAAGCAGATTCCCGCCGGCTCCACCTGGACCGTCACCGGTGTGGGCCGGGGCGCGTGGCCTATGGTCGCGGCCGGCATTGTGATGGGCGGCAATGTCCGGGTAGGCTTTGAGGACAACATCTACCTGGAGCGGGGCCGCAAGGCGGCCTCCAACGGCGAGCTGGTGGAGAAGGTCGTGGCCCTGGCTAAGCTGCTGGGCCGAGAGATCGCCACGCCCGACGAGGCCCGCAGGCTCCTCTCCCTGAGCAAGTAAGCACCCGCGTTTTTCATTGGCGCAACCCCGGTATCTTTCAAGCAAGCCGCGTATCTCAAACAAACAACTGCTCCCCAACCAGTTGAACGCAGAGGCCCCGTAAAGATACCGAAGATCATTTCCCCAACCCGCAAGACCCGTTTCCCAAAACCCAAAGACCGAATATGTTTGAAGCAGGAGGATGATTACCATGCAGAAAAAAGGCAACAAGTACGGCGTGCACCGCGTGATCGAGCCCAAGGGCCTCATGACCCAGGCCGCCAAAAAAATTGACAACACCATGGAGTGCTGGTCCAACGAGATTCTGTGCGACGTATCCGCTCTGAACATCGACTCCGCGTCCTTCACCCAGATTTATGAGGCCTGCGGCAAGGACCTGGGCAAGACCGAGCAGATGATTCTGGACATCGTAGGCGAGCGCGGCAAAATGCAGAACCCCGTCACCGGATCCGGCGGCATGTTCATCGGCACCGTCCGCGAGATCGGTGAGGACCTGGCCGGCAAGATCGACCTGAAGGTGGGCGATAAGATCGCCTCTCTGGTATCTCTGTCCCTGACTCCCCTGAAGATTGAGAAGATTCTGGCCATCCATCCCGAAATCGACCGGGTGGACGTACAGGCTCAGGCCATTCTCTTTGAGTCCGGCCTGTACGCCAAGCTGCCCAGCGACATGAGCGAGGAGTTGGCTCTGGCCGCTCTGGACGTGGCGGGCGCGCCCGCCCAGACTGCCAAGCTGGTGAAACCCGGCGACAGCGTGCTGATTCTCGGCGGCGCCGGCAAGGGCGGCATGATGTGCTGCTACGAGGCCATGAAGCGCGTCGGCCCTACCGGCAAGGTTGTGGCCCTGGTGATCTGCCAGGAGGACGCCGACCTGCTCAAGAGCATGAACCTGTGCCACGAGGCCATTGTGGGCTCCGCCACCAACCCCATCGAAGTGCTGGAGAAATCCCTGGCGGTCAACGGCGGCAAGGAGTATGACGTATCCATCCTGATTGTCAACGTCCCCGCCTGCGAGATGAGCGCCATTCTCCCCGTCCGGGACAACGGCACCGTGTACTTCTTCTCCATGGCGACCGATTTTGCCAAGGCCGCTCTGGGCGCCGAGGGCTGCGGCAAGGACGTGACCATGATCGTGGGCAACGGCTACACCAAGGACCACGCCGAGATCACCCTGTCCGAGCTGAGGGAGAACGTCCAGCTGAAGGAGTACTTCGAGAAGAAGTATCTGTAAACGGAAGGCACGCGTAAGCGAGATTGCTGTCCGCACCCGCCGGACGGGGCGGACGGCCCCTATAAAAATTTGAGGAGGCAACCCACTATGAACGTTTCCCGCCGTGCAGAACTGTTTCCCAATGTCACCGACGAGCAGTGGAATGACTGGAGATGGCAGGTTGAAAACCGCATCCAGACCCTGGAGGACCTGAAAAAGTACATTGAGCTCACTCCTGAAGAGGAAGAGGGCGTCAAGGCCTGCCTGGGCACCCTGCGTATGGCCATCACCCCTTACTACCTGTCCCTGATTCAGCCCGGCGATCCCCGGGATCCCGTGCGCCTGCAGGCGATCCCCACCTCTAAAGAGCTCCATCAGTCCACCGCGGACCTGCTGGACCCCCTGCATGAGGACGAGGATTCTCCCGCTCCCGGGCTGACCCACCGCTATCCTGACCGCTGCCTGCTGCTGATCACGGACGAGTGCTCCATGTACTGCCGTCACTGCACCCGCCGCCGTTTTGCCGGCCAGAGCGACGCCGGTATGCCTGTGGATCAGGTGGATAAGGCCATTGAGTACATCCGCAACACCCCCCAGGTCCGCGACGTGCTGCTCTCCGGCGGCGACGCGCTGCTCTGCTCCGACGAGCGCCTGGAGTACATCATTGCCAAGCTGCGTGAGATTCCTCACGTGGAGATCGTCCGCATCGGCTCCCGTACCCCCGTGGTATGCCCGCAGCGCATTACTCCCGAGCTGTGCAACATGCTCAAGAAATATCATCCCATCTGGCTGAACACCCACTTCAATCATCCCAACGAGATCACCGCCGAGTCCGCCGCCGCCTGCGCCCGTCTGGCCGACGCCGGCGTGCCTCTGGGCAACCAGAGCGTGCTGCTGGCCGGAATCAACGACTGCGTGCACACCATGAAGAAGCTGGTCAACGAGCTGGTTAAGATTCGCGTGCGTCCCTACTACATCTATCAGTGCGACCTGTCCATGGGTCTGGAGCACTTCCGCACTCCTGTCAGCAAGGGCATCGAGATTATCGAGGCTCTGCGCGGCCACACCTCCGGCTTCTGCGTGCCTACCTTCGTGGTGGACGCCCCCGGCGGCGGTGGCAAGACCCCCGTTATGCCCCAGTACATCATCTCTCAGACCCCGCACAAGGTCATTCTGCGCAACTACGAGGGCGTCATCACCACCTACACCGAGCCCGATCACTACGAGGAGACCTGCCAGTGCGAGTACTGCAAGGCTGAGCGCGAGGGCAAGCGCAAGGTGGAGCTTATGGGTGTGGCCGGCCTGGAGCGCGGCCAGCAGCTTTCCATGGAGCCCGCCAACCTGGAGCGGCATAAGCGCTCCCATCACGAGTAAGCGGATATCATCCCCCTCTTTTTCACAGGCAGGACGCCGCCGTTTTCCGGCGGCGCCCTGCCGCCCCCCTACTGTGAATTAAATGGAAAGAACGGAAGTGAAGAACGTTGGAATCCAAGCTGAACCTTGATTTTAAGTTGGTTGAACAGGCCCGTGCGCACGCCTCCCGCGTGGCTGACGACACCCAGCGGTTCATCGACGGCTGCACCACCGTGGCCGTAGAGCGCACCATCTGCCGTCTGCTGGGCATCGACGGTATTGACGCCCAGGAGGTGCCCCTGCCCAGCGTGGTGGTGGACCACCTGATGGACAAGGGCGCGCTTCCCCAGGGCGCCGCCTTCTGGATCGGCAACGCTATGGTGGAAACCGGGAAGGACCCGCAGACCTTGGCTGAGGAAGTGGGCAACGGCACCCTTGATTTGACAAGCGTGCCCACCCATCCCGAGGCTGAAATCCACGCCGCGCTTGCCCCCATCGTAGAGGCCAGCCTGGCTAAAATCCGCGCCCGCCGCCAGCGCCGGGAGGACTTTATTGCCAGCCACGGCGGCGAGAAGGACGGTCCCTGGATCTATCTGATCGTGGCCACCGGCAATATCTACGAGGACGTGGTGCAGGCCACCGCCGCCGCCCGCCAGGGCGCCGACGTCATCGCCGTCATCCGCACCACCGGCCAGTCTCTGCTGGACTACGTGCCCTATGGCGCTACGACCGAGGGCTTCGGCGGCACCTATGCCACCCAGGAGAACTTCCGCCTGATGCGCGAGGCGATGGACAAGGTGGGCGAGGAGCTGGGCCGCTACATCCGCGTGTGCAACTACTGCTCTGGCCTGTGTATGCCTGAAATCGCAGCCATGGGCGCTTTTGAGGGCCTGGACGTGATGCTCAACGACGCTCTGTACGGCATCCTGTTCCGGGACATCAACATGCAGCGCACTCTGGTGGACCAGTCCTTCTCCCGGGCTATCAACGCCTATGCGGGCGTAGTCATCAACACCGGCGAGGACAACTATTTGACCACCGCCGACGCGGTGGAGGAGGCCCACACTGTGCTGGCCTCTCAGTTTCTCAACGAGGCGTTTGCCCTGCGGGCAGGCCTGCCCGAGGAGCAGATGGGTCTGGGCCATGCCTTTGAGATTGACCCAGATGTGGAAAATGGCTTCCTTTATGAGCTGGCGCAGGCCGAGATGGCCCGCGAAATTTTCCCCAACGCCCCGCTGAAATATATGCCTCCCACGAAATTTATGACCGGCAACGTGTTCCGGGGCCAGGTGCAGGACGCCCTGTTTAACATGGTAACCATCCTCACTGGGCAGAAGATCCACCTGCTGGGCATGATGACCGAGGCAATTCATACCCCCTTCCTGTCCGACCGTTTCCTGGCCATCCAGAACGCCCAGTATATCTTCCGTACTATGCAGGACCTGGGCAGCGAAATTGTCTTTAAGGATGGCGGCATCATGCAAAACCGCGCCGGCGACGTGCTGAAGAAAGCCACCGACCTGCTGGGCAAGATCGAGCAGCTGGGCATTTTCGAGACGCTGGAGCAGGGCATTTTTGCCGACATCAAGCGTCCCCGCGACGGCGGCAAGGGCCTGGACGGCGTGGTAAATAAGGCTCCGGGTTACTTCAACCCGTTCCTGGAGCCCATGATGAAAGGGGGTGCCGGCAAATGAGCTCCGGACTGTATCAAATCCGCGACAAGGACCTGGACACCACCCTGGACCTGACGCGCCTGAAGCCCTATGGCGACACCATGAACGACGGCAAGGTGCAGACCTCCTTCACCCTGCCGGTGAAGGACGATGATAAGGGCGCGGCTGCTGCCGTGCTTATCGCCCAGAAGATGGGCCTGGCCGACCCCAATGTGGCCCTGCGCCAGAAGCTGGACGAGAACTTTACCTTCTATGTGGTGTATGGCTCTTTGACCCATACCGTCAATTATGATGAGATCGTGGTGCAGACTGTCACGGACGAGGTGATGGACATGCACGAGACCGACGATTTCCTGAAGGAGCGGCTGGGCCGCAAGATGGTGGTTCTGGGCGCCTCCACCGGAACCGACGCCCACACCGTGGGCATCGACGCCATCATGAACCGTAAGGGCTTTGCCGGGCACTATGGCCTGGAGCGCTACGAGATGGTAGAGGCCTATAACCTGGGCAGCCAGATTCCCAACGACGAGTTCCTGCGCAAGGCCGCCGAGGTGAATGCCGACGTTCTGCTGATTTCCCAGACCGTCACCCAGAAGGACGTACACATTCAGAACCTCACCGAGCTCATTGAGCTGGCGGAGGCCGAGGGTGTGCGTGAAAAGTACATCTTCTGCTGCGGCGGCGCCCGCATCACCCATGCTCTGGCCAAGGAGCTGGGCTATGACGCCGGCTTCGGCGCGGGCACCTATGCCGACGACGTGGCTACCTATACCTCGAAAGAGCTGGTACGCCGCCTTGGAAAATAAGCGTCTCCACCTTTCACCATTTTAACAAACCAAAAGCCGCCCCTGTTAAGGGGCGGCTTTTGGTTTGTCAGGACAGCGCCGCACTGAATTTCTGCCAGTATCCCACAAGGAAAATAAGCAGCACAATAAAAGGGAGGACCCAGGTCATATAAAAACGGAACCTCCGGGGAAAGCGCACGCCGGAACCAGTGTCGCACTCGCGCAGGAAACGCTCCCAGCCCCAGCCCTGCCTGGACACGCAGAAAAGCAGATAGACCAGAGAACCCAGGGGCAGCAGGTTGTTGGAGAGCAGAAAATCCTCCAGATCCAGTACGCTGGACCCAGGACCAAAGGGGGTGAAGCCCGCCCAGAGGTTGAAGCCCAGCAGGCAGGGCAGGCTCAGCAGAAAAATAGCGGCCAGGTTTACCAGCACGGAGCGCCTGCGGCTCCATCCCCATTTGTCCATAGGGAAGGTGATGATGTTTTGAAATACGGCAATGACGGTGGAAAGAGCGGCGAAGGACATAAACACGAAAAACAGCGCACCCCACAGCCGGCCGGCGGGCATAGCGTTAAAAATGTTGGGCAGAGTGATAAAGATGAGGTTGGGCCCGGAGTCGGGCACGACACCAAAGGCAAAGGCTGCTGGAAAGATGACCAGCCCTACGACAAACGCCACGAAGGTGTCCAGCAGTCCCACACTGATAGCCTCGCCGAACAGGCGGCGCTGCTTGCCAATATAGCTGCCGAAAATCGCCATAGCGCCAATGCCCAGAGAAAGGGTGAAAAATGCCTGCCCCATGGCCGCAAAAACGGCTTCTCCCAAACGGAAGCTGCCCTGCGCATCATACATCAGAGCGCTCAGACTGGGCTTTAGGTAAAATTCCAGCCCTTCCGCCGCGCCAGGAAGGGTCACCGACCGCACGGCCAGCACCACCAAAATTGCCAGCAGGCAGAGCATCATTGCCTTGGTGATTTTCTCCACGCCGTTTTGCAGGCCCAGGGCGCACACTCCCATGCCGGCCAGCACTACCAAGGCCATAAAAACCAGCATAACCCAGGGCTGGCCCAGCATGGTGCCAAACTGCTCCGCCACGCTGCCGGCGTCCAGGCCGGTGAAGTCCCCGCGGGCCATTTTGACGAAGTAGCAGATCATCCAGCCGGCCACGGTGGTGTAAAACATCATCAGCATATAGTTGCCGGCCATGCCAAACCAGCTGTACCAATGCCATTTTGTCCCGGCAGGCTCCAGCGTGTGAAAGGATACGGCGATGCTTTTCCGGCTGGCTCGGCCCACAGAGAACTCCATAGACATAATGGGCAGGCCCATAACGACCAAAAACACCAGATACAGCAGCACAAAGGCCGCCCCGCCATACTGACCGACAATGTAAGGGAAGCGCCACACATTGCCAAGTCCGATTGCGCACCCGGCGGAAATCAGGACGAAACCAAGCCGGGATGCAAAGGTCTCTCTCTCGTTCAAATAATATTCTCCTCTCTAGGGCCGTACAGGCGTAAGCCCCCAATTCGATACGACACTATAATAAAAGATATCGGTGGCGCTGTCAACCTAAAGCGGCCCAAGGAGCGGACGCCTTTATGGTCCCGCCGGACTTTTTTCATTTTCGCGCCCGCCCGGCTTGTGTTTTTCCTAGTATCGTGGTACAATATCTCCAGAAAATCACAAGCAAAAGGAGCAGCTGATTTATGTTAGAAATCAAGGACCTCAGCTACCAGGTGGAGGGGGAGGCCGGCCGGGGGCTGGATATCCTAAACGGCGTTTCCCTGTCTATCGGTGAGAATAAGCTGGTGGTCATTACCGGCCCGAACGGGGGCGGAAAAACCACTCTTGCCAAGGCCATTATGGGCCTTGTGCGGCCAACGGGGGGCAGCATCCTCTGGAATGGCACGGATATTACGCAGATGGATATTACAGGGCGGGCCCGCCTGGGAATCAGCTATGGATTTCAGCAGCCCCCCAGATTTAAGGGCCTGCGGGTGCGGGACCTGCTGGCCTTGGCGGCGGGGAGCGAGAGCCTTACCCGTGAGGAGGGGTGCCAGTATCTGACCAAGGTCGGCCTGTGCGCCCACGACTATATCGACCGGGAGGTAGACGCCTCCCTTTCCGGCGGCGAGGTCAAACGCATTGAAATTGCTACAATCCTGGCGCGGAAGGGCGGACTGATGATCTTTGACGAGCCGGAGGCGGGCATTGACTTGTGGTCTTTCGCCAAACTGACCGAGACCTTCCAGGCCATTCACCGCCGGCGGGAGGCTACGCTGCTGATTATCTCCCATCAGGAGCGGATCATCGGTTTGGCGGACGAGATCGTTATGATCGGCGACGGAAAGGTTGCGCAGCACGGCCCCCGGGAGGAAATTTTCCCCCAGATTTTGGCGAATACGGCGGCCGGGTGCAGCTATCTGGAGGAGGCGTGAGCATGGACCAAGCGGAATGGAAATTACTAAAGGAGATTGCGGATTTGGAAAAGACCCCCCAGGGGGCCTACAACATCCGCCGCAACGGACAGCTGGATTCCCGCGGCAATACCGCTAACATTCAGATTCTGACCAAGACAGAGCCGGGAAAGTCGGGCATTGATATTCACATTAAGCCGGGCACCGTCCATGAGTCGGTGCACATTCCCGTGATTATCAGCGAAACCGGCCTGTCTGAAATGGTGTACAATGACTTTTTTATTGGCGACGGGTGCGATGTGGACATTATTGCCGGCTGCGGCATCCATAATACCGGCTGTGAGACCAGCCAGCATGACGGAGTGCACACCTTCCACGTGGGGAAAGGCTCCAAAGTGCGCTATGTGGAGCGCCATTACGGAGAGGGACCCGGCAGCGGCAAACGCATCATGAATCCCCAGACGGTGGTCTATCTGGAGGAAGGGGCCTCTATCGCCATGGAGACCACTCAGATCCGGGGGGTGGACTCCACAAAGCGGGAGACGAAAATTTTTGCCGGCCCCGGCGCGGAGGCTGTGGTTACCGAAAAGCTGCTCACCCACGGGGACCAGAGTGCCGAGAGCGATATGGAAATTATCTTGGAGGGCGAGGGCGCCACCGGGCGCGTGATTTCCCGGTCCGTGGCCCAAGACAGCTCCCAGCAGGTGTTTTATCCCAAGATGACTGGCAACGGCCGCTGCTTTGGACATGTGCAGTGCGACTCCATCATTATGGGAGAGGCGCGGGTCTCCTCTATTCCGGCCATTGTGGCCAACAGCGTGGACGCCCAGTTGATCCACGAGGCCGCCATAGGCCGGATCGCGGGCGATCAGATCCTCAAGCTCATGACACTGGGGCTCACTGAGGAGGAAGCGGAGGAAAAGATTCTTGACGGATTTTTGCAGTAAGGCCTCCGAAGAGCGGCAGGCCTATTGCAGCAGCCTGTTGCGGTATGTCCAAGACCATCCCGGCGACAGCTACTCCCGGCTGAGCCATATCACCATTACGGCGGTGGGGGACGGATGGGCGGAAGGGGAGTTGACGGTATGCCCCGAGGTGCTCAACCCCATGGGTATGGTCCATGGGGGCTGTCTGGCCACGCTGGCGGACACGGTGGCCGGCACGGCGGCCCATTCCGGCGGACAGCGCTGCGTCACCCTAAACTGCTCCCTCAATTTTTTAAAGCCCGCGAAGGGCAGCCGGATTGTCTGCCGGGCTGTCCGGCAGAAGTCCGGGCGGACCATCCAGGTCTGCGAGGTTGTGCTGACCGACGAGCAGGGCGCGCAGGTTATGACGGGCACGCTCACCTTTTATGCCCTGGGTCCCTTTGAACCGGATTCACCCAGGGGAAAATGAAACGCTTTGTATTTGCCGCCCCGCCGGGATTCCCGGCGGGGCGGCATTTTGGCGGGACAGGCAAGTTTTCCGCTTACACAGCATATCCATCTGTGGTGGAGGTGAGGGGAGATGTCAAAACTGCTGGGGAGGCAGCGGGTACGGGATCTGCTGCTGGGACTGGGGCTGCTGTGCGCCACGCTGGCGCTGATGCTCTATCCAGGTCAGGCCATGCAGGCGGTCCGGGACGGGCTGTCCCTGTGCTACAATGTGATTATCCCCTCGCTGTTTCCCTTTTTTGTGCTGTCCTCCCTGGTGGTAGAGCTGGGACTGGCGGGCTATCTGGGGCGGCTGCTGGAGGGGATTATGCGGCCGGTGTTCAATGTGGGCGGGGCCTGCGCCAGCGCCTTTGCCCTGGGGTTTATCGGTGGCTATCCGGTAGGGGCAAAAACCGCTATTAATCTCTATGAAAAGGGCATGTGCACCAAGACGGAGGCCGAGCGCCTGCTGGCCTTCTGCAACAATTCGGGGCCAGCCTTTATCCTGGGAGTGGTAGGGGCCGGAGTCTTTGCCAGCAGCCGGGTGGGAGTGCTGCTCTATCTGGCTCACGCCGCCGCTTCCGCCTGCGTGGGCGTCCTGTTCCGGTTTTATAAAACAGGCTCCGACAGGCCGGAAGGGCGGCAGCGGCCCCGCCCTCAGTTTCAGGCTCAGCGGTTTTCGGCGGCTTTTACGGGCTCTGTCCGGAATGCCTTCCTCTCTACTCTGAATATCTGTGCGTTTGTAGTTTTTTTCTCGGTGGTTATCAAGCTGCTTTTCCTCTCTGGGGTGCTGCCTGGGCTGGCGAGGCTGATGGGCGCGGCGCTGGCGCCCCTGGGGTTGACTCCGCGGTGGGCGGAGCGGCTGCTCACCGGCGCAATCGAGCTCTCCTCCGGCGTGTCCACCTTAGCGGGGGAGGGGGCCCTGGCGGGGCGGCTGTCCATGGCGGCCTTTATGCTGGGATGGGCGGGGGTGTCCGTCCACTGTCAGGTGCTCTCTTTCATCGGGGGCAGCGGACTGTCCGTGGGGACTTATTTGGTTGGGAAACTTTTGCATGGGGGGCTGTCCGCCCTCTTTGTGGCGGGATTGACCCGGCTGATCCCCCTGGAGGCCCCGGTGTCCGCTTACTTGGCGGAACAGGTGGACGGCATCGCGGCTTTGGACTTTCACACCGCCTTAACCATCTCCACTGTCTGCGCCTGGGTGGTATTTCTGTTTTTCCTTTTAGTGGCCGCCGCCGCGCTGCAAAAGGGGGTTGGCAAAGGGCGTGGAAGCGTGGTATAATAAGCGCAAAGCAGCCGCTAAGGCGATATTTCGATAGGATTTGCGCTCCGGCGGTACCAGAAGCTGCCGCCGCGCAGGGCGCGGAGGGTTGCATTGAAAACTTTGGGCCATGGGAGGTCCCGCCATGCTGTTTCAGAAAAACATAGAACCCCGCTGTGCCTACTGTGCCAGAGGCGCCCAGATGGGGGAGGACAAGATTCTCTGCGGCAAACGGGGGGTAGTCAGCCCCGGAGGAAGCTGCCGCGGCTTTAAATACGACCCCCTCAAGCGGGTGCCCGCGGTTCCTGCCCAACCGGATTTCAGCAAGCTGAAGGATGAGGATTTTAGGCTGTAAGACATGAACCCTGTATAAACAGGCGGCCCCGCTTATAGAGCGGGGCCGCCTGTGTTTGCCGAAAGGCCTCGCAGAGTTCCCGTGCGCAGGCCGCAATGGGCTGAAAAAGGCGGCGAGGCCGCTTTTTGGACAGTCCCGTTATGCGCCGTGCGCCGGTCTGGCCGGCTTACCCATGCCCAGCAAGTAGAGAAGCAGCGCCGCCGCACAGCATCCGCCTCCCAAAAGGAAGGCCCGCTCCACTCCGCCTTCGGCCAAAGCGCCGAAAGCCAGGTAAACACCCATAGCGCCTAGGTCCATCAGCATGGCGTTGCAGGAAAGCTGGGTCGCCGGAGGTCCGCTCCACCTGTAGGGACAGGGATACAGGCCCCGACAGGGCCTGTACAGCCTGCAGAGCTACAACATCCGCTATGGCCGCGGCCGGAACGGCCCACAGCACCGGCAGCAGGCAGGACAAGGCGCCGGCAGCCATTAGGACGGCCACAGTCCGGCGCTCCCCCAGACGGCGCAGAAGCCGGTGGGACAGTCCGCCCGCCAAGGCAGCCCCGGTTACGGCGGCCTGGAGAACGCCAAACCACTCTTAAGGAATTCCTACCGCGGCGAACTGGAGCTGTCCCAGGAAGACGGTCACCGTCTGGGCCGTCTCCCGCAGCAGGCAGAACGCCAGCAGCAGCCGCTCCGCCAAAAAGCCTCCAAAGGATTTCGAGCGCCAGAATACGGCCTTAGACAGCGCGAACAGAAAGGAGCATACGACGATGGTCCGCCGGTATCCCAGACGACGCCCCAGGGCACTTCCAGAGCCAGGGCTGTAAGGAGACAGGCGCTCTCAATCACCCCGATTTGCAGCAGGTCCAGGCCCGCCGCCTGACGGTACAGCGTGGCAATCGGACTGTAAAACACCAGCCCCTGTAAAAAATAGACGGCATAAAAGAGCGCAATATTGTGCCGTTCCCAATGCATTTGACGTTCCTCCTCCTTCGTTTGGGCACGCTTTGCGCCCGCTCAGAGAGCAAAACACATGTTAGAAGATGGAAGATCAATTGGGACAGCTCATACTGCGCTCCTTTTAGAAAATCAGTATTATATCCGCTCCAGCAGGAAGCCGGTCATAGGCGGCAGGGGGACGGCGGCGGGGAAGCGGGCCCCGCCGAGCAGGTCCCGGGTGGGCCAGGGCAGGCGCAGTGTCTGAGGGGTGCCTCCGGCGTTGACGGCGGCCACTAGGGTCTGCCCATGATGAGAGCGGGAAAAAGCCATTACGGGCCCCTCAGCCCGGAGCCATTGGAGATCACCCCGGCGCAGAGCGCCGCATTCCCGCCGCGCCTTGCCCAGGGCGGCATACCACTGCGTCAGCTCCCTGTCCTCCCGGCCCCAGGGGAAGGTGCGGCGGTTGAAGGGGTCCTCAAAGCCCTCCATCCCAGCCTCGTCCCCATAGTAGACCATGGGGGAGCCGGGAAAGGCAAACAGCACCAGGGCCCCCAGCTTCAGACGGGCCCTGCCCAGGGCGTACTGCTCCGGACTCATGCGGAACCGGGCCCGCCAGTCCCGGCTCTCCGATCCGCAGGGAGAGCCCACCCCCAGGAGGGTGAGAATGCGGGGAGTGTCGTGGGTGCCCAGGAAGTTCATCGCGGAGGAAAAAGCGAAGGGGGGGTAGTTCTCACGCAGGGTCTCCATAGCCTCACGGAACACAGCCGCGTCCTCCCCCAGCAGGAAGGATACCAGGCTGTTGCGGAAGGGGTAGTTCATCAGCCCGTCGCAGTGGCCCCCCAGGATGTGCTTGCGGCGGACGCCGTAGGCGATCTTGGTGGTGCCGTCCTCCCACACCTCGCCGATGACCACGGCGTTGGGCTTGGTCTCCCGGACGGCCTGGTGCAGCTCGTGGACAAAGCTGTCCGGCAGCTCGTCCGCCACGTCCAGCCGCCAGCCGTCGGCCCCGGCCCGAAGCCAGCGGCGGACGATGCTGTCTTTCCCGCAGATGATATACTCCCGGTAGGAGGGATCGTCCTCGTTGACACTGGGCAGAGAGTAGATGCCCCACCAGCTCTCATACTCGCCCGGCCACTGGCGGAACTGATACCAGGCGGCGTAGGGACTGTGCGGGGACTGGACCGCCCCTACGCCGGGATAGGAGCCGTCGCCGTTGAAATAGCGGCTGACAAAGCCGGTGTGGTTGAACACGCCGTCTACGATAACGTGCATCCCCAGCGTATGGGCCGCCTGGCACAGGGCGGAAAACTCCTCGTTGCTCCCCAGCATGGGATCAATTTTCTCGTAGTCCCCGGTGCCGTAGCGGTGGTTTTCCGGAGCCTCAAATACCGGACAGAAGTAGAGGGTTTCCACCCCCAGGGAATGGAGGTAGGGGAGCTTTTCTATCACTCCGGCCAGACTTCCGCCAAAGAAATCCCGGTTGCGGATCTCGCCGTTGGCATCCGGTCGGTAGTCCGGCTCTTCCTCCCAGCTGGTATGGACGCTGCGCCCGCCCACCATACCGGTGGGGTCGGGTACTTGGACGCGGCGGAAGCGGTCCGGAAAGATCTGATAGGTGCAGCCCTCTCCAAACCAGGCGGGGACTTGGCTGCTGCCGTCGTACACGGTGAGCTGATATTCCCCCAGCTCTTGAACGTCCCCGTTGAGCCCCTCCAGGCGGAGGGAATACCACACCAGCCCTACATAGTCTTCGGTGGGCAGCACGCCGGAAAAAAGGTCCCGGTTTCCCTCCAGCCCAGCCCAGGGCAGGAGAATACGGACCAGCTCATCCTCTGGACGGCTTTCAAAACGGGCGGTGAGCACTGCGCGGGAAAATCCCGCCGAGCGGGGGGGCCGCAGGGTAAAATATACGCTGGTTCCGGAGGGAACCGCACCGTAGGGGCGCTTATAGTCGGGGCTGCGGGAATCGAAAACCGGTATATTCTCCAAAACAAATCGTCCTTTTTATAGGATTTGGGCGGTTTATGTCAGTGTAATAATGTGTTCTCCGTGTCAACCGACTCGGGTGTGCTCTCAACGCTAAAGTAGTAGCGGATGATCTCGGCGGCGGCCCTGGCCAGGTAGCCGCCGGAGCCTCCGCCTTCCACCACCAGGGTGATGGCGATCTGCGGCTCGTCATAAGGTGCGAAGCAGACGAGCACCGCGTCGGCCTCCAGCTCAGAGGCTACCTGGGCGGTGCCGGTTTTGGCCCCCACCTCGACAGGGAGATCTTGGAAATAGCGGTATACGCTGCTCTCCGGGTCGTTGGCGACGCGCCACATGCCGTACTTGACCGCCTCCAGGTTTTCCGGGTCCAGATCCAGCCGGTTGGCGCCGGTGGGCTGGCTGTCGTAAAGCGTCTGGGAGTAGTCGTTGGATTTCACCGAGCGCAGCAGGTGGGGGGTGTAGTGATAGCCGCCGTTGACCAGGGTGGCGATATAGTTGGTCATCTGCAAAGGGGTGCACAGAGTGTCACCCTGACCGATGGAGGCGGTAAGCAGCAGTCCGCCGTACCAGGTGTTGCCGTGGCGCTGGCTGGTTTCAGGTCCCGCCACCTGCCCGGTGTACTCACCCAGCTCAAAGCCCGTGGACTGGCCCAGACCGAACAGGGCGGCATACTGGTCCACACGCTCGATACCCAGCCGATGGCCAACGGTGAAAAAGTAGATGTTGCAGGAGTCCCGCAGGGCGTCGGACAGATTCTCCCGCCCGTGCCGGCCCCCGTACTGCCGGTAGTACCAGCATTGGGGGTGGTAGTCGCCGTAAGGGTAGTGCTCCTCCTCCTGCAGCATGAGATAGCCGGTGTCCTGAATCCGCTCTGTGGCGGTGACAACTCCCTCCTCCAGTCCCGCAATGGCCACCAAGGGCTTAAACGTGGAGCCGGGGGAGTACAGGCCCATGGTGGCCCGGTTCACAAAGGGATGCAGCGGGTCCTGGCTGGCGGCGGCATACAGGGCGGCGTCGGAGTAGACCGTGGCCAGATCGTAGTCCGGGTAAGACGCCATGGCCAAGATGCCGCCGTCCCGCACGTCCTCCACGACAATGGCGCCGCCCTCTTTATCCTCGGATTCCAGCTCGCCAATGGTGCGGGAGAGGACCTCCTCAACCTTTTCCTGAAGCGTATTGTCCAGGGTAAGGATTACGTTTCCGCCGGGTTCCGGCTCAACCGTCCAGCTTTCGCTTACCACTTTTCCGCTGGTATTCAGCTCCACGGTGCGCACGCCGGGCTTGCCCCGGAGATACGCCTCAAAGGCCCGCTCCACGCCGTCCCGGCCCACGGTGTCATTTACATTATAACCCAAATCCCGGTAATAGGGCCAGTCCTCCCGTTGAATAGAGGCCACCCGTCCCAAAAGGTGCGGAGCGGCGGTGGTTTCATACTGGCGGACGGTAGTGGCCTGAATGCGAATGCCGTCCAGCCCGTGCTCCTTTACGGTGGAGATAAAATCAATGTCCACGTCCTGGGTGAAAATATATTCGTTGTAATTGATGTCCCGGCGGCGCAGGTCCAGCTCGTAGAGCACACCCACCACCGCACGGGCGTCCTGCTCAGAAAGGGACTCGTCAATTTCATAGTAACCGCGCAGGGCCTGCATCAGTCTTTCAGGCGTGGGCTCGCTCTCCCCCAGCTCCAAAAAACCCTGGCGCTGGAGGGGCAGAGCCACCAGCAGGCGGTTGAGATAGGTGGGGGTGCTCTGCTGCGCCAGCGTCGCATCCCGGCTGGAGACGCTGTAGGGCTCGGCGGTGGTAAAGGAAAAGGGGGCCTGCTTGGAAAGTGGAAAAGTGTCGCTCCACTCCTGCCCCTGGGTGCGGCAGATGGAGATCAGCTCCAGCAGATTGGCGTTGCGCTGGGCCTCTTCCCCCATCATGGAGGTATCTAAGGTCACCTGATATGTGGCCCGGTTGGAGACCAGCACCCGGCCGTAGCGGTCCAGAATTTCTCCCCGGGCAGCTTCCACGGTCTCCCGGTTCGTGATTCTCCGCACAGATACGCCCTGATAATAGGCGCCGTTGACCACCTGCAGGTCATAAAGCACCCCCGCAAAGGCCCCCAGCAGCAGCGCTGTCAGGGCCACAATAAACACAAGCCTGCGTTGAAAACGCTTTCCCTCTATGGCTCAGCCGCCTCCCCTCTGTTGCATATGCGGTTTTCCCTACAAAACGGTCTTTTTGGGCACCCGCTGGAACACCCAGTAGAATAGGCCGTACACCGGCAGGACGAAGACCATGGACCACGCGATTTCCGGCAGGGCCACCGCCAGCAGGGCCTCCAGGGGGGCAGCCCGCTGAAGCAGGCGCACCAGGATGCGCACAGCGTCGATAGCCGTCAGGGCGCCCAGAGAGCACAAAAGACACCCCGCCAGGTTTTGCCGCAGGGCATACCGGGACAGGGCCCCGGCGCACACTCCGATCAAGCACAGGCCCAGGGTCATGCCTCCATCGGTATCGTGGTAGGCCGCGTCGCATAAAATGCCCGTGAATAGGCCGAAACCGCCTCCCGCTGTGGCCCCCTCTAGCACCGCCACCGCCACTGCCGCCAAGGGCATCAGCATGGGGGAGACGCCCAGCACGGGAAAGCGGTTGAGCACATATAGCTCCAGCAGCCACACGGGGAGGGCGGCCAGGGCGTACACGCCCCATTTAATCATAAAATCACTGCGAGTCACGGCGCTCCTCCTCTCCCGCCGGAATCCTGACGGTTTTCAAACAAACGCTAAAGCCCCTGCCGGGCAGGTGGCATAACCTAACGGCTATTCCACAATTTCAAAACTTTTGATGACAAAAACCTGCTTGAGGCTTTCCAGGTCGGTTTCCGGCTGGACGACCGCATACCGGGTTACGCCGGAGGCCTCCGTATGAACGTCCTCCACGTGGCCCACCACCAATCCGGGCGGGTAAATCCCACCCCGGCCGGAGGTGGACACCAGGTCCCCGGCGATGAGCTCGCTGTTTTCCGGCAGGTAGGACAGCTTCAACCTGCCCTGGCCCATGAGGGTGAAATCTCCCTCTAAAATTGCCGCCTCGCCGGTGCGGGTGAGCTGGCCGCCCAGCTCTGTATTGGAGTCGATCAGCGTGGACACGGTGGACCAGTTCTCTCCCACCTGGGTGACAATTCCCACCATGTGCCAGTACTCGTCGACCACGCAGTCGCCCGGCTCCACGCCGGAGGAGCTGCCCTTGCTGATGGTGAAGGCCGACTCCCAATTAGAGTGAGAGCGGGCGGTGACCATGGCGGATTCCTCCTCAAACTCCCGTTTGCTGGGCCGCAGGTCCAGGTGGTTGCGCAGGCGCTCGTTTTCCTGAAGAGCGGCGTCCGCCTGGCGGGCGGTTTCCTCCAGTTGGGCAATGCGCTGCTTGAGCTCTTCATTTTCCGTCTTGAGCTGTTCCCGCTCAAATGCGTCGCTGTAGCGCTCCCCGGTCCAGTTGGCAAAGGCGCTGATGCCGTTGCGCACCGGCGTGGCCAGAATTCCCGCCAGGTTGGACAGCGGATCGGCAAAGCCGCCGAATAAAATGGAACACACTGCCGTGACCAGGGCCAGCAGGACGGCGGCGGTCAAAATCAGCAGGCCGTTATTGCGGAAAAAGTCCTTCACACGTTTGACCTCCCCGCCGAGAGCGCAAGACAGTCTATACCCAGCCGGGCGAGCATCTGTCCCAGCCGGCACACCGGAAGGCCCATGACATTGTAATAATCCCCCCGGATGCCGTCTACCAGCAGAGCCCCGCATCCCTGGATGCCGTAAGCTCCGGCCTTATCCATGGGCTCGCCGGTGGCCACATAGCAGGCGATCTCCTGAGAGGAGAGGGGGCGGAAGGACACCTCGGTGCTCTCATGCTGCGTGTCCCGCGCGGCGCCCCGCAGCACCGTCAGGCCGGTATAGACCTGATGCCGCCGGCCGGACAGGGCGCGCAACATCTGCGCGGCCTCAGCCTGATCCACCGGCTTGCCTAGCACCCGGCCCTCCAGGGCCACCACCGTGTCGGCGGCAATCAAGATATCCTCCGGCTGGGCCAGGGCCTGAGCAGCCAGGGCCTTCTCCAAAGAGATCCGCTCCACCAGCTGCGCCGGAGGGAGGGAACGGTCCATGCGCTCGTCAATATCGGGGGCCAGAATGCGAAAGCCGGTCAACCCCATCCGTTCCAGCAGCTCCCGCCGCCGGGGGGACTGGGAAGCTAAAATCAGCGCCATGGCGGCTCCTCCTTTTTATCCGCTTGTCCGCGTCAATTTCCCGTAGAGCCCAGCCCGCCGCTTCCCCGCTGGGTGGGGGGCAGCTCGTCCAGCTGCGTTATTTGGGCGCGGCCCACAGGCAGTATCATCAGCTGGGCGATCCGGTCCCCAGGCTGGACGGTATACGGGGTATCGGATTGATTGATAAGCCCCACCCGAATCTCCCCGCGGTAGTCGCTGTCAATAACCCCCACACCGTTGGAGAGGGAGACGCCGTGCTTGATGCCCAGTCCCGAGCGGGCGCAGACCAGCGCCACCCACTCCGGCCCGGGCAGGGCAATGGCCAAGCCGGTGGGCACCGCCGCCCGGGCCCCGGGGGCCAGGGTCAGCGGCGCGTCCAGCAGGGCGGCCAGATCCATGGCGGCGGACCCAGGGGTCTGATAGGCGGGCAGCGGAACGCGGGGGTCGAGCCGTTTGATAGAGATATTTACAGGCGTGCGCATGTCCATAGCAAGTCCTCCCTGCTTCACTCCACGTCCCGGTAATACAGGCCGCGGGTGTACTCGTTGGGGCTCCAGGCGCTGCGCTCCAAATAGCGCTCCGCCGCCTGGACGCACTCCCTGGGGTTTTCCGTGGTGAACATCAGCCGCTGGGCCCACAGGCCCAGCCGCCGGTAATCGGCGGCTTTGTCCGCCAAAAAGAGCTTCTGGGAATTAAACAGCTCATTGCGGCAGCCGGGCGCCCGCAGCACTGGAAACTGCGCGCCCTTTCGGTCGGTAAGCAGGTTCACGTTTTGGCAGTTGCAGCGTCCAGTGCGGTTTTTGATGATGCAGTTCTCGGTAATCATCAGGGGCAGGCGCCCATAGGTAATCAGTTCCACGTCGATGGATTTGGAGAGGTCACGAATCTGGGGCAGCTTCAGCTCAAAGGATACGGCGGCGGAGTGAAGGCCCAGACGCTTATATTCCTTGAGTGCCTGGGAGTTGTAGACGCCCAGACCGAAATCGCCGCGGGGGGTAAAGCCCAGAGCTTTGACGCAGGAGAGCATACCCAGGTTGCCGATCAGCGCATCCTCTACGCCCAGCTCCCGGACCTGCCGCAGTTGTTCCAGCAGGGCGCTCCACTCCCGGTCCCAGGCGACGCGGGGCAGAACAACCCCCACGCGGGTATCCGCCGTGCCGGCGGCCTTCTCCGGGTGGGCGCACAGCTCGTCCAGAGGGAGGTAGACTATGGCCGGGGCCAGGTGCAGCAGCTCCGGCGTAACCTGTTCGGCACGGCGGGCGGAGATGGTCAGCACCGGCGGCTCCCGCCGGTTTTCGTAGCGGGCCCCCGCCCGGAATTCTCCCCCGCGCCGCTCAGGCGGTGCCTGCCGCTGGCGGCTTAGATCTTCCAGCACCTGCCGGCGCAGGGCGTTCAGGGCGGAAAGGGGGAGGGAGAGCCCCTGCTCCACCAGGGCGCGGACTTTTACACAGCGAAAGGGGGTGCCTCCGGTGCGGGAGAGCTGGGCTTCAACCGCTTCCCCGGTCAGGGGGTGGCTGCGGGCGCTCTCAGGCACGGGACCCTGGGCGGTGGCCACCCGGCCCTGGCCGTCTTCCACGCCCACCTGAGCCGGCTCGTTGGGGCGGAGCATGGCGTAGAAGGTCACGTCTACCCGCTGGGCTTCGCCGCTCTGGTAGGTATTCCGGGCCTGGGCAAAGAGCTCCCGGGGGGGCTTATCCTCCGCCCGTATGCCGAACATCTCGGGCCCTTTTTGATCCAAATAGTAGCCCTGGGTGAAGCCCTGGCGGGAGAACGCCGCCGAGAGCTGCTCCATCTCCTGCGCCGTGGGCTCCCGTCCCTCCCGAATGGCGGCGGCATAGATACGGGTGACGATGGCCACGTATTCCGCCCGCTTCATGCGGCCCTCCAGCTTGACGCAGGCCACCCCCATTTTCCTAAGCTCGTCCAGATGGGAGACCAGGGACAGGTCCTTGAGGGAGAGCGGATAGCCGTCCGCCCGGTTGTTCCAGCCGTATTTCATCCGGCAGGGCTGGGCGCACAGGCCCCGGTTGCCGCTGCGTCCGCCGATGACGCTGGATAAAAAGCACTGGCCCGAGTAGCACATGCACAGGGCCCCGTGGGCGAACACCTCAATTTCAATAGGGGCGTTTTGACAGATATACGCAATTTGGTCCCGTGACAGCTCCCGGGAAAGGACCGCCCGGCTCAGCCCCAGCCCGGCGGCCTGACGCACGCCCTCCAGGTTGTGCAGGGTCATCTGAGTGGAGGCGTGGATCGGCAGGCCGGGGGCCGCTTGGCGGAGCATACGCAGCACGCCCAGGTCCTGAATCAGCACCGCGTCGGCCCCGATGGCGCTGGCGTCGGCGGCAAGGCGGGCGGCCTCCGGCAGCTCCCGGTCGGTGAGCAGGGTGTTCAAGGTCAGATAGACCTTGGCGCCCCGCAGATGGCAGTAAGAAACCGCCGCCGCAAATTCCTCCCGGGAGAAATTCTTTGCATTGCGGCGGGCGTTAAAATCACCGTAGCCCAAATAGACGGCGTCCGCGCCGTTTTGGACGGCGGCGGCCACCGCCTCCATGGAACCGGCAGGGGCGAGCAGCTCCAGCATTGTGTCAGCCCTCCCGGCCGCCGTCCTGAGACGGGGAAGAGGGAAGCGGCTTGCCCTGGTGCTTTTTATTTTGCAGCTTGAAGATTTCCCGTTTGGCCTCAGACAGCTCCAGCTTAATCCGGGTGGCCTCCTCCAGATATTCTTTCAGCTGGCGGCGGAGGTTTTCAGCGGCTTCGACCTCTTTGAAATATTCATCGGCGATATTGACCGCCGCCAAAACCGCGCCGTCCACCATGCTCACCTTGGCGCCGAAGAGCACCTCCTGCACCTTGGCGTCCACATGGCCTGCCACCTTCTGGATGTAATCGGCCTCTTCCGTGGCAACCAGAGTATATTCCTGCCCGGCAATGGTTACACAAACGCGGTTTTTCATGGCTGGTCCTCCCGATCATTTGTTTGCGGTTTTCGCCCTTTCTTTTATCATAACACGGATATGTCTGCCCTACAAGAGAGAAATGAGGATTTTTAAGCGCCTCAAGCCTGCGGCGGCGCGTGAGGAAAGCGGTTTGTGCGGGGAGCAGTCTGCGAGACCGCCAAGACAGACCCGGACGGCGGACTGTTCGCATTATAGCATGGTTTTCACAGGATTTAAAATAAAATCTCCGTAAATTTTGCGCCTCTAGCTTTTGCGCGGCGGCGGTCTAAAACAAACCCCCCGGCTATCCAACGTAGCCGGGGGGTTACTCCTGGACCTGCGGTTCGATCACTCGCCTTACCTCCGCTTTCTACAGATTGCGCCGCTTCTAAACTGCCGGATTCTTCCCTGTGGTCACCTGTCTCCTGCAACAATACGGCACGCCGGCTTCCGTCTTCAACGATGCTTCGCTTCAGAGGGTCATACCTGAGTGCATCCTAAACAGATTCGGTTTGTTCGGAACATGTGCTGACGGGGAGGGGCGCGTCTTTAAAAGCTGCCGCGCTGAGAAGGAAGAACGGATTCTTACACAATGAGCTGCTCAGCCCATGGGACTCACTCCCTTCTTTCTGTCTGTATTATACGACATCTGGCGGCGCTTGTCAAGCGTTTTTGTTTGATTTGTCTATTTTTAACGGCTCAAGCGGTGATCCAAGCGCTGCCCAGGACGGCCTGACCCCGGTAGAACACCGCAAGCTGGCCCGGTGTGGGCGCGCGGGCGGGCACGGCCGTATGCACCAGCACGTCTGCGCCTGACGGGGAGATTACGGCAGGGAGCTCCGTCTTGGAGTGGCGCAGGCGGACGGTGACCTCCATGGGACCGCCCAGAGCGTCTATCGCGATCCAGTTGGGCTGAATGCAGCGGATGGCGGCGGAAAACGGGCCGGTTCCGCCGGAGAGGACCACCCGGTTTTCTTCCGGCTGAATGGCGCAGACAAAGTACCGGTGGGGGCCGGACACGCCCAGCCCCCGCCGCTGGCCCAGGGTATAGTGGTGGATGCCCTTATGACGGCCCAGCAGGTTTCCCTGGGGATCCACAAAGTCCCCGGGAGGCGGCGTCCCACCCCGCTGGTCCAGCCAGGCGGCATAATCGCCCTCGGGAATGAAACAGATTTCCATGCTGTCGGGCTTTTCCGCTACGGGAAGATCAAAAGCTTGGGCCAGCGCCCGCACGCCGGCTTTCTCATAATTTCCAAGAGGAAATATTACTTTGCGTAATTGCTCCTTGGTGAGTCGGGAGAGCATATAGGATTGGTCGTTGGCGGGCATGCCCCGCAGCAGAGCGCCGTTTTCCGCCCGGGCATAGTGCCCGGTGGCCACCCATTGGGCGCCAATGCGCTCAGCCAAGGCCAGCAGAGCGGGAAATTTGACCAGGCGGTTGCACCGGGCGCAGGGCAGGGGGGTGCGTCCGGCCAGGTAGTCCGCGGCGAAGGGGGCGCACACGTGCTCCTCCAAGGCGGCGCGGATATCCGCCGCCTCAAAGGGCAGGCCCAGACGCTCCGCGACCGCGGCGGCATCGGCGCGGCCGGCCTCTCCCAGGCCGGCGTCCAGATACAGGCAGTATACCTCCCAGCGCTCCATCAGCAGCCGGGCGGCGACCGCGGAGTCCACCCCGCCGGACAGGCCAAGAACCACCTTGGGCCGGCGGCCGGCCGTGTGTGCCTGTGCCATTAGAATCCCTCCCGCTGGTTCTTTTCCAAATAGATCATCAGTACCGCAATGTCCGCCGGGGATACCCCGGAAATCCGGCTGGCCTGCCCCAAATTCAGCGGACGGATTTTTTCCAGCTTCTGCCGGGCCTCCAGCCGCAGACCCTCCATGGACAGGTAGTCCAGCTCCGGCGGCAGGCGGCGCTCCTCCATGCCCCGCTGCTCCTCCACCTGGCGCAGCTGCCGGTCGATGTATCCCTGGTATTTTACCGTGATTTCCACCGCCTGGCACACCTCCGGAGGAAGAGGGGGGCGGGCGGGGTCGCTGGGGGCGAGGCCGCCGTAGCTGTTTTCCGGGCGGCGGAGCAGGTCCACCAGGCGGCCCTGGGCGGTCCCCGTGTGCTCCAGCCGGCGGATTTCCGCCTCTACGGCGGCGTATTTTTCCTTCACCCGCCCGTACCGGGCGGCGTCTATCAGTCCCAGCGCATGACCCACGGGGCACAGCCGCTGGTCGGCGTTGTCCTGCCGGTGGAGCAGGCGGTACTCGGTCCGGGAGGTCATCATGCGGTAGGGCTCGTTGGTGCCCTTGGTGACCAGGTCGTCGATGAGCACCCCAATATACCCCTGGTCCCGCCGCAGAATCAGGGGGGGGCGGCCCAGCAGCTTCAGCGCGGCGTTCGCGCCCGCCACGAACCCCTGGACGGCGGCCTCCTCATAGCCGGAAGAGCCGTTAAACTGGCCCGCGCCGTAAAGTCCCCTAATCCGCTTGTGCTCCAAGGTGGGCAGCAGCTGAGTGGGGTCGGCGCAGTCGTACTCGATGGCATAGGCGCAGCGGGTCATCTCCGCCCGCTCCAAACCGGGGATGGTGCGCAGCAGCGCCGCCTGCACATCCTCCGGCAGGGAGGAGGACAGGCCCTGAATATAAAGCTCCTCGGTGTTCAAGCCCATGGGCTCGATAAAAAGCTGATGCCGGGGCTTGTCCGCAAAGCGGACCACCTTGTCCTCAATAGAGGGGCAGTACCGGGGCCCCACTCCCTCGATCACTCCGGAAAACAGGGGGGAGCGGTAGAGGTTGGAGCGGATAACGTCGTGGGTGGCTTGGCTGGTATAGGTCAGATAGCACACCGCCCGGTTTACAGGGGCCTGCTTTGTCTCAAAGGAGAAGGGCAGCGCCTGCGCGTCCCCTTCCTGGCGCTCCATTTTGGAAAAGTCCACGCTGCGGGCGAGCACACGGGGGGGCGTGCCCGTCTTAAACCGCCGCAGGGCCACCCCCAGCCGCTCCAGACTTTCGGTGAGGGCCAGGGCGGGAGCCAGCCCGTCCGGGCCAGAGGAGCGGGACACATCCCCCACAATGGTACGCCCGCCCAGATAGGTGCCCGAGGCCACCACCGCCGCCCTGACCCGGTACACCGCCCCGTGGGCGGTGCAGACGGCGCAGACGGCGTCGTCCTGCGTGCGGATGTCCACCACCTCCGCCTGCTTGACGAAAAGGTTTTCCTGCCGCTCCAGGGTGTGCTTCATGACCTCCTGATACCGCCGCCGGTCGGCCTGGGCCCGCAGGGACCACACCGCCGGACCCTTGCCCCGGTTGAGCAGGCGGTACTGGATGCATGCCGCGTCCGCCGCGCGGGCCATCTCGCCGCCCAGGGCGTCTAACTCCCGGACCAGGTGCCCTTTTCCGGTGCCGCCGATGGCCGGGTTGCAGGGCATATTGCCCACGGCGTCCAGATTGACGGTGAAGCAGACCGTCCGCAGTCCCATCCGGGCGGCGGCTAAGGCCGCCTCAATGCCTGCGTGGCCCGCGCCGATCACCGCGATGTCATAGGTCCCAGCTTGATACTCCATGTTATATCTGCCTTTACAGTTTACTTTCCGTAGACGATGCGCACCGCCTGGGCGCAGTTTTGAATTTCCGCTTGCCGGGGGGAGCCGCCGTATTCACCGTCCAGGGTCCAGGGCAGCTCATCCGGACAGGTGATATTCAAATGAGAGGTGCGCAGGCTGACGACCAGCCCGTTTTCGTCCGGGGCCATTTGCAGCAGGGCCCGGATGACCGCCTGGAGCTGGACGGCGTTTTGGGGCAGGCGCACCAAAACGCACTCAAAAAGACCGTCGTCCAGCTTGACGGTATCGGCGGGAGCGCCTTTAAAACCTCCTACCGACACCGTGTTGGACACCATGCCGTAGCAGAACTCCCCCTCCTCCACGCCGCCATCGTGCTCCACGGTGAGGGGATAGGCCTGGATAGAGCCCAGCCGGGTGGCCCCCTCCAGGACATAGGCCAGATGCCCAAAGAGGTTTTTGAATTGCTGGGGGGTGTTATAAGAGACGTCCGTAAAGGCCCCAAAGGCCGCCACGTAAATAAAGGTGCGGTCGTTAAAGCGCCCGATATCCACCGGCCTGGGCACTCCGGCGGCGGCGGTCTGGGCCATAGCCGCCATGCCCCGGGGCAGGGAGAGGTTCTTGGCAAAGTCATTGGTAGTGCCTGCGGGAATATACCCGACCTCCGGACGGTCCTGACGCCGCATCAGACCCGCCACGACCTCGTGCAGGGTGCCGTCTCCGCCGGAGCAGACAATCCGGTCGAATTCTCCCGCCCGCTCCAGAGCGGCGGCGGTGGCGTCTCCCGCACCCTGGGTGGGGCGGACCGTTACATCCCATCCGGCTTTAACAAAGGCGTCCAGTACATCGGCCAGATGGTTTTTCAGCAGCCCTTTTCCCGCGTGGGTATTGTAGATAAACAGCAGCTTTTTCAAAGAGCTCCCCTCCGAACAGAATTTCAGTGCGCCGCCTGTGCGTTTTAACAGCTTCGAACAAGCCCCGGAGCTTCAGCGGCTGAATACAACCATTATACAGGGATTCACCGGAAAAACAACACTTCTTTTATGAACGGACTGGAAATTCTGCCCTCAGCGCTCCACCGGTCCGGATGGGAAAAAATTTTATGAAATCCGTTGCACTTTGTCCCGCGCTGCGGTATAATACGAGGTCGAGCTTTCAAAAATATTCTGTTAAGATAATGATTCGAGGTGCACGGCTTTGCAGGACAGCAAACTGAGAAATGTAGCGATTATCGCCCACGTTGACCACGGGAAAACCACGCTGGTGGATGAGATGCTCAAGCAGGGGGGCATTTACCGGGAGAACCAGGCCACCGTGGACCGGGTTATGGACTCCAACGACCTGGAGCGGGAGCGGGGGATTACCATTCTGGCCAAAAATACCGCCGTCCATTATAAAGATGTAAAGATCAACATTGTGGATACGCCGGGCCACGCCGACTTTGGCGGCGAGGTAGAGCGGATCCTGAAGATGGTCAACGGCGTTATTCTTCTGGTGGACGCCGCCGAGGGCCCCATGCCCCAGACCCGTTTTGTGCTGTCCAAGGCCCTGGAGCTGGGCCACCGGGTCATCGTGGTGGTCAACAAGATCGACCGCCCGGACCAGCGGATCCACGAGGTGGTGGACGAGGTGCTGGAGCTGCTGCTGGATCTGGACGCCACCGACGAGCAGCTGGATTCTCCCATGCTCTTCTGCTCCGGAAGGCAGGGGACGGCTTCCTACTCCCCCGAGGCGGAGGGCAAGAATCTGGTTCCCCTCTTTGAGACTATTTTGGACTATATCCCCGCCCCGGAGGCGGACGTGCAGGCGCCCTTCCAGATGCTGGTTTCCTCCATTGATTACAACGAGTTTGTAGGGCGCATCGCCATTGGGCGCATTGAGCGGGGGGAGATTAAGCAGAACCAGGAGATTGCCGTGTGCAATTTCCACAGCCCGGACCAGCCCGCTAAGAAGGCCAAGGCGGTGGCGCTGTACCAATTTGACGGCCTGGGCCGGGTGGCGGTCACCGAAGCCTCCGCCGGAAACATCATCGCCATGAGCGGCATCGGAGACGTGACCATCGGCGACACCGTCTGCGCCCCCGACGCTGTGGAGCCCATTGAGTTTGTCAAGATTTCCGCCCCCACGATTGAGATGACCTTTTCGGTCAACGACTCCCCCTTCGCCGGACGGGAGGGCAAGTTTGTCACCTCCCGCCAGCTGCGGGAGCGGCTGTTCCGGGAGACGCTGAAGGATGTGTCCCTGCGGGTCAGCGAAACGGATTCCACCGACTCCTTCAATGTGGCCGGCCGGGGGGAGATGAGCCTGTCCATCCTCATCGAGACCATGCGCCGGGAGGGATACGAGTTTCAGGTGTCTCCCCCCCGGGTGCTCTATCAGGAGATCGACGGGAAGCGGTGCGAGCCAATTGAGCGCCTGGTGGCCGACGTGCCCGCCGATGCAGTGGGCGCGGTGATTGAAAAGATCGGCTCCCGCAAGGGCGATTTGGTAGAGATGACTCCCGTGGGCGAGCGGATGAAGCTGGAGTTTTTAGTGCCCGCCAGGGGATTGTTCGGCTACCGCAACGAATTTTTGACCGACACCAAGGGAGAGGGCATCATGGCCTCGGTGTTTGACAGCTATGCGCCGGTGAAGGGGGAGATTCAGCGGCGCAACTCCGGCTCGCTGGTATCTTTTGAGACCGGCGAGAGCGTCACCTACGGACTGTTCAACGCCCAGGAGCGGGGGGTGCTCTTTATCGGAGCGGGCGTGCCGGTGTACGCAGGTATGGTGGTGGGAGAGACCCCCAAGCAGGAGGACATTTCGGTCAATATCTGCAAAAAGAAGCAACTGACCAATATGCGCGCCTCCGGCTCCGACGAGGCCCTGCGCCTGATGCCCCCGCGGCAGCTGAGCCTGGAGCAGTGCCTGGAATTTTTGGCGGACGACGAGCTGCTGGAGGTCACGCCGGAGAACCTGCGCCTGCGCAAGCGCATCCTCAGCCATGCCGAGCGCATGAAGGCCCTCAAGGGCGGAAAATAAGAGAAAAAGCCCACGGGCGGTCGGCGGAGCTTTCCTGAGCCGGCCGCCCATAGGGCTGGAGCTGATGCTGCAAGCGTGGGTCAATTTGTCCGCTAAATGCCTCCCTTCGCGGCTGTTTGGATCTGCCCCAACACTGAAATTAAGCGCGGTTTTTATTGAGAAATTAGGTCCAGGGCTAAATGTCTTGCTTTTTCCCTGGAAAAGGAATATAATATTTTCTCCATTATATGGATTTCCCTCTTTAAGGAGGCCCCCCTCAAAAGGGATCAAGGCCGAGAGAAAAAACAGTTGTAGGGAGCATGATTATGAAACGAGAAAAGGGAGCGTCCGTAAGGCCCGGCGCGGTCCGGCGTGAGTGGGGCATTACGGGAAAGCTGGCGTCGGCCATTGTAGTAAGCGTCGTCATCGCGGTGGCGATCTTATTTGCTGTGGTCTATATTCAGATGTCTAGCGCACTGCTGGACAAGAGTGAAAATTTGCTTCAGACGACCACCGACCGGACAGTCCAGGAGACCAGGGCCTGGATGAACAGCACCCTGACCATGCTGGAGACGCAGCGGGACACCATCGAATACGAGGACATGGACGTGCCTGAAATGACGGAGTATATCAAGCATACCGTCGATCAGAACGACGCCTATCCCGCCGGGCTGTATGTAGCCCTGACGGACGGCTCGCTGTACCACGCTACCTTTGTGCCGGGGCCCGACTTTGACGCCACAGCCAAGAGCTGGTATCAGGACGGCCTGAATTCAGAGGCCTTTCTTTTAGGCGACGTGTACTTCGACGAGGACAGCCAGTCCTATGTGGTGGGGGCGTCCGGCGTGCTGAAGTCCCGGCACGGCGCGGTGCGCGGCGTCGCCGCGGCGGACGTGTATTTGGATTCCATCTCCAAGATCGTCAGCCAAGTCCGGATTGAGGACACCGGCGGCATTTTCCTGGTGGACACCAGAACGAACACCATTATCGGCCATCAGGATGCGGAGATTACCGGGCAGCGCCTGAGCGAACTAAGCGAGGGCATGTACGCCTATGCCAACGATCAAATTGCCTCCGGAAAGACTGGGCTGTCTCTCTATGAAAATACATATATCCTTGTAGAGAATATTCCCGACAGCGACTGGACAGCGGTGGCCTACGTATCCAGGGGAGAAGTTCTAAAGGAACTCCACCAGCTGACCCTAAACATGCTGCTGGTGGCGGTCCTGGCCGTGCTGGTGCTCATCGTCCTGGTGGTGGTGCAGGTCCGCCGGGTGATCGGCCGTCCGGTTCAGGAGCTGAGCCTTGCGGCGACGCGGATCGCGGAGGGTGAGCTGGACCAGGAGATCCATTACCAGTCCAAGGATGAGCTGGGCGTATTGGCCCACGACTTCAACCAGGTGACCCTGCGCCTTCGGGACTATGTAGACTATATTCAGGAGATATCCGATAAGCTGCGGGAAATCGCTGCGGGGAATCTGGCGTTCACCCTGAAGTATCGATACACCGGGGAGTTTGCGAAGATCAAAGCCGCGCTGGAGGAAATATCCCGTTCCATGAGCAATACGATGGGCCAGATTAACGCCTCCGCGGGGCAGGTCTCCGCTGCCAGCAATCAGGTCTCCATGGGCGCCCAGGCCCTGAGCCAAGGCGCCATGACCCAGGCCAGCTCTATGGAAGAACTGGCGGCCACCATCACGGATATCTCAAACAGCGCCAAAAAGACCACTGCCGCCGCTGGAGAGGCAGGGCGCTTCGTCAATCAGGCCGGCGGACAGCTAGGCGTCAGCTTAGAGCACGTCAAAGAGCTCAACGACGCTATGGAGAAGATCTCCAGCTCCTCTGAGGAGATTTCTAAGATCCTCACCACCATTGAAAACATCGCCTTCCAGACCAACATTTTGGCGCTGAATGCCGCCGTGGAGGCCGCCCGGGCGGGTGCGGCTGGGAAGGGGTTCGCCGTCGTGGCCGACGAGGTGCGGGACCTGGCTACCAAATCTGACGAGGCAGCCAAGGCTACGAAAGACTTGATTGAGGGTTCTATCGCCGCCGTCAATGCGGGCAGACAGGCGGTGGGGAATGTTACCAAATCCCTGGAGGAGACCAGCGTTTCCGCCGGGCAGGTCACCGCCCAGATGGACATTGTGGTGGAAGCGGTGACCAACCAGACCGCCGCTATCGCCCAGGTCACAGAGGGCATTGACCAAATCTCCTCTGTAGTCCAGACCAACAGCGCCACTGCTCAGGAAAGTGCCGCTGCCAGCGAGGAGCTGTCTGCTGAGGCTGCCAGCTTGAAGCAGATGGTAGCACAGTTTACTCTCGCGGGGGACCGGAAAGATGCGTTTTCGGACTCAGGTCGAGCAGCCGTTCTCAGAAGATAGAACTGGTTTTCTTGCTGCCTGCGGCTATCTTGTCTGAAAAATGGAAAAATGCCCCAATAACGGGCCTTTTTCCATCTGGACGGCGGGGTTTCTCCTTGAAGTCCGCCGGGATTCCTGCGTCAAAACCCCTTGCCGGCTGAAAAAATCTCTCTCCCTTGGGCATGGTTCCATGTTTCAGACAAGGCCTAAGCCGTAGTATCCCGCGGGAGAACGTGGCCGGCCGCGTTCCCAACGGTATTGGCTGTTCTCCAAAGGTGGCTAACGTGTGTTTTCTCCGGCGGCCTGTGCGCCGGAGAAAACGCTTTTCGCGCCGCAAATGCGCGCGCCGCCGGGCCGCGCTGGGGAATGCTGCATTTTTTGATTTCTTTCTCTTGACGCATATGATATACTGTGTAAAAAAGCAAATAGAATTTGCGGCAAAAGGACGAGGGAGCTATGCCCAATTATTATGCGCATCTGAAATTTGGAGACAGGGTTCTGGCGGATCTGCCGGAGGACCTGGCAAAAGAGATCCGGCGGGAGCGGGCGGCGTTCCAGCTGGGCTGTCTGGGACCGGACCCTTTGTTTTTTTACCAGCCTATCCGCCCAAACGCCGTCCGGCGGGAGGCGGTGTGGATGCACCGCGGCTCCGCCCTGCCGGCGGCCCAGCGGCTGCGCCAAGCCGTTGAGGAAGATCTGCCCATGGCGGTGGGATACAGCGCGGGCTTTTTGTGCCACCTGGCGCTGGACAGCGCCTGCCACGGCTATGTGGATGAGCGGGCCGCCGAGGGCCCCATCTGCCACATGGCGATAGAGGGAGAGTTTGACCGGATGCTGATGCTGGACGACGGGCTGGATGTGACGTTGTGCTCCCACCTGCCCTCTCCGCCGGAGGACCGGCGGGTCTGGAACGCCGCCGCGCGGGCCTATGCCCATGCCTCCCCCGCCCAGCTGCGGCAGGCGTACCGCTCTATGGCGTGGCTGACGGGATTTTTGGCCCGCTCCTGCGGCACGGGCAGGGGAAAGGTCATTGACGTGGTGAGTAAAATGCTGCCCATCCCCTCCTCCAAGGGCATTGCCCTGCCGCCGGAGCCCCATCCCTCGGCGGCGGAGAGCAACGCGGATTTGGACCGTCTGCTGGAAGAGGCCGTGCCGGAGGCGGCGGAGCAAATTTCCGCCTTTTTTCAGCGGATATGTACACAAGAGCCGGTCCCCGCTTGGTTTGACCGGGATTTTAAGGGCAATCCGCCCCATGCCGTCCCGGTCCGCCGGCGCAATTTCCAGCGGTATTTTACAACATAGTGCCAGAAGTAAACGGCAGTGGTAAGACGCCGCCCTCCAAAGAAATTTTCTCTGGAGGGCGGCGTCTTGTGCTGAGAGCTGTCAATTCTGGGCTGTGGTGATCGTGATTGTAGCGCGACAAAATTTTTGAGAAACTCGGACAGCGAAAATGAGAAAAAATAGCGGATTTCTTAGAAGTAATTCTAAGCCCGCCCGCTTGCGGCGACGGCCCCCAGAATGGGGAGCGGCCCCCGCAGGAGGGCGGGCGTTATAGGGCCCCCGGAGAAGCGGCACACGCCGCCCCCCGGGGCCGTTTTCATTGTGGGTGGCCGGTTACTCGCCCTCGGGCTCCCCGGGCCCGTCCTGGGCTTCCTGGGGGGCTTCCTGGGCCGGTTCCGGCTCCTGGTATTCCTCCCAGCCGTAAACGCCCGGCTCCCAGACGTTGGAGGCTGCGCTGGAGACCCACCTCTTGCCGTTGTGGGTCACCTTCGCCCCCTGGTCGTAGGCGTCATGCGCCCCGATAGGCTGAATCCACTCCGGGAACTCCTCCAGGGGGTTGCCGATGCGCGTCCACATGGAGGGCGTGGCCGAGGGCTTGGTATTCTGGCCAGCGTCCTTGACGTCGTGGATGGAGCGATAGAGCTGGCCCTCGTCCTGGACGATGTCGCCCGCCTTGCCCCGCCAGTTTTCATCCCACGGGGTGAAGAGGTCGGGGTACTCGGAGATCGTTGTCTCGTCGAGCTGCTGCTCCTGGGCCATCTTGACGAACATGATCTCCGCGACGGCCTGGGCGGAGCTGCTCCGGCGAGCCGCCCGGTTCAATTCCCCGATAGACCGCTTCGGGGTCAGATACTGCACGTTGCTCATTCGTAGGCACCTCCAAAGCCAGAAATAGAAACTTCGCCCTCATAGCCCTCATTCTTGGTGATGGTGAAGCGGATGTTGACGCCCCACTTGTCCGCCGTCTTGGTCTTGTTGGTGAAGTTATAGACCCGGTTAATCGCCACCATGGGGGTGATGTCCTCCCAGGTGGGCTCGGCGTCGAAGGCGTTGTTACAAGCCTCCACCAGAGCCGCCGCGCCCTCGATATGCCATGTCGGGGTGACCAGCACCTTGGATGCGGCCTCGTCCGTCTCCTCCGGCTCATTGAGCTGGAAACAGATGACGCTCTCCTTCTTGGAGAATGTCCAGACCCGCACCGAGGTGGCGAAGTTGCCGTCCACGGCCTCCACCCGGAGCTGGTGGTTGCCATTGGTAAGCATGAGCCACCTCTCCCGAGTGAGCTCGATGGTCTCCTCTTGCCCCAGGGTAGCCTGATAGCTCCTGATCTGCACGTCGTCCACGAACTCGGTGACGACCACGTTGTCGCCCTCGATATCGGTGACGGTGTACTTCTCGGCGAAGCTGCCTGTCTTGTGGCCCAGGGCCATATCCTGGCCGGAGATTGCCGGTGCGCTGTTGGTGCGTTTGAAGGTGAGCCTCCGGTAGCTGGTGCCACCCTTGCCGTCCGTGACCATGATGGTGATGGTGTTGACGGAGTTGAGGTCGAGGGTGTAGAGCTTCTCAGAGGTGATCGCCACGCCAAGGGGCTCGCCCTTGGGGGCGTTGTTGATCGTGCGGATGGTCTCATCGTTGAGCTGCTCCGTCACGGTGAGGGTGTCGCCGTCCGCGTCGTTGACGGTATAATCGTAGGTGAAGCCCAGGTTTTTATCTCCCAGGTTGCCATCGACGCCGCTGATGGTGGGTGCGCTGTTGGTTCTGGTAAATGTCCACGTCCTGGTGGCCGTCCCGCCCTTGCCGTCGGTGACCACGACCTTCACGGTATGCGTCCCAAGGGACAATTCATCGACCGGGACGGAAATGGTATATACAAAATTTCGCGTCGGGCCGAACGACTTCGTCGTTCGGCCATCGATCGACTCCGTCGCCGTTAGCACGTCGCCGGAGTCGGGGTCGTCGACGCTGTACTGTATCGTGAAGTTGGTGTTCTTATCACCCAGATTGCGGTCACTGTCAGAGATCAGAGGGTCAGTGTTCAGGATTTCAAGGACGGGGCGAAAACCGACGTACACGTCCCGATTCGTTGCACGGTCGTAGTTCCAGTAGCGGGCCGACACCCAGCCGCGAACCGCACGAAACGACGAATTTCTAGAATATACCTCTTGACACCAAGAGTAGCAGCCCATCCAATTCCAGAACTGATTGTGGGCACTCGTCTTGTCGGCAGCGGCGAGGGAGGTGTCCAGGTCGGACGATGTGGGGGCCGGGAGGCCGGTGATAACCTCCTCGCGGGTGATGAACCTGTCCCACTCGTTATTGGTGGGCGAGCCTCCCGCATATACGTCGCTTCCCCTATAAGTGCTGCCACCCGTCAGAACGCGGCACTTATAGGTCGCCCCGTCGATGGTGACGGTCTTGCCGGTGATGTAGCCCTGTTCGTTCAGATCGTTCCAGGAAACAGAGACCAGGATGTTCCGGTCGCAGATCAGGAGGGTCTTGCTGCCGTCCTTGATCTTGTGCCACTGGAGCTTGTTGGCGTCCGCTGCCGGGGTGCTGCCGAGTGTGTAGTTTGCCATGCTCCCGCTCATTTGCGGGATGTCGCCGACGCCGCAGCCGCTATACGGCTCTGAGTCAGGACGCCAGGGCTTTGTGGGCCTTTTCAGTATCGTACCGTTGTTGTAAAATCCGCCGAGCTTGACGAGGCCGAGATATTGCGCCATAAGGTAGCTCTCCTTCCACTTTGATGAAGCGGTAGGGCGCGAATATCTTCGTCGCCAAATTGTAGGCACTTGCCCAGCGGGCAAAGCCGAGCCAGGAGTTGACTTCTTGCTGTATCTCCTTGCACGTCTTCTTGCCCTCCCTCAGCTTCGCAATCATAGCCTTGACCCGTCGCTTCTGCTTCCGCTTGGATTGCGTCCGAAGCTCCAGGTGCGTGGCTTTAATTTTGTAGCCGTAGGCGTTCACGCCCTGCCGCAAATAGAATATTTTCGTCTTGCTGTTGAGATCAAGATGCAGCTTGTCTTTGACGAACTGCTTGATCTTCGCAAGCCACTCCCTCGCGGTCTCTTTGTTCGGCGCAATGATGACGGCGTCGTCGGCGTATCGCCTATAGAGCTTTGCCCCGAGGAAGCGGATGCAGAACTGATCGAGCTCATTGAGGGTAATATTTGCGAAGTCCTGGGAGCTGACATTCCCCAGGGGGACGCCCTTTTCTCCTTCAGGGCTGGAGTCGATCACTTTGCAAAGAAGGCGATAAAAGCGGAGGAGGTCTTCGTAACGCTCCGGGTGCTTCTTTCGTAGCTTCTTGAACCGCTTCGCCAGGAGCCTTTTCAAGACTTGGCGGTCGATAGAATAGAAAAACTTTTTCACGTCGATCTTTATGACGGCAGCTTCGTCGCCCCACTTCATCCGGGCGACCCTCATGTCGTGCTGCACATCCAGCGCGGCCCGGATGGGCCCTTTCCCGTAAAGACACGCATAGGAGCGGTCTACAAATACGGGCCGGTAGATGTCCTGCAAGGCTTCATGGACGGTAGTCTGCACGATCTTGTCCCGGAGCTTTGGAATGTGGAGGCTGCGCTCCTTTGGCTCCGTGATCGTCCTGTGACGATAGGAGCCAGGGATATACTCCTTCTTTCGTTGATCTGGGTCTGGCCGCGCTTTGATCGCCGTGAGCTCACGCCATAGTTGGACATTATTCACTTCGGAGAAGAGGTCGTATAAGACCGCCTCCCGAGTGTATTTCCGCTGCCCTCGGAGCGCGTTTTTATAGCTGGCCCCGATAGTATCCCACCCAACCATCTCCTCGTATGGTCTGAGCGGCATAATTGGCGGAATTATAGGGTGCTTGACCTTCTGCGCTGTCTTTACTAAAATGGGGAATTTCGTCATTGTGGCATCCTTTCCTTTTGAGAACGGCTTGGCACCTATGACGCGGGTTGTTACCCACATTGTAGACCTCCCCCCACCTTCCCAATACGAGAGGGCCGGGCAGAGCTTGGTCACTGTTTTTACGCCGTCAAAGACAAGGCGAAGGATTACCTCTCCCTTGAAGTATAACAAGGACTCGCCAGTAAAGCCGTAGCCGTACCAGCAAGGGGTAGACGTCCCTTTCCAGGAATATCTCAGCCTTCTTCTGCAGGGTAGACGGTTCCGCCATAGCCGACGCACCTCGCTTTCCTGATGCGTTCGATCTCGGCGATGTCCCCGTAAAACTCGAAGCCGTAGTCAGTGAGCTTGACCGTTGCCGGTTCGCCCGTGATGGAGCTGCGGCCCTCTATGGTCAGGCTGGCCTCGCCGGTGAGCTTCAGGCCATCCCTGGTGATGAGGGCCAGTTCGTCCCGGGGACGCCGCTGGCAGCTTTCGCATACCTGGGAGAGCCCACTGAAGAAATTCCCGAGGATGCAGCTCGCTTCTTTACGGGTGCAAGCGACCCTATACATAGATTTTCCGCGCCACGGGGTCATAGATGCCGGACGCGATTGCCACGGACGTTACGGAGACAAAATTGATGAGAAAGACGTTATTGACCATGTTGTTCAGGGTCGCGTCCTTCAGCACCTTGATCTCACGCTGCGCGTCCGCGATCTGGCTGTCATGCAGGATAATGGTCTCCCGGTTCTGCCAGATACCGTCGTCCATGTGGTTCATGTTCGTCTGGCTCACGGGCGTCCCTTCCTGGATGACCTCCTCGGTGATGATGTCGACCACATGGTCGAGCCATCCAATGCGCTCATAAGACTCCATTGCTGCTTTCGACCTCCATTTCTTTGACATTATATTTGAAGGCTACATAGAGCCCCTTGCCCGGTGTTTTCGTGAAGACCCGGTCGTCGGCCTTGGCGACGATGTCGCCGTCCTTATCCACCAGCTCCACGTTGGCCACGTCCCCGATGACGGTGTCGTCGAAGTAGATATAGACCCGCACGTCGGAGCCGTTGACCATGGTGCGGAACGGGGGGACAGTTTTCGGTTCTCCGTTCAGGGTATAGTTGGCGTGGTCGATGGAGTCGACAAAACGCCGCCCGATCTTCTGGATGCCGAGGTCAGTGAGTGTTTTCGCCATTTAGCGTCCGCCTCCTCTGGAATGTGTTGTATTTGAGCAGCGGGCCGACCGGGAGCACCTCAAGTATTCCTTGACGCCCTGCTGCGCCTTGGAGCCCGCTGTGAGCCCGGAGACCAGCCCCTTGTAGGTGGTGTTCTCCCCGAAGCAGTAACACTGCGGAGAGGCCGTAAAGGTGCCGATCTGCGGGAAGGTGACGTCGCTGGCCTCCGTCCGGCCCTGGGGGTTGATGGTCGAGGCGATGACGCTGCCCACGCCGCCGTTAATGTCGGTGGTGGGGGAGCAGCGGGTCGGCTCGGCGCACCTGAGATATACCTTGATGCCGCGCTGCTCCTGGGATGCCGCTGCAAGGATAGAGCACAGCCCAGCATATAGGGTATATTCGCCGTAATGATAGAACTCCTCCGAGGCCGCGATGGTACCGGCTCTCGGGATATTGACGTCGCCGGACTCCGCCCGGTCGCCGATCACGATGTCCGACTTCAGGAGATAGCCGATGCTGGCCACATGGGGCCACACGCCGCAGACGAGCTGGTTGCAGCGGGGATAGTCGGAAACGCCCCGCTCCAGCCGGGAGAGCAGCAGGATGGTGTTGCCGCTTTCCGTCCCATAGAACGGTCTGCTGCTGCCCTCCTTGACCTTGCGAACCTCAGCGTCAATGACGGCGAGGTTGTTGACGCCGCTCTGCTTGCGGCCCTTCAGGAAGATAATAAACTCCGCCCAGTGTTCCGGGTCTTGTTCATAGACCGGCTCGATACGGCTCTGCTCATAGCCCAGAGCCGCGAGGACGTAGAGGATACCCTGGCGGGTGCCGCTCCACTGTGAAATAATGCCCTTCATGCAGAGCCGGGTGCGGTACGCCTCCGCATCCTCCCCCTCCAGCCTGGGCATATCGCGGTCTTGGCCGTGGACAGGGAGCATGACCTCCGACGCGCTGGCGACGTTGGCCTCGTCCCTGACCCGGAGGATCGCCGTCTTCAGATCATCGAACTCCCGCCCGATGACCCGGAAGAAGATAGCGAACTGGTTGACTGCCCGGCGTCCTTTTTTCAGCGGAGCAAACAGAAGGTCGAACATATACTCGCCGAAGGTGTCAAACCGTTTCATCCGGTCACTCCCTTCTGACCGTCACGGAAACGGCCCCCAGGATGATGACCTTGTCCTTGTCCAGCTTGACGTCCTGCTCCGGGGCCGCGATTTTGACGTTGGTAATGTCGCGGTAGCCACTGCGGATTGCGTGGTTGATGTCTGAGAGGGTAAGCTCGTAGAGCTTGCGGCCCTTGCGGACGGCCAGGAGCTCCGCGAGGATGGAGTGGACGCGGCCCTTGATCTCCTCGTCAGTCGCCGCGTCAACGGTGGTGACGGTGACGCTGATGTCCTGGGCCACGGTGACGGATGACTTCACCAGGATATTATCATACGGCCCGGCGATCTTGTCAACAGCTTCCCGGACAAGTTTCAACAAACCTTCCGTCGCCTCGCCCGCCGTCCCCGTGACGATGACGTCCACGGTGCCCTGGCCCCGGGGGTGGTCGCAGTCCGCCTGGGCGAACAGGACGCCGGGGACGCCCTCCGCTGTGTTGATAAATGCGTCCTCGATCGCCCGCTGCGCCAGCTCCGACCAGGAGCGGAGGGTGCGCGTCCTTGCGCTCTCGTCATCCTCGGTATCGCTGCCCTCCCGGGTTATCCAGTCCTCGCCGTTGCTGATCTCCACCTCGCCGATATAGGTGAGGGACGTGGTGATCTGGCCTTGGGGGACATTGTAGCGGGTGCCCTCGTTCTCGGCCTCCACCAGCACGTCGACCGTCCGGGCCCCTTTCTGGAGGACGGCGGGCTCCAGAGAAAAGAAGCGCAGCTCCTCGCCGTTAATGTCCAGGGCGGTCTTGAATACCTGCCCCTTGGCGATTTTGACCGCCTCGCCCTCCATATCCAGGCGGGTGACGGTTACAAGGCCCTGGGCCTTCTGCGCCCGCTTGCGCTTCTTGGAGTAGTCCGCCATCTTCAGGTCAAGCCATATCCCGGTGGCATGGGAAACGAACATATTATTTAAAACCAGCCGGAGCAGCTCAATGACCTCGATCTTGATACGGAGCGCAATCATGAGCATGGTGTGAAAGACGCCGCCCGAGTGAAAGTTGGTGATGACGAAGCCCTCGTTCTTCAGCTCCTCCACCTTAGCGTCCCGCAGTTCCTCCAGGCTGGGAACCGGGAGAACAGCGTCAAGGGTTTTCTTGTCGATCATTCTGCGATCACCTCCACGCTGACCGCGTCGATAACGATATTGAGCGTTCTGGCTTCATCCTCTCCCGCGAAGCGGAAGGTGCAGCGGAGCCGGGCGGTATCGTCGGCGCGGGTGATTGTTATGCCGATAGTTTCCGGGAGAATGACCTCCCGCCTCTGTAGCTTGCTTTTGACGCGCTGCGTCATTTCCAGGCGGGTGAGCTCAGTGTCCTCTGACTGTATGAAGTCGTAGAGGCCCCAGCCGAACTCGGCGTCGTAGAACAGATCACCCGGCTGCGTGAGGGCCTCCAGAACGATATTCTGATAGAGGCAGTCCAGCCTGGAGCACAGGGGTGCGTCCCCGTCCGCCGCCTGGGTGAGCTGCCAGGAGTCATCCAGGCGGATGTCGGTATCTTTCAAGCCCGTCACAACCGCACCTCCCCGATAATCGCCGGGGCCAGCTCGCCATAGGGTAGCGCGATCGCCACCATCGCCCCCTGCTGGAACTGCTTCTTGGACTTGATCTGGGGGAGGGCCGGGAACGCCTTGTCAGGGCTCCCGAAGCGGTCGAGGACAGTGAGCTTGTACTCATACCAATGAGCCACGATATGGCCCCGGAAGCTGCCCCCGGTGTCATCGTTGAAGATGACCAGCTCCTTGATCTCGTAGGTATCGAGCTTCTTTACCGAGTCCACCTTTGCGAAAACGACGGTGGGGAGCTTCAGATGCGGATAGTCCACGGCGATGGATTTCTTGACGATTGACTTGACCATTTCCTCAAGCATTGACGCGCCCCTCCTTTCTGCGGTTAGAAGTAGATATAGGTGCGGATGAAGCCGGAGTCGTTGGTGGTGGACACCACCTTCAGCACCTCCTGCTCCCCGCTAATCTGGGGGTGGATAAGGTTGATTTTATGGGAGTGTTTGACGAAGGGCGCGGAGACTGTCTCCAGCTCCCACACGCCGCCCGCCCGGGTCAGGTTGATAATATTGACCCCATGCTCGAAGGTGTAGACCTTGCTCTGCTCCGGCTTCTCGTCCCAATAGAACGTGCCGCCAGAGAAGAAAAAGGGCACCTTGAGCCCCCAGGCCGCATTGACGGTGTTGATCGCCTGGACGACGCTCTGCTCCCGGATGGGGAGCATCTTCCGCTTCGGGTACCCCTTCGAGGCGAGCTTCATCTTGGAGAGCCCAGCCTTAGAGAGGAAGAAGGAGATCATCTCCTGGGGCGTAGTGTTCAGGAAGGTGTCGTTGATGATGGTCTCCTCCAGGAGCAGCATCTCGTCCTTCAAGTTGACCTCGTTGATGTAGGCCCCGCCGTCGTACTCCTTGGCGACAAAGCCGGAGAAAACCTCATCCAGAGAACCGTTGTAGCCCATCTGGATGGAGCCGGGGGCCTTGCGCGGAAGGGCGACCTTCGGACGGAACTGCTCCGTGAAGCGGATTTTTGCCCAGTCAAAATAGGATGACTTGGCGGAGTATATTTCGACCTCGATGCCCTTGTCGAAAGAGTAGCCTCCGGCTTGGGCCGCGATCTGCGGATAATAGAGCTCTGTTGTTTCCACGGTGCGCCTCCTCAATATGGCATTTGCGACATAACCTTGTTTAAGGCGGCGGTCGCCGCGCCGGTGACCATGTCACTGGCGGGCGACTTGCCCCGCTTGGTTCCCAGGTATTGCTGATAGTCCGGGTTAAGGTTGCTCGCTGCCGCTGTCGCAGCCTTGGCTTTGCTGCTGGCGGACGAGCCCCCGGAACCACCCGAGCTGCTGGTTGCTGTAATGGTCTGGGGAATGTATTCCCACAGCTCCAGGCTTGCCGTAAGCTGCGACTTCTTGTTCTCCCCCTTATGGGTGAGCTTCTTGAAGATGACCTTCTCAATGCCGTGGGCTGCTGTGTCCTCGCTGACGATGGGAATGGGCTGCGGGACATTCTGACCCGGCTTTCGGAATATCTCACGCAGGACGGCGTACCGCTCGTATTTGGTCTGGCTCTCGGTGTCGTCGATGATGAGCTCGATGATAACCTTGGCGTCCTCATAGCCGGTGGCCTGTTTGGGCTTGGTCGCGCTGCCTTCAACCTCCTGCTCGTCTACCTTTGCCGTCTCCGTGACCTCAATGCTTTTGATAAGGCCAGGGAGGACGACCCCGTTGAGCTTGATACGTTCGTCTTCAATGAAGATCATGGTCGTCCCCCCTTTCCTTATGCCGGGCTCGGTACGGCGTCCGGGTCGTCGTCGCCGTTGCCGTTGCTGTAGTCCTCGACTTCCTTCAGCAGCGAGAGCAGCGTCTGCAAGTCCTTAATCTTCTTCAGATCGACCTGCATGATGAGCTTTTGAATGATGACCTGCTTGCCGCCGCTGCTGGAGCCATCGCCTTCGGCGGTGTCGGTGTCCTCGCTGCTGCGGTCGCCGCCGATGTTGACCTTGGCGACCGGCTCGCGCTGCAAGGCCACCTTTGCTTTCTGGAGCCCCTGCTCCATTGCGTCGGCGGGGGCGTCCTGGGCCAAGGTCAGCCCGTGGGCGTAGGTGGTCATGGTACGCTGGCCCGATAGGGTCAGGGTGGAGAGCGGGCCCTCCTTCGCGTCGGAGAACGGGAGGAGGTTGCGGATTTTCTGGAGCCCGCCCTTGACCGCGTCCACTGCGCCGGAGAAGGCTGAACGGATACCGTTGGCGAAAGTGCTGACGATCTTCTTGCCGGAGTCGAAGAACCACGTCACGGCCCCCGTGACCGTGTTCTTGATATTGCCCAGGCCGGTCATAAAGGCCGACCCAGCCTCGGTGAATTTCTGGCCGATGCCCTGAACGATGCCGCTCATGGTGGACGTGAACTTGCCGCCGATCTCGGAGAGCTTTCCTCCGGTGAGATTGTCCAGGAAGGTGAAGCCCGCCGTGTAGTAGCCCTTAACGCCCTCCATCGCAGCGGCGGCGATGCCTTGGACTCCGCCGCCATGTTGCTCGTAGGCCGTCCGCATATTCCCCAGCTTCTCGCTGACCGTGGCTCCTGCTGCGTCCAGAATGCTGCCGACTGTGCCAGTGATGGGAGATAATTTCTCAGAAAACTTGTCCTTGATTGCGGTCAATTTGCCGCCTGTGAGGTTGTCCAGGAAATTGTAACCCGCGCCGAAGACGCCCTTGACCCCCTCGACCGTGGCCGCTGCCGCGCCTCGGATGCCGCCGCCGTTCTCCTCGTAGGCGGCTTTCAGGCCGTCCAGCTTCCCCCCGGTCAGGCTGTTCAGGGTGTTGAATCCAGCCTCGGTGATGCCCCGGACGCCCTCCATAGTAGCCGCTGCCACGCCCCGGATGCCGCCGCCGTTCTCCTCGTAGACGGCCTTCAGCTCACCCAGCCGCTGCGCTGCCGCGTCCTTCAGCCCGGAGAGCTTGCCCCCGGTGAGATTGTCCAAGAAGGTGTACCCGGCTGTGTAGACGCCCTTGACGCCCTCCATCGCAGCCGCTGCCGCGCCTCGGATACCGCCGCCGTGTTCCTCGTAGGCTCGCTTCATGTTGTCCAGCTTCTCCTGGACGGTGGCTTTCGCCGCCCCCAGGACGCGCCCGATCACGCCGCCGATCGCGCCGAAGATATTCCTGGCGACCTCCAGGGCTGCGCCCAGCTTCTCCTTGAAGAAGCCCAGAATTGCGTTGACGCCGTTGCGGAACCACTCGCACTTGTTGTAGAGCAGCACCAGGGCCGCTATGAGGGCCACGATGCCTATGACTATCCAGGTCACGGGGTTGGCGAGCAGGGCCGCTGTAAAGCTCCACACGGAGCCTATAAGCGGTGCCAGTGCGCCCTTCGCCAATAGGAACCCCGCCTTGAGTATCTTGAAGGCGGAGACCGCCTTGGTAATGACGAGGCCGACGCCGCCGACGACCGCGATCACGGTGCCCGCCACGGTGAGGAAGCCGCCGATCGCCAGCACGATGAGCATGATGATCTTGACGAGCTCCTTGTTCTCCTCTATCCAGGAGGCGACCTTGGTGAGCACTTGCTCCCCCTTCCCCATGAGGTCGTTGACCGTGGGGAGGAGGCTGTTGCCTATGGACTCCGTCACGTTGTGGATGCGCTGCTGCAAGCGAGCGAACCGCTCCGGTTCGGTCTCCTGGATAGCAGACGCCATATCCTGGGCGACTCCGGTGCCCTGACCCATCGCGTCGTAGAGGTTGAGGATATTATCCTGCAAGTCCCCGGTCTTGGAATACAACAGGTCGATGAGGGCGACGGCTTCGGTGTCCCCGAAAGCCTTTTGCAGCTCCATCTTCTCAGCGGCGTCCATTGTCTCGCCGAACTTGCCCCGAAGCTGTTCGAGGATTTCAGGCATAGACAGGAGCTGATTGTTGGCGTCAAGGAAGGAGAGGCCCAATGCCTCGCCGCCTTTCGCCGCCGAGCGGAGGAAGGCTTTGTACTTTGTACCGGCTTCCGCCCCTCCCATGGTGGCTTGCAGCATACCGAGGATTGCAAGCTGTTCCTCCAGAGGGACGTTGGCGGTGGTGGCCGACGCGCCCAGGCTCTGGATGCCTTGGGCCATGCCGGTGCCGGACGTCTTGAACGCCCGGACGCTTTCCGCTATTCCAGCCGAGAACATTTCCCCGAACTGGATGTCGGTGAGATCGTCGTAGTAGCCCTTATAGATGCCGTAGCCGGTGGCGAACAGGGAGGTCATTTCCGAGGCCGTCGACTTGGTGGCCTTGGCGGTCAGGGCTGCGAGAGCGGTAAACTCGGCGACGCCCTCGTCCGACAGGGACGATATGCCGCTCTTGATGTCATAGGCCGCGCTGATGAAGTCGGCCTTTGTGGTGCCGCTCCACTGGTCGGAGAAGTTTCGGGCCGCACTCTCCAGCGCGTCCAGGTCTTCCACGCCCAGGGAGGCCAGCTCGCCCAAGGCCCGGCGTGTTTCAAACGTGGCTTCTACGGGGGCGAGCACTGCGCTGGTGATCTGGGAGCCAGCCCCCTGCATCGCAGTGCCCGCCTTGATGAATCCGCCGAAGGTCTGCCCCAGCGCGTCCAGCTTGGACACGTCCGCCCCCACGCGGGAGGCGATGCCAGCCAGCGGGCCAGAGAGGTGGTCGACCATGTTCATGACAAGCGACAATTTGAAGATGGATTCTAAGCTCACACTGCTCTCACCTCCATTTACGAGGAGAACACTTCGCTGATCGCTCGAGCGAGGATGTCCTTCTCCATCTCTTGGACGACGCGAGCCTTTGCCACATAGTCCAGAAATACGCCGATGTCGCTGATTGCTTCAGGGTCAAATTGCTCTAAGAGAGGCAGGGGAAGGAAGCGATATATCTCCAGGAGCCCTGTTTCTATAGCGTTCTCCCTGACCCCCGCGACCTTCTCCCTTAGAGTTTCTTCAAATTTACCGCGTTAGTCAGGCCCAGGATGTCCGTGAGCTTGCCGCCGATCGCAATGGCCACGCCGGGATAGGTCTCGGCGTCGGCGGTGAGCCTGGCTTCATCCTCTTCCACCACGGCGTCCAGCATGAACCGTTTGCTGGCCTTGGATGCGCCGATCTGGGCCAGCGTTTTGACGTAGCGGTCATAGCTGGCCACGCTGGGCCGCTTGAAGCGGTAAACGAGCTCGACCTCGTTCTCGTCGTCCTCGGAGACCGTCATGCCGATGCGGTAGACCTTGCCGTACTTCGCCTTCAGCTCCTCGTCGCTGGCCAGCTTGGGCGCAGCGGAGGAAATGGGGTTATCTTTCATGTTTTCCATGGGGGTGTCCTCCATTTCTCAATTATTCTGGGAATAACGCTCAGGCGGGCTCCAGGCCGTCCGTGACGATGCCGCCGACGATCATCATGTCGATGTCCACGGTCAGGCCCTTGTCGCCCTGGGCGGCTTTGTGGCTTCGCTTGGTGAGCTTGACGATCTTCAGCTCGTCCATGTGGGTCTTCTCCCCCTCGTTGGCGTAGGAAACGACGATGGAGGGGATGGTCAGTTTGTAGAAGGGGATGCCCTGGGATTTACACCATTTCAGGAACTCCTCGTAGTCGTCCCGGAGCAAGGAGATTTTCCCGGAGGACTTATAGTTTCCGGTGCCATAGCCGCGAGGCCGGTGGCCGTATCCGTAGGATTCCTCCATCTCCATCTCGTCGTCGTAGCTGATCTCCTGCACAACGAGAGCCAGACCGGGGAACTTGACGTCGACGTCGCCCCAGTCGTAGGCTTTGCCGTTTACTTTGAGGCTCATAGTCTCTTATCCTCCCTTCTGTCACGCAGTGATCGGGGCGCGGCCCAGGTCGATCTCCACCTCGCGGATGTAGCCCCTGGAGAGGTAGCGGATTTTGACCCGCATGGTCTCGTCCTCCAGGAACGTCTCCTCGTGCCCCTCCTTAACGATGATCTCATAGGAGCTGATCTCCTTGTTCTTCACCATGCGGTCGAGAGGGGTGGCGATGAACTTCGCCCGGGCCTCCAGCTCGCCCTGGATGTCCGTCAGGTCAATGTCGTCATTCTTGAACAACAGAGCCTTCTTCCGGGTCTCCCGGACGATCTTGTTCCTGACGCGCACGTCCTCGGCGTAGCGGTAGTCGCTCCCGTCCGGGCACATCATCTTGGTGTGGTAGACGTAGAGGTCGTCCAGACCGTCGTACTCCCGGAAGGTCAGGTACCCAGCCACGTCCAGGAACTCGATGATGGTATTATCGTAGCCAGCCGGGATAAGCTCCAGGAGCTGCGTCTCCGGGAAGCCGTAGCCCGCCTCGGGCTGGGTCTTGCCGATGGAGACCTGGACGGGGGCCTTGGCGTAGCGGCCCGACACCAGCCCGGCGAGGTTGACATTCTGCGTGGTGCCGTCCAGCCGGACGAGCTTGCCCCAGGCCGCACAGACCTGGATGTCGGTGTTCTTGATCTTCTTCCGGTTCGCTTCCATCTGAAACGCCCAGTCGTGGAGGTCGCCGTCCACGTCCGCCTGGGGGAACGCCGCCTCCAGCAGAATAAAGGCAGGCTTGTGGTAGACGTTCATGAGCTCCTTCTGGGCTTCGCTCATAGCTTGCCAGAGGGGGAGGGTGCTCTCCCCAACAATGTGGATGAACTCAAACTCCTGCGTGAACTCCTTCAGCCTGTCTACTGCTGCCAGTACGTCGCCGTTGGTCATAGCCGGGGCCGTGGAGCTGAAGGTGAAGGTGTCACCCACCAGGAAGGAGCTGGGCTTCTGGTCGACCTCCGCTGCCTCGGCGAACTGGACGGTCAGGCCCGTCCCCTCCAGGGCGTAGGAGCCGGTCACAGGGACGGTGATCTCGTCGGTGAAGCTGTGGCCTCCATTGATGGAGGCTTTGAAGGCTGCGGTGTTCAGCCCGCCCTGGGCGGTGATCTGGATAACCACCTGGAAGGCGTTGGTGGGGGAGCCGTCCACGGTCAAGCTGCCTCCGCCATCCCCCTCCTGCACCACGGGGGCCAGAGTGCCCGCCGTAGTTGCGGCGACCGGGAGGCAGAAGATGCGGGCCGCGCCGCCCTGGACGGCGTCCATGGTGGCGTCCGCCAGTGGGGACAGGCCCAGCCGACCCCTGATCTTGGCGGCGTCCATGTCGCCGGTGATGATGATCGGCGTGTCGGACACCACGGGCGAGGCCCCGATCTTGACGCTCAGCCCGTCGCCGGTGGCGGTCGCAAAGCCGAGCAGACCGTCAGAAATGATTGTCTTAACGTCTCTAAGCATTGCTTCTTAGCCTCGCTTTCCTTGGGGTGCGCCCATGGGGGCCCCGGTAAAATCGGCAACCGCCTGGAGGAACGCCTCCTCGGTCATAGCCCTGCCGGGCTTCCAGTCATTCGCGGCACATACGCCAGCGAAGATGGGCCGCGTAACCTTGTGCTTCTCCCGGAGCGTATCAATCGACAGCAGCTCCTGGGGCTGCGCCGCTGCGGGCGCAGCTTCCGGCTTGCTTCTACTCGCCATCTGTATTCTCCTTTCCGTTTATTTTCTCGATCTCGACCACCTCGACGTGGGTCAGCGGCCCGAAGTCCGTGTCCTTGTAGACGCCGCCGTTGAAGGTGACCGTCACGCGGACGGCGACCTGGGCCTTGAGCAGCGCGTCCTCGGTATCGACCCACTCCACGCCCTCTATCTCCAGCGGGACGAAATTCCCGTCGACCGTGATGCCACGGTCAAGTAGCGAGACGAACTTCTCCAGCATAGCCTCCACGGTGTCGTCTGTGTAGTCGCCTATGAGTACAACGAAGGTGACAGCCCGGTCAAAAACCTTGCGCCGTTTGTGTTTCGCTCCCTCTTCATCCCTAAATCGCTTTTTGGAGCCGTTTCGGGCGTAGGCTTCCCGTTCAAACAGAACTGCACCGATGTGGGACTCTTGGCTTTTCTGGAGGGCTTTCAGGGCTGTGTACGGTCTCGACTTGAGCCCCGCCGCCACCAACTTCTCCAGGAGGTATTGCTTGCTTTGCCCGTAGAGCATGGGTCAGCCCTCCCTTCCGATGAAGTCCTCCACGGTGGCCTTCATCTCCTGCATATCTTCGTCCGACAGGCCGAGGAAGGGCCGGGCCGGGATTTTGACGCGCACCTGTTTCTTGGAGACCCACTTGCCGTTGTACTGGAACCGCAGCACTTTCTTCCTGCGGGCCCGGATGGTGCGCCCAGGCTCACCGAACTGATGGGTCGCTGCGTGTTTGGCGTTGGTGCCGACCGCAAAGCCGGAGGCGTCCGATCTCGCGTGGATGGAGTTGCGGAGCTGGGCGGTCTTGACCAGGGTCTTGCCGCCCTCCAGTATTGCCCGCTTGGAACTCTTCCACCTCCGCCCGTCCGGGCCCTTGCTCTGCCGGAAGCGTTCCAGGGTTGACTCCCGGACGCCCTGGGCGAGTGCGGCGTTGATACTGCGGCGGTCGATCTCGGAGAAGCTCCGTATCCTGCGGAGCATAGCTCGGGTGTCACCTTCCAGGCGGATGTCGTACATAGCTCACATCCCCCTCATCTGCCCCCGGCTGAACAGCCGGGGGTTTGACTTGACGGTGAAGCCGATCGCGGCAGCGGCAGCGGGGTCGCCATCAGCATCGGCCCCGATGGAGACCTTGCCCTCCGCCACCAGGGTGAGGAACTTGACCGCCGCATTGTAGCGGTTGAGGTAGGTCTTCTGATCTGTCCCCTCGTCGATGCCGATGCGGGAGAACAGGTTATAGACCGCGATGTCCTTTGAAAACTTGTTGATGACCTTGGGGACAGGGGCGAGAGGGACGGCGTACCTTTTAGCGAGGTAGCCGTCGATCTCGCCGTCCGCGTCGGCGATCGCCGCGTCAATGATGGGGGCGACCAGCTCCTCCCGCTTCGCGGGCTCCTCAATAAAGGTGTCCCCGATGATCGCGTTGAGGGCGTCGTCCTTTATCATCTCCCGAACTTCTGCCCTGGTGCTGTAGCTCATGCCGCCCCTCCTCTCCGTCAGTCAGCAGCCCCGGTGCCGTCAGAGCCGAAGGCCATCTGCCAGAAGCCGAAGCCCACGTTGCCGCGGCTGTCCGCACCGTAGAGGAACTGTTTCTTCATGAACACGTTCTCGTCAGTCTCCTGGGTCTTGGAGACGAATTTGGCCTTTTTTCTCTGCTGGTAGATCAGCGGCTTCACGGGCCGGTTGGTGCAGAGCAGGAACCAGGAGGAGTCGTGACCGGCGAGCTGGGGAACGACCACGGGCTTCGCGGTGCCCTGCATGGTGTTCTTGGTGCCGTTCACGAAGTCGGCGACCAGAATGTCCCGGGCCTCCTTCTCCAGAGCGGGCGGGACGATCAGCTTATCCGGGACAAGGTTCAGGGCCCGGCCCTTGCTGTTGGTGAGGGACATGATTGCGGTGCGGGCCGCAATATAGGCGTCCATACTCAGCTTGGCGTGGCTCATGTTGGAGACGGTCTTCTCGCCGATTTTGTGGGCGGCGGAGAAGAACGGCTGGCCGTCGAAGCACTTCGCCGTGAAGCCGTCGGCCAGCAGCTTGAAGATCAGCTCGTCCGGGTGCGTCGCCGCCGACTGCGCCAGCATTTCAATCCGCACATTGTAGATGCCCAGCTTATCGTCCTCGATTGCGTTGCGGTCGACGCCCACGGTCAGCTCGAAGTCCTTGTTCTTGATGGTGTAGTCGCTGGCGGTGAGGTTCTGCACCTCACGGTCGCCGATCCACTCCCTCATGCCCGGGATGTCACCCAGCCAGGCGTAGGTCTCCGAGTCGGTGGTGGAGGGGATGACGGAGGCAATCTCGGTGTACATCGGCTGCACTTCCGTCAGGGCCTTGTTGAAGATGGTGTTAAACGCGACATAGATGCCGCGCAGGGTCTGGGGGTTGATAACCATAACGCATTATCCTCCTTTTGTTCGTTAGGTGCTGGCGGCGGGGGCGGTCAGGCCGTTGCCGATCTCCACGGCGACGCCGTTGTCGTCGACCCGGATAACCAGCCCGGCGACCGAGGCTCCGGTGGCCAGGGCGGTCACGGTCTGGTCGTCCTGGATATAGCAGGGCTTGAGAACGTGGCCCGCGCCGACCTTGTTGACAGCGGTGCTGGTGTTGGCGTAGACGAACACGCCCCGGGTGACCCGGATGACCAGCTCACCGTCGCCGCCCGTGTTCTCCACGGTCTCCTCGGCCCGGCCCGCCGCTGTCAGGCCCGCCGCCTTCTTCCCGGGGATAGCGTAGCCGTCCGCGTCCAGGGCGACCAGGGCCCCCTGGTAGATGGTGGTCTTGGCCTTTACCGGCAGGACGAGCTGTTTGCCGCCGTTCATGATCTCAGTGGTATCTCTCGCGTTAGCCAAAGCTCCCATAGTGCCTTACTCCTCCTTCCCGTATTTCTCCAGGTCTTCCTGGCTGACGCCCAGCTGCTTGCAGACCAGCGTGGTCGCCTCGTCCGGCTTGTCGGACTTGAGGGCCACGGTGCCACCCAGGTCGATCTCGCCCATGGGGACGACCTGGGGGGCCTTCTCCACGAACGCGCCGAAGCCCTTGGGGTCGGCCAGGGCATAGCTCCGGGCCCAGTCCTTCTGCGCCGGGGTGATCTTGCCCGCCCTCAGAGCCAGGATGACGGCCTCGTCCGCGTCCCGCTGGGCGTTCTGTTGCTTCAGGGCCTTCAGCTCCTCCAGCACGTTGACGCCGTCAATGGTGCCGCCCTTGAGCTCCATGATCTTCGCGGTCACATCCTCGGCGGGGGCCCCGGCCTTCAGGCCCAGCAGCTCGCAGACCGCTTTGTTGGCGACGGTGGCCTCGTCCCCGGGCTGCTTGCCTTCCTTGAGGCTCTTGTTCTCGGCGACCATCGCCTGGAGAGCCTCCATGATCTGCTCCTCGGTGGCGTCCGGGCCAAGGCCCAGTGCCGCCGCCAGCTTCTGCATATCCATGTTCTCGTGTCCTCCTTCAAAATTATCTGAGTTGACGATCGGGGTCATGTTCTCGATCGCAGGGGTGTTGGTCAGGGCCAGGGAGTGCAGCCCTATGGCCTTGTTGTCCGTCTTGCGGACATTGACCACGGGGGAGAGGTAGCGGTATTCCTTATTCTTCAGATACTCCGCTCCCCGGGGTGTCCACTCAACAACGGCCACGATGTTCCCGCCCTCCAGCTTCAGCTCCTTCACCCAGCCAGCGGCGGGGGCCTCGACTCCCTTGAGCGTCTGGTGTTCGTAGTCCACCACCAGATCGACGCCGCGCTGGGCGATCTGTGCCTTCATCGCCTGGAAGCTGCCCTCGTCCACATCAAACTCGCCCTTGGAGCTGACGACGTGGCCCAGGGGGAGGACGGTGATGGTTTCCGGGGCTCCCGTGAGCTCCACGCCGCCGCCCTTCAGAATAAAAAAGTCCTTCATTTTCCGGTGTCCTCCTTCATGCTTGCGCCGCGCCCCGTTATAACGCCGTTAGTACGCCCCACAACGCCCCCCGGGGCCCTGCCCCGTAACTTTACCCTCCCCGGCGTCGGCGTTGCTGTGTGGGCCCCTGTGCGCCTATTTGGGGGCTCCCTCCTTTTGCCGGGCTTGGTAGACTTTCACCAGCGGCTCCGGGTAGTCCTTCAGGTCGGGCTCGAAGCGTACCTTTGCCGGGTTGGTGCCGAAGTGCGGGTCGGGCGCGACTGCCGGGAATGAGGTCTCCACAGTCAGCCCCCGCTGCTCCACCTGACGCTTGGAGAGCGTCCTTACAGTGCAGCGACACTTGAAGCCGTTGGGTGGGAACCAGACATTCCAGACGGGGGAGTCTGCCGGGAAGACGCGCCCGTCCATCTCCAGGTGGCTGGGGCGGGTGTGGGAGTCGTTGACCGCGTCGTACTGCCAGAAGGGACGCAGCTCCATGACGGCGGGGTCGGTCATTTGCTGGTAATGGCCCACATTGTAGGCCGTCTGGATATTGGTGCGGAAAATCAGGTCGGCCTGCTCCGGGTTGAGCCCCTCATAGCCCTCCGACTCCAGGAAGTCGTTCATGTTGGCCTGGAACTCCTGGAGGGTGCTGCCCTCCTCCAGCGCGGAGAGCAACTCGTCGTAGAACTTCTTGAGGATTTGGGCCTTGGTGTAGCCGCTGACGGTGAAGGCCAGGGCCCGGTATTCCTCGGCGATCTGATAAAAGATCTCCGCCGTAACCGGGACGCGCTCCTTGAAGTAGTCCACAGCCTCCTGGAAGGTCATGTCCTCCCGGCTGAAGATCGTGTCAATGCCGTCCATCTTCCAGGGCCCTCCCCTCCAGGTTGGCGTACACCATAACCTTCTGGAGCAGCTCCTCCGCCTGGGTGACGTCCATCGCCTTATAGAGCTCGGCGACAGCCTTCTCGTCCTCCATCATGTCCCGGAGCTCCTCCAGGCTCCCTGCGTTCTCAATTATTTTGAGAATTGGGGCGAAGGCTTTCTTGAAGCTGCCAGCTCCGCGCCTGACGGCGGCGTCGGCCAGCCGGTCGATATGCGCCTGGGTGCCGGGCCCTGCGTCGGCCCCGGCCTTCAACGCGATGGTCGGCGCGGGCAGTTCCTGTTTGAACGGGAGGACGCCCGGCCCCGCTGCGGCCCGGGGTGCGGCGACCTCCTCGTCGGCCTCCGGCTCCGGGATGCTGAACTTCTTGTAGATGTAACTGGTGGGTACCCGCAGCCCGATCTTCCCGATGAGCACGTCCAGGATGTTGGCGGTCTGCTCCAGGTCTTCCCCTTCCTCGCAGTCAAACTGTATCTTGGGGATGCGCTTGTCCTCACCGAAGTTGAAGATGCACAGGGGCCGGATGAGGTCACGCCGGAGGGTGGAGGCCAGGGCCTTGCAGTCAGCCACGGTCAGGTCGTGCCGGACGTCGTTGTGGGTCTTGCTCTGGGCGTAGCTGCCGCCGCCGCTGTCCGAAGTGAGGGTCTGGCCCAGGATAGCCTTGCTGATCTGCTCGTCGCAGTAACGGGCCAGCCGCTCATAGAGGTCGGTGGAGCTGGTCTTCTCCGTGGTAATGAAGTCGATGGTGGTGCCGTCCGGTATGATGCCCGCCGCGTCCGCGCCGATCTGGATGAGGGCTTGCATGAGGGCCAACTTGTCGGCCTCGCTCGCCCCGGGCGCATACTTGCCCAGCCGGAGCGGGAGGCCATAGACCTCGGCGAAGCTGACCCAGTCCTTCAGGTCGTAATTCTTGAATAGGTACATCCAGGCCACGACCCGGAGGATACCCGCCCGGGAGGTGTGCCCGCTGCGGGCCTTGTACCTGTGGACGATGAACTTGTTCGCCGGGAGCAGCAGCCCCTCGGAGTGCTCCTGGGTGCGTACCTTGAATGAGTCGTCCAGGCTGTCCCAGAAGAACCGCTTCTGGTGCCGGGACTTGATCTGAGTGACGACGACGTGCCCCTCGTCATAGCCCCACATGATCTCCGAGACGGCGAAGCCCTTTCCGATCGCGTCCAGCAGATCGTTCTCCACGTCCTCGAAGCCCTCCATGCCGCCGAGCTGCTCCTCGATGAAAGCGGCGATCTCCTTGTCCCGGGGGTCGTCGCTGAACGGGATGATCTCGAAGTCCAGCCCAGTGACGGCGTTCTTCCGGGTCTGAAGCTGGCTGAACAGGTGGGGGTCTTTCTCCTCCATCTCCTCAAACAGCTCCATCTGCCGCAGCACGTCGCCCGCGTCGGCTTCCTTGAGTATCTCCGCCAGCTTGACGGGCGTGAGGCCGTTGCTGGGATATTCGCTGTATTTGTCCGTCACGTGGGCGACGGCGATCTCCTGGATGTCAGGACGGCGCAGGGGTGTGGGCGGGGCCTGGGCGTTCTGACGCTGCCGTTTTCTTCTGCTCATTCCACAGCCTCCTCAACACGCCGCTGCGCGATCTGGTAGTAGTCGTCGTCCAGCTCCACGCCGATAAACCGCCGCCTGGTCTTCTTGGCGGCGACCAGGGTGGAGCCGCTCCCGGCAAAGGGGTCGAGGATGAGGTCGCCGGGCTTGGTGACGCTGGTGATAAGGTTGGCCAGGAGACCCACGGGCTTCTCGGTGGGGTGTACCATCTGAGAGCTGTTGAGCTTTTGGAAGGTAACAAGGTCTTTCGGGCGGTGCCCGGGAAAGCTGAACTTGCCTTTGACCGCAAAGATGATATTCTCATGGGAGGGGGCGAACGCCGCCTTGGTATCGCCCATGCCGTGAAATACCTTGTCCCAGATCACTTCGCTCTTGACCTGGAAGCCCGCCAGCTTCATCGCGTCGATGAAGGTCTGCTGCACGTCCCAGCGGGTGAAACATACCAGGGAGCCCCGGCCAGACTCCCCGGATTTGAGAACCCGGAAGGCGTCATAGAGGAACCAGATAAAGGGCGACTTGTCGTTCTTGATTTTGGCCCCGGTCTGGGAAACGTAATTGATACCATAGGGCGGGTCGGTGATGATCGCGTCCACGCTCCCCGCCTCCATGCCCCGGAGCACTGTGAGGCTGTCGCCGTGGATGATGGTGTTCTCTTGGATAATAGCTCTCGCCTCCTTAGTAGGCTCCGCGCCGGAAGTCCAGGGCGCGGGCGACGACGCTTTTGTATTCGACCCTCCGACCGACCTTGATGTCCAGGGCCAGCTTCACGGCCATCTGGAGCCCGTCCGGGGCGTCGTCGTTCTTGCCCATAGGGTACTCAGTCATTTGCTTCAGGAGGGTCTTGTGCTTCTTGCTGAACTTGACGTAGCCGTTCTTGACGAAGGGCTGCAGCGACTGGATGCGGGCGTCTTTATTCTGGGTGCTGTTGATCTCCTCAATGGGAAGGTATTCGCCAGCCTCCGCCGCCCGCTGCCGCATGATCTCCGCGAAGTAATACTGGAACTGCACCGTCTCCACGCCGAATTTGTAGTAGGGCCGTTTGAAGTCCCGCTTCAGGCGGCGGCTCGCCTCCAGCGCGTCCTCGATAATCTGGTCGGGCTTTCGCCGGGCCACGTCCGCGATCACGACGTAGATATAGCCGGTGACGGTATCCTTGGCCAGCGCGAAAATGGAGCTGGTGTCCGACTTCTTGTTCTTGCCCAGGGAGGGGTCGTTGGCCCCGATGAACAGGAAGCGGGGGTCAGAGAAGTCCGGCTGCTGCTTCCCGTCGTCGTCCCAGAAGTCAAACCACTCCTCCTGGAAGGTGCAGTTTTCCGGGTCGATGGGGTCGTTCTGGATTTCGCTGTTGAAGCTGGCCTCGCCCTCGGAGATGCGGATAACCATGAGGTCGTAATAGGACAGCTTTTCTTCCCAGAGGACGGCGGTGCCCTCCAGCATCGCCTCCCGGTTCGCCTCGTAGAAAGCCTGGGCCTCGTCCTGCCGGTTCTCGTTGGCAAGGTCGGTGAAGATGTTCTCCCAGGCGTCCCAGAGCTCGCCGTTGGCGGCGAAGCTGATGACGCCTCGGTACTTGACCGCCTTGTAGCTGGGGTTTTTGGCGACGTTGGCCAGCAGTGCGTCAAAGTGCAGCAGCGTCCCGATGTAGACGATGTCCGTATAGGTGTCGCCAGCTTTGGAGACCGCCTTATAAAACCAGTCCCGGAGCTTCTTGCGCTGCTCCGGCGTGTTGACGTTCTCGTCGTTCTCCAGATCGTCGCAGACGATGAGGTCGGGCCTCCACTGCTTGTGGCGGCGTCCACGGATTTTCTTACCGGAACCGATCGCCTCGATCTTGACCCCGTTGGCGGTCAGGATGACCGACGACTTCCAGACCTTCCCCTCCAGCTCCCCGAAGTCCTC